>DASXEA010000062.1:0-149694 GCA_036490345.1 Rhizomicrobium sp. | reverse complement strand
GAACCGCATCTTCGAATCCCACGAGCAGATCGTCGATCTGTGTTGCGACGCCTGGAACAAACTCCGTGACCAACCCTGGCGCATCATGTCCATCGGATTGCGAGACTGGGCTCATGCGTGATCCTCAGCGCAGGTTGGTATTACACGTATTCCCTCAAAGACGGTATCAATGACGGCTTCCTGACGCCGTTCAAGGTGAAGCAGGTCTCGACCACGCTGGACGAATACGTCTACACGCCTGATGACAATCTGATCGAAGGCGAGATCGAGAGCGGCAAGCGCTACGTTGAGTCAGATTTCAACAAGGTCATTGAGATCAGAGAGCGTGAGGCGCACCGGGTAAAAGTCTTTATGGACATGATCGACCAGCGCGAGAAGACACTTGTCTTCTGCGCCACACAGGATCATGCGCTTGCTGTACGAGACCTCATCAATCAGATGAAGACGAGCAAGGATCCGAACTATTGTCAGCGGGTCACTGCGAACGACGGCACGCGTGGCGAAGAGTACTTGCGTGATTTCCAGGACAACGAAAAAACCATCCCGACGATCCTTACGACCTCGCAGAAGCTCTCGACGGGAGTCGATGCACGGAATATCCGCAATATCGTACTCATGCGCCCGATCAACTCGATGATTGAGTTCAAGCAGATCATCGGGCGCGGTACGCGGCTCTATGACGGCAAGGATTATTTCACGATCTACGACTTCGTGAAGGCGTATCACCACTTCAACGATCCCGAATGGGATGGCGAGCCGATTGAGCCGGAGCCGAGGGAGCCGCGGCAAGATGCGTCGCCTGGTGGCGTGCACGAATCGCCCGGACCCCGACCAGAGCCGCCGCCGAGACCTGGGAAGATCAAGGTCAAGCTGGCCGACGGGAAAGCACGCACAATTCAGCACATGGTGATGACGACGTTCTGGCATCCGGACGGGACGCCCATGCCGGCACAACAATTTCTGGAAATGCTATTCGGCAGGCTACCCGAGTTCTTCAGGGACGAAGCCGAACTTCGCACGATATGGAGCGCTCCCGACACGCGCGCAAAGCTGCTGCACGGCCTTGCCGAGAAGGGCTTCGGCAAGGATCAGCTTGCCGAAATGCAAAAGATCATCGACGCTGAAAAGAGCGACATCTTCGATGTCCTCGCGCACGTCGCTTATGCATTGCAGCCGCTAACGCGCGAGGAACGGGCATCAAAGGCGCGGCAGGCAATTGGCACGCACTTCAATGCCAAGCAACAGGCGTTCCTCGATTTCGTGCTTTCGCACTATGTGCGTGAAGGCGTTGATGAATTGGATCAGGCCAAGCTGACACCGTTGCTGCGGCTCAAATATCACAACTCCATTTCGGACGCTGTGGCCGACCTCGGCAAACCCGACGAAATCGGACGCGTGTTCGCGGGATTCCAGAAATATCTATACCAAGTAGCGGCGTAGATCCAGCAAGGTCAGCGGCGAACAACAAATGCCGCTCGTCAGTCTGCCTTCCCGGTGACGGCGATCCACGCCCCGCGCGCGTAGTGCTCAAGCTCGGTGTCGGACTCGATGAGTTTGTCAAGAAGAGCCTTCATGTCGGCTTGGTCCGATGCGGATTGAAACGGGCCAGGCCGGCGTTCGATCGCGAGCGTTGCAATCGCCAGAGCCTTTTTCACAAGGTGCAAGTTTCGACCAGTAAACTCCGCCACGGCATTGCCCCCTACGTTCCGCGAAATGAAATCACGGCGCGAATCTGCAAGCAAGTGTTGATCACAGTTTGGAGGCGACCGACGCAATTGCGGTTGAGAGCCGCCACGACGAACTGCTTGACCGCTTGTTTCGAGCAATGAGAGACAATATTCATCCCGGCGGGCACACGGACGATACGCCTTACGCGTCCATGCTTCTGGGACTGCCGCCAGGAGAGGGAATTCCAAACGTGTAGGCATGCCAGAATTTCGCGCGGAAAGTCACGACAACCTCGCGATCGACGGGAAGATACGCTGAACAGAATGAGGGGGCACTCTGTTCGCGCGCCCGGCGCCGATCGCGTCAGCTATGGCTTACGATACAGTGCGAGCGTTCCTGCTAGCGCAAGTCGGTTGCCGAAGCTTTCGATCTCACTCAATAGTTCGTCATGGGTGATAGGCGCGCATTCATCTTGGAAGTCTGATATATCCTTTGTAACAAATTGCCATTCGTCACTCCCTTCTCGGGCGAGAATTGCCGGAACCTGTTTTTTGACCGTCGCGTTTGCGTAAAGAGCCAGCACTGCCTCATTGTCGAAGCGGTAGAACGAATACGACGGCAATCGGCTGTAAAGATAGAAATGTGTTTGGGCCAGCCTGCCTTTCGTTAAGTCGAGAGCCCACTTGATTGAATCGTAGATGAGAACCGGTATCGCTGGCCCATCGCTAAATCGTTTCACTAGCTCGCCGAGAAACGCCTCGTTGCGGAAATCTGGAAAATAGAATGCCACGTGCACGATCTCGCCACTCGGCAAGCGCCTTTCCAGTACGTCGGCATGATTTTCGCGCCACCGCCTCGAATGGACGAAGCAAACCTCTAGCTTAGTACAATTCGATATGAGCCTCGCAAAATCTTCGTGAAAGCCTTCAAACGTTCTGACGTCAGCGATGGCATGTTGACGCTTTTCAGCGGGGAAGCGTAGCGCAATCGCCTCACGTATATCATGTGCGGCCGTACCAACCGCTGCGTCGATGTTCTCGTCAACTCGAGAAGAATCATATTGCGTCCAAAGGAATCCGGAGAGGTCAGACGGCAGCTCAATCTTCATTGAATGCGGTGACGCTAAGGCCAAGTACGATCTTTGGATGCCGATAACGCCAATAAATATGCCAAGCTCCAGCAGGACATTCGAGCTTGGCACAAACGCGAAAGTTCCGTCCCCCTTGCCCTTCGTCTCGTCCGGGCCGCACACTGCGATAGCGAAATCCGATTCGCGCGTACGCCTTAGGAAAGTAGGAACCACGTAGTCGGACGGTCCGAATACACCTTGGTCCCAGACAGTGACACGAAACTCGGTCGCCAACGCCTTTTGTAAGGCGTGGGCAATTCTCAAATTCTTGGTCGCGGACGCTATTAGTATCTTAGCGCGCATCCTCGAGTTCCGTCCCTATGGCTTCTTAGGCGGTGCGCCGGGCGGATTGATTCGCCCCAGCTTGAGAGTCTTCAGAGCCGAAAACAGGGCGTCGGCATGATTGCGAATTTCTCCCGCCGGACCGCCCGTCGAGTCAATTTGAGCAAGCACGTAATCAACCGCTTCATCGTATTTGCGCTTATAAGCCTGATTCAGCTTATTCCAATTTACGCCGGCTAGATGCTTTGCCAATTCCTTGTCATATTCGACCACTCCGAGCGCGAATACGGTTGCGATGATTGGATATCCGATATAACCCACCCAATAGGAAGCATTATCGTTCGCACCGAAAGCCGTTCTATCGGGCGTCCACACGACAGTATAAGTCTTTGCAGCATCCGACGATGCCACTGAGGCCTCCCCCTCGTTGACGATAGTTACCCGTCCGTCCGCAACCGCGCTCAAAGCCTCATAGACTTTCGCTTTCGGGGGTGTCTTCCAGTTTGCCGGTGTTGCCATGCTTTCGCTCTTACTAGAGGGCCAAGAATAATATCCAGCGTAGCATAACCGGCCAGAGGCTGCCCAGCCTCGGGAGCGACTGTCGATGTCTGAGCGAATTCGTTGGTGGCGTCCTCGACGGGCGAGAGGTCAGATCAATAGAGTTGCCGCCGCTCTGGGGCGGGAGTACTTTCAACACCAGTTGGCGCGCGGGCCAACTGCTGTGGGAGTCTCGTTGTGGCGCTTTATGAGTTGGCAATACTCGGCGATCCGACGCCGGAGCAGCGGGGCGTGCTCGCTACAACGCTTGCGGAGCACGTGGTGCCGTTCGGCTTGGAGCTAGGCCGTGACATCACGTTACACGACGCAAGCTCCGTTCCAACGCACCCCACGCACGCGGCCTTCGCGAGCGTCTTCTTCGCCGGGATTCAACTGAATGGTCTTGACGTTGCGAGGCGGCTTCTGGGTGCCAGTATACCCGTAATTCCGGTGTTGCCGTCCGGCGGAAATTTCGCCGATCTTCCGGTCGAGCTTCGGTCCGTCAATGGTTTGAAGATTCGCGACGACGACCCCCAGTTGGTCGAACTGGCTGCAGCACTGCTGGAGTGCGTCGGACTCCTGCGAAAGCAGCGCCGTGCCTTTGTGAGCTATAGGCGCACCGAAGCGAGGGCTGCGGCTGCGCAAATTCACGATCTGCTTGCGGCCAAGGCGTTTGATGTTTTTCTTGACACTCATGACATCAGACCAGGTGATCCCTTCCAAGACGTGCTGTGGCACCGACTTTGCGACTCGGATGTGATGGTCATGCTCGACACCCCCACTTATTTCGAGAGCACGTGGACGCGACAGGAGCTAGCACGCGCGCGCGCAAAGGATATCCAAGTCCTGCGCGTAGTGTGGCCAGGCCATTCGCCGGATCCAAGGACAAATCTTGCAGAGACGGTTTATCTCGACCGTAGCGAACTCAGCGGCCCGGACGGCCCGATATCCGATCAAGTTGCCGATCGATTGGTGCTTGCGGTCGAAAACTTGCGAAGCCGCGCCATTGCGGCACGGTATATGGCGGTCACCGGTAAGTTCAGAGCAGAACTCGACGTAATGGGCGCGACCGTCCAAGGTATCGGTGCCCACCGTGCAATGTCTGTCCGGAAGGTGGACGGAGAGATTTTTTGGGCGTACCCAGTGGTGGGCATACCGACCGCGGATATTTTCAACGACATCGCTGACAAGGCGTCGCGCGCTCACCAAGCGAATGCGCCGATACTAGTCTACGATCACGTCGGTATACATGGTCAGTGGGCTGCACACCTGCAGTGGCTGGACGACAACATTTCGACGGTACGCGCCGTAAAGGCGCGAGAAGCTGCCTGGATTTTGGGAGGCTTTGACTAGCAAATGCCTCCCGGCGCGATATTTTTGTCCGCGAGTGTGCCAGACGAGAAGAGGGCTCCCCAATTCTCTGCAACGGCCGACGTCGTAGCGATTACATCGGCCGTCAATGCGCTTACTCAGGTCGCGCTGGGACGCCGGCGACTGGTTTGGGGTGGACACCCGGCAATTACGCCAATGATTCGATTGATCGCCGAGTCGATGCGCGTTGACTACTCGCAATGGGTCCATTTGCACCAGAGCAAATATTTCGAGGCTCAATTTCCTGAGGACAATGCCTATTTCAGTAGCATTACATATTCCGAGGCTGTCGCTGGTGATCAGGCGCAGAGTCTTCTCGTGATGCGAAAAGAAATGTTTTCATCGAGGCAGTTCGACGCTGCTGTCTTCATTGGTGGCATGGGCGGAATTGTCGATGAGTTCGACCTGTTCTGCGCTGCGCAACCCGACGCAACGCTTGTACCTATTTATTCCACGGGCGGTGCCACCTTGGAATTGAAATCGCGCATGAACCGCGAGGATGCGGCGCTATCGGACAACCTAGATTACATTGCGCTGCTTCACGCACAACTCGGCGTACCAAACCGGGAGCGAAGATACACAACGCCCGCTTATCAGCCGGCTGATGAGACACGGCGGCTGCGCCGACACCGGACGAAATGATGAGAGTCTCTCAAAATGATCTAGTCGAGGTTCTAAAAGTAATTCCAAGACATATGCAAATGTGAGGTTTAAGTGGCATGGATTGAAGCGGCGGCGCGGCGGGCCGGTCGCTGATGGTCATTTCTTCACACAAAGAATCCTGACGCTGGCTTCATTTGCGCAGTAACTGCGGCACATCCATCCCGAGACTTTGAATGTCTGTATGAAGTTTCGTGAGTCCAATAAAAGCACGTCGATGGCAGCTTACGATGGGGCGTCCCGACCCGCAAATACAAGTTCTTTTGGGCCGCGGCCTCGAAATTTGCCTTGCCCACTCACGCCAGTTCCGATCTGCGGATAAGAGATCGACAGTCGAACGGACGAGAGCTTCCGAAGCCTCGGACAGATCGTCAGCGTAGTACTCCGCTATGCCAATCGTTCCGTGGCTGAATTCGCCCCACGGCCAGCTGCCGTGTTCATCAAAATGGCTAAGCCCATAGAGATATGGAACGACCAATTCCTCGACAAAGTATAGTAGGCTGGAGTCCGCAGGATAGCGCTTCGGTTCCTCTTGCTTCACGCATAGGCACGCAACCCCGGTTGCTGGATTGCAATGCAGGTCGCGGAGATCGGTAATCGCATGTTTGCGGGCGATCAGGCCCGTCCGGCCGCCGGTCTCCACCAGGGACGGCATAGTCGCCGGTAGCGTCGGTGTCCGAATCTGAACCTGAAATTTGTCCTTTCTTTCCACGCCGTTGTAGCTAGCGTTGAGATCGAGGAAGCCCTCACATGCACCTTCCTGAAAAAAATGGAGTTGCGCATACCGAGCCTTGACGGCAGCCATGTCGCGTTCAGGAAACACTCCGTCCAGCTCGACTCACTGTGAGGTCCATGGCTTCGGCGGGTTGCGAATGACGGTCGGCCCTGCGGAGACGGACGCGTAAGAGGTTGCTTTTGCAACTTCCTCCTCGATCGATTTTTCTTCTTTCATTTCGTCCCGAGCTTGGCGCGCACTCTCAATCCATTCACCCAAGTGCTTCCTGCCATCGTCGGCAATCCAATCGTAGGTCTTGCAAACCGACGAGAGCGTCGTGTTGTCAGAGAACCGGATTTGTTTAAGTGGGTCGCTGCCCGCCCGATCAGTTTTGCTGTCAGTGTCTTTGATTCCGTGGATGCGAACGCCAAGGATCGCATTGCCCCGCTTCCAGCTCTCGCGAATCTCGTACTGAACCCACTCCCGATCCGCCGTCTCCGCGCCGATCAGGACCACGGTAACGGACGTGTTCTTGAGCTGCGCTTGAATCCATCGGCGGATTGCTGCCTCGCCTTCGCGTTCGATTTTCTCCCAGTCGACAGCGTCGATGAAGCCGAACTCGTCGTCTTTTGCGACTACGCCGCTCTTTCGGACGTTCGCGGCGCGCCACGCATCTCGTTCGTAGTGGAAGCTAAAAAAAACTTTCCGAGCCATTTGCTCGTTCTCCTTTCTCGCACTGTTGAAAGCAAATTCCTGGTACTCTTGTGTTGTGAGTGCCATCGAAGCGCATGTAGGAGCTCGATTTGGCGATGACAAGGGGGGCAGCCACCAAATATTGCGAAATGTCCGGAACTTTTTATCCGATATGACGCTTGCGTCATTTTGAGAAGCAATAAAATTACAATGAGAGAGCGAGCCATCGCCTGGGCACCGAGGGGTGACGGCCGGAAGAAGGAAATTCTAACAAACCATCGAATTCGGGGGGCCGCGGCCGAACGCGCGAACAGAATACGCAATTGAGGCTACTGCCTCAGCGAAATTTCTTGGAAACGAAGGGTTGTAAGATCAGCAAGGAGCGCGACGGAGATATTCATTCAGGTGGAAATTGTCGGAACACGGCACAGGTCAGGCGCGCTTGCGCTTCTTCGTGGCTGGCGCCTCTCGTTTCTTGCCCAAGCCGCTTTTCTTTGCGAATTGCGAACGCCGCTCGGCGTATTCGGGAGCGACCATCGGATAGTCGCGGGGCAATCCCCATTTGGCGCGGTATTCGTCCGGCGTCAGCTTGAATTTGCCGCGAAGATAACGCTTTAACATCGTCAGCTTCTTGCCGTCCTCAAGACAGACGAGGTGATCGGGAAATACGGAGCGCTTGATCGGAACGGCGGGCTTTTGCGCGGTGAGCGTTCCCTCGCTTCCCGAATTGGCAAGCCCCGCAAGCGCCATGTGCACGCTCTTGATCATGGCGGGCAGCTCGCTCACCGCAATGGGATTGCGTCCCACATAGGCAGCGACAATCGCGCTTGCGTGTTCCAAGGCCCCATGTGAGGCGGGCACCAACTCGTCTGTTTCCTTCGTCACGATGAATCCTTCCGACAATTGCAGAGCCCAGTCTTATTCGGTCCAGCGCCGTCTTGGCAATCAGGGTGCGCCAATGGCGGCTCGTAGGGAATTCACGGCAGGGCACGTCGAAGAAAAAAGCTCCCGCTTACGCGGGAGCCAATGTTCACTCGCCCAGGTGCGCTCCGACCGCAACCGTTGATCGGTTCTCTTGTCGGGGTGGTGCGCTTGGCCGCTATAGCCGAGAGCTTGAGCGTTAATGGTCAGATGCTCGGGGTTGCCGCGCCATCGCGCGCCGGCGACGACAACCTTACGAAACCTGAGCCAAGATACCTATGCAAGATCGGGCTGGCGCGGGTTATCACACGAGGTGCGCCGAGTGTCGGCCAGGCGCGTTGGTGGCGCGCCCGGCAGATCGAACTGAACGAACGAAAGAACGAAAGAACGAAAGAACGAAAGAACGAAAGAACGAAAGAACGAAAGAACGAAAGAACGAAAGAACGAAAGAACGAAAGAACTAGGCTACCTCTGGCACCCCATCGAGCGCGCCGGTCGCTGCCGATCCCAGATACTCGATGGCTTCCTGGGCCTTGTTGGCGGCCGTGAAGATTACCCTGGGATCGTTGCTGAGCAGCGAAAGCCAATCGGCAAGATAGGCGGCGTGATCCTCCCGCGGCTCGTTGGCGATCTTGAACGCGGCACATAGAAACGCGGCCCCCAATTCCGCGACCAACTCTTCGAAGGCGTATTTCTTGTCGCCGAAGCGCCGGCCAAACTCCCGGTCGCAGCGATGCGACGGCCCCGTCCAATGCGTGAGCTCGTGGAAGAGCACGCCGTGATAGCCCTGTGAGGCAGTTCGGGTCGGCGTATCGAAGAACCACGCGGGGCTTGGCATCTCGATGGTGTCGAGGTCGGTGCGATACTGGGCCATAGAATAGCCGTGACCGACCCGGGCGCCGGTAGCCTGAACGAAAGCGTCAACAGTCTTGTCGATTTCGACGGGAGCGATTTGCTTTCGTTCCGGCGGAGTCCAGTTGTCGACCTGCGCCGCGTTGAACACGTGAGTTGCCTTACCCACATATCGCGCAAGCTCGCCCGATTGCCGTTCCATCTCCGTCTGATCGAGCTTCTTGTAGAAGATGATGAGGCAGCCGCGTTCTTGGTGCCGCACCTGCGCGTCTAGCAATTGCCATTGCTTGTACGAAGCCCAGTAGCCGGTGGGGTATCCCCGCGCCTGAGCATCGAGCCAAAGCGAGAGGATGTTGACGCCCCGATACGGATGATCCGTATGGGCGTTCACCGGGAGATCGAGCGGCGCGTCGCCCGAATGCCAGGGCATCCGGTAGGTGCCCTTGGCCTCCTTCATGGCGCGCACGATCTTTTCCGTGATCGCGCCGTAGATGTCATATCTTCGAGAAAGAACTGTGTCCTGCATTTGCGCCTCCTGCGCATGTCGGAAGCGCGCGAAACCATCTTCACGCGCTCCCGAATGCTCGCGAGAGCAAGAGATCCGACGAAGCTATGTCACTCACGCGTCAGTGCCTGTGACGGCGAAATGCGTCATGGCAAGCGCTGCGGCGTCGAACATCGACTGGCGGGGGTCTTCAGGCATCCAGGCCTTTCGCTGCCGGGGGAGACGCGGACGAAAGGCTTCGATGTGCTGCGCGATCAATTGCGCTATATCGTGGCGCGTTTGAGCGCCGATGCTTGCAAAGCACGTCTGGACGGCGGCCCGGCTGTACACCGGAGTCGTAAGGCCGCGACACGCCGCTACGTGAATAATCGCGCGGCAAAGTCGTTGAACGCGATCCACGCGACGGGTCAAGCTCCCCTCGAACGTTTCCAGCACCAGAACTTCGGGCTCGTATCGAGCCAAGAGGCGCTCGAAGCGCGCGATCAATTTGGCGTTTCGTCCCGTCTTGGCGGTCGCGATGCCCCAATCGACCGGGGCTAGTGGACCCTCGAAGAGCGCCCATCCAAAACCGCGAGAGGTCGGATGGACGCCAAGCACCAGCCCGTGGGCGTGCGTTGTGGATTGCATGAATGCAAGCTAAAGCTCGGCGCGATGAACCATGTTCGAAAGCAACGCTCGTTTCCGCTCCGCAACTTTTCCGGACTGTTTTCTAAGACGAGTGTCGAGCTTGCCCGCTCGCCGCATAACCTCGTCCTGAATTCGTCCATAGAGCGCGGGGAAGGCCTCGCTTGCATGGGCGCCGAAAATCACCTCCGTCGCGATGACAAGGCGAAGCGAGGGAGGGCAGTCCTCGGTCTCGAATCTCGAAACCGCGCTCTTGGTCATCCCGAGCAGCAAGCCAAGCTCTTCTTGCGAGAGGCACCAACGCATTCGTTGCGTGCGCAGATAGATCGATAGTTTTTTTCGCGCCATAATAATGCGCCACTTGTCGGTCGTGGCGCGCTTTCAATAATTTCAATTCAGGGACGTGCGAGCTAGAAGGCACTTGTTGAGTTGGGACTCAACCGATCAAGTGCATCGGTGAGATATTTTCATCATACCGGTTGTGCGCGGGAATGATCGACGCATTCTCCACATACGATTATGGTTCCGCGTGCTTTTCTTCACTGATGCCATAACGTTTTGCCAACGCAACCACTTTCGGGTGTTCCGTAACTGGCACGACGTAAACGCCGCGAGCCTTCCGCGTCGCAAGCTGCAACCGCATCCGCAGCATATTGCCGATCCACTTGTTGGTCATCGTTCTACCGTATTCCGCAGCATGCGCCGTGTTGAAGCGTTCGGCGACCTCCTGCACGGCAATGTCTGTGCCGGGTATATTCGACATCGCCTCGAAGAGCGCTGTCAGAACGGAGGCTTCCGGCGCCTCGCGCCGTTCCGAGAGCGCTCTGTGATTTCCCGCGATAATGAAGTCCTGGATATCTGCACGCAGTCCGGGATCCTCAACGAGGCTGAGAAGGGAGAGCGCGACCTGATTGAGCCGAGGCTCCACGTTCAGCATCAGTGCGGACGGGTCCGGGTTCGTGTTGAAGAACTCGCACAGCCGGTAATGAAGCAGGCGGTTCCTAAGCTCCAATGCTTCCGCCTTGTACTCCGGAGGCAGATGCACAGGTATGTCCGCGCGAAGGGTGCGAGACCCGGTTTCTTCCGTGAGAAAGCGGCTCTCAAGGGCTCTGTCCTGGAACAGTTCACGAGTGGCGATGATTTTCGGTCCGAACACCTTAAACGCGAAAGGGTTGAACTCCCGGTTGCGATTCACGATGGTTCGCAAGACCGGCATATCCTTGCCCGTTCCGTTGTTGAGAATCTTCACAAGTTCGGATTTGGCGTCGCTGAATGGCATGTCCGCTTCGTCGAGGACGAGCGTCCCCCCGAACGCGTTCAGGGTGTGGAAAAGGGGCGATACCGTCGACGCGCCACTAGCGAAAAAGGCCTTGTAGCAAAGCGAACCGATGACCAACAAGGCTCGGGTCTTGCCGGTCCCGTAGTCGCCGCGCAAGCGCAGATACGGCAATTCGCTGAAGGCGTCGTGTACCCAGCTCAACAGGACGTAGTAGGTCGCGATTTCCTCGAATAGGGGCGACAAATCGACGTAACGGTGGAGATAGGCTCGTATATCGGCGACTAGCTCATTCTTATGTCCGTATTCGATTGGTTTGGAGGGCAGAAGGACGCATTTGTTCGCGATAAGATTGTTTGTGGCGGCGTACGGAACGAGGATTTCGTTCGTCGCGATCCTCACTTCCTGCTCGATGTTCCAGAGGCCGCCAAAGCGGGACACGACGAGTCCTGTGGTGCGCACCTCGCTATCGTAGGTAAGCTCAATGAGCGTATCGGAACAGACCCGAGACACTGTTGGTGTTCGCACGGTGCCGTTTTTGTTGTCGTTCATGCCCGCACGATATCGAATGGCAACGTTTGCCAGTAGGAGGTGTTTGTTGAGTGGCAACACAACGAGTCGCTCCTCGCCCTTGGAGTTCGTGTCCGGGAAAATCAGCTTATGGAGCAAGGTCCTCGGCAGCGGCGTCCCGGCGACATCATTCTTGACCACTATATGCCAAATGCTACGGACGCTGAGCGCGAGGCGGCGCGCGAAAATCTTCGCTCTTACGCGGCGGTAATCTTGCGCATCTTTACGAGAATGGCCGAAGAGGAGATTGCGCGGGAGATTCGCGCAAATCGCGATTGCGCGGTAGATTCCGAAGGTGACCTAACGTCGCCGACATGAAACAACTATTTGCATACATTCGAGTCTCGACCGTGCGGCAGGGGGAGCACGGCTCCTCTTTGCAGGAGCAGCGTGCGGCAATCGATGCATACGCCAGACGGCACGAACTGAGCATCGTGGAATGGTTCGAGGAAACGGAGACCGCCGCGAAGCAGGGCCGCCCGACGTTTCTGCGCATGTTGAACGGTTTGAAACGCGAACGGGCACAGGGCGTCATCATTCACAAGATCGACCGCAGTGCGCGCAATTTGAAAGATTGGGCAAATCTTGGGGACTTGATCGACCAGGGCGTCGAGGTTCATTTCGCCCACGAAAGCCTCGATCTCAAATCGCGCGGCGGGCGTCTTGCGGCGGACATACAGGCGGTCGTGGCAGCTGACTTTATCCGCAACCTGCGCCAGGAGGTGAAGAAGGGCTTTTATGGCCGGCTGAAGCAGGGTCTATATCCGTTGCGCGCGCCCATTGGTTACCTTGATGCGGGGAGGGGAGAGAAGAAACAGATTGATCCGGTGCTCGGCCCGCTGGTTCGGCAGACCTTCGAAATATACGCCACCGAGGGGATAAGTTTTGAGACGCTTGGACAGCGGATGTACAAGCTGGGCCTGCGGAACCGAAACGGGGGCGGCGTAACCAAGAACGGCCTCACCACCATGCTCAACAATCCATTTTATTTCGGCCTGATCCACATCCGAAAGACGAATGAGACATTTGAGGGTGCCCACGCGCCGCTCATTCCAAAATCGTTGTACGACCGGGTGCAGGCGATTTTGCGCGGCGAGCGCACGGGCACGCCCCTCGTCAATGATTTCCTCTTTCGCCGCTTGGTTCGATGCGCCATCTGCGGCTATGCCCTGATCGGGGAGATTCAGAAGGGCCGATACATCTACTACCGGTGCCACACGAAGCCGGGCTGCGCATCAGTCAGCGAGACACGTATCGATGAGCGATGGAGGGAGATTCTTCCGTTGCTCGCGCTTGAGCCCGAGGAGGTGGGGGACTTGAGGGACTTGGTAGAGATGCATAAGGGGTCACAACGTCAGTCGCAGGATGAGCACGCTGCGTCGCTGAACCTGCGCCTCGCCAAGTGCGATGAGCGTCTCGCCCGACTTACGGACGCAGTCATTGATGGTCTCATTGATCGTGAAGCCTTCGAGCAGCGGAAGCTAGCTGCACTCTCCGAAAAACGAGCGGTTCGCGATCAGCTTGAACAAGGAGGCTCTAAACGTTCAGTTTCCGATATTGTTGATGGATACCTCGAACTGGCAAATACGGCCGAGGTAACCTACGGGAGCGATTTGGCGTCGGAAAAGCGCGAAGTCGTGATTTCGCTCACCTCGAACTTTCTTGGAGAGGGAAATTATCCAGTAATTACGCTGAAATCGCCGTTCCGAGAGCTTGTGGAATGGCGAAAATCGACACTAGGTGAGGTTCGTCGGGACAGACCTCGAACTCGTGCGGAGAAAATATTTGAGATTATAAAAAAGGAAGCCGACAAGGAATGGATACGCATCAAGGCAGGTGAATCAGAACCACCCCCCAGAGGAAAGAAGCCCAACCTCGGGCTCCAGAACATTCTCGAGTTCAACGGGAAGCGGAAGGAAACCAGAGATGCCGACAAGAGGGAAGCGGCATAACGTTCTCCAGCAAGTCCCCCAAGTCCTCAAGTCCACCGGCCTGATGCCGGTCAGCATGACGCGGCGGACTGAGCCAGCCGCGTTCTCTCTCGACCGGGCCTCACGCGTGTGCGGCCGGCTGGAGCTCTGCGCCTTTTCTCCGGCTGCATTCGGCACTCGATAGTGTCCAAAAGCAGTGATAGATTGTATCCATGGACAAAGGGGCACACTTCTTCAATTGCGACTTTCAAGTCCATTCTCCGCGCGACGCGAATTGGGGCGGGGGCGATGCCGTTAGCGACTCCGAGCGAAAGACATATGCCGAAGAATTGGTGCTTGCGTGCCGCAGAAAGGGTCTCGGAGCGATTGCAATAACGGATCATCATGACTTCGCATTTTTTCCTTATATCAAGAAGGCGGCCACGGACGAGCTTGATGACAAGGGCCGCCCAGTACCTCCTGAAAAGCAGATTACAATTTTCCCCGGCCTTGAGCTAACGCTTACGGCTCCGAGTTGTCAGGCTATCCTCATTCTTGATGCCGATTTCCCTGAGAATCTGCTGCAAAGCGTGCTTACCGCTTTGGCAATTTCGCCGTCCCAGCATTCTGATTCAAAGCACGCGCAGGTACAGCGGATCCCGCAGACGGTGGTCAGCGACCTCAGCAATCTGTATGAGCGCCTAAATGGCCACAGTCACATCAAGGGAAGGTTCATAGTCCTGCCAAACGTGAGTGAGACGGGCCACGGAACGATGCTCCGCACCGGATTTGGCAACTTCTATAAATCGATGCCGAGCGTGGGCGGATATACGGACGGGCCGGTCTCAAAGTTTGGCAAAGGCAATCTGTCGATCGTCAGCGGGGAAAACCGGGAATATGGTTTTAAGGCCATTGCAGTCTTTCAAACCTCTGATAATCGAAAGCGCAGCCACGCCGATTTGGGGAGCCATACGACGTGGGTAAAGTGGTCTGAACCGACGGCCGAGGCACTTAGGCAGGCATGCCTTGCAAAAGAGTCGCGTCTGTCGCACGGAGCTCCCGAACTACCGACCCTTTGGATCGATTCGGTTAGCGTCTCCAATTCAAAATTTCTCGGTCGCCTGGAGCTGTCTCTGAACCCTCAGTACAACGCGATCATCGGGGGCAGAGGAACCGGAAAATCGACAATTCTCGAATATCTTCGCTGGGGGCTTTGTGACCAGCCGGTCGACTACGTTGACGCAGACATTGCGCCGGTACAGACACGCCGGAAGAAGTTGATCGATGACACGTTGATGAAGTTCGACGGAGAAGTGATCGTCACGTTCATACTAAACGGCGTGCGGCATATACTTAAGCGGAGCTCCCGAACGCAGGACATTGCGTTGAAGATAGGCGACGGGGAATTCAATCAGACCACGGAGCAAGATGTAAGGAATCTTTTTGCGGTCCAAGCCTACAGCCAAAAACAGCTTAGCAGTGTTGGTGTGAGAATCGAGGAGTTGAGACGATTCATCGAACTCCCCATAAAGCAGCGGCTGGATCAGATTCGTGCAGACATCCGTGATACCGAGGCGAAAATCCGAAGCGCCTTCAGCAAACTCGTTCGTAAGAAAGAAGTAGAGGCCGATATCGCCAAGTACGAGACAGAGGTTGAGTCGCTGAGCAAGCAGCTTACAGCCCTGAGAAAGGCGCTGACGGGGCTTTCAGATGCTGATCAGGCAACGATTAAACTCAAAACTCAATATGACAATGAAGAGCTCATTGTTGAAGCCCTCAAGAACGAAATCGAGCAGGCGGCAGAACTGGTTGAATCCACAAAATCCGATCTTAAGAATCTGGGCACCGGCAGGAGCGATGAGACTGATGTCGTGAACGTTGCGCTCATCAAAGGGATTCGCGAGAAATATGCCGCCCAATTTGCATCGATCAGAACTCAGGCCGAATCGCTTTCGAAGCTGTTCTCTCCGGAGTCATTAAAATCGCTCAATTCCGAAGTTGCTCGGTGGGAGACCTTAAGGGATGAATTTGGCAAGAAGTACGAAGCGGCAAAAGTCAAAGCAAGTGCCAACCAACAGCAGCTGAGGCAAATCCAGGTCATCGAAAAACGAGTTGCCGAACTGAAGAAACTTCAGATGGCCAACCGAAACACGCTGGCGGCGCTGGGGGAGCCGAAACCTGTCTATGACAAGCTTCGGACTACGTGGGGCGAGCTCCATATGAGGAAGATTGAAGAGCTTGGGGAACAGTGCGCAGCGTTCTCGGCATTGTCCAACGGTCTCATTCAAGCGGAAATAGCGAGGAGTCTGGATACCGAGGCATTGAAACGAAAGATCAAGCTCGCCCTCACGGGCCTAAACGTTAAGGAGCAGAAGATCGATGATCTCTGCAGGCGCGTTCAGGAGTCACCGGAGCCGATGGCAGTTTGGAACACCATTCTTCAGGAACTGCAGGACTTGTCGTTCCATGATTCCGGTCGTGCCGAGGCACTCCCGCGAACCAAAACACTGGATACGTGCGGCTTTATCAGTACCGAAAAGGCACGAATCGTGGCCGGTTTGAGCGCAGACAAATGGATTGAACTTTCTCTCGTCGAACTCGAGTTTAGTCCGCGTTTTGCATATTGCACGAACAAGGAAACGAGCGAGTACATCGATTTCGCGGACGCATCGGCTGGGCAGCAGGCCACAGCATTGCTGACCGTTCTTTTGAACCAGCAAGGTGCGCCGCTGGTGATAGACCAGCCTGAGGATGACGTTGACAGCAAAATGAGTCCAGACATCGTTCAACAAATCTGGAATGCGAAGAGGCATCGCCAGGTAATCTTTGCGAGCCATAACGCGAATTTTGTCGTAAACGGAGACGCCGAACTGGTCGTTTGTTGTGACTACGTCAAGGCTGGAGATCAAACGGGAGGCCGTATCAAGCTAGCCGGTGCCATCGATAAGAAGACTATAAGAGACGAAATTACAGCAGTTACCGAGGGAGGCGAGCGAGCGTTCAAACTTCGCAAAGAAAAGTACGGATTCTGAGTAGCCCGTTGCTCGTTAACAATCCTCGTCCGTCGACCTCGTGTCGCAGTGTCCTCAACTTTTGCCGTCTTGTCGGCCGTATGAGCGAAGTTCACACTTACCGTGTGTGTTCCACAACCTAGACCAGATTTCATATTTTGCTCAAACGAACGCACGCGGAGCCGCTCGACCTTTTGGTATCAAACAATTGGATCGACTCAGTCACGTTTACATCGTTGGGAAGACCGGCGTCGGCAAGTCGGCACTCATTGAGACGCTGGCTCTGCAGGACCTTAAACAAGGTCGCGGATTCGCGTTAATCGACCCACACGGCGACTTGGTTGAGCGCGTTGCCTCGGCGGTGCCGCCGCAAGGGCCAGAGCGCATCGTTTATCTAAATGCTCCCGATCGGTCGCAACCATACGGATACAATCCGCTGCGACGCGTACGTGATGAAAAGATACCGCTTGCCGTCTCCGGTCTGCTCGAAACCCTCAAGAAGCTCTGGCCGGACGCCTGGGGCGTGCGCATGGAGCATGTCCTGCGCAACACCCTCTATGCGCTTTTCGAACTGGAGGAGGCGCGTCTACCGGACATTCTGCGCATGTATGCCGACGAGCGCTTCCGCAAGGGCGTGGCGCGAACGATCAAGAATGACGTGGTTCGCCGCTTCTGGCGTCACGAATTCGAGAATTACCCCTGGCGACTGCGCACCGAAGCGGTGGTGCCCATCCAGAACAAGCTCGGCGCGCTTCTGTCCGACCCCACCCTGTATCGCATCCTTGTCGCGCCGAAAGCCGACTTGCACTTCCGCTCGATCATGGACGAGGGAAGGGTGCTTCTCGTCAACGTCGCCAAAGGACAGCTAGGGGAGGATAGCGCGCTGTTGCTAGGTAGTCTGATTGTCTCGACGCTCGGCCTCGCTGCCTTCACCCGAGCCGAGGAAGAGCCAGAGACGCGCAGACCCTTCTTTGTCTACATCGACGAGTTTCAGAGCTTCACAACCCTCATGCTCGCCAACATGATGAGCGAGCTGAGGAAGTACGGGATGGGTCTGACGCTCGCCCACCAGCATCTCCATCAGCTGGAACCGGACATTCGACATGCCGTGATCGGCAACGCCGCCACGTTGATCTCATTTCGGGTGGGGGCCGAGGACGCGCCATTCCTCGCGCGTGAATTTCAACCCAAGTTCGATGTCGAAGACCTGCTCAATCTTCCTAACCACGACATCTACCTAAAACTAATGATTGACGGGGTGCCAAGCATGCCGTTCAGCGGCGAGACGATAGCGCCTTAGTGCCATTTCACAAATCGTGCACAAAAGTAAATAGCCATTGATATATTAGGTATATCAATTGCTTATAAAGCTTCCAGTTCTCGAAGCGTTAGGCCGGCGTTCCAGGTCAAAAAAAACGGCGCCTTCGGGCGCCGTTTTCGTTTTTGCCATCGGCGTTGCACGCCGCATCGCCGGCGCTGCCATCTGGTAACGCTAGTGGCCAGGCATCAGATGTTGCACGGATGGACCCGGGCGATGGGAATAAAACGCTGCCTTGTCGGTAATCGTGTAGGTGCCGGAGGTGTAGGGAAAATAATTGACGCCGTCATAGCTCAGAAAAATGCTGTAGGTGTTGCCGGTCTTCAGCGGGTACTGGATGTTCCACAGATAGGTGCCCTTCGGGTCGCCGCTGTCGGTTTCGCCAATTGTGAGATCCTTGGGCGAAACGCCCGTCACCTTGCCCCACATGCCCGAGCCGACGACCGGGCTTTCGACGCCGCAGCTATTGTCGTACTCCCCGGCCTGATGCCAGGGGAAAACCGCGAGCTGCACGACATCGCAGATTCCATCCAGCGAGATGTACGTTACGACCGTCTTGCCGGCGTTGCTTTCGCTTGCAGCGCTTGCACCCATTGCGAAAATCCCGGCGACCAGCGCGGCTGGAATAGCGATTGCTCTTGTATTCATGGTGCATTCCTCCTTGTCGGATCACGTTTGCGTCCATCGATGGAACAGGCCGTTTGTCTGCATGCCAATCGTGGGACGGCGTTGAAGTGGTTCGCGACGCGGCGCGGCGCGAGCGGCGAAGGCCCGTCACTTCCTTGCGGCAAGATGGACCGGTAACCCGGCGCGGGGATGATACTTCACGTCCGGTCCCACGACGGTATAAGTCCCGCTGGCAAAGGCGCTGAAATTGACTCCGTCCGTGCTGGTGAAAATGCTCCAGGTGTTGCCCGTTTTCAGCGGGTACTGAATATTGAAGAGGAATGTCGCGTTGGGGTTGCCGAAATAGGTTTCCCCGATCGTCAGGTCCTTTGGAGTAACCCCTACGACCTTTCCCTCCATGCCCGAACCGACCGCGTCGACACCATCGCAGCTGGTGTCGTACTCGCCGGCCTGATGCCACGGAAAGACGGTCAGCGTGAGGATGTCGCAATTCCCGTCCAGTTGAATGTCCGTGATCTTGTCACCCTTGCCGGCGCTTGCTCCGGTTACGGCGGTCATCAGGGCCGCGGTCCCGAGCGCGACCAGGATCGCGATTTTTTTCATTTTCATGGTGTCACCTCGCTGTTTGATGGCCTTGGTCGCCACCCATGGAGTAGGATGTCGCCCTAGAGGCGGATTGGGGGCGCATTCGTGGACGATGAGAAGGGCGCTGGGCCAACCGGAAGGTGATCGATCCATGATCGGCATGAATGATCGCCGATGAATGACCGTATGGATTTCATGCAGGTCGTCCCCGCTGTCGATCTGGCGGAGGAAGCCGATTTCGTTCTCGGGCGGATCGAGGTTCGCCCATCCCGTCGTCTGGTTGTGGTCGACGGGCGCGAAGAGGCCGTTCAGCCGCGTGCGATGCAGGTTCTAGTTGCCCTCGCGCGCGCCAACGGCAAGGTGATCTCGCGCAAGGCCCTGGTCGAGAGCTGCTGGAGCGGGCTCGCGGTCAGCGAGGACTCGATCAATCAGAGCATCGCAAAGGTGCGGCGGATCGCGGAGCTGGGAGGGCGCGAATTCGAAGTCGAGACGATTCCGCGGGTGGGCTACAAGCTCAAAGGCCTTTTGCCGACAGGCTCAGTTGGCGGCGAACCAGAATCGACGACGCCTGAGGCCGATCGACGCTCAGTCTCACAAGTGGAGTCCGGCCCGGCTGAAGGTCGGGCCAGCGGGACCTGGAAGATCGCAGGAACGGCAGCAGCCGCGATTGCGATCGCTCTTGCCATTGCCTGCTGGTCTGCGCGCTCGCTTTGGTCTGGCTGGTTCGCATCCCCCGAGCAATGGGTTGTTGCGCACTCCGAAGTCCCCATCGCGACGACCCTGATCGAGCGCCATCCCGCCATCTCGCCTGATGGCACGATGATTGCCTTTTCCGCCGGAGCCGATCTTGTGGCACGCAAAATCTATCTTCGCCGCATTGCGGGCGGAGATCCGCTGCAACTGTCCAACGACGATTACGACGATACCTCGCCCAGCTGGTCGCCCGACGGCAGCCGGATCGCCTATGTCGCGTCCACGCTTGGCGAGCCATGCCGATTGATGATTGTGCCGGCGCTTGCGGGCGCCGCACGTGAAGTGGCGCGCTGCCGCATCGCGCCGCGTTCGCATGTGGTGTGGTCTGCGTCCGGCCGGGAACTGTTCTTTCAGGACAGCGTCGATGCGAACGGTGCGCTGCGAATCATGCGCTTCGATCTCGCGAGCGGGCGCCACAGTCAGCTGGCACCTTCGACCGGCGCCACCTACAGCGAAGACGAACCGGCTGTCTCTCCCGACGGAAAATGGATTGCGTTTTGCCGGCAGTTCGGCGGCGGGATCCGACGGCGGATCCTGCGCGATCTGCAGACCGGAACAGAGCGGGCATCGGACTGCAATGAGAACGGGGAGGGCTACGGCGTTGCCTTTTCCGAAGATTCGAAAAGCCTCTTCGCCTCGACGGTCCTCGGCGACGATTATGCGATCTGGTCCTGGCCGGTGGATGGCGGGCCTCCCAGCCGCGTCCTGTCGAGCCCGCAGCCGCTGGAGCGTCTGAGTGCCGGCCCGCATGAATTGCTGGCGGTGGAAATCGGCCGTTTGCAGGAAGGCCTGGCGCGTGCCTCGGCCACGACTCTGGCAACGGACGCCCCCGCTTTTTTCGAATCCGAAAACGGCGAAGCTTTCGCGCCGGATGTCTCCATCGATGGGACCGTCGTCGCTGCCCTCGAGCGGCCGACCAGCACAGGCCTGTGGATATTTCCCAAATCGGGCGGCGCGCATGAAGCGTTTGCGCTGGATCGCGGCGATGCGGAGTTTGCCCAGCCGCGATGGTCGCCGGACGGAACGCGTATAGCCATCGCTTCGGAAAAAGCGGCGACCGTCGGAATCCGCATCCTCTCGAAATCCGGCGATCTCCTGGCGGCCGTTCCGTTCCGTGGTACCGATATACGGGCTCCCGCATGGGAGGCGGATGGCCGCGCGCTGATTTTTCCGGGCTTCGACAAGAAAGTCTGGCGGCTGTGGCGGATCGATCTCGATCGCGGCAACCGGCTCACGCCGCTTTCCTATACGGGCTGGATCAATCTCATGATCAGAGGCCATGAACTCTACGGCGAACGCTTCGACTCCGCGGGGGTGTGGCGCATCGATGGATTCCCGCGAAGAATTACGCCGCAATCGATCCGCGAAAATATCGGATTGTGGACGATCGCCGGCGACGAAATTGCCTATGTCGATGTGCGCTCCACCGAGCAGGTTCTTGCGCAGCCGCTTCGCGGCGGCCCCGCACATGTGCTCGCACAGGTTCCCGGCTATGTCTTCGATGGCCGGTTTGGCTGGGATCCGACATCGCATTCGCTGGCCTATGTCGCCTATCTCGGCATGGACGCGGACATCGAACTTCTCCACCTCGCAAAACGTTGAAATTCGTGCCCACGAGGCGACTTGGGGAGTGCACCGCCGCAAGCGTCCTGTTTCGCTTGCGCGCGCCGGTTGCGCGGACATACGCTAATCCGGTTCCGACAAGGGGGAGGACGGTATGTTTGCAGCACTTGCCCTGGCGGCGGTGACCGCAATTTCCGTGGGCCATTCGCCGAGCCATCGCAGTCCTGGTTCGCAAAGCGATATGGTCATTACGAGCCTGACAGCCGGGGAGGCCGATCCGGATGGTGTCGTCCCGACGGTCAATGGCGTACCGGGCGCAGGCGTCAACAACTGGGATATTTCGATTCCGGTCGCTGTGGTCGAGGTCGGCGGCCAATATGTCTACGCCTTGACGGTTCACGATATCGACTACACGGGCAGCTGCAGTGCCATGTTCAAGCTGACGCAGATGCAGTCAGGCAAGAGGGTCACGCTCGATTCGGGTGAATTGCTCGGCGGGACCTGTCAGGGAGATCTCGTTTATCTCACATCGGCAGCGGGAAGACCCGTTCCCAACGCACCGGGGGCCGCCACACTCTCCGCGACGGTACATTTCGGGTCGAACAAGACGTCCCTCAAGGTGCCGCTGACAATCGAGTAACGCGCGCGCGAAAAGCGTCGGCAAACACGGCGCGCGATGGCGTGCCATGTTTGCCCACGGAGGCCGAATTCAGCCTGCGGCAGGAGCGGGCGGAGGAGCTGCGGTCGCGCCGGGTGTCCACACCGGGGGGACGGGGCCATATTGGTTCGGGCCCGCCGTCCCGGGCTGGGCGCAGAGGTAGATGATGATGATTGCGGCCACGAGCGAGGCGAGGGCGACCAGGCTTGCGAAGCCCCATAGCAGGGCAAGAAAGCCCAGCATCATGAAACTTGCGAAGACCAGGATGCCCAGCAGCATGGTGAGGACCCATGGAACGGCCAGGATAAAGACCCAGTTTGCCGTCCGCCCGGTGTCATGCAAGCGACGTGCGGTGAAGCCGAGTGTCGGACACAGCAGTGCCAGCGAATAGAGCGAACGAAGACCGCTCCCCGATCCCACAATGCCGCCAACGATGCTGACGGCGACAGCGATGACGGCGTAAACGAGGATGTAGTACCAGAATTGTGCCCGGCCGACGCGTCCGTCGAAATCCACATAGTGCTTCGTGATCGTGTCGACGAAGTTCTGCCACAGCTTGTTGATGTCCATCTGTTCCATGCTTTCCTCCGGCAGGCGCCCACCTGCTTCTGTTCGATGCGGGAGGGAATCGAAGCGCGAGGATTTCCCGGGAATCGTCGCAAAAATGAGCTAAATAGCCCGAGTCGGCCGAGTCAAGCTGAGCGCGAGAGTGCGGAACGATGCAGCCACAGGTTTTCATCGATGGCGCGGCCGGTACGACCGGCCTCGAGATCGCCCAGCGCCTGGCCGGACGGGCCGACCTCCAACTGGTCCGGCTCGCCGAACACGATCGCAAGAATGCGGTGGCCCGCGCGCGCGCCTTGAACGAGGCCGACCTTGTGGTGCTGTGTCTGCCCGACGATGCGGCGCGGGAAGCCGTCACCCTGATCACCAATCCGGATGTCCGTGTCCTCGATGCATCCAGCGCGCACCGGACAGCCGAAGGCTGGGCCTATGGTTTTGCCGAAATAGCGCCCAAGCAGCGCGGGCAGATTGCGGCGGCGCGACGGGTGAGCAATCCCGGCTGTTACCCGACGGGCTTTTTGGGGCTCGTCGCTCCGCTGGTTCGGGCAGGTCTGCTCCCGGCTGATTTTCCGCTCACCGTCAATGCGGTCTCCGGTTACTCCGGCGGTGGCCGGGCGATGATCGAGGAATTCGAAGACGCCGGCTCGCCACGGAATGTGAAGACCGTCGTCCGAACCTATGGGCTGACCCAGGCGCACAAGCACCTTCCCGAAATGCAGAAGCATGCGGGGTTAGCGCATCCTCCGGTTTTTTCACCGTCAGTCGGACGATACTTCCGCGGTATGCTTGTCGATGTGCCGCTGCCGCTTTGGGCGTTGCCCGGCCGCCCTTCAATTGGCGCTCTCCACGCGGCGCTGACCAGCGCCTATGCCGGCGAAGATCTGGTGAAAGTCGTGCCGCTTGCTGCAAGTCATGATCTCGCGGCTCTCGATGCGGAGAGGCTGAAAGGCACGGACCGGATGGAATTGTTCGTGTTCGGGAACGACAACGCGGCGCGGCTGATCGCGGTCCTGGACAATCTCGGCAAAGGCGCGAGCGGCGCGGCGGTGCAGAATTTGAACCTGATGCTGGGACTGCCTGAGTCGGCGGGACTCACCTGAGATGTACAGTCCTGCGGCCTTCGCCATCGACGATCTCGCCCATTTGCACGACTTCATCCGGACACGCCGGTTTGCGGTGATGGCGTCGACGATCGACGAAGCGGTCGCGTTCGCCTATGCGCCGGTCCATCTCGATGTGTCCGCCGGATCGTTTGGGAGCCTCAGGTTTCATCTGGCCCGCGCCAATCCCATGGCCGCGACGCACGGGCGCCCAATGCGACTCACCTTTCTCGGTCCCGATGCCTACATCTCCCCGGATTGGTATGAAACCGAGGGACTGGTTCCCACCTGGAATTATATCGCGGTGGAGGTTGCGGGCAGGGCGCGCCTTTTGGGCGACGGAGAGTTGCGGTCGCTGCTGGTCGATCTGTCCGCAGGGGCCGAAGATAAACTCCAGCCAAAAACCCCTTGGAAATTGGACAAAATCCCGGAGCAACGGATCGCCGGCCTGATGAAGGCCATCCGGGGCTTTGAAGTGCAAATCGAAACGATCGCCGGCAAAGCCAAACTCTCGCAGGACAAAAGTCCCGCCGACCACGCAAGCGTCATCGCAGCGCTCGAAGCGCGCGGTGACCGCACGAGCCTTGGCATTGCGGACGCGATGCGAGAAACAGCGTCGCGGCCTACTGCGCCTTGACCCTCACATAGCTGCCAGGCGTATCTTCGAGCGGCTTGAGTTTTCCCGATCCGGGTTTTCGTGCCGGAACTTTCTTGCCCGACAACGGGGCGAGCCACGCATCCCAATCCGGCCACCAGGAGCCCGGGTGCTCCTTTGCGCCTGCGACCCAGTCTTCCACCCGCTCCGGCAGTTTGTCGTTGGTCCAGTATTGATACTTCTTCGCGGATGGCGGGTTGATGACGCCCGCGATATGCCCGGATCCCGCCAGAATAAAGCGGACCGGTCCCTTCACCAGCCGGGTGGTCTTGTAGACCGAGCGGTAGGGGGCGATGTGGTCTTCCTTGGCCGACTGCAGATAGATCGGAATCTTCACTTTCGCCAGATCGAGCTTCTCTCCGCTGAAAGCGAGCTTGCCCTTGGCCAGGGCATTGTTCTTGTAGAATTCCCGCAGATAGAAAAGGTGCGTCGCTTCCGGCATGCGCGTCGTGTCGGAATTCCAGTAGAGCAGGTCGAACGGGACCGGGTCGCGGCCCATCAGGTAGTTGTTGACGACGAACGACCAGATCAGGTCGTTGGCGCGCAACATGTTGAAGGTCGTCGCCATCTTGCTGCCTTCGAGGACGCCGCCCGAATTGCTCATCTGCTGCTCGAGCGCCTCCAGCTGCACGTCGTCGATGAAGATCTGCAGATCGCCCGCTTCGCTGAAATCGGCCTGGGCGGCAAAAAACGTCGCGGAATGGACGCGGTTCTCGCCCTTGGCGGCCATATAGGCGAGGGTCGAGAACAGCAGCGTCCCGCCGATGCAATAGCCGATCAGGTTGGGATCCCTGACCCCGGTCGCCTGCTCCACGGCGTCGAGCGCCGCGAAGATGCCGTCGCGCATGTAGTCTTCAAAGGTCTTCTTCGCGAGGCGGCGGTCGGGATTGACCCATGACACCACGAAGACCGTATACCCCTGCGCCGCGGCCCAGCGGATGAACGAGTTCTCGGGCCGGAGATCGAGGATGTAAAACTTGTTGATCCAGGGTGGGAAGATCAGCAGAGGGCGATCATAGACTTCCTTGGTCGTCGGGTCGAACTGAAGGAGCTCGATCAGCTCGTTGCGGAACACCACCTTGCCAGGCGCGGTGGCGACATTCTCGCCAACCTTAAATGCGTCGGTGGTCTGACGGATGGACAGCTGGCCGTGACCGCGATCGAGGTCCGCCAGAAGATTGTCGAGGCCGCGGACCAGATTCTCGCCATTGGATTGCAGCGTGGCGCGCAGCACCTCGGGATTGGTCAGCACGAAATTGGTCGGCGCGAACGCGTCCGCAAACTGCTTGGTATAGAATTCGATGCGGCGCCGGGTCTGTGGATCCAGGCCTTCGACGCGCCCAACCGTGGTCTGAAGCCAGTTCGCGGTCAGCAGGTAGGACTGCTTGATAAAGTCGAAGACCTGGTTTTCCTGCCACTCCTTATCCTTGAAGCGCCGGTCGCCGGCCGAGGGTGCGACCACGGGTTCGGGTTCGCCGCCCATCATGCGACGGGCCGTGCGCTCCCACAGTCCCATATAGTCGCGCCAGAGTTGAAACTGCGCCTCCATGATCGCGGCCGGATCGGCCACCATGCCCCGCAGCAATTCCGTGAAGGTTCCGGCGAGGTTGAGCGGATCGAAGGGCTCGCTGCCGAATTTCGCCGACTGGTTCTTGAGGAAATCCCCGAGCAGGCGCTGTGATTGAATGCCGACATGCACCATGTTGCGGGCGAACGCACCCGGATCGCCGATGCGATAGGCGTCGTCCTTGCCGGATTTCTCGGCACCGGCGGCGCCGGCTTTTTGTGCGCTGTCGGCCGCGGGGGGCGGGTCTTTCGGGTTGCTCCCCTTTTTGGTTTTCGCAGCGCGAGGGGTGCCGACTGGTTTGTCCATGATTGCTGTTCCTGAGATCGGGCGTTGATACTCCGCCGTCGTTCCGCGCCGCAAGGTGCAGCGCAGCGTAACCGCGATGCGATGCATTCATGTGGCTAACCCATGCCCGTGCCGGTGGATTCGCTTGGAGGCAGGCATGTCTACTTGTATAAAAGTGCAGCGTGTTTGTGCATCACCTGGCGACCTGCGTCGCGGGTTTGCGGAGGATTCCATGACTCGATCGCTCGAAGCCTGGTCGAAACTGGTCGTGCGTATTGCGGCCCCCATCGTGGTAGCCGCCGGCTTGAGCGCCTGTTCCAGCATGCCCGATTGGGTCGATCCCACCACATGGATAGGAAGCGACAGTCAGACCTCGAGCGATTCTTCCAGTGCACCCGAGCAGACGGCCGACGCACAGCAGGCGCCCGATATCGCCAGCATCCCCGACAAGCCGGCCGCCCCCTCCACGGCGGATGAGCAAAAGAAGGTCGCCGATTCGCTGGAGGCCGACCGCACCCGGGCGCATTACAGTTCCGACGCGCTGCGCGGTGGCACGGAGCAGGCCGCGCCACCGCCGCCGCCCGCGCAGGCAGTGGCGCCGGCTACCACCGCCGGCGTACCTGCCGAGGTAACGGCCGAAAAGACTCCTGACCCGGCAGTGACCAATGGCGTTCCGGCTCCGGAAAATGCCGAGCCGATTCCTGACACGCCGCCCGGCCCCGACCCGACGGCCAGTCCCCCGACCACGACGATCAATCCGCCGCCAGCATCGGCGGACGCGGCGCCACCGCCGGCGCCGGCACCTGCCCAGGTTGCCGTGGCCGAGCCTCCGCCTCCCTCGACAGTGCCCCCACCGGCGCCCGCAGCGGAGCCGACCACGACCATCGAGGCGCCTGCTGCGCCGGCGGCGGGTGGTGATCTGGGGTTTGAGGCGTCGAAGGCTCCGGCCCTTGACCCCGCAGTGGCCAAGTTTGTGCCGCAGACCGTCCTGCAGCGTTACGAACAGACGACCCAATCGTCGGTGCCGATGAGCGATTCATCGTCGTCCGATGTCTCAACACCTCCAGCCAAACCACGGGTACATCACAAGAAACACATATCGACCCCTCCGGCTGTTCTGCCAGACGCGGCCAGCCCTCCGGTCGACAACACGCCCGCGCCCAGCAACGGGCTTCAGCCGGCGTCCTACACACCTACTCCAAGCGTTTATGCCGACCCCACCGGCCAGCCCCCGGCAGCGGTGGTGTTCTTCCCCCATGATACGACGCTGCTCGGGGCGAACGCCCGCGCCGAGGTCAAAACGGCCGCGTTGGCGTTTCGCGCCCGCGGTAGCCGGGGATACGTCCGGGTCGTGGGGCATTCCTCGAGCCGGACACCGGACATGCCTCTCGCCCAGCACCTGGAATATAATTTCGAGCGCTCGCAGGCACGAGCGACGGCCGTGGCGCGGGAGCTCATTCGTGACGGCGTTCCAGCCGACAAGGTCCTGGTCGAGGCGGTAGGTGATACGCAGCCGGTCTTCTTTGAGACCATGCCCAAGGGCGAAGAGGGCAACCGGCGCACGGAGATTTTCCTCCAGGGCTGAACAGTGGTCCGAACACGACGGCGGGTCCTCAAGGGATTTGCCGGCGGCCGACTTTGCGGGTGATTGACGGAAAGGCCCACCGGGACAGGTGGGCGCTGCGTCGCTGTCGATGGGGATAGCCAGCCGATGCCTCCGCCTCTTCGCATTGCGATCGCCGGGCTCGGGACGGTGGGTAGCGGCGTTGTGCGCCTGCTTCTCGAACGTTCGCGCGAGCTCGCGGAGCGCGTCGGCCGCGAGATTCGGCCGGTGCTGGTTTGTGCCCGCGATCGCGCCCGCCGGCGCCCCACCGACGTTTCGAGTCTTCCCTGGGCAGACGACCCTCTCGCGCTCGCGCAGTCTGACGCCGACGTGGTGGTCGAACTCATTGGCGGCGAAGACGGTGTGGCGCCCGGTCTCATCCGGGCAGCTTTGGGAGCGGCCAAGCATGTTGTGACTGCCAACAAGGCGCTTCTCGCACGGCATGGGGCGGAGCTGGCCGCCCTGGCAGAGACCCATCGCGTCGGCCTGAAATTCGAAGCTGCCGTGGCGGGAGGGATCCCGATCGTCAAGGCGTTGCGCGAAAGTCTTGTGGCCCACGGCGTGGGGGCCGTCCGAGGGATCCTGAACGGCACCTGCAACTATATTCTGACCCAGATGGAGGCCACGGGGCGCTCCTTTGCCGATGTCCTGGACGAAGCCCGGCGCATGGGATTCGCCGAAGCCGATTCCACGCTGGATGTGGAGGGGGGCGATACGGCACACAAACTGGCCCTGTTGTCCGGGCTCGCGTTCGGTGTTCGGCCGGACATCGGACAAATGGCGATCGATGGAATTACGAACATCACGCCACAGGACATTGCTTTTGCAAGAGAATTCGGTTTTCGCATCAAACTGCTTGGCGTGGCGCGGTTAACGGACGAAGGACTCGACCAGTGGGTCGGACCGGCCATGGTCAAGCTGGGAACTCCACTCGCCGACGTAGAGGGCGCCTTCAACGCCGTCGTGGCCCATGCCGGAGATGCCGGGCCCTTCTTCTTCGAGGGCCGCGGTGCCGGCGCAGCGCCGACCGCAGCGGCCGTCATTGCCGACTTGCTCGACATTGCGCGCGGTGCCATCGGCCCGGCGTTCGGCCGGCCGGCCGCGACGCTCAGCGCTGTCCATCGGGCGCCACCGGGCGCGCGGGGCTCTGCCTTCTACCTGCGCTTCGACGTTCTCGACGCCCCCGGCGTACTGGCTGAGATATCCCGGCACCTGGCACAGGCCGAGATTTCGATCGAAAGCATGATTCAACGCGGCCGCGCCCCCGGCGAGGCCGTCGCGATCGTCATGATCACCCACGAATGCACCCGGGCCCGGGTCGCCAGTGCCTTGAAGGCGATTGCGGCCTCCGACAAGGTGCTACGCACGCCGTCCGTGATTCCCATGGAATCGGCCTGAAAACCCGTCGAGTTGGAGAAAAATCATGTCGCAACCGATGGATAGAAAGCTGGCGCTGGAAGCGGTGCGGGTCACCGAGGCGGCCGCCATTGCAGCGTCCCATCAGATCGGTCGCGGCGATGAGCGCGCCGCCGACCACGCGGCCGTCGAGGAAATGCGTTCAGCCCTGAACGGACTGTCGATCGACGGCACGGTGGTGATTGGCGAAGGAGAACGCGACGAGGCGCCGATGCTTTTCATCGGCGAGCGCGTCGGCCTGGGAGGGGTGGAGGTCGATATTGCGCTGGACCCGCTCGAAGGCACCACCCTGACGGCAAAGGCGCTGGCGAATGCCCTGACGGTCATCGCGATTGCCGAGAAGGGTTCGCTTCTCAATGCGCCTGACACCTACATGGACAAGATCGCCATCGGTCCGGGCTTTCCCGAAGGGGTCATCGACCTGGACGCCGAGCCGGGCGACAATGTGCTGGCGCTGGCACGGGCGAAGGGCGTGAAGCCGGCCGAGATCACGGCCTGTATTCTCGACCGGCCCCGTCATGCGGCGATCATCGAGAGTGTCAGGCTGGCTGGCGCGGCCGTACGGCTGATTACCGATGGTGACATCGCCGGGGTGATTGCCACCAGCGATCCGGCCACCGGCGTGGACCTGTATGTGGGGCAAGGCGGCGCGCCGGAAGGCGTGCTCGCGGCAGCCGCTTTGCGCTGCGTCGGCGGCCAGATTCAAACACGGCTCGTTTTCCGCAGCGACGAGGAACGGCAGCGTGCCGCCCGGCTCGGGATCACGGACCTGAAGCGAAAATATCTCCTGCATGATCTCGCGGGCGGCGATGTGGTCTTCGCCGCCACGGGGGTGACTGATGGCTCGATGCTCGAAGGCGTGCATTGGCAGGGCGAATTCGTGACCACCTCCAGCATTCTGATGCGCTCGGGCACTCGCACGGTCCGCTGGATCAGGGCCCGCCACCGGCGCGGACATGGAGGCTGAAGTCCGGAGCGCCTCAGGATTTCGGGTCCATTCGTCATTTACAGGCCGCCAGTGGAGCCTCGAGGACGATGGCGGCGAAGCAGCGCGGGCGATCATGCGGCAGACAGCCGTGACGCCGGTGCTCGCGCAATTGCTCGTGGCGCGCGGGGTGACAGCCGATTGCGCCGAGGATTACCTCAATCCGACCCTGAAGCGTCTTCTTCCCGAGCCACGAACGCTTAAGGACATCGATCGCGCGGTGGCACGCGTCCAGGCCGCGATCGAACGGCGCGAGCCGATGGCGGTGTTCGGCGACTATGACGTCGACGGGTCATGCGCCGCAGCCCTGATGCTGGAATTTCTGAGCGCGATTGGCCAGCCGTCCCGGCTCTACATTCCCGACCGCCTGCGCGAAGGCTACGGGCCCAACACGCAGGCGCTGCTGGCCCTCAAGGCCAGCGGCGCCGGACTTGTGATCACGGTCGATTGCGGAGCGGGCGCCCATGGGCCATTGGCCGATGCGCGGGCAGCAGGCCTGGATGTCATCGTGCTGGATCACCATGCTGCGCCCGCGCCGATACCCGCCTTCGCCCACGTTAATCCCAATCAGGGCGGCGACGGTTCGGGTCTGACGCATCTATGTGCGGCAGCGGTCGCCTTTCTGTTCGCGGTTGCCCTCAGCCGGAGTTTGCGCGAGTCGGGCTGGTACGCCGCCAACGCCATTGCCGAACCCGACCTGCGCCAGGCTCTAGACCTGGTGGGGCTCGCGACGGTCTGTGATGTCGTCCCGCTTCGCGGCGTCAATCGCGCTTTTGTGCGGGCCGGCGCAGCGCGTCTATCGAGCCTGGCGCGACCTGGAATCAGGGCGCTTGCAGCGGTCGCAAAAATTGAATCTCCTTTTACTTCATACCATTGCGGATTTGTGTTCGGACCTAGGATTAACGCAGGCGGGCGCGTGGGATGCTCAACCCTCGGTGCCGAACTGCTGATGGCACGCGAGTCGGAGCATGCTGACAGGGCAGCGCAGCGGCTCGACCTCCACAATCGCGAACGGCAGGCGATCGAGGCGACCATTCTCGAAGAGGCGGCCGCCGGCGCCGAGCAGCAGGATAATATGCCATTCCTGTTGGTGGCTGGCGACCAATGGCACCCCGGCGTGGCCGGAATCGTGGCGGCACGCTTAAAGGACAGATTTAAGAAGCCGTCCTTTGTCGTTGGTTTTGAAGATGAAATTGGAAAAGGTTCTGCGCGATCGGTGATTGGGACCGACATTGGCGCGATCCTCCGCAGCGCCCTCGAGGCGGGGATCCTCGATAGTGGCGGGGGGCACGCGATGGCGGCGGGTTTCGCTCTTCGCCGCACAAATCTCGAGGCGCTGCGCGATTTTCTGGCCGCGCGGTTTATGGCCAGTGCCGCGCCGGCCAAAGATCCGCTTCTTCGCGTCGACGCACTTGTCTCGCCGGCCGGTGCGACCGTCGGACTGGTCGACGAGCTCGCACGCGCCGGGCCCTTCGGTGCCGGCAACGTCGAGCCCGTGCTCGCCGCCTGCCATGTTCGGGTTGCCTTCGCGGATGTCGTGGGACGAGGTCATGTGCGGCTACGGCTTGAAGGGGCCGATGGTGCCAATCTGTCGGCTATTGCGTTCCGGGCGTCCGGCACCCCTTTGGGCGAGGCGCTGCTCAAGGCCCGGGGCGAACGCATCCACGCGGCGGGTTCGCTTCGGGCGGAGCTTTGGAACGGCCGTCGCCAGGTTCAGCTGCAGATCGAAGACGCCGCCTCTGCCTGAGGGGCATGCCTTGCCAATCGCACACGCGGTCTTTAATAGGCCCACGCGCTCCTTGCGCCCTTCGTCTATCGGTTAGGACTCAAGATTTTCAATCTTGCAAGAGGGGTTCGACTCCCCTAGGGCGCGCCAGTTTCTCTTAATGAGCGGAGCCATGGAGCGCCGAAGGCGCGAGTGGGCGCCATCCCTGCTTGCTTTTGACCCAATGCAGACACAAGCGTCCGATGCAATTGCCCCCGCGTCAGTGTCAGGTTAGCGCGCTCTGCAGCGTTGCATAGTACCACACCCACATCGACATTATGACCAACAAGGCGACGGATTGAATCCAGCGGTTGCCGGTAATAGTGGCGGCCAGACTAGCCGCCAGCGTCGGCCAACTAGCTTCGTTCGAAGCGATCCAATTCTGACTGGAAGAACCATAGAGAAATACAGTGGCAATGGTTAGCGCCGTTTCCACCGCGAACAGGCCAGCATATTTGCGGCCTTCGTCTTGATGATATTGCTGAAGATCAACCGTACCTTCCTTCGGTATTGGAGCACTGACCAATCGCGCCAGGAGATAAAGCAGGCAAGCCACAGCGAACAACACGAGCACGGTCGGCATCGGCCAGTTAGCTTCAGCCCGCAAGTCCCATAGGCTCAGCCACCAAGCGACGATTGCCAGCAGGACGTTCAGCATCCAGCCAGCATTCAACCAAGAGAAACGGAGCCGCTTGCCCGCACGGACCATGTCACCAACGGTGGCGAGGATTTGTGCAACGCCGAGTGCGTAGACAAACGAATAGAGCGTCATCACAAAGTCGAATGCGTGCATGGCGTGCCCCCGATGGTTACGATTCGTCGGCATCCTGGGCAAGTCAAGCGCCGCGTGGGTCGCTTCTTCGCGAGGGCGGTATGGGTGGGGCAATCGCGTAGAAAGCAATGGAAAGCATTGGGAGGTTCAATTGCCCCACTCTAGCCTAAGGCATTGATTCGACTTAAACGTGGGGCTCCCCTAGGGCGCGCCATCCCCAATGTCCGACATTGTTGTTGCCGGCGCATTTCGAGCGCGGCGGCGAGGATTTGTGCCACGGCAAGGCATAGGCAAACGAATAGGGCATCATCCCGAAGTCGAAATTTTGATGGCTGAGGTCAGGCTGTGCGAATTCGTCGAGCGACGTTTGCCGACATGGACGCGATAGGCGCCATCGTGAACGCGGCCTTTTCCGTCGAGACGTTCTTTGACGGCACCCGAACCGACCACGTCCGAATGGCGGAGGCTATGAAAAGCGGCGAGTTCCTGGTGGCCACGGACGCCGCCGACCGCGTTGCGGGATGTGTCTATGTCGAACGGCGGCAGACCCGCGGCTATTTCGGCATGCTGGCGGTCGATCCCGCCAGCCAGGGGCAGGGCCTTGGCCTGATGCTTGTTGCCGCGGCCGAAGATTGGTGCCGGGTCAGGGGACTCGAGGGAATTGACATCACCGTTCTCGATCTGCGTCCGGAGCTGCTCTCGTTCTATGGCAAGCTCGGCTACCGGTGGACCCGCGAAGAGGACTTTCATCCCTCGCAGCCGTTGAAGCCCGGCGTGATTTGCCGAAGCATCGTTCTTTCGAAGCCGATCTGACGGTCAGAAGCGCTGGGCCGGGCGTGTGAACAACGCGCGTGCCGCATCCTGTGCGCGTGCAATCGCAGCGCGCCGATAGTCCCAGATCGGGTCGGGGCCCGGCGGAACCATCACCATCGTCGCGTTGGCTTCGAAAAGAAGCAGGTCGCCATCGCGGGACAGGGCGAAATCGATACCGCCATAGTCAAGTCCGAGCATTGCCGCGAGCCGCTCAAGAGCGGTCGTCGCACGCGGTCCGAGAACATCCGTCATTGCGTCGAGAAACTGTTGTTCCCTGGCCCGTAGGTCGGGCCGCGTGGCCATGGCCGATGTAAAGTAGTGAACTTTCCAGTCTGTCGAGGCCGCCATGTGAAGCGGGTAGAGGGCACCGCCGATGAACATCACGCGATATTTGCGCCACAGACCATCCTGACTGCGCGCATAGAGCGGCTGGATGGCCAGGACGTCCCGGCCCGGCAGCTGCGCAACCGAGGCGCGAAGCTCGCCGGGACCCTCGACGCGGACGAAGTGCTGTCCGGTATGAAACCCTGTCGCCCGCAGCAGCAGTGGGTAGGAAAACCCCAGACGGGCGAGCGCGTCACAGGCTTCCAGGCTCTCAAGGGCAGCACGCGGCAGGCGTCGGGTCAGGGGCGCGACGATCCCGGGTGCGGACGCGAACCGTGCGGCATTGTTCTCGCGCGTTGTGGCGCGGACAGCGTCAGGCCGATTGATGACCGGCGCCGTAGTCCGTTCCGCGATACGTCCCGCTTTCGCCAGCGCGGCAGCGCAAAGATCGGCGTCTCCGACGGCATTGAAGACCAGATCGTGCGCAGGCAGCGTCATCCGCTCATCCCAGGCCTCGAGGTAGAGCGCCTGAATGTCATGGGTGCGCTCGTTGAGCATCTGTTCCGTCGGAATATTTCCACCGCGCAGGGAGACGAGCATCAGCACGCGGACCGGATCTGCGGCGCCCCGACAGGGCAGGGAAACGATCGCAGGCCCCTGCATGGCCGCGCACAAATGCTCATCCGATCCGGCCTCGTCTCCCGAAGCGAGGAGAAGGCCCACGAGCGCGCGATGCGCCTCGACACAGGCGGGGTCGAGCGCGAGCGCGGCTTCGAAATGCCTGCGGGCATCGCCGGCATTGCCGCTCGCCATCAGGAGATTGGCGAGATTGACATGGGCGGCGGGAAAATTCGGATGGGTTGCTGCTGCCTGGCGGTAGGCGGTCAGCGCCGCGCCGCGATGTCCCGCTGCCAATGCCAGCGCCCCGATATTGGTAAGCGCCCCAAAATGCGCCGGTTCACGATGCAGGATTGCAAGATAGGCGGATGTCGCGCCGGCGTCGTCACCCAAACTGGTCAAGAGCCGCGCCCGCTCGAACTGGAGTTCGAGATCGTCCGGGCAGGCCCGCAGGCGTCTGTCCGTCTCGGCCAATGCGTGTTGAAACGCCGCGCGCTGCGCGTCGGCACTCATGGCGCCCTGCATCTTCCCTGAACGCGTCTTCCCTGCCGCGCCGTGGCGCGAGGGGAAAGCCGCTTTGTCACTCAGTCGACCGTCAAATTGACCGGTGTCGAAGCGAGACCGTTCACGACGACCTGCGCCGTGCTGGCACCCGTTTCGCAGCCCGATGGCGTGTCGAACGCCGCGTGCGTGGTTCCCGTGATGAAGACGCCCATCGCCGAGAAATTGTAGGTCCGCGCAAAACAGACATCGCCCGTGGAGGTGTTCGTGATCCGCAGAAGCGGATAGTTCGAAGCCATCTGGGCATCGTCGCCATACGACGCGCCAAGAGAGAAGCCGCTGAAATTCTTGCCGGAGACGGTGTTTCCGGTGCTGCCTCGGGAAACGGTTTTCGGCAGGCTCTTGATCACCGGCAACCACTTGGCCATCGGCTTGCCTTGTGCCGTGTAGGTCGCGACTTCGCCGCCATCGAAGCTCCACAGAAGCTGGCCCGTGGGCAGTTCGAGGAACCGCCCATCGTAAGACGATGAATTCGGCGCCTGCGCCGGATCGCTGACCTGGGTCAGCTTGGCCTTGGTCTTCTTGAGCGAGAACTCGAAGAAGTGCGATGGCGTGAGAAATGTTCCCGGGCTTGCCTGCACGAGAACGTTGCCATCGGGCAGGAGCGCCGCCGGGGCGTCTTCGCAATCGTATTGCGCGCCTCCGATTGACGGGAAGTCCGGGCCAGCGGACCAGGTGCCGGTCGAAGTATTGTAAAGATCATTATGTCCGGTCGCGCCAAAGTACACGATGTTGCCGTCCGGCCGCAGAACCGCGGGGCCCAGTTCGTGCGAACTCGGATCGACCAGTTCCTGCGCGGTCATGCCTGGCGTCGTCCAGGTGCCTTTCGATGAATTATAGATTTCGTAGGCGTTCGGGCCGCCACCAAGGTCGCGATTGGCATCGACGGTCAGCACGTTGCCCCCCGGCAGAGGCGTCCAGCCTTCCTCGTCGTTTTCGTCGCCCTTGCCGGAGCCGGTGCTCGTCCATGTCACGGTCGTGCCGCTGATGCCCGCAATCGCCTCGGCGGTGGCGCAGCAATCGGCGAGCATGTAGCTGCCGGTGGGCAAAATCATGGTCTGGGCGTCGCCGATCGAACTCCATCCGCTTGGCGGCGACACGGCTGTCCAGCTGTTTGCCACGGGATCGTACAGGGCACCCAAATTCGTCCACGCACCGCTGCAATTTGCATTGTATTCGCCGCCATTCGCGATCAGCCGGCCATCGGGGAGAATCGCCGCGCCGAAATAGAGCGGCGTATAGTTGCTGGGCATGGCAGCCACCGAACTCCACACGCCGGTCTCGTATTTGCCTTTCTTGTCGGGCGTGAGCTTGAACCAGTTCGACGTGCACACGTCATGCATGAGGACTGTGCCATCGGTGAGAAGCAAGGACGTGTCCGGGCCGCTCGCAAAGGGGAGGGAGCCTTTGTAGTCCGTCCAGGTGCCCGACTTGATTTTCGCACCGGCGACAAACGGGCCCTCCTGGGAACCGAAATGGCCAAGTGGCTTGAGCGGGATCAGCTGACGGTGGGCGCCTGCGATCGCGTCGGCAGGGAACAGCGTGGTGGCTGCCGTCAGCGCCAAAGCGGACGCGCCGGCTGCCAGAATATGACTGGTTTTCATGGAATTCCCTCGTGCGGGCGTCCCGATAACGGACGGCGGGGCAAGCGTAGTTTGGAAACCATGCCGGCGGCAAGGTGTGCAGACCCGCTTTGCAACCCGAACGGACCATGCCAGAAAGCGGTTGCGTCTGCGCTTTGCATGGCGCCATCGGAAAGGGGAGATCTGCAATGCCGTTGCGACCTTTTGCACTTGGCGCGGGAGTTCTGGGAGTGGGATTGCTCGTGCTGCCGGTCGCCGCGTTCGCGGCCCATGGCAAAGCCGGTCTGTGGGAAATCACCAGCCAGATGAACATGGCGGGCGTGCTTTCGCCAGAACAGATGGCGCAGATGCAGGCTCACGGCGTGCAGATGCCGATGGCACAGAAAATGTCGACGCAGCATTGCATGACTGCGGCAGAGGTTGCCGCAGACGGTCCCCCGCCGATGCGCGACCAGAAGGAATGCAAGATGAGCAATGCCAAATACGATGCTCACGCATTCACTGCCGACATGATCTGCTCCGGCGAGATGACCGGTCAGGGGCATTTGGCCGTGACCTTTGATGGGAACGAACATTATAATGGCACCTATTCCTTCGTCGGCAGCGCCCATGGCCATCCCGCCAATGTCAGCGTGTCCTATGAGGGAAAGTGGGTGTCCCCCGATTGCGGAACGGTGAAATAAGCGAAACGACCTGTTTGAGCCGGCTGGCGGCACTGCTGCAGGCAGCCAGCCGCATCGTGGTATTCACCGGTGCGGGGATTTCGACCGAATCGGGTATCCCGGATTTCCGCTCCCCGGGCGGAATCTGGTCGCGCATGGCCCCGATTGATTTTCAGGATTTCGTGGCGTCGGCCGCGATGCGCAAGGAAGCCTGGAAGCGGCGATTCGCCATGGAGGAGATGTTTTCGGGCGTTCGCCCCAACGCAGGTCATGCCGCCATCGCCACGCTCGTCGCCTTCAACCGCGCGACGCATGTGATCACGCAGAACATCGACAATCTTCACCAGGAATCCGGAATCCAAGCAGACAGGATCATCGAGCTTCACGGCAATACGCGCTATGCCAAATGCCTCGATTGTGGCCGGCGTGCCGAACTGGCGCCAATTCGATCCTATTTCGAATCACGGGGAGAGCCCCCCGACTGCCCGGATTGTGGCGGTCTTCTGAAGACGGCGACGATATCCTTTGGGCAGGCAATGCCCGAACGGGAAATGGCGCAGGCTGAAGCGGCCACACTGGCCTGCGACCTGTTCCTGGTTTTGGGATCCTCGCTGGTCGTCTATCCCGCGGCAGGCTTTCCTCTGCTGGCCAGACGCTCGGGTGCAAGGCTGGCGATCGTCAACCGCGAGCCAACGGATCAGGACGAGATTGCCGATCTGGTTCTGCATGCCGAAATCGGACCTACGCTCAGCGCGGCGGTCGCGTCGCTCGAAGGTGGTGGACGGGCCAGCGCCCATGGCTAGTATGCCGACCAATCCCCCATTTCTGTCCAAGGAGTAGCCCGTGTATCGTCTCGACGAAGAAGAAGACAAGCCAGAGGCGCCTGCCGCCGAGCCACAGACCTCGCCGGTGGTACAGGCCCTGTTCAAGGCGCGAACGGTCCTCATATTCGGCGAGGTCGATATGAAGCTCGCCGAACGCGTCACGGCGCAGCTTCTGGCTTTTGCCGCTGAAGGCGACAGCGATATTCGCGTCGTCATAAATTCTCCGGGGGGGCACGTCGAGTCAGGCGACACGATTCACGACGTGATTCGTTTTGTAGGGGCCCGCGTGAAAATGATTGGGACGGGCTGGGTGGCCAGCGCCGGAGCGCACATATTCATCGGCGCGCACCGCGAAAATCGCTTCTGCCTCCCCAATACGCGCTTTCTGCTGCATCAACCGCTCGGAGGCGTACGCGGTCCGGCTTCGGACATCTCGATCGAGGCCGAAGAAATCATCCGGATGCGCGAGCGGATCAATCGCACGATCGCGCGCGAGACGGGCCAATCCTTTGAGAAAGTGGTGCAGGATACCGACCGGAATTTCTGGATGTCGGCCGAGAAAGCCGTGGCCTACGGTCTGGTCTCCAAAATCGTGAACAATGAGAGCGAGGTGTGAACGTTTCCGGGACCGCGCCCTGGTGGCAGGGCGCGGTGATCTATCAGATCTATGTGCGCAGCTTCGCAGACGGGAACGGCGATGGTGTCGGTGATTTTCACGGGCTGATCGACAGACTCGACTATGTGGCTGGTCTGGGCGTCGATGCGATCTGGCTTTCGCCCATTCACCCTTCGCCCAATCGGGACTGGGGATACGACGTCTCCGACTACGACACCGTCAATCCCGAATATGGCACCGACGAAGATTTTGCCCGCTTGCTCGCGGAAGCCCACGCCCGCGGATTGAAAGTCATGACGGATGAGGTGCTGGCGCACACCTCTGACGAGCACCCCTGGTTCCGCCGCAGTCTGACCGAAAGCGACAAGGAAGAGTGGTATGTCTGGGCGCCGCCGCAACTCGACGGAACGGCCCCCAACAATTGGCTTTCCGCCTTCGGGGGGCCGGCGTGGTCGTATCATCCGGCGCGCCGGCGCTACTATCATCACAAATTCCTGCGGCAGCAGCCCAAGCTCAACTGGCGCAACCACGATGCCCGCCGCGCGGCGTTGGCCGTGCTCGATCGCTGGCTGGCACGAGGCGTCGATGGCTTTCGTCTCGATGTGGCAAACGCCTACCTGCACGACGAATCCCTGACCGACAACCCGCCGGTCCCTCTGGAGGATCGCACGCCACGCGACTGGGCCCACGCACCCAAACTGCAGCGCCACTGGCACGACAGCAATCTGCCGGAGAATCTGGAAGTTCTCGATCAGATTCGCAGGCTGGTCGATGGCTATCCGCAACGCTTTGTCATGGGGGAGTTCTCGGAAGCTCCCGAGCGTTGCGGCGGCTTCGCTGCGCCAGACGAAGGCCTGCATTCCGGCTACAGCTTTCCGTTGCTCGAAGCGCATGTGCTCGGCCCGGATTTCGTGCGCAATCATTTTGCGATGCTGGCGAATTATCCCGCACATTGGCCGTCGGTGGCGTTTTCCAATCACGACGTGGTGCGAACCGTGACGCGGTTCGGCGGCGAGCGGCCCCCGGCGGCATTGGCCAAAATGCTCCTTGCACTTCTTTTCTCGCTGAAGGGAACGGCGCTTCTTTATCAAGGCGAGGAACTGGGCTTGCCGGAGGGCAAGCTTCGCCGTGATCAGCTCAAGGATCCCGTCGGCGATCTCTACTATCCGACCAGCCGCGGTCGCGATGGTTGCCGCACGCCCATGCCATGGCAGGCCGGCTCGGCAAATCTGGGTTTCTCCAGCGCGACGCCATGGTTGCCGATCGCACCGGAGCATGCAGCGCTGGCCGTTTCAGCCCAGGAGGATGATCCGCAATCGACGCTGCGGTTCACGCGGGCCTTCCTCGCGGAGCGCTGGCGCTCCGCGGCCCTCAGACTGGGCGACATTGCGTTTGTCGAGAGTGCCGCGCCAGTCCTCGCGTTTCGGCGATCACATCCGAGCGAAACCATTTTCTGCGCCTTCAACATGAGCGGCGATGCGGCGGCCTTTGCCGATTCATCGCTCACGCGCGCAGCGCCCTTGGCTGTGACGTCCAGCGCTGCGAAACTGAGCCATGATACGCTAAGTCTTCCTCCCTACGCTGCCTGGTTCGCGCGGATCGCCTGACGCGGAGCGTCCGCGACCTCGTTTCGCGAGCGGCGTCACGATTCGCCCGAGCCTGACGAAGCCGGATGGCCGTCCAGCGCATCCAGCACGGCGTCGATCGGTAGCAATACGCAGCGATGGCGGCCCTGAAAGCCCAACGCGCCTCGAAATATTGCAAAATCGCTGAACGGTGCCGAAGGGGGCGGTCCATCTGCTTCCAGCATTGCCGTCACCGTATCGCGCAAAGTGCGCAGGTCGTGGCGTGAACGGCCGCTGAGGGAACGCCCCAAAATCGAGGCGGACGCTTGTGCCAGCACGCAGGCGCGCGTTTCGTGCGCGATGTCTTCGATTTTGCCCTTTGCCAGCGTCACGTCGACCGTGACCTTGTCGCCGCAAGCCGGGTTGGCGGCCACGCCGGTGACATCCGGCGCGGCGAGGCGGCCGGCGCCATGCGCGTCGGCCGCCAGACGCAGCAATTCCTTCCGATAGAGCGGATCGCTCAAGACGGATGGCCAGCGCGCCAACGCGCGAGCGCTTGTGGTGTGTCAATATCGATCAGGGGGCCCGCATCCAGGCTCTCCACCTCACAGACCAGCTGGCCATATTTTGCCATGAGGTGCCGGGCACCCTTATCGCCACCGATCGCAGCCATCTCCGCAAAGAATCGCCGGTCCCATAGAACAGGGTTGCCGCGGATTCCGTCATGGACCGGCACACAAATGCAGCGTCCTTCCTGCGGTGCATAGGCCGCAATCAGACGATCGAGCGTGGCCGGCGTGATCCCAGGCATGTCGCCAAGAAGAATGAGCGCGGCCTCCGTCGAATCGGGCAATGCGCGAATCCCCGATCGGAGCGACGTGCTCAAGCCTTGCCGGAAGTCGGCATTGTGAACGAACGCGACCGGCAAGCCATCGAGCGTCTGCCTCACATCGTCGGCCTGGTTGCCGGTGACCACGAGAACGCGACCGACATCGCTGCAGAGCGCTGTTTCGACCGCGGAGCGAAGGACGGACCGGCCATTCGCGACAGCAAGAAGTTTGTTGCTTCCCATGCGCGACGACAAGCCTGCCGCAAGGACGATGGCCGTGACAGTGGCACCATGCTTGCCGGAATTTCTTGGCGCGGCGCCCATTTGCAGCGGGACGGTCGGCATCGTTCGCGCTAGGTGCGAGCCGGGGTACGCGGCAAACTCAGTCGCGCGCGCAGACCCTGCGTGTCCCGGTTCTCAAGGGCGATCCGTCCGCCATGGCCTTCCGCAATCGCTTTGACCAGAGTGAGGCCGAGACCAGAACCACCGGTGCCGGCGCTGCGCGAAGCGTCGAGGCGCACGAAAGGCTCGAATACCCGGTTGCGGTCCTCTTCCGGAATTCCTGGTCCTTCGTCTTCGATGATGATGTCGTACCGGTCCGGCGTGGAATCGAGACACACATCGGCCTTCCTGCCATAGGCAACTGCGTTCTGGATGAGGTTGCGTATCGCGCGGCGAACTTCATTGGGGCGGCAGCTTACCGGCGCCGAGCTGTGCGAGGACCAGGTCACGGGCTTGCCCATGTCGTCCATGTCCGCGCAGAGGCTTTCGACAAGCGCGGCCAGATCGATCTTGCGCATTTGCTCGCCGCCGGCACCGCGCGCAGCGGACAGAACGGCCTCGGTCAGCTCCTGCATTTCCTCCAGAATCTTCTGGATCCGCTCGCGCAATTCGCCGTCTTCGATGAACTCGGAATTGATGCGTAGCGCGGTCAAAGGAGTTCGCAGGTCATGGCCCACCGCCGAAAGAAGCTGGCGCTGGCTCTCGAAGGTGCGCGTGACCTGGTCCGTCATGAGATTGAACGCATGTGCCGCGCGCTTGACGTCGTCGGGACCTTCCTCGGGGACACGGGGCGCGGAACGGCCCTCCGCCGCATGCGTGGCGGCGGCCGCAAGCTGCGACAAGGGGCGCGCGACACGACGGGCGATGAAGGCGGCCGCGGCCGACGTTGTGAGAAGGGCCACCAGGCCCGCTATCATCACCTCGGTGGGCCAAGGGGGAGGGGAGGGCCGAGAGAACGTGGTGGCGAGCTGTGTCCGCCGCACCACGGGCAGGATCACCTCCACGATCGGGCCCGTGCGCGGAATTTCGTGCGTTGAAACAACGCCGGAGGGCATGGGCAGCGGGCCGCGTCGAAAACTCACGGAGATCGGCTGTTTGGCCCGTTCCGGCGGAAGCATCGCGCGCACGCGCGCCGCATAGCGCGCTTCCTCGTCGGTCATGGAGCGCATGACGGGCTTGCCGTAGAGCAGCTGAAACCGCCACGGCCCCGAACTCATGGTGTGAACCGCAGCCTCTCGCTCGCGAGCCGGAATGCTGCTGAGCAGCATGGCACTGGATACGGCGCGGTCCAGCAGCCGTCCGATCACCGACGCTTCCGTCAGCTGCTCCTGCGTTATCGCAAACCACGCCCCAACCGCGATGTTGGACGCGATCACAGCCGTCGCCGCGACGACTACGAGCTGCGAACCAAGCGTGTGGGGCCACCAGTACCGTGGCCAAAGCTTCATGCGAATTCCGGCTCCACTGCGAACATATAACCGCCACCCCAGACGGTTTTTATATAGCGTGGATTCTTGGGATCCGGTTCGATTTTTTTGCGCAGCCGGCTGACATGGTTGTCGATGCTTCGGTCGAAAAGATCGGCGTCCCGGCCCTTGGTAAGATCCAGAAGCTGGTTGCGATTGAGCGCGATCTTCGGGCGGTCGATGAGGGCCGTCAGCAGTCGGAATTCGCCGCTGGACAGGGGTGTCGCCATGCCATCCGGGCCGATCAGCTCTCGCTGGCCCGTATCGAGGGTCCAGTCGCCGAACCGGATGCGTTCGGCGACGGGGGGCTGCTGTCGCGGTGGGAGTGCCTGCGTGCGCCGCAGCACGGCGGCTATGCGCGCAATCAGTTCGCGCGGACTGAACGGCTTGGGAATGTAGTCGTCGGCACCCATCTCAAGGCCGATGATCCGATCCACTTCCTCGCCCCGTGCCGTCAGGAGAATGACGGGGATCTGCGAACTCTCCCGGATCGAACGGCACAGGCTGAGGCCGTCTTCTCCCGGCATCATGATGTCGAGCACAACCAGATCAATGGCCGAACCTTTCATCACCTTGCGTGCCACCTGGGCATCGGCCGCGGTGGTCGTGCGGTAGCCATGTTCGCGCAGATAGCGTGCGAGGGGCTCGCGAATATCGCGCGCGTCCTCAACAACAAGAACATGGGGCTTGGCGTCGTCTTTCAGCATCATCGTCATCCCGCGGGGAACATGATGCGTTGTCCGGACGCATGCAATCGGCAATTGTCTCAATCTGTCGCCACTTCCAAGCATTCCGGGCATTCCGCGACGACCAATTGGACTGCCGACAAATATTCGCGACCCGCTCCCGACACTCTCCCCGCTTATCGGGAGTGCCATGAGGAGATGACTTCAATGAAACGTACAATGTCGTATGCCCTGCTTCTGGGGGCCGCTGTCGCGGTGGGAACAGGCGTCGCAGTCGCAAAAAGGAGCGGTTCGACACCCTCCGAACCGCAGGCTTCGTCCAATTTCAACACCGCATATTCGGCGCCGTCGGGACGGCGCAGCCGGTTTGCAGACCATTTTCTCGCCGAGTTCGACACCAATCATGACGGCAAGGTGACGCATGACGAGTTCAACCGGACCCTGGCGCATGAATTCGCAACCGCCACAAAAGGCGGGGGGACGATGTCGCCGGATCAGTTCGCAAGTTTGCATCTGAAGGATCTGCCTGCGCAGGCCGCCGAAGAGTTCCACCGCATCGACTGGAACGGTGACGGAAAGATCGGGGCTGACGAATACTTGGCGGCCGAACGCGAGCAATTCGAAGCACTGGACCGCGACGGCACCGGAGTCATTTCCTGCGGGTCTTCGCGCGGTCGTGCGGCTTCCGACAGTTCGGACACAAGCAGCAGCAGTCACGGCAGCCGCAGCGGCAGCCGCGGTGCTGGTGCGCGTGGCCGTTCGAGCATGTGTTTTTCCGACGATCTCAACAAGGACGGGCAGGTCACCCGCGCCGAATTCGACCGGATCACCCAACAGCAATTTGCCGCTGCCGCCAAGGGAGGAAGCCTTGGTGCCGAGCAATTCTATCAGCTGCGCGCTTCGCAATCGCGGGCAATTTCGGCGCGCGTTTTCCAGCGCCTGGACAAGGATAACGACGGAAAGCTCACGCTGCAGGAATTCGCCGCTTCGCAAGAGAGATTGTTCTCCCGGCTCGACAAGAACAATGACGGCGTGGTTGCAGCGGATGAACTGGCCTCGTCACGGCGAAGCCGCGTCGCAAGCAGCAACTAGGAACGGGGGGCAGCCCCCGTATCGGCTGTCGCGCGGGCGGAGGAATGCTCCCAACCGCCGTCCGCGCGCAGCCTCAACGTCATTTCGGCCAGAATGGAAATTGCGATCTCGGCAGGGGTGCGCGCACCGATCGCAAGACCAACGGGCCCGTGAATTCGTGCCAGATCGCTTTCCGCGAATCCTTCGCGCCCAAGGCGATCAAGTCTGCCCGCGTGCGATTTACGTGACCCCAGTGCGCCGATGTAGAAGCAGGACGTGCGCATCGCCACTTTCAACGCGGGATCGTCGATCTTCGGATCGTGGCTCAGCACCACCAGAGCGCTTCGCGGTCCAAGCGGAATGTCCGCCAGGGCTGCGTCAGGCCAATCGCAGCAAAGGACGACATCGGGAAACCGCTCTCGCGTGGCGAACGTTTCTCGCGGGTCGATGACAGTGACACGGTAACCGGCCACAGCGGCAAAACGTGCGAGCGACTGGCCAATGTGGACGGCACCGACGATGCGCAAATCCAACGCAGGGTTATGCACCTCCAGAAACCATGATCGCCCGTCGAGCTCGATCGTTTCGCTCCGGTCCCTGCGCGCGGCGTACGCCGCGGCGCGTCCGAGCGGGGTGCGATCGTCGGCTGGATTGATCAGGTGCTCATCGCCGGAGCCGAGATCGATGGCCCGTACGCTCGCCCGGCCGTCGCGAGCGGTCCCGATCAATGCCAGGAGCGTCGAGTCCCTCATTGGGGATCAGCCTGGACTACACCCTCCAGCAAAATTTCAATTCTCCCGCCGCAGGCAACGCCGAAAGACCACGCCTGCTCGTTCGTGACCCCGAATTCCAGTTTGCGCGGCTTCAGATCGCGCATGACCTCGAAGCCCGCCTGCAGCACGGCAGCCTCCACACATCCGCCTGAAACCGAGCCCTCGAAACTGCCATCCTCGCGCAGAACAAGGCGGCTTCCCGCATGGCAGGGTGCGGAGCCCCACGTATTCAAGACCGTAGCCAGTACCACTTTGTGGCCTGCCAGATACCACCGAAGCGCAGTGCCGAGGATGTCGTCTTCTGCAATGCCAAGTCCGGTGGTGCTCACGCCAGATCTCCCTGTTCAGACGTTGCCGGCGATCGCTTCACATTGGCTCGTGTCAACCGGTAGTTGGGCCGGCAAGGGGTAGGCGCTTTGTAGCCGAGGCTCACAAGACAACGCCAAACACCGCGAGAAGGACGATGATGATGGCGATCAGCCCAACGACCCAGATTTCGGGCGCCAATCCATCGCGGGCCGCCGGCAATTCTGGAATCGCAACGGGCGCCTCGGGTGCAACGACGATCTCATTTTCGGGGGAGACTGCGCGCCGCGTCTGCATCGTTGAGATATGCATCGCAAAACGACCGAAAAAGTCGTCAGCAATCTGCTTTGCCGCCCCGTCAATGAAGCGCTGGGCGATCTGCGCGAGTTTGCCTCCGATCGTTGCTCTTGCCGTATAGGAGAGCGACGTTGCGCCGTCCTGTGATGCCAGGAGCACCTCGGCCTCGCCGCGGGCAAAGCCTGCCGCCCCTCCCTGGCCTTCACCAGTGAGAACACACCGGCGAGGGGCGTCGATCTCTGTCTGGAGGATTGTGGCGCGGAAGGCAGCTCTCAGGGGTCCCACCCTCACGATCACTGCCGCTTCGTATCGATCCGGCGCGACCCGTTCGAGGCGCTCGCAACCGGGAATGCAGCTCCGAAGCACGTCGGGATCGTTGAGCGACTCCCATACGGCCTGGGGCGGCGCCGGGATGGAGTAGCGGCCGGTAAAGTCCATTCTTGCAGGCTCTCCGATAGGAAGAAGCGTTCCGACAAAGGCTTAGGATAGGTCGGACGTTACGGTAACAATATTTGGTTGCACTATGGGAGTCTTGCTTCCCTGCTCATGACGTTTGTGTTACGGTTCGTGGTTAACCAAGTTTTAACGACTGCTGTGGGGGGCAAGGGGATGGAAACAAATATAGCTGCACCAGCGGCGACGATCGATATTGCGCTCGAAATCGCGGGGCTCGTCAAATGGTTCGACGTTGCCAAAGGCTACGGGTTCATCAAGCCGGCCACCGGACCCGATGGGGACATTCTTCTTCATCAGACCTGCGTGCGCCAGTCCGGTTTCAAACTCGCGCAGGAAGGTGCGCGTGTCGTTTGCGAGGCGGTGCAGGGGCCCAAGGGACTTCAGGCACGCCGACTGCTCTCACTCGACAATTCGACCGCGACTGCGCAGCCCACACCGCGTGTCGAGCGGTTCACCGCCGAGCCCCGGGGGCCAGCGTTCGAAGGAACGGTCAAGTGGTTCAATCGCGGCAAGGGCTACGGTTTCGTGACGCGTGGGCCCGACACGCCGGACATTTTCGTCCATATGGAAACCCTTCGCCGTTGCGCCATTCGCGAATTGAGACAAGGTGAGCGGGTGAGGGTGCGTGTGGGCGACGGACCAAAGGGGGAACTCGCGGCGGAAATCACGCGTCTCGAGGCCTGATAGCAGTCACAATTCTCAATTTGCTATGGCAGTATCGGCCCGGCGGCTGGGCACGGGATATTGCCATGCGAGGATTGTTGTTATTTGTGATTGCAGCTGTGGCGTTGCCGTCGGCCGCCATGTCCGGGGCGACGCTGCCTGTTACCACGGTGGTCGTCGACACCGAACACGGGCCGGTTCGCTTCACCATGGAAGTTGCCTCCGACCAGGCTTCCCAGGAAAAGGGGCTGATGTTCCGCACGAAACTCGCTCCCGACGCCGGCATGCTTTTCGATGTTCAGCCGGTGCAAATGGAGACTTTCTGGATGAAGAACACGGTGCTGCCGCTGGACATCATCTTTATCCGCGCCGATGGCGTGATTTCTTCCATCGCCCCCAATGCGACGCCTTATTCCGAGACCCCCATTCCCTCCTACGAGCCGGTTCGTGCCGTGCTGGAGATCAATGGGGGACGAGCCGAAACACTGGGGATCACCCCGGGCGAGCGCGTCCACCATGCTCTTTTCCACGATGCCTTGCCGGGACAAAGGTAGCTTCGCCGACTGTTGAAGGAGCCGAGACGAACGTGTTAGGGACCACGAACCGAGGCCCAGGCCCGGGGCGTGGCGCAGTCTGGTAGCGCATCTGCTTTGGGAGCAGAGGGTCGCGTGTTCGAATCACGCCGCCCCGACCAACCTGGGTTCCAAGGAGGTCAAGCAGTGCTGGCAAGAATCTACCGTCCCGCTCGGACGGCGATGCAATCGGGGAAGGCCCTCACGAAGCACTGGGTGCTCGAATTCGAGCCGGAAATCCCGCGCGAACTCGACCCGCTGATGGGCTGGACGAGTTCGAGCGACATGAGGAGCCAGGTCGTTTTGGAATTTGCGACGCGCGAAGAGGCCGTCGCGTTTGCGGTCAAGCGCCAAATTCCCTTTCAGGTGTTCGAGCCGCATGCGGGCCGCCTGCGGCCAAAATCCTATTCGGACAATTTCCGGTTCGACAGCAAGGTTCCCTGGACGCACTGACGATCGGCTGTCCTTTGATCTCGATGCCGAATCCCTGATACCTCACATCCGGTCGGCCCCGTAGCTCAATGGATAGAGCACCAGCCTTCTAAGCTGCGATATGGAGGTTCGATTCCTCCCGGGGTCGCCATTTGGCTTGGGCGCGGCCTTGCGTCCATTTTTTCTTGGTAGAGGTAACCCGATGCACCGCGCGGCTCTCGTGATTGGGCTCCTCCTCCCCTTGGCAGCGCAAGCGTCTTCGGCTGCGCCAGCCAAGGATTCGGCCACGCTCGAGCAGGCGTTCGATGCGGATATCCGTCCCGACGACATGCGGGCCTGGCTGAAAACCCTTTCGGCGGAGCCCAATCATGTGAGTTCGCCGCACGACAAGAGCAATGCGGAGTGGATCCTCGCCCGTTTCAAGGAATGGGGATGGGATGCCCATATCGAGACGTTCCAGGCACTATACCCCACGCCGGTCAGCGAAGCGCTCGAGCTGGTTTCACCAAACCCCTATACAGCAACGCTGATAGAGCCGCCGATCCCCGGAGATTCGAGCGCCACCGCGACGGATCCCGCACTGCCAGCCTATGCAGCCTATCAAGGCGACGGCGATGTCACCGCCCCGCTGGTTTATGTGAATTACGGAATGCTGGACGACTACAACGCGCTCGAACGTGAAGGCGTAAGCGTCAAGGGCAAGATCGTGATCGCGCGCTATGGCAAGGGCTGGCGCGGCTTGAAGCCCCGATTGGCACAGGAGCGCGGCGCGGTCGGCTGCATCATCTATTCCGATCCCGCCGATGACGGCTATGCGGTGGATGACACCTATCCGAACGGACCGATGCGTCCGCCGCGTGGCATTCAGCGCGGTTCGGTTGCGGATATGACTCTTTATCCCGGCGATCCCTTGACGCCGGGCGTCGGCGCCACGGCCGCTGCCACGCGATTGCCCATATCCGAGGCGCCGACAATCCTAAAGATCCCCGTGCTGCCGATCTCCTATGCCGATGCACAGGTTTTCCTGCAGGCGCTGGGCGGCAACACTGTGCCGCCGGCGTGGCGTGGGGGACTGCCGATCACCTATCGGATCGGGCCCGGGCCGGCCGTAGCGCATCTCAAAGTCAAATCCGACTGGAGTTTGAAGCCGGTCTACGACGTGATCGCCACCATGAAAGGGTCCACATTCCCTGACGAGTGGATCGTTCGTGGCAACCATCACGATGGTTGGGTTTTCGGCGCGGAAGACCCACTTTCCGGACAGGTGGCCCTTTTGGCGGAAGCGCGTGCCCTCGGAACACTCGCTGCGCATGGCTGGCGGCCGAAGCGCACGCTTGTCTATGCGAGTTGGGACGGCGAAGAGCCCATGCTGATCGGTTCGACGGAATGGGTTGAAACCCACGCCGAGGAACTCAGGAAAAAAGCGATTCTCTATGTAAACACCGATACGAACCGACGCGGATATCTCTCGGTCGATGGCAGCCAGGATTTCACCCATTTCGTGAACGAGGTGGCGTCGGCGATGACGGATCCCGAAACCGGGGCGACTGTCGAGGAGCGGCTCCGTGCCAAGGTCCGCGTCGACGCGATGGCACCCGATGCCGGAGACAGCGCAAGAGAGACGGCAAAGCGGGCCGCCGATGCGCGAGAGGATTTTCCGATCGACGCTGTTGGATCCGGCTCGGACTATACGGGCTTCGTCAATCATCTGGGTGTGCCGGCGCTCAATCTGGAATACACCGGCGAAGCCAACGGCGGCGGCGCCTACCATTCACGCTATGACACGTTCGAGCATTTCACGCGTTTTTCCGATCCGGGATTCGTCTACGACTCGCTGCTCGCCCGGACGGTTGGACGTATGATGTTGCGCGCCTCATCGTCGGACGCGCCGCTTCAACGGGCAGGAGATTTTGCCGACGCCGTTGCAGGCGATCTCTCCGATGTGAAGCGGCTGGCTGAGGAGAAAGGGCGGCAGGCCGATATCCAGGCCGGCCTCCTGCGCGATCGGGCCTTCGCGCTGGCTTCGGATCCCGCCAGATCCCATGCGCTGCCAACCGCGCTCAAGGCGCCACAGATCGTCGATCTCACCGAGCTCGAGCAAGCCGTTGGCCGCCTGAAAGTCCGTGCCAAGCGCTATGATACGGCTTTTGCCGCCCACGTGTCGGAGCTTGACGAAACGCGGTCGGCCCGGTTGCGCGCGTTGATGCGCGACATCGATCAGACCCTCGCGCCGGACGTAGGGCTCCCGGGACGTCCCTGGTACAAGAACTTGGTTTACGCGCCCGGCCGGTTCACGGGCTACGGTGTCAAGACTCTGCCGGGCGTCCGCGAGGCGATCGAAGAACAGCGATACGCCGACGCCAGACGATACACGAAACTGACGGCCGCCGCGCTCGACGCCTATAGTGCCCGGCTGGAGCTCGCGACCGCGGTATTGAGCGGGCATTGACCCTTTACACCGAGGGGCGCACGGGCTGGCGCCTCGGGTGAGCAGGGGCTTATCAAGATTGACGGCGGCGTCACCTTCTGCAAAAGACCGCTTCGCAGAGGTCGCGCAGGACGCGCACGAGGCGGTTCGTGATGAAGGTCGTCGGAGGAAAATGGTCGAACTGGTCCGGCGCTGTCTCCTGGAAGCCGCAGGAAATCCTCGCCCCCACCGATGAGGTTGCACTGGCAGCTGCCATGCGCGCAAGCGAGCGCACGGTTCGCGCTCCGGGCAGTGGTCATTCGTTTACACCGCTTTGTCAGACGGATGGATTGCTCGTCGACCTGTCCGCGTTCGCCGGTGTGCGCGAAGTCTCGCAGGATAAAAGTCTCGCGACGATCGGCGCTGGAACGCCACTCTGGGCACTTGGAGCCGCTCTGCACGCACAAGGCGCGGGCTTGTGCAATATGGGTGACATCGATCGCCAGACGCTCGGCGGTGTGGTCGGAACGGCCACACATGGAACCGGCATAACGCTTGGAAGCCTTTCCTCCGAGGTCAGGGGATTTCGGCTGATTCTTGCCAGCGGTGAACTGATCAATTGCTCCTCGAATGAGAATTCAGATGTTTTTCGTGCGGGTGCGGTGTCCCTGGGAACGCTGGGTCTGATGACCGACATCACGATTGCCGTACGGCCCGCATACAAGCTGGTCGAAAACAATTTTCTTTTGCCCCATGACGAATTGTTCCGCCGGCTTGACGAACTTGTCTCGAACAATCGTCATTTCGAATTTTTCTGGTTCCCCTATGCCGACGCAGCCGTATGCAAGACATTGAACGAAACCGATGTCGCGGCAAGTGCTCCCCGTAATCCGGAGGCACTACGGCGCCGCGGCGAAAGGGTAGGGTTTGAGTCGCGCGCCTTTGCAGCAGTGAACGAAGTCCTCCCCTTCGCTCCTTTTCTGCTCGGCTCGGCGCACGCGCTTTTCTCCCGGTTGATGCCCGGCCCACCCGGCGCGCGCTGGAGCCACGAAGCGTTCCCCAGCCCGCGGCCAATTCGCTTTAACGAAATGGAATATGCCGTGCCATTTGCGCAGGGCGCGGATTGTGTTCGCGAAATTGTCGAGATGATCCGCAAGCGACGAATCAATACGGGTTTCCCGCTCGAATTCCGGACTGTCGCCGCCGACGACGCATGGCTGAGTCCCTTCTACCGGCGCACAAGTGCCACCATCGCCGTCCACCAGTATCATCGGGTCGACGCGACCAGATTGTTCAATGCCTGTGAAGCGATTTTTGGTACCTACGCAGGGCGGCCGCATTGGGGCAAGTGTCATACGCGATCGCGTGACGCGTTGGCCGGGCTCTATCCGGAGTTCGATCGATTCCGCGAAACGCGCCGCACGCTTGATCCGTCGGGAAAGATGTTGAACGACTATCTTCGGCCGATATTTGCATAGAATGTGCAACCGCTCAGGTTGCCGTCTGATCGACCAGGTGAAGCTTGCGAAAGAAGCAGGTGGGTGCTCCCGTGTGACAGGCGGGGCCGCTCTGCTCTACGGCGAGCAGCACCGTGTCGCCATCGCAATCGACCCTGGCTTCAACAAGGCGCTGCACATGTCCCGAAGTTTCGCCCTTGCGCCACAATTCACGGCGGGAGCGTGACCAATACGTTACGTCGCCTGTAGCGAGCGTGCGCCGGAGCGCCTCGTGATTCATCCATGCGAGCATCAGCACGGCACCATTTCCTGCATCCTGCGCGATGACAGGAACCAGACCTTCCTCACTCCATCGAATGGCTTCCTGGAATTCCTGGCGTGAGAGGACCTCGCTCATCGTGAGTCGTGCATTTGCGCGAATGCCTCTTCGAGGTCGCGGATCAGATCATCCGCGTCCTCCAGTCCGGCGTGGATCCGTAGAACCGGACCATCCGTCCGAAACGGCTTGACCGTCCGAGTGATCTGCGCCGGTACGATGAGGCTTTCATAGCCGCCCCAGGAATAGCCGATGCCAAAAAGCGTGAGCGCATCCATGAAGGCGGCAAGTTTGGAGCGCTGGACAGGTTTGAGAACCATTCCAAACAGACCGCTCGCCCCCGTGAAGTCGCGTTTCCAGAGATCGTGCCCCGGGTCGCCCGCAACGCCGGGGTGCAGCACGCGCTCGACTTCGGGGCGCGTCCCCAGCCAGCCCGCGAGCTTGAACGCCGTTTCCTGGTGCCGTTTCAGCCGCACGGGCAAGGTGCGCAGCCCCCTCAGAGCGAGGAAGCAATCGTCCCCGCTGGCATAGAGGCCAAGCTGACCATGAGTATCGGCCAGTTTCGTGGCGTGGGATTCGTTGGCCGTGACGTAGCCCAGCATCAGGTCGGCATGGCCGCCCACATATTTCGTAGCCGCCTGGATCGAAAGATCGACTCCGTGTGCGAATGCCTGAAAAAACAGCGGCGTTGCCCAGGTGTTATCGAGAAGTACCGCCGCGCCCCGCGAATGGGCGACGCGCGCCAATGCCGGTATGTCCTGGACCTCGAATGTCAGCGAGCCGGGGCTCTCGCAGAAAACGGCTCGTGTATTGCTGCGGAAGAGGGCGGCAACCTCTTCGCCAGCTTCGGGGTCATAATATGTCGTCTCGACGCCGAACCGGGCGAGGGCAGAATCGCAGAACGTTCGTGTCGGCCCATAACAGCTGTCGGTCACCAACAAATGGTCTCCGGCGCCGCAGACCGCCAATATCGCCGTCGTGATCGCGTTCATTCCCGAAGGGCAAATAACGGTGCGCGCGCCCCCCTCGAGAGCCGTGACCGCCTCTTCCACGCTGCGCGAGGTGGGCGTGGCAATCCGGCCATAAACGTAGGGGACGTTGCCCGAGTCGAGCGTCGCCAGATCGGGATAAAGGATCGTGGAAGCACGATAGGCCGGCGTATTGACCACGCCGAAATGCTCGCGGCTCATGCGACCTGCATGGGTTGCGATTGAATCCTGAGTCCAGTCGTTGTTCACGCTTCATGCCTCTGTGTTTCCGTGGACGGCCAGTCCACGGGAGCGTTTCATTTCGCAGGCATTTTGCGCCGCGGACAGCCCGCTACTCGCCGGGGTGAGGCTCCAGATGCGGTTCGGCTTGCGGCTCCGCCGCAACGACGATCGGGCTTGAGGGTTGCGCTTCGAGGATGGATCGCAAGGGTCGGTCGAACGCCCATGTGATCGCGCTGGCGACAGCGCCGATGCCGGCGCAGAGCAGGAAGAAGTGGGTCTTGTCCATCGAGCTGAAGAAGCTCCCGATATAGCCCTGCAGCAGGTTGCCCGTGAAGCTGGTGATGAACCACAGGCCCATCATTGCCGAGAGAATTTGGGGGGGGGCCACGCGCGCCACGAGTGCAAGTCCAATCGGCGAAAGGTAGAGTTCCCCAAGCGTGATGACGACGAAAAAGAATAGCAGCCACAGCCAGCTGGCGTGCCCAGTCGGACCGGTGAGATAGGCTGCCGCTGCCATGACGAGATAGGACGCGCCGAGGAAGAAATCGCCGAGCGCCATCTTTGTTACTGTCGAGGGCTCTTTCGAACGTCGCGCCTGCCGCGACCAAAGCATAACGATCAGGGGCGTGAAGCACATGATCATGATGGGGTTGAATGCCTGAAACCAGGTCACCGGAATCTGCCAGTCAATCAGGCCAGGTATTAGTCTGCGGTCCGTAAAATCCTGTGCCCAGAGGCTGATCGTATTGCCCTGCTGCTCGTAAACCGCCCAAAACAGCGATGTTGGAATGCAGAGGAGCACCAATGCAAACACCGCCTTCCAATCCTGCGAGGTCAGCTTCGCGGTTTCTTCGGTATTGGCTTTCATTCGCCCAATGCGATCCGCGGGCAATGCGCGAAGTACCAGAAGATAGTTGATTGTTCCCGCGACCATGCCGACGCCGGCCGCGAAGAAGCCCCAGTGATACCCGACGTTTTCGCCGAGTGAGCCGCAAATGAAAGGTGACAGCGTCGCGCCGACATTGATGCCGACATAGAAGATGGAATAGGCGCGATCGATGCGGCTGTCACCGGGCGCGTAGAGGTTTCCAACCTGGGTCGAAATGTTCGGTTTGAAGAACCCGTTGCCGATGATGAGAAGAAGGAGTCCAAGAAAAAACAGCGACGGGACCATCAGCGTGAACTCGGCGATCGCCATCAACACGCCGCCAATGATCACGGTAAAACGCTGGCCGAACCAGCGATCTGCAACAATGCCGCCGAAGAACGGGGTGAGATAAACGAAGGCCGTGTAGGTTCCGTAGATCAGTGAAGAGAATGGCTGCACGCCGAGCGGATGGCCAATGATCCATTCGAACACGCCTTTGATTGCATGATAGCCGGCGACGTGTTCAGCCTGGCCAGAAAGCAGCAGGAAGTTTGTCAGATAGAGGACGAGGATGGCCCTCATGCCATAGTAGGAGAACCGCTCCCACATTTCCGTCGTGAACAGAAAGGTGAGACCGCGCGGATGGCCAAACAATTGGCCCTCGCCGCCGTTGGCAGCCGTGTTTCCTGCGTTGCTCATTTGCCCCTAAACTCCCGCATTCCCATGTGACAATGCGAGCATGCCTGTTCGCGGGCCGGAAGGAAATGGCCCCTTGATCAGGGCAGCTCGATGAACCGCTCCTCGCGGCTGTAGGGCACAAAGCCCACACGCTGATAGAGCGGCAGAGCGCGCGGATGATCCAGCGTGCAGGTGTTGACCAACAGTTTTGAGATGGGCCGCGCCCAACCATTGAGAGAGGTGTGGTAGAGGAAAAAGAAGCCCAGCCTGTGCCCGAGATACTGGGGCATCAGCCCGAAATACGCGAGCTGGGCAGCTGCCGTGTCGCGGAAATCCAGCTCCCCCATGCCGGCAGGGCAGCCATTGACGTAAAGCACATACAGTTCGATCTGTGGATCGGCCAGATAAGCGGCCAATGCTGCATCGCTCAATTTCGCGCGATCGACCCACTTATAGTCTGCGCCAATTGCCCCGTAGAGATAGCGATAGAAGTGGACCGCCGGGTTTTCCGCGCGCAGCAAGGCGATCTTGCCCTTGGGTTGCGGTGGGGGCAGCGCGGACGGCTTCGTCTTCATTTCGAGAAAGGTGACCACCGTGGGAACGCGGCGGCCGCCGGCTTTCTTGCTGGTCATGCGGTTTCGACGGGTGCCTCGCTTCTAGTACCCCATTCTGCCCAGGAGCCGTCATAAAGGGCGACGTCATGTGCGCCAATTGCTGCAAGCGCGAGGGCGCCAATTGCCGCCGTGATGCCCGAGCCGCAAGTTGTGACGATCGGCCGGGCGACATCGACGCCGGCCTCGGAAAACAGGCGTTCCAGCACGTCGCGTTGCTTTAAGGTGCCGTCTGTCGAGACGAGTTCCGTATACGGCAGATTGACGCTGCCCGGGATGTGGCCCGGCCGCACACCGGCACGCGGCTCTTTCTCCCGCCCGGCGAACCGGGGTGCGCTCCGGAAATCCACGACGCTCTCGCGGGGCGTTTCCCGGTTGTTCCGCATTTGTCGAAAGTCGCGGATCAGGGCGTAGTTCACGCGCGGCGTGAAGTGCCTCGGCGTCAGCTCGGGGAACAGATCTTCGAGAGGCCCATGATCGCGTTTCCATTTGGGAAACCCACCGTCGAGCACGACGACGTCTTCGTGCCCCATGGCGCGGAGCATCCACCAGGCACGCGGCGCGGAATAGAGGCCGGCTCCGTCATAGAGGACAACGAGGTTGCCGTCCCCCAGACCCAGCTTGCGCATGCGGCTGGCAAACTTTGCGGGAGAAGCGAGCATATGGGGCAGTTCGCTGTTTTCGTCGGACAACTCGTCGATATCGAAAAAAACCGAGCCTGGAATATGGGCTGCGGCATACTCGGCCCGCGCATCGCGACGCGCCTGGGGCAGATACCACGACGCATCGGCCACGCGAATGTCGGGAGCTTCGATGTGTTCGAAGAGCCACGCGGTCGAAACCAAGGGAGATTCGCGTAGGGTCATGTGAAGGATCTGGCAGCGAGCTTGATGTTCATCGGGGCGATGTGCGATCCGGACAGGTAACGCTATCGATTGGGAGCCGGACCATCAAGCAGCCAGTCCTGAACCCTCAACGCATCGTCCTTTGCGCCGACGATTACGGACTTTCGCCTGGCGTGAGTCGCGGCATTCGCGAACTGCTCGCCGCCGGCAGGGTGTCTGCGACCAGTTGCATGGTCGTCTATCCCGACTTCGCGGATCATGCGCGCGACGTTCTGCCCTATCTCGATCGCGCCGATATCGGATTGCATCTCACGCTCACGACCGATGCTCCCTTCGGAGAAGTCTTCCGAAACGCCTACCTGCGGCGGCCGGACCTTGCGACGGCCATTCGGATCGTCGACGGGCAGGTATCGCTGTTCGAGAAGTCGATCGGACGTCCGCCGGCCTACATCGACGGCCATCGGCACGTGCATCTGCTTCCGGTCACACGCGAGGCGGTCGTGCGGGTAGCGGCGCGGATCGGGGCCTATGTTCGCCTGACGCGCGAACCCATCGATGTGGCAATGGCAGGGCGCCCCGCGCCGTTCGAAGCCGCCTGTCTGTCCCTGATGGCGCGGCCCATCGCACGGCTAGCCAAGGAACACGGAGTGGCTGCCAACCGCGGATTTCGGGGGATCCGCAGTTTTCGCGAGCCTGAACCCTTCCGCCATCTGTTCCGGGCCATGCTCGCGGGGGCCCGGGACGGCCATCTGGTCATGTGCCATCCGGGATTGGTCGACCGGGTTCTGATCGCGCGGGACGGCGTTCATGAACAGCGGGAAGGTGAGCTTCGTTACCTTGCGGGTCCGGATTTCCAAGCCGATCTCGCCTCGCTGGGAGTGACCATTGCGCGCCTCGGCGAGACATTTCGGACTTGAACCGTGATACGGCCAGCCCACGAGACCGGCCCTTTCAGGGAAAACGCCGGCAAATAAAGCACTCGCTTTGTCGAAGCGTGTTTTCAGGGCAAATCGAAGTGAGCGCTGGAAGAACCGGAATGAACGGCGCTCAGAAATCCACTAAACATCAAAAGGGTCCATAGCGCCTGAGAATTGTCCCGCATTCCGGATTCATGACTATCCAATATTCTGCGCACAGTTGTCATATCGAAGATACCGCTATCGGCGATCATGTCCCCTGTAAGTGCCGAGCGAAGCATTCCTGAAGTATCATGCCGGAATTCATTGGCGAGGGACGTAGCAAAGCCTCTCTTGCGTCGATACAGGTTTTCTGCCGGTATATAGGGCTCGAGGGCACGCTTCAGCAGATATTTCCCCTCTTTGCCTCGGAGTTTGAAATCGGAAGGGAGCCCAACCGCCCATTCGACGAGGTCATGATCCAGCATGGGAACGCGAACCTCCAGGGAAACCGCCATGCTCGCGCGATCCACCTTGGTAAGTATGTCTCCTGGCAGGTAGGTCGCCAGGTCCGCATATTGGGCACAGGTCAAAGGATCGTCGGAATTTGCCTCATTCATCGCCGTAGCAATCAGTTCAGCAGGATGGCATCCCTCAATGTCTTTTAATGTTCCTTGCGAATATAATCTTTCGCGAATATTATCGGATGTTCTGCAAACACTTCTAAAATAACCATCTGCGCTCGACGCGGCGATCTCACTGAATGTTGTTTTGGCTCTCAACCACTGGGGTGCCCAATCAAGTTTAGGATAGACTGCAGCAAGAGTTCCGAACACATTTTGCCGTACGTTGGAAGGAAAAGTGCGCCTCACCCGATCTGTAATCGCGTGCCAGCGGTACCTCCGATATCCTCCGAATATCTCGTCGCCTGCGTCGCCGGACAGAGCAACCGTAATTTTCTCCCGCGCGAGCCTGGAAATCTCGAGCGTCGGAATGGAGGAACTGTCGGCAAACGGCTCATCGAAAATTCGGGCCTGGCGCTGGTAAGCGGTCAGCGGGGCCACCGAGACCGATGACTCGTGATGGTCCGTGGCGTAAAGGCGCGCAATTCTGCGGGCGTGTGGAAGTTCACTTTGCGGATCGTTTTGAAACCCTAACGCGAACGTCTTGACGGATGAGTCCGTCTGGCGGGCCATCGAAGCGACAATTCCACTGGAGTCCACGCCGCCGGACAGAAAGGCCCCCAGGGGCACCTCCGACATCAACCTTATCCTGACAGCTTCGTCGAGGCGCGCCATTAGCTCGCGGGCAGCTTCGTGCTCGTCGCAGCCCGTACTCTTCGAAAAAAGACGCCAATACCGGCGGGGAGTGGGGGGCAATCCATTGCGTCCCATCTCCAGCGTGTGTGCCGGCGCCAGTTTGTAGATCCCGTCGTAAATCGACCGGGGCTCTGGAACGTAGCCGAACGCGAAGTATTGGTCGACCGCAACTGGATCAAGCCGTCGGCTAATGTTTGGAACCGTGAGCAGCGCCTTGAGTTCTGACGCAAACACCAAGCAGTTGTTCGAAGTTATTGAATAGTATAGTGGCTTCTTTCCAAAGCGATCGCGGGCCAGAAATATCAAATCTTTCGAACGGTCATAAATGGCGAACGCAAACATGCCGCGGAAGTGTTCTACACAATTTATCCCCCACTGCCTCCAGGCATGTAGAATAACTTCAGTATCTGATTTTGTCCTAAACTTAAAACCAGCTTTCTCAAGCTCCCTCATCAACTCCATATAGTTGTAGATTTGTCCATTGAAGGTGAGGGCGACGGAGCGATCATCACTGAGCATTGGCTGCTGCCCGTGCGCCACGTCGATAATGGCGAGGCGTCGGTGACCCAGGCCGACGCCGGGCGCAGTGAAGTATCCTTCTCCGTCCGGCCCTCGATGCGCCAGGGTATTGGTCATTTGCCGAAGCAGGCGTTGATCTATTTCACGCGCCGCCGAAGCTTCGAAGATGCCTGCGATACCACACACTTAAGTGTCTCCCATTCGGTGGCGGATTCGTCGTAGCGGCGCGGGTGAAAAGTTAAGTTTACCGCCTCCCGGCACTGCAACTTCTGGGATTGGGTCGGGCCTTATCCGATTATCGTGGTAGATCAAATGAAGGCCAGAGCTGCATTCGACGCTCAGGATTTCCGCCACCCGCTGCTCCAAAATCCTTATTGCGACAGTGCGGACGTCCGAAATTAAGTCAACCGCTTCAGATACGTTGAATTTCGCCGGCAAACTCATTAAGTCGACTGGATTGACGAATACAATTCATTTTTACCGATTTGGCGGCTACATTGCATGGGCATTTTGGTTACTGGCGGCGCTGGTTACATAGGCAGTCATGCTGCTCACGCCCTGGTGGCACGAGGTGAGCGTGTTGTTGTCCTGGACAATCTCAGCACCGGTGTTAAGTCACTGGCGCCCAAGGCGGCTCATTTCGAACTGGGAGATGTTGGCGATCCGGAATTGCTGCGTCGTCTCTTCAAGCAGCACCAAATTGATGCCGTTATGCATTTTGCAGCGTCAATAATCGTTCCCGAATCCATCGAAATCCCACTCAAATATTACAGTAACAATGTTTCCGCGTCACGCAATCTCATCGCCTCCTGCGTGGAAAATAACGTCGAAAAATTCGTGTTTTCCTCCACCGCGGCCGTCTACGGCATTCCGTCCACGAACCCGATAAACGAAACGGCGCCCACAGCCCCGATCAACCCGTATGGTCGAAGCAAACTCGCTGTCGAATGGATGCTCGAAGACGCCAGTACGGCGCATGACCTGCGTTATGTGGCGCTGCGATACTTCAATGTGGCGGCCGTGGATCCCGGCGGACTCGGCGGACAGCCCTATGGCCCGTCCGGGCATTTGATACGGCGTGCTGCCCAGCTGGCGCTAGGTCGCCTCGACCATCTGGACGTTTTCGGAACGGATCACCCCACACCCGACGGTTCTCCGGTCAGGGACTTTATCCATGTGAGCGATCTGGTTGACGCTCATATCCTGGCTCTGGAAAGTCTTCGCGACGGCGCGAAAAGCTCCGTATTCAACTGTGGCTATGGCACCGGCTCGAGCGTTTTCGAAGTCATAGAGGCATTCGAAAAAATCGTCGGAAGACCCCTCCGCATGCGAAGTGCGCCAAGAAGATCAGGAGATCCTTCGGAGGTTATCGCCGATTCCGCACGACTTCGGTCCAGCCTTGGTTGGGTTCCGAAGTTGCAATCCCTTGATGCAATTGCGCGCTCGGCATTCGAATGGGAGCGGAATTCAGTTGGCCTGCCCGGCGATCATGAGCCTGAGACCCTGGGGCGAACTCTCGTCGGAAACGAATGAGAATCTTCGATGCTTCGGCTTTCACGAAAATGGAAGCCGATGTCGCGCAGGTGTTTGCCGCTTCGGATCATGCGAGTTTTTTCAATATCGCTCGATGGTTCGAATTGATTGTCAAATTCGGGACTAAACCCGGCAGGCAGATTCAACTGGCGCTTGACGATTCCGGGACGAGTGCGTTGCCCTTTGTTCGCGAATTTGCGGCACGCACAATCCTTAGCTGCACGAATGCATATACGTGTGAACACAGTGTGATAGGTTCGCCAGAAAGTCCTTCCACGGTTCAGAATTTTGCGAAAGACCTGGCGCATGAGGTTCGGCGATCACGATCCATTCGGCTTGACGGATTTGCACCGGACACACCTTTTTTTTCGGCGCTCATTGGCGGATTCAGGAAAGGTGGGTTCGTTGCCAAGCCCCACCTCGGTTGGGTTACACGTTTCGAAAACACGGTTGACGTGGGTTTCGGTGAGTACCTTGGCCGCCGCCCCTCCATTCTAAGAAATACCTGGCATCGGAAATTCGCGCATCTCGCCAAAACCACGCAGTCGAGTTTTCAGGTTTACGATAAAAGCGAGAGCATCGACGATTTTGTGGATGTCTATCAGGATGTACACAACAGGAGTTGGAAGGGTCCGGAATTATTTCCCGAGTTTATGCCCAATCTCATAAAAATGGCTGCTGCCGAAAATGCTGTGCGCGCAGGGGTGCTTCGTATCGACGGTAAACCCGCGGCTGCCCAATTTTGGATCGTCTGGCACGGCCGGGCGGTCATCTTCAAACTCGCATACGCAGAGGATTTTGCGTCGTACTCACCGGGAACGTTGCTAACGATGCACATGTTGCAGCGCGTCCTGGACGTTGATCGGCCGATCGAGATTTCCTTTGGTCGCGGTGACGACTCCTACAAGACGCTATGGATGTCGTCGCGACGTGAATATTGGGGCATCGAAGCGGCGAACCCTCGCACTCTGGGCGGCGCTGCTTTGGCATTGCGGCTCTCAGGGGGACTGGGGCGCGATCTGTTGAAGCGGCGTTTTGGTTCCAGCAAATAGCTGTTCACGGATATGACGAATTTGCTGCCTTTTTCCTGCGATGCTCTGTAAGAACTTCTTGAAACAAACGAATTTGGCCGAGCGAAGTGTCGTGCCAGCTAAATCGCTCTGCATACTTTCGCGTTTCGGACCGGGCGGGCAGATGCCGAAAGAGTGTCGCCACCGCAGCCGCTACGCCCTCCGGAGTTCGCGCCGGCATGAGAACACCCGCAGCGGGCTCCTTGACAACTTCCGGATTTCCCCAGATCGGAGACGCAACCACGGGTGTTCCGCATGCCATCGATTCTAGCAGGACGTTTGGCCAACCCTCGCGACTTGACGCCAAAACGAGTGCGTCCGCTGCGGAATAATACTCCCGCATCGATTCATGGGGTACGGCCCCCAGGAAGCGAACGCGGTCCGCAACGCCCATACGGGTCGCCAATGTTTGCAATCGGGACTTTTCGGGGCCATCGCCTACCAAGAGCAGTGTGAACCTGGGCAGCCGGGGAAGTGCCGAAATCGTCAAATCGTGACCCTTGCGCTCGATCAGATGCCCGGCGGACAGCAAAACGTTGCCAGTTACGGCGATCTTTGCCCGAGCTGCTTCGCGATCGGACGGCGTAAACGCGTTCAAATCGACGCCATTGCGCAATACGAGGACCCGGCTATCGGGAACGCCGAGCGTGACAAGGGCAGTTTTCAGTGCTTCGCTTACAGCGATGATCCCCGCCGCCCGACGTGCCGCCAGCCTGATCAAGCGCCGCGGGATGGCGTATCGGGGAATAAGATTTACGTCTGTGCCGCGAGCGGTGATGGTAACGGGCTTTCCCAGCTTTCTGCCGAGCAGGATCGCTGCAACTCCATCCGGATAGAAATAGTGCGCGTCAATCAGATCAAAGTCGGATTTCGAGATGTATCGTTGCATGTGCGCCAAGGTGGAGGCATACAGCGTGGCAGGACTGACAGACATTCCGAATTTGGGAATTACGAGATAGCGCGGATGTGCAACCGCGATGCCGTTGCGTATTTCGAGCTTGGGGACGTTCGCCAGATTGGCGTACCGACCGAAAATCGGCGACCTCGATGGAAACCACGGAACAGGCGCTATCACTTGGGCCTGGACCTGTCCCGAGGCGACAAGGTGACGTAGTCGGTTTTCTACAAAAACGCCGTGGTTCGGCTGCCCGGCGTTTGGATAGAGCGTAGTAAACGTCAATACTCGGATCGAGCGATTTGCTAGCGCGTCTTCAACCCGTTCCATCTGCTTACCGGTTTGTTCGGAGTGTATGCGGGCAGGCCAGTCTCGGCATTTGAATATCCAACCGATGGGGCTGGTCAACCAAAGTCATAAGATCGCTTGTCAAATACAAGCTTTTCTGTGCAAATATCGAAGTCAAGCGAAGCTTGGCTGGCGCCAGCGTAGGGGACGTCATGCGCTCGTATGGCGAGATTCGGCGACACATGTTTAAATGGGGGCTCAATTGACAACTTTGTATTTGCGGGTTCTGGGATTTTGCCTGGCGGCCTTGGTGCTCTCTGGATGCTCGGATGAGCAGGTGCTTCCTGCGGTTGGAATCACGGCCAGCACAGCCAGTTACGAAAACGCGAGCGATTACCGAATTGGCCCAGGGGACAACGTTAACGTCGTGGTGTGGCATAACGCGGACCTGAGTGGGCAAATTCCTGTTCGTCCCGATGGACGCATTTCGATGGCACTCCTCGGAGATATCGTAGCGGCGGGCAAGACGCCGATGGAATTGGCAAAAGAGATTCAAGAGAAATTGAAGCCTTTCGTCAAAGACCCGCTGGTGACCGTGACGCCTACGCAGTTCGTTGGGCCGATTGCGCGGCAGATACGGGTCATTGGAGAAGCCGTGCAACCGCGGGCGATACCCTATAGTTCCAACATGACCGTATTGGATGTCATGATTCAGGTGGGAGGGCTGACACGCTACGCGGACGGTGATCGTGCGGAAATCGTGCGGCTGGTGGGCGGTATTCAAAAGACCTACCATGTGCACCTTGATGGGCTGATCCGGGACGGTGACGTTGCTCAAAACGTTGCCATGCAGCCCGGCGACATACTCATCATTCCGCAGCGCTTCTTCTAACCGATAGATGCGCTTCCTGCAGGTTGAGGCACCAAACAATCCTATCGGTGGTATGTCCTACTATGGTTGCTGAATCGGTTCCTGATCATTCCTTCAGATTTATGGCACTTGAACAAGCCATCATGATCTGGAAGCGCAAATGGCTCGCGTTGGCCGTTACGTGGGTGGTGTGCCTTGTGGGGTGGGCAGGGGTGATGGTTGCGCCCCAACGATTTGAGTCGGACGCTCGCGCCTTTGTTGACGTGAATGGACTTCTCACCCCCCTCTTGAAAGGGCTGGTGGTCGATACCACACCGGCACAGAGTGAAGGCTATTTGCGGCAAACTCTTTTGAGCCGGCCGAACCTCGAGCAAGTCATTGTTCTTGCCAACCTGGGTGGGAACTCTCTCACCGACACGCAGCGGGAAGAGCTTATTGCCACATTGGCGGCCGAAATAAAGGTGACGACGCAGGGGGACAATCTCGTCTCCATATCCTATACCAACGCAAATCCGGTCGTAGCGAAAAACGTCGTTGACGCACTCCTTACTGTATTCGCGGAAAAAACAGCGAACAGCAGCCGCGCGGAGATGGACAGGGCGCGAGCGTTCTTGAATGAGCAGATCGCAGCCTATGAAGGGCAGCTTCGTGCAGCGGAGCAGAGGCGCGCCGAATTTAGAAAAAAATATGCGGCCTATTTCAATGACGCGGGTGTCGAACAGCCGGGCCCGTTGCTTCAGCAGGTAACACAGGCCCAGCAGCAATACGAAGAGGCATTGGCTTCCCGCAACGCGATTGCCGCGCAGATGCGAGAGGTACCACAGCTTTTGGACGTAACGTCCGCCCCCACTGTCTCCAACAGCGGCCAGATCGTTGTCGCGTCGCCGGAAGTTCGGCTCTCGCAAGCAACCCGCAATCTCGCTGACCTCAAGCTTCTTTACACCGACAAGCACCCGGACGTGATCGCGGCGCAGCGATCGGTCAACGATCTGCAGGGGCAGGTGTTGGCGGCTCGCAAGTCGGGAGGGGATAATGAGGGCAAGACTCAAATTTCCAACCCTGCGTATGAGCAGCTTCGACTGAAGCTTGCAGACGCGTCCGCGCAGGTTCCTATCTTCAAGGAACGGCTCGATAAGGCGACGCAAGATTTCTCCCATGCCAAGGCCTTAAGTGGAGATTTGCCGGAGATCTCGGCCAAGTCTCAAGACATGGATAGAGACTATGACATCATAAAGCATAACTATGATGAACTGTTGAAGCGCCGGGAATCAGCCAACCTCTCGCAGGCAGCAGACGATCGCGCAGATCGTACCCAATTTCGGATTGTGGACCCTCCGCAAGTGCCGATTTTTGCGGCATTTCCGAATCGGCTCGTCCTTTTTTCGCTGGTCTTGCTGCTGGGTCTGGGTGCCGGTGCAGGCGCTCCGCTCGTGCTTACCCAATTGAGGCCTACATTCGGCTCGGCAGCGAGGCTGAGGGAGTTGGGGCTACCGGTTTTGGGCGCCATCACGTATGTGCGCGGTGCCGATCGCGCCAGATTTCGCGCCGGCGGAGCGACATCTGTTTTCGTTGCAGCTATCGCGTGTCTTTTGCTGGCGTATGGAGGCCTCGTGGTTGCCGCGGCCGGATTGTACAAAGGAATGCAGTGAATGACGGATGGGTCACCAAATTTGATACAGCGTGCCGCGGCGCGGATGGGAAGGACCGCTGTAGGTGAACGCGTTCCATTGTCGGCTCCGTCTGGCATGGCAGCCTCGGCTTCTTCGATCGGTACCCTGGAGGAAAGCCCACCATTGAGGCGCGCGTCCGTTACGGTAAGCCCCACGAGTCTGGCATCAAAGGGAGTCGTGCTGCCCGGTTCGGGATTTTCGCGCACCATCGAGGAGTTCCGCGCGATCAAACGGCACGTCCTGGCGAATGCGCTCCGCGCCCGCGATCCCAACGCGCCCGCCAACAATCGCGTTGTCTTGGTAACCAGCTGCAGACCTGGAGATGGAAAGTCCTTTGCCGCTGTAAATCTCGCCCTTGCGTTGGCTTACGAGATGGACACCCGCGTGTTGCTGTTCGATGCCGATGCGTACCGCCAATCGCTGCTGGAATATCTGGGAATATCGGCAGAGGTTGGGTGGTTGGACGTAGTCTCAGCCGGATCTGCCGTACCAGGTAACTTGGTCCTTCAAACAAATCTACCAGGGCTCTCCGTGCTACCGGCCGGGAAACAGCGAGCCGAAATTCCGGAGCTTATGTCGAGCCGGACTATGAAAGGCCTGTTTGACGAACTCGTCCGCGAAGATCCAAAACGATACATCATCGTCGATGCACTCCCCTGTTTAACAAGCACGGAGCCGTCGATATTGGCGGCGCTCGCCGGCCAGACGTTGTTCGTTGTAGCGGCCCATAAATCCAGTCGCGATGAAGTCGAAGCCTCCTTGCGCTTGCTGAACGCAAGTCCGAGCGTGAACCTGATTTTGAACAAGGCGGAGCCGCTTCTCGCGGAGCAGTTCAAAGGGTACGGGTACGCCTATGGGTATCCGCAATAGCCAGGCGGGGTAGGTCGATTGCTAGGGGCAGCAGAGGGGGCAAAGTGGTTTGAGGAAATGTCGGAAACTACAGTGGCTGCTTATTGTCGGGCTCACTGGGAATTTTGTGGCTAATTTTGGAGAGGATGCCCAAGCGCAGACTGCCGACTATTTCGCCACCCCCTGGGTTGTGTCGCCCATGGCGTCCCCTGGGAACAGCCAGTCGTCAAATGGAGCGGATGAGGCGGGGGCAAAAAAATCTCCTGGAATCTACGCAGATATTTATGAGCGGACCACGGCGCAAGACGATCCCAACGCGCCGCCTTGGACGTTGTCGGAACACCTTGGCATTGACGAAATTGCAACCGACAATATTGCGCTGGCCAAGACAAACCGCCAAGCAGACTTAAGCTCGCTCTTTTCCGCAGGAGCAATCGCAACAGCAGAATCGAGCCGCCTGAACGGGATTTTGTCTGCGACCGGAGTATACCGGCGCAATATTGAAGATGAAGGGCTGGATGGATTTTCGGGATATGGTTACGCAAATGGTCAGCTGGTAATAGTTCCGGGCTCGCTCGTCCTCAGCATCCATGGATTGATGGATGACATTTCCAGGGAAGGAAATCCAGTTCAAAACGCGCTTGTACAGGTGGCGCAGGATACACAAACCTATTCGATAAGCGCATCACCGTTCCTTTCCAATCGCATCGGCGATATCGGAATCAACGTTCTGAGGTACCAGATCGGTGAATTGTGGGTCCACAACAACACCAGCGCAATCCAAATTCCGGGCCTTTCAATCGGTCCGATTTCCAGTTCCATAGATCAAAACGTCCGCGAAGACTACAAAATGGCGGGCACGCTTGCACCTCGTTTGATGACCGACGTTTCGCTGAGCGGGATGGAAAATGACAACGGTACCGGCGAAGAAGGATCGGGAGACTTCACGCGCGCGACTGGAGAAGCGATAAACGAATATGAAATGACGCGGTTTGCTTCAGCCATTTTTGGGGGTGGTTATGAGCGGTTGCACGACAGCGAGTTTCGGGATGTCGACGGCGAAGGACCGGTGTGGGACGTGGGAACACGGTGGAAGCCCAATGCCAATTCCTATTTTCTTCTCACATATGGTCGGCATGATCTAAGAAACGATTTCGCCGGCGAAATGTCCTGGCGGTTGACCGATCTGTCGAGCGTTTATGCAGCCTATACGGATTCGATCACAAATTCCCAGCAATCGATTATTGGGTCGAACGGGGCTTCCCAACTGGGGCCCGACGGCGCCGCATCGGGTGTGACCGTGGATCAGAGTACACTCATTGGAACCCTTGATGATCCAACACTGAACGCGGGACCCGGAGAAGACAGCGGTGGATCGCCATTGGGAACGCCTCTGACCGATGCGAACGCATATATGCCGCTGCAAAACGGTCTGTTTCGGGTAAAGGCCTTGAGCGCCACGGCGCGCTCGCAGGCTGGTATCAACTCATTTTCGCTAACTGCGTACCGTTCCGAAAGCACGCAGCTGACAGGCGTCGGAGCTTTCTCCACCCTGGTTGGGCAAGTGGAACTCACACGGGGTATCATATTTTCCTGGCAGCGCCCCCTCAGCGCTGATCTTTCGGGCTATTCCTCTTTGGGATACAGCCACTCGGAGCTCGGAGGATCGGAGCTATACAGTGCGTCTTTGGGTCTGACAAAGACTCTGACGGACTCCCTGTCAGCGGTGGCACGCTACGACTTCTTTTACCATAACGCTCACCCGTCGACAATTGGCTATGTCCAGAGCGCGGTCACGATCGGGCTGCACAAAACATTCAACTGAGCTGTCTCAATGTATGAAGACTATTACGGTTTTAGCGGAATGCCATTTCAGCTCACGCCCGACAATCGATTCTTTTTCGGGAGCGAGGAACACAGCAAGGCGATGGCATTCTTGCAATACGGCATCGCCCAACAGGAAGGGTTTGTCGTTGTCACCGGGGAGATCGGTGCCGGAAAAACTACGCTTGTTGAACACCTTCTCGCCAATCTGGAAACATCAAAGTTCGCCGCCGTCCGCGTCGTGACGACGCAACTGGGCGGCTACGATCTTCTTTCCGTGATCGCCGCTGCCTTCGGTGTTGGCAGCGATGGCGTCGACAAGGGGACGCTAATTGAGCGCGTCAAGCAGCAATTCGTTGATCTCTGGGCGCGGGACCGGCGGCCCCTGGTGATCGTCGACGAAGCCCAGAGCCTTACCACAGAAGCTGTCGAAGAGCTTCGCATGCTTTCAAATCTGTCGGTGGGTTCTCATGCACCGTTCCAGGGAATTTTACTCGGCCAGCCAGAATTTCGCGCCGTGCTATCCAGGCCAAATTTGGAACAGTTTAGACAACGCGTGATCGCTTCCTGCCATCTGGGCGCTCTCAGTCCCGTGGATACGCGCCACTACATTGAATATCGCCTGACGCAGGTGGGGTGGACGAATGATCCGCTTTTTTCCGATTCAGCATTTGATGAAATTTTCCGCTGTACCAATGGAATTCCGCGGCGGATCAATACATTGTGCTCGCGATTGTTGCTGCTTGGGTTTCTCGAAGGAAAGCACACAATTGAGGCGACTCAGGTTGTTGGTGTGGCTCGCGAAATGGAAAACGAACTTGGGCCGTTGACAACGGTGGGGACTTCGCGCCCGCCGATGGACACCCAGAATTCAGATGTTGGTGCAGAAAATTGTGGGCAGTCCGAAGATATGTTGCTGCGTCTGGTTCGCGTGGAGCGCGCAACGGAGCGGCATGACAGGGCGATCAGTCGGGTTCTTGAGCTTGCCCTGAAATATTTGCCGGCACAAATTTCAAAATGATCCATTTGCGAAGCGCCGAAGCGCAGGGCGAATTGTGCAACGCGAACAGCAAGTCGCGCACCCCAATTACCAATGCCTTGTCGGTGGACGTTGAAGACTATTTCCAGGTCGAGGCGTTCAAAGCAATCATCGATCGTTCCATGTGGGATAGTCAGCCATCGCGTGTTGTAGCCAACACGATCCGAGTGCTCGAGCTTTTCAGTGCAGCAAATGTGAAAGCAACGTTTTTTGTGCTCGGCTGGGTTGCGATGCGATTTCCCGATATGGTGCGACGCATCGCAAGGGAAGGGCATGAAATTGCCAGCCACGGGTTTTCCCACGAGCTCGCACATAGCCAATCGCCCGCTGCCTTTCGTGAAGACGTCCAGCGCGCCAAGGCGCTACTCGAAGACATATCGGGCGGAGCCGTAAGAGGCTTTCGCGCGCCGACCTTTTCGATCGGACCGGGAAATTGGTGGGCATATGAAATATTGGCCGAGATGGGATACAAATACAGTTCCAGCGTTTATCCGATATCACACGATCTTTACGGAAGCCCCGATGCACAGAGAATTCCGTTCCTTCCGGTTGTTGGGAGCAATTTTCTGGAGATCCCCATAGGAACGATCCGTCTCTTCAACAAGAATCGTCCCTGCGGAGGAGGAGGTTATTTCAGGCTATTACCCTATGAAGTCTCCAGATGGTGCATTCGACGTCTCAACCTTGTTGAACGGATGCCGTGCGTATTCTACTGCCATCCGTGGGAATTTGATCCTGGACAGCCGCGCCAATCCCAGGCACCACTGAAATCGCGCATTCGCCATTATCTCAACATCGGCAAAATGGAACATCGCACTGCGCGCCTTCTGCACGATTTCTCATGGGGAAGAATCGACGAGGTCTACTTTTCCAATCCCCTGGTCGGTCTGGTCGAAAAATCCGATTAAATGGAACCCCTGTCGGCAAAGGTTCTGGATACAGGTGGCGAAGCGGCCTGGGACGCTTATGTGCGAAGTCATTCTTTGGGGACGTTTTTTCACTTGGCTGGCTGGAAGCGTGTTATCGAGGAAGCGTTTGGTCATAGGACTTTTTATCTCGTGGCCGAGCGACAGGGCGCGATTTGCGGCATTCTTCCGCTGACACAGATAAAAAGCCTATTGTTCGGAAACTCGCTGATTTCCAACGCTTTTTGCGTGCGTGGTGGAATTGTGGCCAGTGATGCCGAGGCCAACGAGTTGTTGAGACGCGAGGCAATTCACATTGGTCGGGAACTCGATGCCGATAGTGTCGAGTTTCGCTCGTCTGGCCAGCCCAGTTCTTCCTGGCAATTGGGCGAACCAGTTTATGTCAATTTTAGACGCGCGATTTCCGACAACGACGAGGTCAATCTGAATGCCATTCCTCGCAAGCAACGCGCCATGGTGCGCAAGGGATCTGCGAACGGCCTGAAGGCGGAGATCGACCACGACGTAAGGCGCCTCCATCAAATATACGCGGAGAGTGTTCGCAGGCTGGGTACGCCAGTGTTTTCGCGCCGCTATTTTCAATTGCTGAAGCGGGAATTCGGAGACGCATGCGACGTCCTGACCGTCGTAAATAATGGTAGACCTATCGCTTCCGTAATGAATTTCTATTTTAAGGATGATGTCCTGCCCTACTATGGCGGGGGCTTGGAAGTGGCGCGGGAGGTGGCAGGCAATGATTTCATGTATTGGGAGGTTATGCGCCGTGCCGCAGCGAGAGGGTGTCGTTTTTTTGATTTTGGTCGCAGCAAGCGCGGTACGGGTGCCTATAACTTCAAGCGGAACTGGGGATTCGAGCCCGAGTCCCTTTCTTATGAATATTTTCAATTGAAAGCAAAGCCCATTTCCGATCGCAACCCGCTAAGCCCGAAATACCAAACCGCAATCAAAGTCTGGCAACATTTGCCGCTTTCAGTTACAAAAATAATCGGTCCTCTTATCGTGCGATCCATCGGATAACCAAAGTGCGAAGCCTTCTATTTCTTTCGCATAGAATTCCGTACCCACCGGATAAAGGTGACAAGATTCGTTCATTTCATATTCTTCAGAATTTATCAGAAAAATTCGATATCCACCTGGGATGCTTCTATGATGACCAAAATGACAGTCGTCATATCTCTCGTCTTAGAGAGTTATGCTCAAGTGTGTACTGTTTACCGCTGGGACAAATCAAAAAAATTCGCGGTTGTTTAAGTGCGTTGACTACGGGAAAGTCACTTTCGGAGGGGTGCTATCGGGATCCGCGAATGAGGCGATGGGTCAACGAAACGCTTTGTCGATATGACATAAAGGATGCGTTTGTTTTTTGTTCGTCGATGGCGCCGTATCTGTTTAAGCATCGGCGACGCCTTAGGATAATACTCGACTTGGTTGACGTCGATTCTGAAAAGTGGCGCGCATATGCACAAAGCGCAGGTTGGCCCTTAAACAAAATCTACTGCATGGAGCAACGTCGTCTTTTTGATCTGGAAAGACGAGCCGCCCGTCATTGCGATCGTGTGCTGTTTGTTTCCCGAGCGGAAGCAAATGTTTTTGAACGTCTGGCTCCCGAATGTTCGGACCATGTTGAGTGTCTGATCAATGGCGTCGACCTTCGTCGATTTGACCCTGCCCAAGAGTGGAACAATCCTTTCTCCGCGGAAAGCATACCTATCGTGTTTACGGGGGCTATGGGTTACAAGCCGAACGCGGACGCTGTCGTATGGTTCGCTCGTGAAGTGTTTCCGGCGGTTCGTGTGGCTCATCCGAAAGCTGAGTTTTGGATCGTTGGATCAAACCCGGCTCCCAGAGTGGGTCGGCTCGCACGAACCCCCGGGATAAAAGTCGTTGGAAAGGTTGCGGATGTGCGCCCGTACCTTTCAAATGCCTCGTGCATCGTTGCTCCCCTGCAGATTGCCCGTGGTGTCCAAAACAAGGTGCTTGAGGCGATGGCGATGGCGAAAGCGATTGTACTGACTCCCCAGGCACTCGAAGGTTTGCACGCCACACCGGGCGAGGAATTGTTGGTGGCAGCTAATGCTTCGGAATTTGTCGACCATGTATGCGCCGTCATTTCGTGTGCCCACGGCGAAATGTTGCAAAGGGGCCGCAAGCGCGTCGAACTGGACCATGATTGGTCGGTGAACCTGTCGCTCCTGGACGGTTTGTTTGCGAACGAGTCTCCATTGGAAGGAGGCATGCCGCACACCCGGCGCGGTTCGCCTGTCCGAAATGGAACGTCATTATGAGTAATGCCTTTACGGCCGGTCCCCTGCGGATGTCTTTCTCGAAATATGACCGTCGGGCCCTTTATCTCTGTAGTGCCGTTTTGGCGTGCCTCGCATTGTTCGGGCTTGTTTTTTCGAGAGAAGCGGTTGGGGCATTTCGCGTCTGGGTCGTTTCGCCAACCTTCAACCACTGTTTTTTGATCCTGCCGCTAAGTTTCCTTTTGATATGGAGGCGCCGCCACCTTTTGGAGGGCAATATGGTGACCCCAAATGCGGTAGCAATGCCCCTGGTAATTGCATTTGCCGTTGGGTGGCTGGTCGCGTCTTTCATTGGCATTCTCGAAGGCGAGCAACTGGCGGTCATGTCCATGATGCAGGCTGTGCTTTGCTGCATGCTTGGGCCGAGGCTGTACAAGGCTATGGCCGGCCCGCTTCTCTATCTTTTTTTTCTGGTCCCAAGCGGTGCTTTTCTAATTCCATCACTTCAGGCATTTACCGCGAATTTTGCGGTGGAGGGACTGCGCCTGCTGGGGATTCCGGTATTTTCGAACGGTGCCGTTATCGAAATACCGGCAGGAACGTTTGTGGTCGCGGAGGCATGCGCAGGGCTGAGATTTCTGGTGGCCGCCGTGGCATTTGGAGTATTTTTCGGCCTAATTTCATTTCGCAGCTGGCTCAAACGTGTCGCATTTGCATTTGTGTCAATTGTCGTTCCCGTGATTGCGAATGGATTTCGTGCATTGGGACTGATCGCCGCTGCTCAGTGGATCGGTAGTCCACAAGCCGCGTTAGCCGACCATATTATCTATGGCTGGATCTTTTTCTCCATCGTCCTTTTGTTGTTGATCGCCGTCGGACAATGGTTTTCCGATGATGCGGAAAATGACCCCGCACCGCAAATCGGAGTATCCTCGACCGCGCCTCTTCGCAAGCGATGGGTCAAAATCGCTGTGGTTGGCACATCGTGCTGCCTTGTGGTGGGCTGCGCGAAATTTGCAGATCATTTCCTCTTTGAGGCACCGGCGATGGCTTTGCCACAAGTATCGCCATTGGTCCGTGGTCCATGGCACAAACTTCAGGCGCCGCCCCGCTGGAACCCCGTGGTGATTGGTGCATCGCGAACATTTTCTGAATCGTTTTCACTGGGCTCGCATGTTGTCGATCGATTTGTCGCGCTTTATGGGGCGCGGGACAGGGGGGAAAGTGTTGTTCGCTCAGACAATCGTGATGCTGACGAGAAAGACTGGAGCTTTGATTCGCGCAGCGACGCTGTATTGTCTGTGTCCGGTACGTATTTGCCGGTTCGCGTTACAATATGGCGCCGCGGCGAACACAAGCGGACTGTGTGGTCCTTTTTTGTGGTGAATGGTCGCGTGGAAGCAAGCGTATGGCGGGTCAAGCGGGAAGAGCTTCAGTCCCACTTTGTAGCGCATCCATGCATATCGGCATTTGTCGCCGTCTCCTCGGAAACTACCAACACATCTGCCGACGCTACATTTGTCGCCAGGTTGTTGGAGGCGACAGAACCTTTGTCGCCCTATCTGTGCCGTCCTACCAAAAGCAGAGTGCCGCGATGAGACGAAACGCGACCCAGTAACAGGCGGCCGAAAATCCCCCAACAATTAAAAAGCAGAGAGATATCGGCAGCCGATCCTCCGCATGTCGTACCGGAGAATAGCCCGCAATAGATGGCTGTCGCACAGAGGACATAGGCCTATTATGGTCGTGGACCCAAGTGGCACATCACTGGAAAACGATTTCGAAATGGTTAGTGTTCCGGGGTGATCGATGCCCGGCGGCTTTGGGGCTCGTGCTTTCGCCGGCGCCACCTTCGAATGGAAGTGGCGCGCCAGAGTTGCTCGTGCAGGGCGCGCCCCTACAAGTTGTTCCGCGGGGGGGCTGCGACGCGAGCTTCCGATAGCCCATTGCTCTGATAATACGTTCCGCGTGTCCTTGTAGCGCGATCCAACAATCCGCGCCCCATTGCGGTGCGTGCTCATTAACTTGTGTCAGCGCCCAAAGCCGCGGCCGTCCGTTCCCCGGAAGGGGCCGCTCGTACTAGCGTCAAAAGCGCCTAAAGCTCGCGTCAATGTGCCCAAACGAGCATTAGTCGGCGGCACTGTGCTTTTTCTTTGGGCCATTACAGTTGCCAAAATTAACCGAAAGGTAATGAAGCCGATTAGTCCGGCCCAACCTGCAACTTGGAATGGTATGCAATTTGCTTAGGGGCAGTAATATCCTTGTTCACAACTTGAGCGATGCGGTATATGTTAGATAACAATCAGTAAGAAAATCTATTGGGATTTTTGGCGTTTGGGGCTTTTCGGGGGCGGGGCATGCGGCGCAATTTCGGCTACTACGTAGCAACGTCTTCGCTCGTGATTGGAGCAGTGGATTGTCTGCTCTTTGTTGCGGCCTACAGTTTTGTGGTTTTTCGCAGTTTTCCAGTATCGTCAAGCCCGGCCCTGATGGCGGTTTTCGTGACTGCGATGGGCATTGTCGCGCTCATGCATTCGGGGGGTTTGTATCACGGGACTGCGACGCTTGACGTTAAGCGAACGCTGGTGCGCCTGGCGCTTCTAACCGTTCCAATTTTTGCATTGGCAGTATGGGCAACCGAGAAACTCGCACAATACCATGTGGTGCCAATTTATCCCTATCGCTGGCAGTGGACCCTGGCACTCACTGCCATTTGGATTCTCTCGGCCTTCTCGTTTCGAGTGCTTATGCGCAAACTCATTGGAACAGAGTTTCTGACGCAGCGAATAATTATCCTGGGAACAGACGAACACGTCACCAAGCTTGGCGAACTGGCTGCTTTGCGGGACGCGCGAATAAAGATCGTTGGTCGGATCGCGCCCCGGGGTTCCTATGAAACTCAACACAGCGAGCCGGAGTTGTCGTCGCTCGCCCTCCGGCTACGCGCATCGGCAATCGTTGTTGCAGTGGGGGCGGGCGAACTTCCCTGGAACGTGCTTGCAAATTGTCGAATGAGTGGCGTTCCCATAATTGACTACCTTGATTTTTTCGAGCGCGAGGCACGCAGGATTTGCATCGATAATCTTAGGTGCGACTGGATTGCCCTCTCGAATGGCTTCAAGGCTTCGGGATGGAATTATTGGGTAAGACGAATCTCGGACCTGATCGTAGCGTCTGTCGGCTTCGTCGCAGCTGCTCCCGTCATCCTGCTGGCTGCTTTGGCAATCAAGCTCGACGACGGGGGGGCTGTTTTCTACCGCCAGGAGAGAATTGGACTCAACGGAAATGCCTTCGTTCTATTCAAATTTCGCAGCATGCGGGAAGACGCCGAGATCGATGGAAAGCCGGCTTGGGCGACAGAGCGTGACATTCGGGTCACCCGCGTGGGCAGGCTATTGAGAAAGTTGCGAATTGATGAATTGCCCCAGCTTTATAATGTTTTGAAGGGCGAGATGACACTGATTGGTCCGAGACCCGAACGTCCCTATTTCGTACAGCAGTTTTCTCAGACGATACCATTTTATGACTTCAGGCATTCTGTAAGGCCGGGCATTACCGGTTGGGCGCAGGTCAGCTTTCGGTATGGCGCGTCTCAGGACGACACAAAGCGCAAGCTGTCATATGATCTATATTATCTGAAAAACCGCAGTTTGTTGTTCGACGTGTTGATACTCATGAAAACGGTCGGCGTCGTTTTGCGCGGGGAGGGGGCTCGGTAGAGGGATCATGCTTCTCACCGTCTCCTACGGAATCGGTGCGGCTGCGTTTGGTGCGCTTGTGGTGTTGATGCTGCTAAAGCGGCGACCGAAGGCATTTGGCATTGGGGTGTTGCTCACGTGCGGAATAACAGCACTTTGGGCAGTATTTGCCGCTCTGCAATCGTGGTGGATGCCAGGAGTGGCACACGCGCTCGAAAGCGTACGCAGCGCTTCGTGGCTTTGGATACTTGCATCGATTCTCGCTGCACCCAACGTGGAGGGCGCCCGATTTAGCATGTCCCGTTGGCTGCCCTGGGCTGCAATTGCGATTGGAATTGTCGCCACATCCAACGATTTCCGATTCCTCACTTCAACGACTGCGTCCACGATGTTTACCCCGTCTCAGATATTGGGGCGAATCGTGATTTCGGTCTGTGGAATTCTGATGGTCGAAAATCTCTACCGCAACACGCCAGCTGGTCGGCGATGGCACGTATCTCCACTCTGTATCGCCATTGGCGCCCTTTTCGTATGCGACCTGTTCGTGTTTTGTGAAGCCGTTATTCTGAAAAGCGCCAGCGTTCCGTTGCTGGCCTCACGTGGAGTGGTACTGGCGCTGATTGTACCGTTGATGCTTTTGACGATGGCGCGGAACCCCGACTGGAATATTGACGTCCACGTTTCTCGAGGGGCCGTATTCCAGGGCGCAACGCTGACCGCGGCAGGAATCTTCCTTCTTTTGGCTGCGAGCGTTGCCAGCCTCATTGGCCATCTGCCTGCGGCTTGGGGAGGGGTGTCGGAAATCGCCTTTTTTTTTGGCAGCGTTATCCTTCTGCTGACTGTTTTGTCGACCGAAAGCTTCCGGTCGCGCTTTAGGCGTCTTATTGCTGAGAATTTCTTTTCCACGCGATACGACTATCGACTGGAATGGCTTCGATCTATTGCGACACTCTCTTCAGTTGGATCCGACGAGCAGCTGGCGGTTCGCGCAATTAGGGCCATCATCGATGTGGTGGATAGTCCCGGGGGCGTTTTGTGGCTTGAAACCGCGAACAGAGACTATGCGGTGGCGCAGATGCTGAACATGAGTGTAGACGCGTCCGCCACGGAACGGTCGTCCGACAATCTTGTGAACAGACTTCGCTCTGGCGTGATAGTTGAGTTTCGAAGAGTGTCGGCGCAATCTCGAGAAGGACAAGCAGAAATGCCCGCGTGGGGGCGCGATGATACAGCGTGGTTGGCGGTTCCTCTCTTAAAGGTAGATCGTCTCGAGGGATTTGTCGTTATTCGCACACCGCGAGCCACAACCCAAATGAATTGGGAAAGCCGCGATCTTCTTCTGGCAATCGGGCAACAGGTTGCGAGTTACCTTGCGGAGGAGCGCGCGACGCGAACGCTGCTTGAGTCGAGCGTGTTGATAGAGCAATCGAAGCGATTTGCTTTCGTAATGCACGATATCAAGAACGTAGCTGGCCAGCTGAGCCTGATGATTGCCAATGTGCCAAGGTTTGGCGAACGGGCTGAGTTTAGAGCGGATCTGACCAAGGGAATGGAAAATTCGGTCAGAAAATTAAATGACCTGCTTGGTCGTCTTCGGCCAGGGAATATTCAGACTGTTTCGCCCCAAATTGCAAATCTTGCCAGCGTTCTTAACGCTGTAGTGGATGAATTCCAGGGGGGCGCCAACGCGATCCGCAGAGAAATTGGCGATGACGACACTCGCGTATGCATTTCGCCGGTCAATCTCCACGCGATTTTCACACATTTGATCGCAAACGCTCTGGAGGCATCCCCGGCAGGCGCCATGGTTGTAGTGAGCAGCCATAGGGTGGCCGGAACGGCCATGGTCGATATCACAGACAAAGGAGGGGGGATGAGCCAGGAGTTTATTCGCACTGAGCTTTTCGCTCCCTATCGTTCGAGCAAGCCAACCGGGCATGGCGTAGGAGCTTTTCAGGCGCGAGATTTGGCCCGCTCTGCAAAGGGAGACATTGAGGTGATCAGTGCGATCGGCCGTGGGACAACGGTGAGAGTCAAACTGCCGTATGCTGCTGTCGATATGACGCGTGCCGGCGTAAGATGACCGACTCTAGGCTCAGTGTTCTTATCGTAGAAGATGATGAAGGTTTGTGCTCGCAGTATCGATGGCTGCTTTCGCACTTTCGCGTTCTGAGCGCTGCCAATCGAGCGGCGGCGCGAAAGATCGCGGAGAGGGAGCTGCCCGCGCTTGCGATCGTCGATCTCGGTCTTCCACCCGACCCAGATGGTGCGACCGAGGGTCTCGCTACCGTTTCGGAACTATTGCAAATTTGTCCACAAACGAAGGCCGTTGTCGTAACCGGAAACGATAGCCGGGAGCACGCCAGCAATGCAGTCGCTCTCGGAGCGTACGACTTTTTTCAAAAACCTGTGGATCCGGATCTGCTCAAGCTGATGCTGAATCGGGCGGCGCGCTTGTTCGAGCTCGAGCAGGAAAATAGGCGGCTGCAGGCGTCAGTTTCACAGATCGCGGTCGCCGGGATTCTTGGTGGCAGCAGTGCCATGCAAAAAGTGTTGCGCGACGTGGAGCGCGTGTCTCGAACAGATATATCGGTGGTCATTACGGGCGAAAGCGGGACTGGAAAGGAGCTGGTAGCGCATGCAATTCACGCGCTCGGTTCGCGTTCCGGCCGCCCGTTTGTTGCTATAAATTGCGCCGCCATCCCTGAGGGATTGCTGGAAGCCGAACTGTTCGGGCATGAGAGGGGTGCATTCACTGGAGCTTTCAAGCAGACCATCGGCAAAATCGAAAGCGCCAACGGCGGCACGCTGCTTCTGGACGAACTGGGGGACATCCCGCTGGGAACCCAGGTCAAGTTGTTGCGCTTTTTGGAAGATCGCATCATAGAAAGAGTAGGCGGGCGGCAGTCGATACGTGTTGATGCTCGTATTGTCAGTGCGACCAATCAGGACCTTACGAAATTAATCAGCGAGGGACGATTTCGCGAGGACCTATACTATCGAATCAATGAGATCGCTATACATCTGCCGCCGCTGCGGGAACGCGAGGGAGACTCCATTCTACTCGCCAATTTCTTCCTTCGTAAGTATGCAAGAGAGTTCGGCCGGACCTTTCGAGGATTTTCCGCTGATGCGTCAGATGCTATCCGACAGCAGGTGTGGCGTGGGAATGTGCGTGAACTCGAAAGTCGGGTGAAGCGCGCGGCCATAATGGCCGAGGGAGCAATAATCTTTGCGACGGATCTGGATTTGAAGGCAAGCTCGGAAGAGCCAACCTTCAATCTCAAGCAGGCGCGACGACGTGTTGAGTGCGATACGATCGAGCGTGCCCTGCTGCATGCGGACGGAAACATTTCAAAGGCGGCCGAGCTTCTCGGTGTAAGCCGGCCTACTCTTTACGATCTGCTTGATGAGTGCGGCCTGTCGCCGAGGCGAGATGCCAAGTTACCTATTCGTTGAAGGGGATGGCTGAAATGGCCAAGAGTCATAAGACACGGCGTTTGAAATGGTCATTGCGTCGCCCATTGAGCGCGTTTGCAACGACAGCACTGTGCATGGTGTGGGCATTTGGGGGTGGTGATCCCGCTGAGGCCACCAGCGACGCGCGATCCTACCTGGAGAGCGCAAGCAAATTGGAAAAGGCGAATGATTTCCGTGGAGCAGAAATCCAGCTTCGCAATGCGGCTCAGGCCGAACCTGCCAACGCCAATATCCGGGTGGAACTCGCGAAAGTCTATTTGAGGCTTGGCAATCCCAACGCAGCCCAAGCGGAGCTTTTTGCGGCCCATTTGCGGGCAGGAAACGACGACGAGATGGCGCCGCTGATGGCGCAAGCGCTCCTTGAAACTGGTCAATTCGGCGACGTCCTAAGAAATGTTCCCGCTGGCCATCGCTCGCCATCAGCGGAAAGCCGCGTGCGCACCTACCGTGGCATGGCCGCCCTGGCGTTGGGCGAGCTTGCGACCGCGCAGACAAGCCTGACAGATGCTGAACGGTTGGACCCACACGCCATTGCACCGAAGATTGCGATTGCCCGCCTATTTCTCTCACAACACCGTTTGACGGAAGCGGACAAGAAAATCGATGAAGCGCTTGCGATCGCGCCCAAGAGCGCACAGGCTTTGGAAGCCAAGGGGGTGTCCTATCTGGCGCGCGGAAATGTGGAGGCGGCAAACAAAGAGTTCGGAGCCGCGATAGCCGCCGATCCCAGGAATGTCCAAGCGCTGCTGGATCGCGCCAACGTTGAAGCCAATACCGGCAAGCTTGATCAGGCGGAAGCTGATGTGAAATCCGCTGCGCGAATGGCGCCCGCAAGCGGCTTGGTTTTGTTCTTAACCGCGCAATTGGACGCAAAAAGGGGAAAATTCCAGGATGCGGACAAGATTTTGGATCGGCTGCGCGGCGTCATGCATAGCTTTCCCCAAAGTTATCTGCTGGCGGCCGAGGTAAAACTCAAGCTCAATCAGATCAACCAGGCCGAAGACGATCTGAACAAATTTGTTGCCCAGGACCCCAACGAATCGAAAGGATATCAGATCCTGGGAAGCATCGCCCTCAGACGGGGAGATGGCATTCACGCGATTTCGCTGCTCGAACACGCGCGCCAATTGGCACCCGCCGATGTCGAGACGCTGAATTTATTGGGGCAGGCCTATCTCTCCAGCGGTGATCTTGACAAGGCCAAGGCCGTGCTCGACGAGGGCATGCGCAAAGCACCAGAAAACCAGAGCCTTCGAACCGAACGGGCGCTTGAAGACCTTGCCGCCGGCAATGTGGCGGAGAGTCTCGATCAACTCGCAGCCGTCTTCAAAGGCGGAGCAGGCAATTTGGCCGCGGGCCCCCCCTTGGTGCTCGGGGCACTTCAGGCAGGGCGAGCAAATGTTGCGGCAGATGCGGCAGACGCTCTTTTGCGACATGACCCTGCCAATGTCTTCTACAAGCAGCTATTGGCGGTGGCCCTTGTCGCCCAGCACCGTAGTGTTGAAGCCGAAGGCATTCTCAAGAGCATTTTGGCAAAGCAGCCCAATCTTATTGCGGCACAACGCAACCTTGCCCAGATCTATTTGATGACAGGGCGGGCTCCCGAAGCCGTCAAATTGTTTCAGGACTCATTAAAGAAAAGTCCCGGCGATGCGGCCAGTATGCAGGCGCTCGCGGATGTTTACGCTCGCTCTCAGCGTTACGACGAAGCACTCAAGCTGCTAGGTCGTGCCCAAACAATTTTGCCGGGCAGCTCGGCACCAGGCTTGGCAAGCATCGCGCTGCTGGAAATGCAAAAGAAGTGGTCGGAGGCCGTAGATCGAGCGCGCGCGATGCAACGCAAATTTCCCGCTGACCTGAACGTGGCCGATGTTCTCGGGCGTGCCTTGTACGAATCGGGGGATAAGGCCGGGAGCATTGCGGAATATGCGGCGGCGGCGCGGCAATTTCCCAAATCTGCTTCGATCCTCGCCCACGACGCTGCCGTACTGACCACCGCACAGATGTACCCCAAAGCGCTCGATGCCGTGATGAAAGCCATTGCTCTTGATCCTTCGAGCGCGGTGCTAAAGTCCAACGCTGTCTATCTGACCTTTCTCACAAAGGGATCCGCTGCGGCGGTGAGCGTTGCTGAGTCGTTTGCGCCATCTGGAAAGCCCAGGGAGCCCGCGGCCGTTCGCAATACTGCCCAGGTTCTGAGCGACAGTGGGCATACGTCCGAAGCCATCGCGTTGATCGAAAGCTGGGAAGCTCGAAGCCCTTCGGGTGATCTTGTTGCGATGATTGCGGGCTTGTATGAAAAGGAACATCAGAGCGGGAAGGCGCTGAGCCTGCTGAAAGCATGGACAAGCGCCCATCCAAACGATGTGGATGCGCGATTTGGGCTGGCTCAAATATATGGCGCGGTCGCAAGGCCAGACCTTGCTTTGCCTGAATATGAATGGCTGGCAGCGCGGAGGCCGGACAACAGTACGATTTTAAACAATCTTGCATGGCTCTACAGCCAAAAACACGATGCACGTGCCCTTGAATACGCGCGGAAAGCATCACGCCTTGCTCCGGACGCCGGCGCAGTCGCGGATACGCTCGGCTGGATACTGTTGAATTCCGGAGAAAATGCCGAGGGGCTAAAATATTTGCGGCAGGCAAGCGGGAGTCTGCCTGGCGACACTACAGTACAATTCCACTACGCTGTGGCGCTCTCGCGAAATGGGGAAAATGGTGAAGCCAGAGCCATATTGGAAAGGCTGCAGAAGGCCAATGTCGCGCCCGAGATCGCGCCTCAGATCCAGGTGATGTTATCCAAATTCTCGTCCAATACAAATCGAGCCGAGGCTATCAAGAATAGATGAGAACGACCGTAGCTGGCGCATAGCAGAAATGAGCCCGGCCAATAGTGACGTGCAGTTCCACGTGGTGCCGGTCCACTCGCTATCCACCATAGAGACCTTGTGGCAGGCGCTGGAAGGACGCCATTGTTCGTCATTTTTCGTATCCTGGACATGGATCGGCACGTGGTTGAGACAGTTGCCAAAGTGGATTCACCCACTACTTCTGCAAGTAAATCGCGGTGGACACCCGATTGCAGCGGCAATTCTGATTCGGCGGCGCGCAAAGCGGATGGGCTTCTTCGGCGTGCGCCAGCTTCACTTCAACGCGACGGGCGAGAGTGCCTATGATTGCGTGACAACGGAACACAATGACTTTGTTGGCAAAGTGGACGCTACGGTGTGGTCCGACCTTCTCGCATGGTTTGCTCGCGGCGAGGCAGAAGCCGACGAATTGTTCCTTCCGGGCATTTGCCGGCCGGCGCGCGACTTTGTGACCGCCGAGTGTCGCTTGCTTGACAAGAAGCGCGAAATGCCTGGATTCGCATGTGAGCTTTCGAGGACACCTTTGCTCCACAGCTTGAGCAGCAATTCGCGGCAGCAACTTCGGCGCAGTATCAGGGCTTGTGAAGGCCTTGGAATGCTGCGGATTGAGGCAGCCCGTTCCACCGACCAAGCACTCTTCTGGTTTGGGGAATTGAAAATGCTGCACGTCAGGCATTGGACCAACCAGCGGAAATCTCATGCTTTTGAGAATGCATTTTTCGAATATTTTCACGTCGCCTTGATAGAGGCAGGGATCGCGACAGGACGAGTGAACGTTCGGAAAATATCTGCTGGGTTACAGGTACTAGGGTACCTATATGACTTTATGAGTGATGGTCGAATATCCGCTTATCAAAGTGGGTTCAACGATGACTGGAGAAAATTGCGTCCAGGCTATGTCGCCCATGCGCTCGCGATGGAGCAGGTCGCAGCTGCCGGTTGTCACGAATACGACTTTCTTGCTGGCGACAATCGCTTAAAGAGAAGCTTTGCGTCCCGAACGTATGAGCTTGGCTGGCATTGCTTTAGGCGGCCGAGTGCATTGGTTTGGTTGGAATCCGCGGCTATCCGGGCCATTCGCCAGCGCCAAGGCGAACCATGATCGCGCCTCACTCAGGCAAGCGTGTCAAATCGGTGAGTGCGAAGCATGTGCCCGATATGCCTCGCATACCCACACTGATGCATGTTTTTCCCACATTTGGGTTTGGTGGCTCACAAGTCCGGTTTGCAGCGATTGCGAACCATTTCGGGCGAACCTTTCGCCATTTGGTTCTGGCCATGGATGGTTCCTATGAGTGCATGGGGAGGATTGAAAAGGGTGTTGAGGTCGAGCGAGTGGTTGTGCCCATTCGGAAGCGCAGCACTTTAAGAAATGCATTTGTCTTTCGGCGCTTTTTGCATTTGCGAAGGCCAGATGTCTTGGTCACCTACAACTGGGGAGCCATAGAGTGGGCGCTCGCAAATTGGCCGCAATTTGTACGGCATGTTCATATCGAGGACGGTTTTGGATCCGAGGAAGCTGAGGTTCAATTTTTTCGGCGGGTGTTGAGCAGGCGAATTGCGCTCGTGCGGAGCACCGTGGTGTTGCCATCGCAAAGTCTGTATCGATTGGCCCGTAATACATGGAAATTGCCGCCTGATCGGACACGCCATATCGCTAATGGAATTGATTGCGCGCGTTTTGCTCTAACGCCCGAAACGATCGCGGTACCGACCGGGCGTGGACCTGTGATAGGGATGGTAGCGGCACTGCGTCCGGAAAAGAATATCGGCAGATTGCTGCGCGTGGTTCGACGCGTTGCTGCTATGACGCCCTGTCGTTTGCTTATTGCGGGAGATGGTACGGAGCGCGGAAAGCTGGAAGACTTGGCCGGCCAGCTCCTGCCGCCTGGTAGCTATGCGTTCATTGGCCACTTTGACGAGATCGAACGGTTTTACGCCAGCATCGACATTTTGGCGCTGACATCTGACACGGAGCAAATGCCGACTGTGGTTATGGAAGCGATGGCGTCGGGTCTGCCGGTGGTATCCACAGACGTGGGCGACGTCGCCGGAATGGTGGCTACGGAAAACCAACCATTTGTCGTGCCACGAGACGACGAGGCGTATTTTGGAGCGCTTTACAGGCTTGTGTGCGATGGACCATTGCGGGACCGCATTGGAGCTATGAACCGGGAGGCGGCGGTCCAAAAATTTGCCGTTGCCCGCATGTTCTCGGACTATGGCTCGGTGTTCGGATTGCGAGACGTACCGGTGCTTGTGAAGGCGGGCGCGGACGTTGCGGCTGGCGGCAATGGGCAAGTGCAGGGCGTTGAATAGGAACCTGCTTTCTACGTCGAGTGATCGTTGAGCCCGGTTGCCCGGGTGGCAAGTTCCGCCTTCAGCTGAGCCAATTCAAACCTTAGCTGGCTTAAGTGTACTAAATCCACGGCATCATACCCGCTTTCTGCGCTTTCCGAAATCTGCAATGTGCTTGATTTACGAGCGGCAGCGTCGATATCGTTCGATAATTCTTCGATCAATTTTGCCTGTTGATGCGAAGCGCGGGTGAGCCGCGAGATTTTCTTCGCGAGGCCGCGTGAATAGACTGCAAGCGCAGCAGTGCAGATCAGTGTGATAGAATAAATCGCTATCAGTACAAGCAGACCGTCCGCGGCGATCCACTGCCATATGGCGCCGGACATTCGAACAGCGTCGTGGTAGCTGTCATAAAAAATATCCATTGCAGAGTTTATCATCAAATGTCGCCGGCCGAGTGCTAAGTGACTTTGCAAATCGTCTTCGCCTAACGCTTATTCCGCGTTGTTTGGCGGATTTTGTCTTGGGCGTCAGGTTCCCTTTGGTCGGGGTCTTTCAGTGCGAGCAATCCCGTCGTATGCGAACGTCCATCGTTCTTAATGTACCACCTTATAATTACGAATATGCCAATGATTGAGCAGATATAATACAATGTGCTCATTGATCCCTCCCTGCATTTGTCTGGAGCGAAAGCAGGGTCGGGGACGTGCTGCCGACGCTTAGGACGATGCGTGAACCACTGAGTTGTGCGCCCGTTCCGGAATCTTTGACAATCGTATTTTGGCGGAAGTGCAGAACGACCCGCCTAGGATCTGGGGTCGTTTCGGCTATTGCTTTTGTGGGATCTGCCAGCAGCGCCACCAGTCGCCTCGATCCCCGCTCGTACAGGTATTGTTTGACTCCTGGGATCGGCGTGCCGTCAAGATCCGTAAGACGAATTTCCGCCTGAAGACCGGACGTCCGGGCAAGCTGTCCCAATTCGTCGGTCGCTACGGCATCATCATCCGCCAGCCGAACCACGTGCTTGTTTGATGCGTCCATCAGATCGGCAAGCATTGGTCTCGATTGTCTGCGGCCGTGACCATCGAATTCCGGGAGATCGCCTACCAACGCGAGAGTTCCCCCCAAATGGACAAAATCGCGCAATTTGCCGGCGGCTCCGAAGCCAAGCGCTATAGTATTGGGTAACACCACCATTTTAAAGCTTTGTTCGCGAAGAACGTTGGCAGCAATCTCGTCCTCCGTCACGAATCGTGGCCGGAACCCAAGACTCCAAAGCTCTTCGAGGGCGCGATGGCGGGATCGACGGCTTTCGTTGTCTTCGTTCTCGGAATCTGCGCCTCGTCGAAACCACGCGCGGCCTGCCGCACGGTGGTCCAGCATCCACTGGAGGCGTTCGCTTGCCGGCGAGTAAACAATGGCGATCGGGTCGAAGCGACGCCGGGAGGCGAGCAAAAGCGCGACCGCCTCTTGCTTGATTTCCTGAAAAAATTGTGCGGCAAGGTGCATTCGTGGTGCCTGGGCTCCAGCGCGGGTTACGAACTGATCATCGGGATCCCAGAGAATTTCTCCTTTTGCCCCCCGCAAAAGTTCGCGCCAGGCCCTGTGCGTGGCATCTATATCACTCCAGGTGGTTGTTGTGAGTGGCACGAGATTGGGATTGAAGGACTCAGCGATGTCGAGATTGTCGGCGGAGTCGTAAATTTCCATGACGTCAACGGCCGGAGCGAGTTGACTGTAATCATAGCCGCCCCATCCCGGCATCTGGGCACCTTCCAGGCCGGCAAGCGCCCAGGGTGCGCCAGCGTGAACCCCAGCGCTTCCTGTTCTGACCGCTCTCGCAAATGCTACGTCCATCCATGCCTTGAAGTCAGACCATGAAGCATAGTTGTCATCCTTGCGCTGTATCGCCGCCATTGTAAGTTCAGGTTTGACGTCATCCCAGGTCTTGAAGTCTGTTCCCCATTCCCGATTCAGAAGGCGCAGGCTCGAATATTGAGTCTTTAGCCAGTCGCGCATGCCGGCAAGCGAGGCAGGGGAATAATCGAAATCCCATGCCGCCGAGAGATCGGCGATGCCCGCCTCATCTGCCAGGTTGAAAAAGAGAGGACGCACAGGCGAATAAGCGCGAACGGTATTGCGCAGCCTCGCCTTAATCCGGCCGAGCCATGCGGGGTCGGAAAGACCGGGATCGCGAAAGAAGACTTCCAGGCTGTTGGAGTCGCGCTCCAGCATGCGTTTGAGATCCAGAAACTTCCAGTTGACTGGCTTGTCGGGAAACCAGCGGTGGTATGGAGAATAGAAGTCGGTGGCAATATTTTCGACGTAGGAACGCAACCCGGCATTTTGCATCGGGAGTGCTTTGGCGGCAGCTGACGAAGGGTCTTCGCCTTCCCGATTGGCCTGGATTCTCGCAGCCGTCACACCCAAGGCGCGCAACGCCACATACTGTGCCGGTGTCTTATCCTGCCACATGATGATCTGAAACCCGGGCCAGGATTGCTGCATCTGCGCTTTCTCGCCGGTCGCGGATTCGCAATGTGATTGCCCTGCGCCACAGCCAATCAACGCCAATGCTGCGCAGAAGATGCGTCTTGGCGCCTGTAGTCGCGTGAGCGCTTTCGAGATTGGCCGAGGCAAACTGGCCGCGGCGCACGAGCCCGTCAGCGGGTTATTGACGACGTATTTTGGGAGCCGCATCATGGGACCATTCAACAGGCATTTAGTTAGGCGGTGTGGACAAAATGATTGACGCCTGAATCGAGTTTTGATTCAAGGCTGCGGATTCGAGAGGGCGCAGTTTTGAGTCGGGGCGATCTGACGGAAGCAGAATGGCGTGTTCTGAAGGGTTTGTTGCCGGTGGAGCGTGAAGCCGGCAAGCGCGGCCGGGGCCGCCCACCCGAGGACACTCGCAACATCATCAACGGCATTCTCTGGCGTTTGCGCTGTGGTACGCCGTGGCGCGACGTTCCGGAGAAGTACGGCAACTGGAACTCGATCTACCGGCGCTTCCGGCGATGGAGCGAGGCCGGTGTCTGGGAGAGTGTGGCCATTGCTCTCGCCGAGACGATGGCAGAGAGCGGACACTACAACATCGACTCCACCTCGGTTCGTGCCCATGTCTCGGCCGCGGGCGGAAAAGGGGGATTCATCACCGAGCTCTTGGCCGCTCGCGGGGCGGGTTCACCAGTAAAGTTCATTGTCTCAGTGATGCCAGAGGCCGGCCGATCGCCTTCCACCTCACGCCCGGCGAAGCGGCGGACTGCAAGGCCTATGACGAACTGATCGATCTGCCAGAGCACAAACCCAGGGCATTGCTGGCCGACAAGGCCTACGACACTGACGCCATCAGAGCCGATTTGAAGCGGCGGGGCATCAAGGCTGTCATTCCGCCCAAATCCAACAGGAAAAAGGCAATCCGCTACGACAAACAACTCTATCGCGAGCGCAACTGGATCGAACGCGTCTTCGGCCATCTCAAGATCAATCGCGCCATCGCAACCCGATATGATCAGCTCGCAGAAACCTTCCTGGGAATGCTACACTTGGCTTCCGCCAGATACTGGCTCAAATTTGTCCACGCGGCCTAGGCTCACAGAAGCCAACGACCAGATGATGAAATTTCGCGACCTAGTGATAAACGCTCGCCGGAAGCGCGTAGCGCACAGAGACCTCAATGCGCAGATTAAGGAGACGCGAGATTTGGGCGTCTTTTCAAAAGGCGCGGACCACGACTTTCTCAATCACCTCGCCGCGTTTGTGAACATTGCCAGTGAACATCTGTTCGGCGATCCGCACTCCATAGAAGTGGGAGGCGCGACAGACGTAAACAAGCTTGTAAGGACGCTGGGGAAGGCGGCGATTTTCGACAAGTGCCCCAAGTGCAGCGAGAATGACCGGATCAGCGCCGTTCTGGATTACGAGGCCGCGCGTGCCTGACGGCTTAACGACTGCAATCAACGCTACCCGAGCAACAGACAGATCAGCCAAGCTTCGGCAAGATCGCCCGAGATAGCCCGTTCAGCGGCCCGCGCGTTTGGGCGCAATATAAGGCTCTGTAAACGTGTAGAGCGCGCGGATATCGCGCCATCGCCAATCACGCACATACGAGCGCGTCTGATTTAGCTGGTTGTGCCGCTTATTGAGCAGATAGACATACATGGGCGGCACCGGCGCCAAGCCTACCATCGCCAGCACCGGTCTTCGAGATCGAATTTCTGCCCCATGGAAGGGCGGGTCGAGGCAACGAAGCCGATCGTCGGCACGAGTTCTCTGAATACGGTTCTGAATGTTGCGGAATATCGGTTCCCGCATAATATCGAGCAGATGAAGTCTGTTCCGGAAAATCAGGGTTTCGGCCCGCAACGTTCAGTGGTTGAGGTGATCGAAGCACAGCTTAGCAAGGGGGCGTTTTCACCGCATCGCCACGATACCTATACCATCGCCGTTACCACCTGCGGCGTTCAAACGTTCAACTATCGCGGTGAGCGGTGGCAGTCGCTGGCCGGGCAGGCGGTGATCCTGCATCCGGACGAAGTTCACGACGGATACTGCAGCGACCAAACCGGCTTTTCCTATCGGGCCGCCTATCTGCCGCCGGCCCATGTACAGACGGTAATAGGCGGCGCTGCTCTGCCCTTTCTGAGCGAAGGGGTCTGGCCCGAGGCCCGCCTGGTCGGGTCTGCGCTGCGCCTGATTGCAATGTGCTCGGCGGGCGACGAATCGTTCGGCTATCAGGACGCTCTCCACCAGCTTGTCACTGCGATGCAGCGCTGCGCAGGCGGCACGCGTGCCGAGCGCAAGGTCAATCGCGACGCGGTAACGAGGGTGCGCGAATTCCTTGACAGTGTACCAGCACCCGGGACCAACCTCGATCAACTGGAGGTCATCGCCGGGTATGACCGCTGGCAGCTTTCGCGCGATTTCCGCTTGCTGCTGGGGACCAGTCCGTATCGATACCTGCAGTGCCGCAGGCTTGCCCACGCCCGACAATTGCTGCGCAGTGGGCTTAGCATGGCGGCAGCGGCCCACGAGGCCGGATTTGCCGACCAGAGCCACTTCGGCCGGGTTTTCAGGTGCACGTTCGGAACCACACCATCGGCCTGGCATCGGCCCGAATGGCCGCGCACGATCGTTCTATAATTCGACCGGTCAGAGCCCTAACTACCCGAAATGAGCCAAACAATCTTCTCACCCGAACCGCATCGCGGCTGGCTGCCCTGGGCCTGGATTTCACCGATCGTATGCATCCTGCTGGTCGCACTTTCGAGCGTTCCGTTCGATTTCGCTCTGGAATGGATCGGCGCAGTCGATGCCAAAGGGCAGCCAAACTCAGCGTTCGGATTTTGTCTTTTCTTGCTGCTGCCATTCGCATCGATGGGACTCGCCGTCTGGATCTGGGTCCGTTTCGTCGAGCGCCGAAGCCTCGCGACTGTCGGGCTTACCGGCACGCTGCGTCTTCGCAAATACCTGGCTGGTCTGGCGGTCGGGATCGGCATGATGGCCCTGGCAATTGGTTCGATCTGGCTTGCCGGGGGCTACATCAGCGGGGAAATCCTCCCGGCCTTCTCCTCGCCGGTAGCGCTGTTTTGGATGGCGGTCTTGCTCGCCTGCTTCATACTGCAATCGGGCGTCGAGGAATTCATCTTTCGTGGCTGGCTGCTGTCGGCGGCAACGCGCCGTTGGAACCTCACGGCGGGGTTCATCGCCAGTTCGTCAGCATTTACGTTCCTGCACTTTTCGCCCCACCAGCCGGTTCGCGAAATCGTCATGGCGTTCTTGTTCGGAATGTTCGCTTGCGCCTGGGCCCGGCGGGTCGGCAGCATATGGGGTGTGATGGGCTGGCATGCCGGTTGGAACTGGTTTGCAGGTGTCGGCTTTGCCGTACCAATTACCGGGTTCGATCTGCGGCTGCCGGCGCTGTTGGTGAAGCTGACCCCGTCTGGCCCGAACTTCTTGACCGGAGGCCCTGCAGGACCTGAAAGCAGTGCCATAACAATCGGCCTGCTGGCTGCGGCGACCTTGCTCCTCCTGCTTTGGCCACAGCGAAGCAAACCGCATGGTTTCGGGGATCAACGGATTGGCCCCCAGATCAACCTTCCAACCCCGGCGCAACCATCGATCGTTTGGAAACGATCTTGAATTTGCTCAAGCCACGAAGCTGACCGTTCGCAAAGGAGCATTAACGCCTCGCTTTGCGCCGAACCCCGTCAGGCCCCTCAATTCCGGTTTGCGAATGGCCGCTCAAAGCCCCGGCTTGCGCCTAAGCCAGTAACATTGCTGGCCTGGGGCTTGATAACCCCTCGAACAGCGGCGTCAGTGCCGCCGCAAAGGGGGCACTGGTTCTCGTTCCGTAGCCGGCACCAGACTGTCAGGCCCCATTCCGCCACCCTGGCTCGGCAGCGACCAATGACAATCCTGTTTGCAAAATCAGACGCGCGTTCAGGCTGTAAGCAGCGAACCGCCGACCACGACCAGTGCGAAAATGATGGCCATCGCGGCCGCGGTTCCGATCCCTACAAAACCCCAGAAGACGATCGGATGATTGGCGCGCGTCAGCGGCGGCAGAGGGGCTTCGCGAACGAGTTCGCCTTTTTTCAGCACGCCGCAAAGCTGTGCGGTCAGCATCGAGGCGACACAGGTGCCGACGAGTAGGGCGAAGGCCAAAACGGCCGGGCTCGGACGCTCCATCCCGCCAGAATAGCCAGCCAGTTCTCAAAAAAGGACAAACGGCACTTCGGGCGGTTGCTCCAACCCGACCCGCATTTTCCCGGAAACGCGGTCTTTGCCAGGCTGGCCGCGGGCGCTTCGGCCGAGGGTTGCGGCCCGTGACGGGAGGCGGCCATGAAAGTCGGGATCGGCATGGCACCCGATCGCGAGGCGGTGGCCATAGGTAGTTCCCCGAACCGTACAACTCCCAACTATCCCCCTGGCCTGCGCCGCCATATCAAGGGCGTGGGTACGGGCATACACACGGATCGGTCGTTTTGAACCGCAGAAGTGCTGCGGATCTGGTTGGACATCCGGCTCCCTACGAGCCTTGAGAAAAGCAAGAGGAGCCGATGTCTGGACCATCCCTGGAAGTCGCCGAAGTCCGGCCGGGCAAACCCCGACCGATTGAGGCCCACAAATTCTACAAACTCGCCCTATCCTATCGCGAGCAGGCCACACAGGCTTACGCCTATGACGCGAAGCAACGGCTCCTCGCACAGGCGGCCTTCTTCGACGAATTCGCCCGCGACGCCGCACTCTGCGAGACGACGCCCCACTGAGGGGAGAGTAACCCGTCGCTCGCGCACGGATTTGGAGCCGCTATCACCGGCTTGACGGCGCCTTTTCCACCGATGCCTTCATCTCTTCGGCTTCCGCTTTCCAGTCCACCGGGCCTGTCTTGAAGCTCTGCGCGAGGGATTCGAATTCTTCCGCGTTGCCGTCGCGGAAATGCGCATACATCTCGTCGAAATCCTTGCCTTCGCCGTAGCCCACGCCCGATTCGGTCACCCGCGTGCGGCCATGCCCGAGATCTTCGAATTGCATGATGGTGCGGATCTTCTCGATCGCCTCCGGCTTGAACGGCGCGCCCTTCGGCACATGCTCGTTGTGGATGATCAGAAGCCGCTCCGGCAGATAGGCGACGATGCGATTGCGGATGTTGTCGGGGTCGCCGATTTTCGATTTCAGCGAATAGGACGCCTCGATCATCCCGTCATTGCCGAGCGTCACACGGGCCACCGGCGCGGCCCAGCTGGTGAAGCCGGCATCGGTGGTGAAGGCAGCCCAAACCTTCGCAACGGGGGCGTCGATATCGATCTGCAATTGCTGCACGCGATGTCCGTCCCCGTCGCGAAACGACGTGTCGACCAAGGGGATGGGCGCGGCCAGAGCCGGCGTTGCAAGGCACGCAGCAAGCAGGAGCAGAGTTTTCATTTTTCCCTCCGTGGTTGAAGTGCCTCTTTTTCGAGGCGCGAAACATGGTCGCGCAAGGCCGCGACCGCGTGGTCGAATGGCTCGAGACCGCGACAGGTGCGCGAAAGCATCACGCCGCCTTCCATCGTGGTGAGCGTGAAGACGGCGAGCGCGTGCCTGTCGACATTTGCGGGAAGACGTGCGCCCGCCTCGACGAAGCAGGTTTCGACCGCCCCCACCCAGCCGTCGAAATTGGCCGACAGAAGTTCGCGCACCGCGGGATCGGGCTCATGGATTTCGAGCGCGAGACTGCCAATGGGGCAGCCATAGGTACATTCGGTGAAGGACAGCATCCGACGATAGGCCGCGAGAAGCGCAAAAACCCGCGCGATCGGATCGGTCACGCCCTGCCAGGCAGGTCCCAGCAACATGGGACCGATGCCGTCGCGATAGCGCCGCAGCACCTCGAGCAGCACATCCTGCTTGGTCGGGAAAAAGTGATACAGACTGCCGCTGTTGGCGTCGGCAGCCTTGAGAATGTCCGCGATGCTGGTCGAGGCGAAGCCCTTTTCGGCGAAGAGCCGCATCGCCGCATGCGCCAAACGATCCCGCGTGTCCTCGCTCATGTGTCACTCTTACTTGATCGATCAATCAAGTCAAGGGTCTGAGAGAGACGCTGGTTTTCCCGCAAAATGTTATTGCGAAAGACGCGCGCGCCTCAGTTCGCGCTTCAGGCTGCAACGCTACGTGAAATGGCACGAACGATCGGCAGATGCAGGCGAAAAACGGTGCCCTTCCCCGGCGTGCTCTCGACGGCACAGGTGCCACCATGCGCTTCGACGAGATGGCGCACCAGCGCGAGGCCGAGACCGGTGCCACCCTGCGACGCTGCGAAGCTGTTGTCGGCGCGTTCGAACGGCGAGAACAGACGCGGCAGCATGTCGGCGGGAATCCCGCAACCCGAATCGGAGACGGTGATCGCGATCACGCCGTTTTCCAGACGCGCGGTCAGCCGCACTTCGCCTTCCGCAGTGAACTTGATGGCATTCGACAGCAGATTGAGCACCATCTGCCGCATGGCGGTGGAGTCGGCAAAGACCGCGGCGCTGCCACATGCATCGTCGAAGACGAGTGCGAGCGATTTTTCGTCGGCTCTGGCCTGCACCACGCGCACGCATTCGGCCAATACATCGCCGATCGGAAAGACGCTGCGTTCGAAGGCCATCTTGCCGGCCTCGATCTTGGCGAGATCGAGCACGCCGTTGATCAGGTTGAGGAGATGGCGTGCGCTGTCGACGACGTCGCCTGCGTATTCAGAATATTTGTCAAGCGCGCCCTCGCCGAACACGCGGTCGCGAATGACTTCCGAAAAGCCGATGACCGCGTTCAGCGGCGTACGCAATTCGTGGCTCATATGGGCGAGAAACTGGCTTTTCGCGCGGCTCGCCTCTTCCGCGGCGGACTTGGCCAGCGCAAGCGCATGCGCCATGTCCTCATTCTCGAATCGCAGAAGCACGGCGTGGCGGTACTTGCCGGAAAGCTGCCAGCCATATGAGAAAATGAGTCCGGCAAAGAGGGGAAAGAGAATCGCCTGCACGGCGGCAAGCGCCCCGCCGCCAAACGCAAAGCCGACAACGCTTGTGACCAGGAGACTGACGAGATTGGTGGCGAATACGATCCGGCAGGGCGCCAGGGTGTAGAACGCGCCGACCATGGTGCCGAGGATCATGGAGCAGATCAGTGCCTGTCCCACCGGACGCAGCGGATCCCAGAAGGTCCAGACGACCAGGCCCCAGATGATGCCATGCGCAAACCAGAGCACGCACAATTGCCGGTGCCATACCTTGAGCGTGGTGCGGGATTCGGAACGGCGATAGTTCCGCCACAGACACACCGCGCCGGCGCTCCATGCGAGCTGGAGCACAAACCAGGCTGCCATGCGCGGCAGGGATGCGTGTCCCAGCGAATGGAAAAGGCCGCTCATCAGAACGACGGCCAGGACGGCGAAGGGAATTCCGTCGATATACTGGCTCCAGCCGCCATAGACCTGACGGATGAGTTCGCGCTCGATCCGCCCGTTCAGGACCTGTGGTGAAGATGCCGACGGCGTGCTGGACACGGGATCTGGTTCCCTTGACCTTTGGAACCAGTATCGGCGCGGTGCATGAACAAACTGATTACATCCGGCGGCCAGTCAGGCGCGGCCGGCGGGCTCCAGAATTTGGCCGCCCGAGGCGACCAGGGTGGGTTTCGACCCGGGTCGCAGTGCCGCCATGACGAGAACGTCCGTCCACTGACCGTCGATGAAGGCGGCGTGACGCATGCGGCCTTCGTGCTCGAATCCGACCGCTTCGTAGGCGCGGATCGCGCGCGTGTTGTCGGCAAAGACCGTCAGCTGCACGCGATTGAGGTTGAGATGATCGAAGGCATAGGAAAGCCCCAGACGCAGTGCCGCCTTGCCGAGGCCGCGGCCGCGCTGCGCTTCTCCGCCGATTCGTATGCCGAGCTCGGCGCTGCGATGGACCGGGTGAATGGACGACAACGTCAAAAAGCCGAGAAGGCGCGGCTCCAGAGCATCGCGCACGACGAAGAAGACCCGCGACGGATTTTTGGCGAGATCGGCCAGCCACGCCATGTAGCTTGCCCAGTCCAGCGGCCGGAAGGCGAGGTCAAGCCGCGCGGCCTGCGCGTCGTTGAGCCACAAAAACACGGGGCCTACATCGTCAGGCAGAATCGGACCGAGCGACACCATCTCGTTGCGGAGTGAGACGTCGGCCAGTGCGCCAATGGTTTCCCTGGGAAGACCGGCCGGCAATGTTGCGAGACGAGGAGCGACAGCATTCATGGATGGCGACATCGATCTTGGCCATTCCATTTCGCACATGGCTTGGTAAATTCGTCGTAAAGACGGCCGGTTTCGGGGCCATGGGCCGCCTCAAAAAAGACTAAAAATTTCCAGCAGCTTCAATACCCTGCCGTTCATCGGCGGTTCAGCCGGAAACGGCTAGTGTCCGGCACGTTAGCTTCGGTAGGGGCACGACCGTACATTCGGGTAGACGATATGAACAAACCGCAACGACTGTTTCTTTTTGCTGCCGTTCTTGGCGGCAGCGCCCTTATGGGCGCTCCGTCATTCGCGCAGGACGATTGGCACGGCGCGCCTCATCCGGCGTCAGCCCGCCACGGAGCCCATCCCGGAGCGGTCCACCCGGGACCATTCCGCCCCGGTGCGCTTCATGTGCGATTCCATCCGCTGCACGCCGTAATCACGGCCCATCGCGACTTTGCTCACTTTACGCCCGTCGAACGGGCGGCTTGGACGCACGGGCGCTGGTCGCATCGCCTCTGGCACGGCCGCTGGGGCTGGTGGTGGTATGCCGGCGGTGCCTGGTTCTGGTACAATACGCCCGTCTACCCTTATCCCACCGTGGTCTCCTCGGATTACTACGAGGACAATGACGACGATCAGGCCGGTCCCGCGACCTGGTATTATTGTTACAATCCAGCCGGCTATTACCCTTATGTGCCGCGTTGCAACGGACCGTGGCGGCCCGTGCCTGGAAACATGGGCGGTGGATACGATAATCAGCAGGGCGGCCCGGACATGGGATATGGTCCCAGTGACGAGGACAATGGCCCTCCCCCGGGTGGCGGCTACGGTCCGCCGCGCGGTCCCGGTGGCGCCAATGGGCCGCCGGCAAGCATGAACGATCAAGGCCCGCCAGGCAGTGACCAGGGTCCACCGGGTTATTACGACCAGGGTCCGCCAGGCTACGACCAGGGTCCGCCGCCTGGGTATGATCAGGGCGGTCCGCCGGGAGATGATGAGGGTCCGCCACCCGGCGACGATCAGGGACCACCACCCAATAGCGAGCGCTGATAGATGAGCAAAATTCGAGGATTTGTGTTGGCTGCGGCTGCGACCAGCCTGCTGGCCGGCTGCGTGACGCAGCCGATGGGGCCGACGGTGCCGGTCATGCCGGGGTCGGGCAAATCGATTGACGTGTTCCAGCAGGACGAAGCGGCCTGCGAGGACTACGCGGACAAGCGCGTTGCCGGCCAGGTCCAGGCGGCAAACAACACGGCCGTCGGTGAAGGCATTCTCGGCACGGCGCTCGGGGCAGGCTTGGGTGCAGCCGTCGGCGGCGGACGCGGGGCGGCGATCGGCGCGGCCTCCGGAGCTGTCGTCGGCACGGCCGTAGGCTCCGACACGTCTGCCGGGGCGCAATACAGCATCCAGCAGCGCTACGACATGGCCTATGCGCAATGCATGAAAACCAAGGGCAACAATGTGCCCGGCATGCGGCCGCCGCACCCGCGGCGCTTCCCGCCGCCGCCGCCTCCGCCGGGGTATTATCCGCCGCCGCCTCCCCCGCCGGGCTGAGGTACCGCTGAATGAATTGAGACCCTCGCGGCTTGCCGCGGGGGTCGTTTTTCCATCAATTTCAACAAATTATGGCGAATATCTCGTGTGCGGGTTGAACTCAGGCCCCGTCGAGGCCGCTACCGCTTGGCGACGAGATCGTTGATCTGCGGCAGGAGATTGGCTGAGGGATCGACCGGCAGGGGCTGAAAGCTGTCCGCCTGTTTGCGCGCCTTGGCGAGGTCCGCGGCGGGAAGTTGGGAGGCCAGCGCCTCGACACGGGCCTGCGATTCATGATCGCCCTGACCGGCAGCGATCGCATACCATTTGTACGCGGCCGTCAGGCTCTGGGGAACACCCAGCCCGCGCTCGTCAAGTATGGCAAGATTGAACTGGGCGTTGACGAAGCCCTCGGAGGCGGCGCGGCCGAACCAGCGGGCGGCAGCCGCCAGATCCTTCTTCGTGCCCCAACCCTCGGCATAGGCGACAGCGAGGCTGTGCATGGCCTTGCGGTTTCCTTTCGCAGCAGCCGCTCCGAACCAGCGGAACGCCACCACGGGGTCGCGTGGGACGCCTGTGCCGTCCTGGTAGAGCGTCGCCAGGCGGTATTGGGCCAAAGCCTGTCCATGGTCCGCGGCACGAGCCAGCCACACCGCGCCCTGAGCGGGGTCTTTTGCGATGCCATTGCCGTCGAGATAGGCAAGCCCCACCAGCAGCTCGGCGCCCGGGTTGCCGGCACTAGCCAGCGTGACAAGGCTCGGAGGACCGCTTGTCTCATGGACGGGCGGCGGCAGGGCTGCATGATGCGGCACGACGTGGGCAGATGGCGGCAGGGAAAGCGTGCGCACCGGTTCCGACAGAAGCTCTCGAGCCCGCAAAAACGTTTCGAGCCCCGCAAGCAACAAAATGATGACGATCGAACCCACAAAGATGGCAATGGTCGTGCGGGTGATGCCCTTTCTCCGCGGACGCTCGGGGACCTCGTCGCGGACGGCCGCGGCCGCGGCCTGGGCCGATTTGCGCGCTGCCATGAGATAGGATTCCGGCGACACGGGCGTTGGCGCCTCACTCAGGGCTGCCTTCGGGGGCTCTGGCGGGACTGAGGCAATCGGCGCGACGTCCGCTGGTGCCGGTTTTTCCGCGGCAGCGTGGAAAAGCTCCGGCGTTGCCGCGTAGGCCGCATTCTCGAGCGCCGTTACGCGATTCGCGAGCAAGGCCAGTTGCGATTCGAGATCGGATTCGTGCTCGCGAGTCTTCCGCTCGGACGTCTCCAGACGTTGCGCAGCAACTTTTTGTGCGGTCTCGATGGCCGGATCGAGGCGTTTCTCAAGGGTTTCCAGTTCCTGCTTGAGCTCGCGCAGGCGGGCCTCGAGGGCGCTGTCTGCCGTGTTGCGATCACCCTGGTGTGCCTCCAGAGCCGCAAGCGAACGCTCGAACTCCCGCAGCCTCCGCTCCAGCCACGCATCGACCTGACGGGCTTCCAGTCGGGTGACCGTCTCCTGGAGCTGGGCCAGGGTTGCGGCGGCCCGGCCTTGCGAATCGTCGAGCGTTTGCCGGGTTTGTTCGCGTCGCGGTTCCACGACCGGGATGCGAATCGTGAAGGCCTCGGGGGCAACCGGTTCGGGCTCGGGGGGGACTCCGGTTTCCCACGCGGGCGCTTCGAACAACGGCAGATTTTCGACGGACTCGGCGACCTCCGGTTCCGTGACGATCGGTTCTTCGGCCGGTTCGGGCTGCACCGGGTCGGGCGGCGCCACGCGCGCCTTGGGCACCGAGACGACGGCCAGAGCCGGCATGACCGGTTTGGCCGGCAAAGGCTCCGGCTCCGGAGGTTCCGGAACAGCCGCGGGTTCGAGCGCCATCGGTTCCGGCAAGGGCTCGTCGTAGCGCAGGCCGTGACGCATCGCGCGCGCCATCGTTGCCAGATCGTCGGCAATGACGGCCAGCAACAGGTCGTTCTTGCTGGTGAAATACGCATAGACGGAGGTGGGGGCGAAACCGGCTTCTTTCGCGACGCTGGTGAGCGAAAGGTCCAGGATGCCGTCACGTTCCGCAACGTGTCGCGCCGCCGTAAGAATCGCGGCGCGCGTGGCGGCGCGTTCCCACGACCGGCTGTTATTCAGGTTGGGTGCAGGTGTCCCCATCCGGACCATGATAGGCGATTCGAGGTTAAAGCCTTCCTGCCGCAAGCGACATGAATGCACAGATCACAACTTTTCGTGCATCAGGCCGCCGGTACAGCCGTCCGGGACTGGACGCGGCGTGCCCTTTCCACCCGCATCAGACCGACGATGGCGACGATCGTCAGGCAGTAGGCCAGAAGCTGGGCTCCGTTGGGTGCGTCATTATAGCCGACAAGCGTATGCAGCAGCCGGCCAGGAATGCTGTCCTGTTTCAGCAGCCAGGACGTGTCCCAGACCGTGTTCGTCAAATATTCCAGAAATCCGCCCTGCTGGATGAAAAGCACGGCCTGCGCCGCCATGCCAGCCGCCAGAAGCGTGATCAGGCCGGACGTGATCGCGAACAGCCGCCCGGCCGGTATGGCGAGAAGGCCGAAATAGATGAGGAAACTCACGATGCCGCCCGCGAGCACACCCAAGGCGCCGCCGGCCAGCATGGCTGACGCCGAGGTTCCACCCTGGGCAGCGATGCCGTCGAGGAACAGCGCGACCTCCGAGCCTTCGCGGAGCACCGCCACGCCGACCACGATGGCCAGCGCCGCCATCGGCCGCTCGCCAGCGGAGACGGCGGCCCCGATCCGCTTCATGTCCTGGGCCATGGCGCGGCCATGGCTCGCCATCCAGACGTTGTGCCAGGTGAGCATCACGACCGCGAGGAGCAGAATGCTCGCATCGAAGAGCTCTTGGCCGGACCCCTGGAAAAGCGCGGCCAGCTGCCCGGCGAACACCGCCACGAGCGCCGCGCCGGCCATTCCCCCGGCGATGCCATAGCCGACCCACAGGCCACGTCGCGCCACGCCCCTTGTGGCGGCGAGAACAATGCCGACGATCAGACCCGCTTCGATGACTTCGCGGAATACGATAAGCAGGCTTGCAAGCATTGCCGGCTATTCCACGATCACCACACCCTGCGCGGTGTCGGAGTGATATTCGCCCATGAAAGGATAGCGTCCCGGAGAAAGAGGCCTCAGCCGGACAATTCCCCTGGCGCCTCCCGCCACGACCTTTTCGACTTTCAGGGAATCGGAATCAAATTCCTCGGCCGTCGAATCCTGGTTGGACAAGGCAATCTGGCTGGCCACCTCGGCTTTGACATGAATTTCCGCGGGCTCGAAGCGATGATCTTTGAGCGTGAGCGCAATCGGCGCGGCCTCCTGTGCAGCCACAGCTGTGCCGATCATCGCGCCCGTCAAAGCCAACATTCCGGTTTTCCACTGGTTCATGCGCGGCTAACCTCTCGATTTCCATAGAAGAATATAAGCGAATCAGTCGCACTCGCAATGCAACATGACAAAAAGACTACAGTGCCGCGCTTTTCCAGGCCGGATCTGCGGCGATTTTGCGATATTATGCCCTGTCTGACGGTTTCTTGGCCCCCGCTGCCGCCGTCTCCGCCTCTGCGCAGGGTGTATGCCGCCCATGCACATGGGTCTTCAGGACAGCGAAGAAGTGCCGCGAATCCGTTCGGGCGCCGTGCACCCGAACGGAATGCGCGTCGTGGCGGCATTGGTTACGGGATGATTTTCACCGCGCTCGACGTTCCCGTCACATCGGCCTGCAGATTCCCGTTGAGGTCGTAGATCTTCTGCTCGTTGGTGCCGGTGTAGGTTCCGCCATGCGTGACCTTATCGGTTTCCGTCTCGTTGAAATAGCCGGAGATCACGCCGTCTGTGTAGAGCCAGCCCCAGTGGTCGCGATACACATGCTTTGAATCCAGCATCTTCCAAGAGCCCATGCAGATGTTTCCGCCCATCAGCGGCAGATTGATATTCTCCCACTCCGTCCCGTCGCTGTGCCACTGGATATAGGCCTGGCCGAAGGGATTGCCTTCGACGGTATAGGTGGCGAGCCAGGTGCCGACGACATTCCGACCTGCGTCCGAGCCCTGGGGCTGCTTCAAGGTCAATGACTGAAGGAGTTTCTGCGGTAGCGGAATGACGGCTCCGGGTTTCTGGTCCGGGCCGACGCAGCTGGCCTGCGCCGACATACCGCCCAGCGCCAGCAACGACGCGGCGGCAATCAGGGTCCCTGACGATTTCATGATCGACGATCCTCTTTTGGGTGGGCGGCACCGACAACCGGTGCCGTCCCGCGCGCGCCACGCCGTCCGAGACACAAGGATTCTCGCTCCCACGGGCGGGTTTCCCCGCCCGAAAGCCATCGCCTAGAATGGTCCCGCCGGGTTTGGGGCCCGGAACGGGGTTTCTTGGATGCCTGGGTGTCGTGTGCCCTTCTCTGTCTCGTGCGGACGCCATCGGCTCGCGCAAGGATTGGGCGCTATTGAAGGGCCCGATCACAGGATCGGAGATTGGCCGGAAGCCGAGCAATCACTGAATTGCCGGAAAAAACGGCCATGAACCGGCCAAATGAGATGCGCGCGACGTTCCGCCCCGTCGATCTGGCCAGGGAAGCGGACTTCGAACTCGGACCGCTTCTGGTCCGCCCCTCCCTGAGGAGGGTGGTGCGGTCCGGCCGCGAAGAGGCGGTCCAACCGCGAGTCATGCAGGTGCTGATCGCGCTCGTGCGCGCGCGAGGCGCGGTCGTGTCACGCGAAGAACTGGTCGAGACCTGCTGGGATGGCATCGTCGTCGGCGACGACTCCATTACCCACAGCATCGCAAAGGTGCGCCTGCTGGCCGAGTGCGGCAGCAAGCCTGCCTTCGAGATCGAAACCATTCCCCGTGTCGGCTATCGGCTCGTACCGAGCCCGGCGGCCGCCAGGTCGGATGGCGCGGCGACAGTGGACGCTCTTCAGGCCGAGACGGCAATCGTCGCAACGAGGGCGGGAGGCCGCGGACTTGCGTCGATGCGCTTGCTTCAGCCTCGCACGATCGTCGCGGCGCTGATGATTGCGGCAATCGCGGCGCTGGCGACTGCTGCCTTGCGCATAGGCATGTTCGCAACCCCTTTGAAGATTTCGTATCAGCAGACCGCCCAGCAGGCACCGCTGGCCGCGGTGCTGCCATTTACGCCCCTCTATGGGGGCAAGGACGCACAAACCTTCGCCGATGAAATCTCGTCAGCCATCGCGGACACGTTGGGAAGAACAGATCTGAACGTTGTCTCCCCGGCTCTCAGTTTTCAATTTCGCTCTGACTCCAAGGCCCGCGCGGCGCGCGCGCTCCATGCCAATGTCCTCGTGGACGGTGGTGTCAGACGACAGGGCGACACCTTGCGGGTGTCTGTGCGGGTCGAAGACGTCGCCAGCGGATTGATCATTCTGAGCAAGGACATCGAGCGGCAGGCTGCACAGGCAAGCGATTTGCCCGACCAGGTCGCCACGTTCGTCGCAGGAGCTCTCGGCGGCGACGATTCGATCAGGGCTCTCACATCCGACACGCGATGGAACCCGCGAGTCCGGACGGGATTCATTCGCGCCGTTTTCGAATGCCCGTTCCGTCAGGATCCCCTTTGCGCTTATGAGGTCGGACGCAGTCTGGTGAAGGAAGCGCCAGGCAATGCCATGGCGCAGACCATTCTGGCAATCGAAACCACCAACGCGCTCTTTCTGTTGCCGGAGGGCGAGAAGCCGGCGGCGATTGCCACAGCGCGCAAGGCGGCGTGGACGGCCATCCGACTCGACCCTCATTGGGGTGAACCGTTCATCGCACTTGGCGTTCTGGCAACGGATACTGCGTCGGCCGAGGCATATTTGCGACGGGGCCTTTCCATCAGCCCCGATTCTCAGGGCTTGGCGGGCTATCTGAGCGGCCTGCTGATTTCGAACGGTCGGGGCCGCGAGGCGCTTGGCGTCATACAGAAGGTCGCCTCGCGTTTCACCTATGCCCAATTCATACCGGCGACCCAGATTTCGGCCATGTTGCAACTCGGACAAACCGAAGATGCTCTTGAAATTGCCAAGCGCGCCCGAAACCTTTGGCCGGAGCGGGGCCTGTTTGTTCTTCGCGAATACGAAGCCTTGGCATTCGCGGGCGATGCAGCCGGCACCGACGCGCTGCTGAAAGACCCGACGGCGGGCCCGCCCAATCCGACGTTCCAGGTCGTCGCTCAGGCGATGCACACGCGCAAGGCCGGTGACATCGAAGCGGTATCGCGGATTTGCACGAATATCGATGCCAGCGAATGGCCCCGCCTGCGGGTGTGCCTGCTCGCATTGACCATGCTCGGAAAAATGGATCAGGTCTTCCAGCGTCCGATCGACGATTCCGCGCAGGACATATTGTTCTGGCCGCAGACCGCGCGGTTGCGCGCCGATCCGCGGTTTCTTGGTTTGACGGAACAGCTGCACCTTCTGCCCTATTGGAAAGCCACCCATTCCCGGCCGGATTTTTGCGCCACCGAACACGTGCCGGTCTGTCAGGCTCTCGCTCGATAGCAGGCCCGGAAATTGCCCGCGGACAAGAAGGCGACGGCCGGCTGTGACTCCGGCTTCGACCGGACTATGATGCCGGTTCGGGGTTCGGGGGCACGCGTTTCGTGCTGGCATTTGCACATCATCGGGGATGGGCGTCTGACCGGCGCGGCCCGCATCTTCCTCATGCGGTCGCGGCGTACGCGAGCCGTAGAGGTATTTGCCGTTGCGCCGCCCTGGCGACGACGGCATTGACAACCCTTCTGGCCGCAGGCGCGTCTGCTGCGGACAACACGCAAGAACCCTCCATCGAAACCGTAGTCGTTACCGGCTCCCGCATTCCGCAGGCGGGTCTGTATTCGGTTTCCCCGGTTGATGTCGTCGGTCGACAGGAAATCGAACTCGAAAACACAACACACCTTGAAACGCTGCTGAACAATCTGCCCATGGTCTCTGCAGATCAGGGACAATTCCAGACAAACACGACCACGGGGACGGCGACAGTCAACCTGCGCGACCTCGGCAGCAAACGGACATTGGTGCTGATCGACGGCACGAGATTGATGCCCGGCGACCCGACGCAGCCTGAAGCCGACTTGAATCAGATCCCCGCGACCCTCGTGGACCACGTTGAGGTTCTGACGGGAGGTGCGTCCGCCGTCTACGGATCCGATGCATTGGCGGGCGCCGTAAATTTCATTCTGCGCAAGGATTTCGACGGATTGGAGATTGACGGCGCGTATACGGCCGCCGCGCATGACAACAACAACCCTCTGGCCCAGGCCGCGATCAGGTCAGCCCAGTTGCCGGTGACGGGACCGCCAGGCGCTGTCTGGGACGGCGAGGATGTCGACACCAGCATGCTGGTGGGGGCTACGTCTGACAACGGGCGGGGCAACGTGGTCGCTTACGCGGGCTATCGAACGACCGCTGCTGTGCAAGGCAGCCACCGCGATTATACAGCGTGCCCTATGCAGTCAGACGCCCTTAACGGCGTCGGACCACTGGGTTTCTTCTGCGGAGGATCGGCCAATTCTGCGACGGGTTATCTGTTCAGTGTCGACGGTTTTGTGGGCCCGTTCAAAACCACGAAGACCGGAGATCTCGCGCCCTTTCGGGTGCCGAACGACGATTTCAACTTCGCGCCTTTCGACTACGTCCAACGTCCCGATAGGCGCTGGACCGCGGGCTGGTTTGGCCACTACGATTTGAGCACGTCCGCTGAAGCCTACGCCTCCACGATGTTCATGGACGACCGCACAGTCGCCCAGAATTCGCCCAGCGGCTGGTTCATGGGCGAAGGCGCCTATGGCGGCGCGATGGCAGTCAATTGCAACAATCCCTTTCTGGGAAGCGCGACTGATCCCAACTCGCCGGAATCGATTTTCTGTGTGGATCAGGGCCTTGGCCCACAGGACAATGCACACCTTGTTATTGGTCGCCGACTTGTGGAGGCCGGCGACCGGCAGCAGGACCTGCGCCACACGTCGTACCGGTTCGTAACCGGCCTCAAAGGTGAGCTTGCGGACAGCTGGAGCTATGACGTTTACGGTCAGTACGGCACCACGCTCTACCAGCAGACCTACTTGAACGATGCTTCGATCGCACGCGAACAGAATGCGCTCGACGTTGTACTCGTAAACGGCGTCCCGACGTGCACAGCGGCGCTCTCGGGCGCCGATCCGGCCTGCATCCCCGCCAATATCTTCCAGCCGGGCCAGCTTACGCCCGCGAGCCTGAAATATCTTGCCGCAAACGGCCTCCAGGAAGGTGCCACGGTCGAGAAGATCGTCAGCGGTTCCCTTACGGGTGATCTTGGCCACCTCGGGATAAAATCTCCCTTCGCAACAGATCCTGTTTCTGTCGCCCTGGGCGCGGAATACCGCGAAGAATCCCTGCGGAACGACGTGGATCGAGAGTTTGCGACTGGCGATCTCGCCGGATTCGGACCAGCTCAGTCCGTGAGTGGGCGGTTCAGTGTCAACGAGGAATTCGGGGAGATTCGGACGCCGCTGATTGAGAACGCCTCGTTTGCCGAGCTGCTGCAGATAGAAGCAGGATACCGCTATTCCAGCTTCAGTACGGGCGGCGCCTTCTCCACATACAAGATCGGAGCCGAATGGCAACCGGAAGAGGATATCCGGGTCCGTGCAACCTATCAGCGCGCTGCCCGCGCGCCCAATATTCTCGAGCTCTTCACGCCCCACACTTTCGGAGGATGGTCGCTTGGCAGAGGCGGAGACCCCTGCGGCACCGAAGCGTTTCTGACCCAGGCACAATGCGACCGGACAAACGGCGGCCGGCATCTCGATGCCTATGGGACATCGCTGCTCGATTGTCCGAATTCCTGTTCCAGCCTCGTCGGGGGAAGTACCGCTCTCAAGCCCGAAGAGGCTGTGACGCGATCGATCGGCATCGTTCTGACGCCGGATCGCCTGAAGAATTTCTCGGCGACCATCGACTATTTCGAGATCAACATCGCCGACGTCGTTGGTGTCCTTCCGCAATCCGTCGTCATCGAAGGTTGCGGCGTTGGCGGCATTCCATCGTTTTGCGACATGATCCACCGCGCTTCAGATACCGGGATCCTCTACGGCACGTCCGGCTACATTGACTCGCTGAACCGCAACACCGGGTTGATGCAAAACAGGGGATTCGATTTCGACGCCAATTATGAAACCGATCTGTCCGACGACGGTCCGGGCCCGAACGGCACACTGTCGTTCGACGTCCTCGGTACCTGGACCAATCATTACATCATTGAGCCGGTCCCCGCGGGCGCCCTCATGGGGGCGGACGTCCCGCCACCTTATTCCGCCGACTGTGCCGGGCTGTTCGGTGTGGTTTGCGGAAACTCCCTGCCCCGATGGCGTCACAAGGTGCGCGTAACGTGGGCTACACCCTGGGACTTCGACTTTTCGATCCAGTGGCGCCACAGCTCCCCGGTCAAGCTGGATATCAATTCAAGCAATCCTGTTCTCAATGGCCCCTGCGGCGGACCCTGCGGAGACACATCGGACGCCGAAATCGCGGCGAACGACTATTTTGACCTGACAATGGCCTGGACTCTGGCGCCCGGTTCAGAGATTCGCGCCGGGATCAACAACTTGTTCGACAAGGATCCGCCGGTTATCGACAGCAACATCCTTGGCGCCCCTCTCGGTTACGATCTCCTGGGACGCACAGTCTTTGTGGCGTACACGATCAGGATGTAGGCCGCGTAATCACCGCCACCTCACCACATCGTCGAACTGCACAACTCACTGAAGGCCTCTATTTGGGGCGCGGTGGCACCAGAGGACTGGGGGCTGCCCATTGTTTGACGCTTCGCAGAATGGGGCTCGCATCGGCGGCATCGAACCCGGCACGGATCGCATTGAACCGTGCGTCAACGAAGTCGCGCATCATCGGGTGTGTGAAGATATAAAGCTCTCCCGCTTTGACCCCTTCGAGCACGCGCGCGCCAACGATCTCCGGATCCAGCCCGTGCAGAACATTGTCTGCGGCCTGCTGGCGGGTGTCGCCGACGCCCGCATCGACATCACCCTTGCCGCCATAACGATCCTGCCGTGCCCGGCCGCTCTCGTGGATGCGCGTCCGCACGAATCCGGGACACAGCACCGACATGCCGATACCCAGAGGTTGGAGCTGTGCCGCCCACCCCTCGCTCATGGCGACGACGGCGAATTTCGTCGCCGCGTAGGGCTCCATTCCAGGCGGACTGATCAGGCCGGCCATCGAGGCGGTATTGATGAAATGACCGCCCTCCCCGTGACTGCGGATCAACGGATAAAATGTCTCGACACCATAGACCACGCTCTTGAGATTGACGTCGATTATCCAGTTCCAATCGCCTTCGCTCACAGTGCCGAGCGCGCCGCCAACGGCAACGCCGGCATTGTTGCAGACGACGTGCACCTTGCCGAACGCCGCAATTGCCTCCAGGGCCGCGCGACGCACGGCACTGCGTTCACTGACATCGCATTGTACGGCCACTGATTTGATCTGATCGTTACGAAGGCGCTCGACCGCATAGCGCGCCGCGTCTTCATCGATGTCGGCCAAGACGATGTTCGCCCCTTCGCGGCCAAAGGCGCGTGCCATCGCAAAGCCGATACCGCTGGCGGCACCTGTGATGAAGGCTGTCTTGCCCGCAAAATCCTTCATCGCTTTTTCCCGCCAAAGAGCCGTTACGGCGCGTCACGGCCGATCGACGATTTTTGTCAGTTTCCAGTTCAAGTCAATCGCGGCCACAGCGTTCGCCGTGCGCGCAGACGGCTTTGAGTGTCCCATCGACAAGCTCCTCCGCGGCCGGACGCAAACCGATGCGAGGACGCATCACGTTCCGTGCGAGGACGCGGATCGCACCTTCCGAACCGCACTTTTCCATCCTTCGTAGCGCAGGTCGCGCACGTCCGACGCCATCTCCGGTTCGAACCGGCGATCGCTGGTCCAGGTTCGCGCAATGTCCGCGACGTTCCTGAAAATCCCGCACGACAGCGCGGCGAGGCTCGCAGCGCCGAGTGCGGTCGTCTCGATCACGTGAGGGCGATCGACGATCAGTCCCGTCAAATCGGCAAGACGCTGGCAAAACCAGCCATTGAGGACCATGCCGCCATCGACCTTGAGCGAAGCCGGCTTGCCCAATCCTGCCTGATGCATATCTGCGCCCATCGCTTCCAGAAGGTCTCGTGTCTGAAAGCACACGGCGTCCAGGGCCGCCCGGGCGATCTCGGCCGCACCCATGTCCTGCGTCAGGCCGCTTATCGCGCCGCGCGCCTGGGGGTCCCAGTACGGCGCGCCAAGCCCGGCGAACGCCGGTACGAAATGAAGCCCCTCCACATCCTTCGATCCCAGCGCCAAATTCTCGATGTCGGCAGCCTCACGGATGATATGAAGAGCATCGCGCAGCCATTGCACGACGGCGCCGGCAGAGAAAATGCTGCCCTCGATTGCGTAGGCGGGACGGTCTGACACCGCATAGGCAACCGTGGTGATAAGACGGTTCTGCGAGGCGACAGGAAGTTCGCCCGTATTCACCAGGGCGAAGCACCCCGTGCCGTAGGTGGATTTTACGTCTCCCGCGGCAAAGCAGGCCTGGCCGAACGCGGCCGCCTGCTGATCGCCGGCCACGCCGCGAATGGGAATCCCGGCCCCCAGTATATCGGAACTGACCACGCCGAATTCTGCGGCACTGTTGCGAATATCAGGAAGCAGACAGGGCGGAATTCTGAACAATTCGAGCATCTCCGCGTCCCACGACAGCGATCGCAAGTCGAGAAGCATGGTACGCGAGGCATTCGTGACGTCGGTGGCGTGGACCCGCGTTCCTGTCAGGCGGTAGATGAGCCACGTGTCGATCGTGCCGAAAGCGAGTTCGCCCCGTTCTGCCCGTGCCCGAATTCCCGGCGAATGATCGAGAAGCCATGCGATTTTGGTGGCGGAAAAATAGGGATCGATCACAAGGCCAGTGCGCGCGGCCACGCGCTCTCCCCATCCGGCGCGTTTCAACGCATCGCAAACATCCGCTGTTCGCCGGTCCTGCCAGACGATGGCGTTGCCGATCGGTGCTCCCGTAGAGCGATCCCAGATCACAACAGTCTCTCGTTGATTGGTCAGCCCGATTGCGGCGATCTCGTGCGCGCCAACTCCTTTTGCCGCGATACGGCAACAGGCAAGCGCGCTCTGCCAGATCTCCTCCGGATCGTGCTCGACCCAGCCATTGGCGGGATAGATTTGCCGAATTGCGATGCTGTGGCTGGCAAGCGGGCGCAACGCGGCATCGAACAGTATGGCACGGGTCGAAGTCGTGCCCTGATCGATAGCCAGGAGAAAGGGCGGTTCTGCGTCCAATCCGAATCACGAAAGGTTGACGATCGATTTATCTTAACATGCTGTTAAGGATCGCACCCCTAGCTTCCACGCGGGGCGTGTCGGTGGCCAGTCGAGGGGGCCGTCTTGGCATTTGCAGCTGCGAAATCCGACAGTCACATATCTGCCAGCGCGGCACTACGCGAAGGCGAACCGCGGCAGGACTTGTACCTGGCCGTCGCGACCCTTTTTCACCGCCAGGCCCCGGCGCTCTCCCAGCGGGAGCGTGCGCTGATGCGCGATATCCTGCGCCGGCTGGCAAGCGACGTGGAAATGTCGATCCGCATTGCACTCGCCGAACGCCTGGCAGACGATCCAAATGCGCCCCTCGAGCTTATTCTCCTTCTGGTCGACGATCGCGTCGAAGTGGCCCGGCCGATCATCCTTCGCAGCCGTCAGCTTGGCGACGCCGAATTGCTCGACCTGATTGCCCGCACCGATGATGGCATGCGAGCCGTTCTGGCCGAACGGCCCCACATCGCCGCATCCATCACGTCTGTCCTTGCCAACAGCGACGCAGAACCTGTTCTCGTCGCCCTGGCTCGCAACGTTACCGCCAGTTTCGATGACGCGACATTTGCCGTTCTGGTTGAGAAGTCCCGTGGGATCGCAGCGCTCCACGAGCCGCTCGCCACGCGCTCCGACCTGCCCGTTGCCCTGGCGCTGCGGATGTGTGCCTGGGTGTCGGAAGCCCTCAAGACTTATCTGGTCCGCACCTATCGGTTCGATCCCGATGTTGCCGACGAGCTTGTGACCCAGGCGTCCCAAATCGTCGACGAGGAGCGCCACGGCAGTACCGGCGCCGCCAAGCTCATTGCCAAGCTCGCCGCCGCCGATCAGCTCCGCCCCGGATTTCTCGTTCGCGTGCTTCGGCAGGGGCAATACGAGCTGTTTGATCTTGGTTTCGCCCGCCTGCTCGATCTGGAGCTTGAGGTTTTTCGCGATCTCTTCTATGCGCGCAGCGCGGGCTGCGTGGCATTGGCCTGCAGGGCCGGTGGTATCGATCGAAGTGTTTTTGCGACGGTACTCGAACTGGTCGCCAAATTTCGCAACCGGCCATCCGCCGCCGGCCCCGACGAACGCATTAGCGTCGATCGGGCCTTCGCCCTGACCCGGGCGGATGCGTATGCGCGCATACGCGCCATTCCGTTTACCTGACCCGTCGCGTCCCGCGTTTTGCGAATCCGGCCGCGGAGACCTACATTCCGCCCATGATTGATCCATTCGGGCGCCATATCACCTATCTGAGGGTCTCGGTCACAGATCGCTGCGATTTTCGCTGTGTGTACTGCATGCCGGAGCGCATGGAATTCCTGCCGCGGGAGGAATTGCTGACTCTTGAAGAGCTCGAGAGATTGTGCCGCGCCTTTATCCGAAAGGGTGTGAACCGCATCCGGCTGACGGGCGGAGAACCGCTCGTTCGGCGCAACTTGCTTCAATTGATGGAACGGCTCGGAAACGAGGTCGGCAAGAGTCTGGAGGAGCTTACACTCACGACCAATGGAAGCCAGCTTTCGCGTTTTGCCGCCGCCTTGAAGGCCTGTGGCGTGCGGCGGATCAACGTCTCACTTGATACGCGCGACCCGGAGAAGTTCCGGACAATTACCCGTCGGGACGAACTGCGAAACGTGCTGGCAGGAATTGAGGCTGCCCTGGAGGCCGGTCTCTCGGTGAAGATCAACATGGTCGCGCTCAAAGGCCTCAACGAAGACGAGATCGAACCGATGATCCTGTGGGCTCACGGCCGGGGCATGGACCTGACGCTGATCGAAACAATGCCATTGGGCTGCGTGGATGAGGATCGAAATGACCGGTACCTGCCCCTCTCCCTCGTGCGCGCCCGGCTCGCCCGCCGCTTTGCGCTGGTGGATATGGCGTTCCGCACCGGCGGCCCGGCGCGCTACGTCAGCATCGAGGAAACGGGGGGACGGCTCGGCTTCATTACACCGATGACCCACAATTTCTGTGAAAGCTGCAATCGCGTTCGTGTCACCTGCACGGGTACCCTTTATATGTGCCTTGGACAGAGTGGGCATGCCGATCTAAGGACCCCGATGCGGAACTCCACCGATGACAAGGATCTCGATCAGGCGATCGTGTCTGCGATTGCGCGCAAACCGAAGGGCCACGATTTCATCATCGATCGGCGCCATAGAGAGCCGGCCCTCGCACGGCATATGTCGGTGACCGGAGGCTGAACGGGTGCCCTCCCTCCATTTCGTGGCTTCCGAAACGCCGGAAGCCCAGGCAGCGCTGCAACGCATGCAGGCGCGCTATGGCGACGCCGGCGCCCGCGATGCGGACATTGTGGTGGCGCTCGGCGGCGATGGGTTCATGCTGCAGACGCTTCATGCCTTTGCCGAGCGCGTTCGTCCCATCTACGGCATGAATTTCGGGTCAATCGGCTTCCTCATGAACGAGTTTCGCGAAGCCGATCTCGGGTCTCGTCTGGCAGCGGCCGAAGCAGCGCGCATTCATCCTCTGCGCATGCGGGCGGCGGCACGAGACGGACGCGTGGTCGAGGCCCTGGCGTTCAACGAGGTCTCGCTGTTGCGCGAGCAGCGCCAGGCAGCCAAAATTCGCATCATCGTCGATGACAAGGTCCGGATTGTGGAGGTGATATGCGACGGCGTCCTGATCTCGACGCCGGCTGGCAGCACTGCCTACAATTTCTCCGCCCACGGACCGATCCTGCCGATCGATGCGGATCTCCTCGCCCTCACGCCGATCAGCGCCTTTCGTCCACGGCGCTGGCGCGGGGCGTTGCTGTCGCACAAAGCGCGAGCGCGCTTCGAAATCCTGGAATCGGACAAACGGCCGGTGAGCGCCGTTGCCGACGATTTCGAAGTGCGCGATGTCCGCAGCGTCGAGGTGGCGGAAGACCGTTCGATCACGATGACGATGCTGTTCGATCAGGGCCACAGCCTGGACGAACGCATTCTGGCAGAGCAATTCGGGGACTAGCCTCCGATCCTGCGGGATGGTTGCGACCAATTGGCCTTTCGCGCGTTCCCCGATCTGAAACCGATGATGGACATGCCATGAAGGCCTTGCACAACGTCAGATGGCGCCTCGCCCGGCCGTGGATCAATGATCTGGCGGCAGCTGCCGCAACGACACTGGTGGTTGCAAGCATTCTGGGCCTGGCCGCGGTCGCCAGCTGATTGCCAATCCGCTCCGGCCGTTCGTCCCGAGCCTTAAAATGCGTCGCGAAGCCATACCCATGTAGGCTCGTAGCCGGCGTCTTCGCGAATGTGCAGTTTTTTTCCCTCCGGACCATCTTCGAGCCAAGGCTCTACTCTGAGAGGTTCCGAAGCGCGCGCCGCGACGATGGCATCTTCAGCCGTCATGGACCGCCCCAGCTTCAGCAGATTCAACTTCGTCGGGAAAATGATTTTCCAGCGCGCGCTGTCGGCAAGAGCGTCTTGAGGGCGCAGCCAGGCTGAATCCACCGATTCCCGGCCGTCATGGCGGCCCACCTGACCGGGCGTGGTGCGAACGATGAAGAAATGCGTATCGAACCGCCTGGGCATGCTTGCCGGGGTCACCCAATGTGCAAACGGTACGAGATCGTCGCAAGCCAATCTCAGTCTCTCGCCGCGAAGCATCTCGATCAGTGTTGTTTGTCCCTTTTCGATTCGCTCGCGATAGGGTTGCAATTTCGCCAGACGCTCTTCGCCAACAGGGTTGTTGGCCGAGTCGCGCGCGAACAGCACGCCGGCCTCTTCGAACGCTTCCCGCATGGCTGCGAAAGCCAGAATGCGGCGTTCGCGCGACCAGCCTTCAATCCCGTCGACATAATGTTCCAGCTCGAGGTCGCAATCCTGCGGGTCCGCCTTGCCGCCCGGAAACACCAGCGCACCGGCGGCGAAGTCAATCTGGTGATGCCGCTTGACCATGAACACTTCCAGCCCGGCCGCACCGTCGCGCACGATCAGGACAGTCGCTGCAAGCACGGGAACCGGCACGGGATCGGACATCGTCACCTCACTTCCACGCCGGCGGCTTAGCGATAAGTGCCCCCCGAGGCCAGTTCGCTGCTGGAGCCGAGAAGATCAATGAGGTCCGCCGACAGCGCCAACGGCGTCTGGGCGAGATAGGAAAGCGAGGCGAAATCGTCCAGGCCCCCGGAAGAAACCGGCGGGAAGGCATCGCTTTGCCGCATTGCCGTGCCATGCGATGCAGTCGGTGCAGGCGTAGTCGCGTGCTCGACCGATGCCAAGGCCGTGGATGGCGCTTTCAGCGCCCAATTGTAGACGTCGCGTACCGATTTCGGCGTTCCGTCGGCGTGATAGAACACGCTGCGATTGGCGGCTGCTGCCTGCGGAAAACTGCTCGCCGCACTGTGCGAAGGATCGGTCTCGTTCAGCTTGATGAGACGGCAGGCGGCCTCCGGGCCGAGAAAATGCGCCGCATAGAGTTCGCCGCTGCAAACATTGCGACCAAGGGCCCCCTGAAGCGTCGTACGGGTGGCGTTGGCGTATTCCCCCTCCATCAGAGCGGCGATCTGCGGATTGTTCCTCAGGGCAAGAATTGCCGAGCGGTCGGCGGCATTGTCCACGCAAAATCGGCCATCGCAGCCTTTTCCGATAACGCCTGCATACGACCCGAGGCCGAACTGCGCACCGTGGGCCTTTACCAGGCCGAGCCATGTCTGCTCGACGAACTGGAAGAGCCCGGCTGCGCTCGAACTCGTTGATTTTGCTACGGATTTTAGCCCGCTCTCCCGCGTGGCGGTGTTGAGCAGATAACTGAAGTCCGACCCTGTTGCGGCACTGGCTTGGTGCAGCGCGGCCAGGATGGCATCACGACTTGGAACGGTATTGGTGGCTTCTGCCAGCATCACACATCAACTTTGGGCTTCTGTCCCATGGCTGAACACGCAATGCGCATGCCAAGGCTCACAGGCCGGCCCGCAGACGTTCCAGCAGCTCCTGCATCGCCGTCAGTTCGTAGGGAACCGGCGTCCCGCTGCCCCAGACCGGTCGCGGCCACGCCGCATCGCCAGGATGGCGGCCCACGACGTGGACGTGAAATTGCGCAACAATATTTCCAAGCGCGCCAACGTTCATTTTTGTCGCCGCCGAAACGCGCTTGAGACCGGCGCTCGCACGCCCGATTTCGGCAGCCAGGAGCGAACGATCGGGCGCGGCCAGATCGTGCCATTCGCACAGGGCAGGTCTTCGCGGCACGAGGACAAGCCAGCTGAATCGGGCATCGTTGAACAAGCGCACGCTGCAAAGTGCCCAGTCGGCAACCGGGTGCGTGTCCTTCGCCAATTGGGTGCAGAGGACAAAATCTTCGGTCATGAATCGGGCCCGCTCTTCGAAAAGCGGCACGGATCAAACGCCCCAATGTCAATCGGGGAGACTTCTCCGGTCACGCAGGCACTCATAGCGTCAGCAATCGCGGGCGCGAAGAGTATGCCGTTGCGAAACTGACCGCTCGCCATGAACAGATTTTCGAGTACTGTCCGGCCGAGAACCGGCAAATCGTCTGGCGTACCAGGCCGCAAACCCGCCCAATGCGCGACCACCGGCCATTTTTCCAGCCTGGGCATAAGCGCGATCGCCAGCGCAATCAGGCCGTCTCGCGCCGATGCCGTGAGCGACGAATCGAAGCCATCACGCGTGACCGTCGCACCCACGATCAACTGCCCTGCCCGCGCGACGAGATACGCGTCGCTGCCCCAAACTGAGCGAGTGGGAAGAACATCTGGTTCTGCCGGTTCCAGTGCAATCATCTCGCCTTTCACGGGAATGATGGGGGGCAGAGTGCCGGGGGGCAGGCCTTCGATCAAATTGCTCCATGCGCCGGTAGCCACGACAAAGGCGTCTGCTTCGTGCAAGGCGAGCGCCGTTTGCACGCCGAGCACGCGGTGCTCGTCACACCGGAACCGGATCGCCGTCTCGTTGAGCCGGAGCTGACCGCCCTCGCGCATGAAAGCCATGGCCAGCGCCTGGCAAAGAGCCCGGTTGTCGACATGGGATTCGTTCGAATCCCACAGCGCTCCGCATAGATTTGGCGCAAGCATGGGTTCCATCGTGATCGCTGCCTGAGGCGTCAGCAGCGCGACCTTTCCCGAAAAATTCGCCGCGAGCCTCGCCAGTCCCCCGGCCTCGTCTTCCGTGCGTGCGACGACAAGACGTCCATTGGCACGAAACGCGATTTTGCGATCCGAACGCGCTTCGAGTTCATGCGCAAAGCCGGGCCACAATTCCGCAGACAAGCGGGCAAATATCGCTTCGGGAGTGGCAAGGCCGCCGCGGTCAGGCGTCGGCGAAATCATGCCCGCCGCAGCCCCGGTCGCGCCCGAACCGGGCTGACCACGCTCGACGACGACCACCTCCGCTCCGCGCTGACAGAGACGCCAGCCGATGCCGAGCCCCGCAACACCCGCTCCGAGGATCACCACCTTCATGGGGAAACGTCGATGCAGCGTGCGATACGAATTCCCGTCGCGCTGAAACACAGTGTGCCCAGGACGTAAGCAACAACACTGAACCGTGCTGACCACAGGCAGGCGATGACGAGCGCTACCGTTATCGTGGCGTCGATGATCGTCTTTTCGCGGCGGCGCTGCGACTCTTTCGCCGCCAACGATCCATGCGGGCTGGAAGACACATGCAGATCGACAGCGCTCGCGCTCAGACCAACGAAGCTTGCGACCAGAAAGCACGCGGCCAGCGCCCGTTCCGGGTCCGCGAGTGCGAATGCGAAGCCCATCCCGGCAAACACGATCCAGCCCAACAGGGTGTCCAGAAAATCCGAGGCGCCGGACGCCGACACACTAACGAGATGCCGCGCCATCAGTACCAGAGATCGGCTCGCCACGATCAAGGCGAGTCCGACCGCCGGAATGTGTAGTGCGACCGCAGTCGCCGCGCCCAATCCCGACAAAAAGCCCGCCACGACAAGCGCTGCGCCGTTGATGCGCCATCCAGGCAGCGTTGCGGCCAAAGGATTCGCCCCTCTCTCTGTCGGTGTTTCGGGCGGTGCCTCTCGCATGGTCGTCCGCATAGGGGTTCGCCTGCACATGGTCAAACTCCGGGCGTGACCCGGCGAACCGGATTGGCATAGTATTCCGCCAGATTGCCGCCAGGTAGCGAAGTGGAGAAGGCCGATATGCGAGACGGAACACGATTGGCGCACTGGATTCGCAATTTCGCCCCTGGCGTATGGGTATGCAACCGCACAAGGCTGGGCGCGACAACGGCTCTGGCGATGATGGCAGCGATGATGGCTACGGAAGCGTATGGACAAATCAGCCGTGGAGACCGTTACTCCGGCGCTGTCTGGGCGACACGATCACCTGTGCTGGCCCAGCATGGCATGGCCGCTACCGAACAACCCCTCGCATCTGCCCTTGCGATCGACATCCTGAAAAAGGGCGGAAGTGCGGTCGATGCGGCGATCGCGGCCAACGCGGCGATCGGCCTGATGCAACCTGTACTCAACGGGATCGGCGGCGACCTTTTCGCGATCGTCTGGGATCCCAAGACGCACCGTCTGTACGGCTATAATGGCTCCGGTCGCGCAGCAATGGGCCGCGATCTTGCGAAGATGACCACAGAGGTAAAGGCTGCATGGGCAAAGGCCGGTGAACCCGACAAGCCGCATATTCCGCCGCTGGGTTCGCTGCCCGTCACTGTTCCGGGCACAGTAGATGCCTGGTTCGCGCTGCATCAAAGATTCGGCAAATTGCCGATGACAACCGATCTGGCACCCGCCATCGGTTACGCGACCGACGGGTTCCCCGTCACCCAGCTCGTGGCCAAATACTGGCAGGGCAACATGGCCGCGTTCGAAAAGAACAAGGCCCTGATCGAAGAGCTCGACAATGCGCGCGCCACCTATCTGATCAATGGACACACGCCGGCTCAGGGCGAGATTTTCCGCAATCCTGACCTTGCGCACACGCTGTCGCTGATCGCCGAAGGCGGCCGCGATGTCTTTTACAAGGGCGCGATTGCGCACACGATCGATACGTATTTCCGGCGGATCGGCGGCGATCTGCGCTACGCGGACTTTGCTGCGCACCATGGCGATTGGGTCGAACCGCTCTCGGTGAACTACCGCGGCTACGATGTCTATGAACTGCCGCCAAACGGACAGGGCGCGGCCGTGCTGCAGATGCTGCAGATGTTGAAGACCTACGATTTGAAAAAAATGGGGGTGGGCTCAGCGGACGCGCTTACTGCCATGATCGAGGCCAAACGCCTCGCTTACGAAGATCTCGCGAAATGGTATGCCGATCCGGATTTCGTGAAGGCGCCGATGAAGGCGCTGCTTTCCGATACCTACGCCGACGCGCGACGCAAGCTGATCGATCTCGCGCATGCCAATCCGAACGTCGGGCCCGGCGATCCGCGCCTGCATGATGGCGATACGATCTACCTCACCACGGCCGACAAGGACGGGATGATGGTATCGCTCATCCAGTCCAACTATCGCGGCATGGGATCAGGCCTTGTCGCGGATCATCTGGGCTTCATGTTCCAGGACCGCGGAGAACTTTATTCGCTCGATCCCAAGGCAGCGAATGTGTATGCGCCGGGCAAGCGCCCCTTTCACACCATCATACCTGCCTTCGTGATGAAGGACGGTGCGCCCTTCATGTCCTTTGGCCTGATGGGCGGTGATATGCAGCCGCAGGGCCATGTCCAGATCCTGACCGACATCATCGATTTCGGAATGAATGTGCAGGAAGCTGGCGATGCCGCTCGCTGGCGCCACTTCGGGGGATCCGAGCCGACCGGCGAGCCGTCGACGGGAGTCGGCACGGTGGAAATGGAGTCGGGATTTGATTCCGGCGTCAAGACCGAACTCGAACGGCGCGGCTACAAGATTGCGCCCGGAAGCGGCAATTTCGGCGGCTATCAGGCGATCATGCGGGACCCCACAACGCACGTGTATTGGGGCGCCTCGGAAATGCGCAAGGATGGCGAAGTGATCGGGTACTGAGCGAGCGACCTATTTCCCGGCCGCCGTCTTGACGGCGAATGCCGTTTGAAGCGACGTGCCGTCGGCAAACCCCAGGGTCACCGATACGGTGCGGCCGGGTGTCATGGCGGCCGTTGGCCCCGTGCACATCAGGTGATAGCCGCCCGGCGAGAAATCGACTTTTCCTCCCGCGGGCACCCTGACTTCCGACACGTCACTCATGCGGCTCGTTCCTCCCGCTTCGCTGCTCTGGTGAAGCATCAGCATCGCGCAAGCCGGTGTCTGTGCGGATTTGAGGACAACGGGACTGTTGCCGCCATTCCGGAGCGAAAAATATCCCGCCGCCGGCAATCCGGCGGGCAGCGCGCGAAACCAGGCCCCTTCAACGGCAATCTGACCCGCATGAACCGGCGATGCCGCGCAAAAGACCAGAAGCGTCAGCAAACTACGAAAGGGTTTCACGCTCATGCTCGGCTCTCTCCTCGTTCACACGCATCTGCGCAAGAACGCAAATCATTCCCGCAAAGCTCGTCAGCGTGCTTGGCAACCAGATAATCAGGCCCCCATAGTGCTGATCGCTCAATGCTGCAATATCCCAAATCCGGCCGCAAATGCGATAGACCGGATAGTAGTCCGTGCCTGACAGGGAAAGCACGGCGCCAAGGACCATCTGAAGCGGCTCCACAGCGATAACCATAAGGGCACGCAGGCCGCTTCCGATCCGGGCCGGGGGCTTCGGACGACTGTCGAGCACCAGGGACCAGAACAATATGCCGTCCACGACCATGCTGTCGTTCATGAGCGCATAGAGACGGGCGTCCAGCATGACCCGGGTATGAAGAGAGGGAATGAGCCAGAGATAGATCAATCCTACGAACAGCACAGGGGCGATTGCGGGATGTTGAACGGCGTTCAGTGTTTTGCGCACGGGAGACGATGAAACCAGCGGCCTCAGGAAGCGCGGCATGCCCGCCAAAATGGCCTGCCCCGGCATCCCGAGCGCGACAAGAAATGCGCCGATATGATGAAGAACAAAATGTTGTGCCCGGTGCACAAAGAACATGTGCTGCGCATAGTAATCAATCCGGGTCTGGAGGACGACATACAGGGAAACCGCGCCAGTTACGAAACAAATGCTGCGCCACAGAGGCAGACGATTTTCGGGCGCGAGTCGGAAGAGCCCGCGAAAAAACCAGATCAGACTGAGGGTGCTGCACAGGAAAATCGTCCAGGAAAATTCCCACGGAAGGAAGGCGGGGAGCTCGGCGGGAAAGCGATCACAGGCGACGGACAGTCCCGCGCCGGCGAGCAGGAGACCGGCATAAGCCCACCACCCCAGATATTTTGTGTCCGGCACATCGCGACCGGTGAACACCGATACCCCTGTCATGGCCGAAACTTACAGAGGCGGGAGAGAGATCACGCGAGACCATTGGTCACAGCCGGATGCCGCGGCCCTGGCTTCATGCTAACTGAGGCGATGCTGCGATCGGCCCGCCTGGGTGCCCTGGTATTGGCTGCAATGGGCTTGATGACAGTCCAAAGCTGCAGCCCGCCCGCCAGCACCGATGTGACGAATATCGGCGGCGTCATGCCCGATCTCCGGTTCGCGATGACGCGTGCCAATGATGATCGTCCGGTTGGCGCAAGAGATTACCTCGGCAAAATCGTGATCCTCTATTTCGGCTACACACACTGTCCGGATGAATGTCCGGCCACGCTTGCCAATCTCGCATCGGCCCTGCGTCCGCTCGGCGCGCGCGAGCACGCGATCAAGGTTCTTTTCGCAACCGTCGATCCCAGGCGGGACTCACTTTCCGCGCTCAAATCCTACGTGTCCGCATTCGCCCCCGAAATAGACGGACTTCGAGGCAGCGACGACGCAATCGCTGCATTGGCACGCCGCTACCGCGTTCTCTATGCGCAGAGCCCGGCCTCCAATGGAGGTGGCTACGCCGTCATGCACTCCGATTCTGTGTTCGTGTTCGACGCGCAGGGGCACGCGCGTTTTGTCGCGACTTCAACCCGGGACACTGCCGCGATAACCGCCATTTTGCGCCGGCTTGAGATACACGGTCCCAGCGGGAGCTAGATTTGGAAATCGGGGCCAAAGGATTCAATGCGCTGATCCATCGTCTGTGACGGCCGTTCGGAGCCCGCACACCCGATCACGCGCGCCGGGACCCCGGCGACCGTGCAGCCGGGCGGTACGGAACGGAGCACCACGCTTCCGGCGCCCACGCGCGAGTAGGCCCCGATCTCGATATTTCCGAGAATCTTTGCGCCTGCCGCAAGGAGGACACCGCGCCGCACTTTCGGGTGACGGTCTCCCGTTTCCTTCCCCGAACCGCCCAGCGTCACGCCATGCAACATCGAGACGTCATCCTCGATGACGGCGGTCTCGCCTATCACGATCCCCGTCGCATGATCCATCATGATGCCGCGGCCAATGCGCGCCGCAGGATGAATATCGACCGCGAAAAGCTCCGACATGCGACTCTGGACAAAATGCGCAAACGGAGTGCGATTTCTCAGCCAAAGCCAGTGGGCAATCCGGTAGCATTGCAAGGCATGAAAGCCCTTGAAAAACAGAAAGGCCTCCACATGGCTGTGGCACGCGGCGTCACGATCGAAGACGGCGGACAGATCGGCGCGGACGGCCGCTCCGATCTCGGGATCGGCTTCAAGCGCCTCGTCGAATATTTCGCGCGCCAGCATCGCGCTGACATCGCCGCAGTCCAGCTTGCGGGCAAGATGATAGGAAAGCGCGTCTTCCAGCCGCTCGTGATTCAGGATCGTGGCGTGCGCCAGGCTTGCAAGCGATGGCTCCATCGCAGCAAGGTCCAATGCCTGGGCCCGCAGTGCGGACCAGACCGGATCGCATTGAACCAACTTTTCCGCGGGAACAGACATGCACCCTCTCCTTGCGTCATCCCAGTCTAGACAGGATATGTAACAATTCCCAAATGCATGAGGCCGATTGCCCTCTTGTGCCTTCGCGAAATTGCGGCTGGCAAGCCAGGGAAAGGGCTTTTGCAACATCTCACAGGATGAAGGTCTTCCGCCCACATGAACCATTTTCCGCTGAACGACACATCGACAGGCACGCTGGGCCTGCTCCTCAGTCGCAAGTCCGGATCCGCCAAAGCCATGACTGCGCCCGGGCCCGATCCGGACGAAATCGACACCATACTCAAGGCGGCCACGCGCGTCCCCGATCATGGCAAACTGGCGCCCTGGCGGTTCATCCTGTTCGAAGCCGGCGCGCGGGAGCGGATGGGAGAGCTTCTTGTGCAGTGCCTCCTGGAAGACGACCCGCAAGCCAGCGAGGAGCGGCGCCTCATGGAACGCAACCGGTTTATGCGGGCACCGCTGATCATTGCCGTGATCAGCCGGATCCGCGAGGGCATTCCCATTCCCGAATGGGAGCAAGTTCTGTCAGCGGGTGCGGTTTGCCAGAACATCATCATCGCAACCCATGCATTGGGCTATGTCGCAAACTGGATCACGGAGTGGTGCGCCTACCATCCCCGCGTGCGCGAGCGCCTCGGCCTGAAAACAGGAGAGCGTATCGCGGGCTTTCTTTATGTCGGCCGACCTGCGCTGGCCCTGGAGGATCGACCGCGTCCGGAAATCGGGAAAATCGTGTCCCGCTTCGAAGGTTGAGGCTTCAGCGGATTCCGATCATCTTGTGGGTTTGCAGGCTCAATCGCCATTGCGGATGAGCGCGACAATATTCGATGGCGGCGCGCATGTTTGCCGTCTGCTCGGCCGAGTCCATCGGCTGAAGAAAGAAATGCCGAAAATCCAGACCTTCGTAACGTTCCGGTGGCGCATTCGGCTGAGGAAATACCAGCTTCAACTCGTCGCCGCGCATCAGTGCCAGTGCCGCATCGGCCTTGGGACTGACACAGATCCAGTCAATGCCGGGCGGTGGGTGCAGCGTACCATTGGTTTCGATTCCGACTTCAAAACCCAGATCGTGCAGCGCAGCCAGCACTGGTTCGTCAAGCTGAAGCAGCGGCTCGCCGCCGGTGCAGACCACGTAGGGTGCGCCGTTCTGCTCCCATGGCCACAGCCCCGCAACGGCCTGTGCAAGGAGCTCTGGTGAAGGGTATCTCCCACCGCCAGTTCCGTTCGTCCCGACAAAGTCTGTGTCGCAAAAGCGGCAGGTCGCGCGATCGCGGTCGCGTTCCATGCCGCTCCACAAATTGCAGCCGGCAAAGCGCAGGAAGACTGCAGCGCGCCCGGTGCGGGCACCTTCTCCCTGCAGCGTGTAGTAAATTTCCTTGACCTGATAACTCATGCCGCGATGTAGCGCGTGTAACCTCGCGCCCGCAATTCGCACGCCGGGCATTCGCCGCAGCCATAGCCCCATTCGTGACGCCGGCTCCGGTCGCCGTTGTAGCACGTAACAGTTTGTTCCCGGATCAGGTCAACAAGCTGTGGTCCACCAAGTTGTTCCGCAAGTGCCCACGTCGCCGCCTTGTCCAGTCGCATGAGAGGCGTGAGGATTTCAAAATGCGTCCCCATCCCCAGTTCGAGTGCGCGGGAAACAGCCTTCATTGTTTCGTCGCGACAGTCCGGATATCCGGAGAAATCTGTCTCGCACATGCCTCCCACAAGCGTGTAAAGGCCGCGCCGATAACCCAGGGCGGCCGCCAACGTCAGAAACAGGACATTCCGGCCGGGGACAAAGCTGGTTGGAAGTCCGCTTTTGTTCATTTCCAGGCGGCTTTGATCGACCAGCGCGCTACCGCCTATGACAGACAGCGCCTCGAGCGGGAGGACGTGGTCGGCGCCAAGCTTTCCGCCCCATACGGGATAGCTTTTCCGCAACAGGGACAGGATTGTCGGACGCGCAGCCAGTTCGGCCGCGTGCCGCTGACCGTAGTCAAAACCGACGGTCTCGACCGAGGAAAATCGTTCGAGAGCCCAAGCCAGGCAGGTCGTTGAGTCCTGTCCGCCTGAAAAGAGGACCAAAGCTGATCCGGGTAGAGCCATGACAGCTCATGTAGCGCGCGCCCGGCCTCGACGCGAGCCCCCCATCCTGTCCAAGCTTGCCTTTGATGTAGCGCTCCGACAGCCTATTCGGAAGCGGTGGGGGGGTGATCTCATTGGGTCAGGCAGCAATAAGTGGAACTGGGGTCTTCACACCGCCCCACTCGATTTCCAATGATGAGCTTGTAGCGTCATTCAACGACTATGTTCGGCGATACAACGCCCATCACGCGCCCGCAATTTCGGCGGGGCTGTGCACTCCTCTCGTTGCATCCAGTTCGGAATTCATCGTGAAAGCGTCTGGAATCGAAAGCCGGTTTGTCATGGACAAATCGGGCATACTCGACGTGGATGTGATGTGCCCTCGCCTTCCCGAACGTCCGAACGATCAACTGTCGATCTTGGCGGAGATGGCAATCGCGGCGGCACGGGATGCGCTTATTGCCGCCAACAGGACCGCACGCGACATCGATGGAGTCATTGTCGCGTGTTCCAATCTCCAGCGGCCCTATCCTGCCATCGCGATCGAAGTCCAGAATGCCTTGAACATTGAAGGTTTTGGATTCGATATGAATGTCGCCTGTTCCTCGGCGACATTCGCGTTGAAATTGGCTGCAGACATGGTCACAAACGGCACCCGCGCCGTGCTCATATGCAACCCGGAAATCTGCTCGGGCCATCTGAATTTCCGTGACCGCGACAGCCATTTTATATTTGGCGATGTTGCTACGGCGCTTGTCGTCGAGAACCTGGCAACCACCGCGATATCAGGGTCATGGGAAATCGTATCGTCAAAATTGAATACATCGTTCTCGAACAATATCCGGAATAATTTCGGATTTCTAAACCGTGCTGCTCCAGATGGCGTTGGGCGACCGGACAAGCTTTTCGTCCAAGAGGGACGCAAGGTTTTCAAGGAGGTCGTGCCGATGGTTTCGGACTTAATCCTGACCCATCTTGCGGAGTGTGGTATCGGGCCTGAATCCCTGCAACGACTATGGCTTCATCAAGCGAATCTCGGCATGAACGAGCTCATTGCCCGCCGAGTGCTTGGCCGCGATCCTGAGCCTGGAGAAGCACCAAACATCTTGCGGGAATATGCCAATACGAGTTCGGCCGGCTCAATCGTTGCATTTCACAAATGCAGCAGCGACCTCAAGGGAATGGCAGTCGGTCTTCTTTGTTCATTTGGAGCTGGATATTCCGTGGGCAGTGTCATTCTCCGAAGGTCAGCCTGAAAATGGCAGCCATGCGGTATGGAACCCCGCTCGGGCGTCGTGCTAGCCTAGCTGGAACCTGCGCTCGTTGTCCGCCCTCGAAGCGCTGTACGCTGAGGAATTTGTCAAGTTAGGTCTTCGCTCTGGGGGCGTCGACATGGGGAAATCATGACGTTTTTAGAGCAAGTGCGGCCTCTCTACCTGATTTCGGGATTCATTATCGGCGCCCTGACGGGCATCACCGGCACCGGTGGCGGAGCACTCATGACGCCGGTACTAATCCTGCTCTTCGGAGTCCACCCTGTAACCGCGGTAGGAACCGACCTGATATACGCGTCTATCACAAAAGCCAGCGGAACCGTAGTTCATGGCCTGAACAAAACCATCGATTGGCCGGTTGTCGGTTGGCTTGCCCTCGGCAGCATTCCCACGACGGCTTTGACAATCCTGATGCTTTACGAACTCGACATCCACGGCAATGCGACACAGGCCATTGTTACCAGGGTGTTGGGCGTCGCACTCTTTTTGACCGCAATATCGCTCGTCTTCCGCAAGCAGATAATGGATTTCTACGCTCGCAAGGCAGGATTTGTGAGCCCGGTGCTGGTTCGCAACCTTACGATTCTGATCGGTGCCGTTCTGGGCATTCTTGTGTCGATTTCATCAGTCGGCGCAGGCGCAATCGGCGTTACTGCACTGATCCTTCTTTATCCCGAGATGCCTACGGTTCGTATCGTTGGATCTGGAATAGCCCATTCCGTGCCACTCACCCTTATCGCGGGCGCAGGTCATTGGATGTTGGGATCCATCGACTGGGCGCTTCTGGTTTCACTGCTTGTTGGTTCTGTGCCTGGCATTATCCTTGGCAGCATCATTTCAGCGCGCGTGCCCGAGCCGGTTGTTCGGTTTACGCTTTGCGCGACACTGATCGTGATCTGCGCAAAGTTCTGGTTTTTTTAAATTGAGCAGTAAAGGCTTGAACGACCAATCGATCGAACCCTTTGAACGCAACATTCTCGCGAACGTCGCGGCAATTTTTGAACCAACCGGATCATGGTGGCCGTGCCGCGGTTTAGGAATATTGCGAACAGGGGGGAGTTGAGCGTGCCCGCTTCAGGACCAGCGCGTGCGTGGCAACGCATGCTCAGCGGCCGGCGTCTGGACCTTCTCGATCCCTCTCCTCTCGACATCGAAATTGCCGACATCGCTCATGGATTGGCCCGTGTTTCACGCTGGAACGGCCAGACAAAGGGCGTGTACGCTTTTTCGGTTGCGCAACACTGCGTGTTGGTCGAGCGCCTTGTCGCTGAATTGAGCCCGGGCCTGCCCCACAGCGGCCGACTTTCCGCCCTGCTTCACGATGCACCCGAATATGTCATTGGAGACCTCATCAGCCCTTTCAAAGCCGCCGTCGGCCTGGACTACAAGGATTTCGAGGGCCGTCTTATGGCAGCCATTCACATCCGTTTCGGCCTTCCAGCGAAATTGTCGGCAGGATTGGCGACACTCATCAAACGTGCCGACCGCCTGTCGGCCTATTTCGAAGCCACCCAGCTTGCCGGCTTCGAAGTACCGGAAGCCCGTCGCTTGTTCGGCGTTCCGCCAAAAGGGCTGCGAACACCCCGGCTCCAGCCGTGGACGACAAATGATGCCGAGGAGCATTTTCTCGAGCGATTTCGCCGGCTCACGGTATGATGCCATTGCGCGTGTCCCTGGGCACAGGCGCGGAGTCAGGCCATGTCAGTTGTTCTCGTCAGTTCGCTATCGGGAGTCGAGGGTGCAATAAGGCGCTACCGCCCTTCGCATCTGGTGTCGCTTCTTGCGCCGGAGCATATGATCGGCACCCCGCCTGAGTTTACCGGTGAGCGTCATCTGCGCCTCGGACTGAATGACGTGGCGGAGGATTGGGCCAGCGAATCGCCGCCCACGCTTCACCACATTGAAAGTCTCCTGGCATTTGGCCGTGGCTGGTCCACCGAGGCGCCAATTCTCGTTCATTGCTGGGCCGGCATCAGCCGCTCCATGGCCGCTGCCTATATCCTGCAATGCGATCGCGCCCGTCCGGGAAGCGAGTTGAAGGTCGCGCAGGATATTCGGGCGCGCGCACCGCATGCCTGCCCCAATACGCTCATGATACGTCTTGCGGATTCGGCAATGCGTCGCGAAGGCCGCATGATTGAAGCGATTGCCAGCATTGGCCGGGGCGAGATCGCGACAGAAGGCTATTGTGTGGAACTGCCCATAAGAACGGCCAGGCCGTGAGCCGCGGCACGCCAAAGAATGTCGTTCGCATTGGCCTGAGCGCGGCCATTGTTTCCGTCAGGGATGAGTTTCCCCGCGTGCTTGTCGTTCGCCACGACCGGACTCCGGACGCGCTGCCTTTTGGGCCGTTCGATCCGCTTGGACATCGTACCCTCGAAAGTGGCCTGCGGAGCTGGGTCAAGGAGCAGACCTTTCTCGATCTCGGATATACCGAACAGCTCTATACGTTTGGCGACCGTGGACGGCATCTGGTCAAACCCGGGGAGGGACCGAGGGTCGTTTCGGTAGGCTATCTCGCCCTGACGCGGTCTGCCAGCGAAACCAGTGCGCCCGATACGGACTGGAGCGACTGGTATCTTTACTTTCCATGGGAGGACTGGCGCGGCGACAAGCCTGCCGTTATCGACAAGACCATCATTCCGGCCCTTAGGGCCTTTGCCGGCAGCGCCACGGTCGCCGAAAACGCGCTGAGGAAAGCCCGAATCCGCGTCGCGTTTGGGCTGGAAAACGCGGCGTGGGATGAGGAAAAAGTCCTGGAACGCTACGAGCTGCTCTACGAAGCCGGCCTCGTCGAAGAGGCGCAACGTGACGGTCGCGGGCGCGGCTCGGAGAGCGCCTCTGTTCCGGGTTCGACCATGTTGTTCGACCATCGAAGAATCCTCGCCACCGCAATCGCCCGGCTGCGGGGGAAGATGAAGTACCGCCCGGTGGTGTTTGAACTGATGCCGCCAGCGTTTACCCTGCTGGAACTTCAACAGACGGTCGAAGCCATTTCTGGCATCCGTTTGCACAAACAGAATTTCCGCCGGCTCGTCGAGGATCGCGGGCTGGTGGAACGGACGGGCAAGTTCGCCCGCATCGCCCGCGGCCGCCCCGCGGAACTCTTCGCTTTCCGCCGCGAAGTGCTGGCGGAACGCCCGGCCCCGGGCGTGCGTCTCGGCTCGCGCCGAAGCGGATTATAACCCCACGGGCCGGCCCGAACGTAGGGCAGGATCGGCTTGCGGCTAGGGGCCGCGCTACTTAAGAAGTTCAGCCAATTGGGATTTCTGGGCAGCGGGGGCCCAAATATTGCAGCGTTGCGCGGTGCATAACCGGCCGCAGTGCCGTTTCGGCTGAAGGGAAGGCTGCATGGGCGTCGACCTCAATTTGCGAAGGAACGGCAGTCCAACGGCCGCCGCGGTCAGTGCCGCGCCCACGACCCTGCGCCAGGCGACCTACACCGTCCTGGAAGAGGGTCAGATTGAAAGCCTGGGTAGCCGCATCGTCGAGGCGATCCTTATCGCCCTCATCGTCGCGAATGTCGCGGCCGTGGCGCTCGAGACTGTCCCGGTCATCGCGACCCGATTCCATCGGTTCTTTCGCGCCTTCGAATTGATTTCGATCGCTTCCTATACGGTCGAGTATTTCTTCCGGGTCTGGTCTTCGGTCGAGGACCCACGCGTAGCCGCGCGAGGACCTGTGAGGGGGCGGCTTGCGTTCGCATTGCGGCCGCTGATGGTCGTCGATTTGCTCGCTTTTGCTCCAAGCTATCTTGCCTTCGTTCTGCCGGTCGATCTGCGCGTGCTAAGAATTTTCCGGTTGTTGCGGCTGGTAAAGCTGGCGCGCTATTCGCAAGCCCTTCCGGCACTGCTCGGCGTGATGTACTCCGAGCGATCGGCGCTTTTCGCATCTTTTATTCTGACGCTGTGTGTGATGTGCGTGAGTGGCGAACTCATGCACATCGTGGAAGGCAGCGTTCAGCCGAAATCCTTCGGCACCATGCCCGATGCGATGTATTGGGCCATCACCACGCTCACCACCGTTGGTTATGGCGACGAAACGCCGATAACACCTTTGGGAAAGTTGATCGCCGGATTAACGATGGTGACCGGTCTTCTGCTTTTCGCTTTGCCGATCGGCATTCTGGCCAATGGATTCGTCAGCGATCTCCACCGCAGGCAGTTTGCCATTACCTGGAGCATGATGAAGCGTCAGCCGCTTTTTATCGGCCTGGACGTCGGAGCTGTCACGGAAATCCTGGGAGCATTGAGCGCCAAACTGATCCGCGAACACGCGCAGATCGCGCTGGCCGGGCAGCCGGCGAGCACGCTCTACCTGATTGTATCGGGACGGGCCCATGTCGAAACCGAAGCCCAGTCTTTCGATCTGGAGCCGGGCGATGTTTTTGGCGAGGAGGCCCTGCATGCCGGCAGAAACTATGAACGCACTGCGACCGCCCGCAGCGAAATGCGTCTGATCGTGCTTTCGGGCGAGGACCTTCGGCGGCTGGTGCGCAAGTACCCGATCCTCGGCCAGCGACTCGCCAACGAAATCGCCTGGTAAGCCCACCGTCCCGCCCTGGATCTGTTGCGCTGCGAAAAGTGCGCCCGGCGAAGGCCCTCGAAAACCCCCTTGACGGATTTATGCTGATGCGTAGCATAATTAACTGTCAGGGAGCTTGAAGAGTAGCCCCCTGACACCCTATATATGCTCCGTTAGAGCATTAAATGGACGTCAGAAAGCAAGGTGCGTCATGGTCATGGAGCGTTCGGGAAAACCGGCGGAGGCGCGCGACCTCTACGCGAAAGTGGCGCGGGTCATACCGGAAATCGAATGGGCTGTGCATGCGCCCTACGTCACCGCCATAAACCGGCTCAAAAAAGAGCGGAACGCGGTCATTCTCGGCCACAACTATATGACGCCGGAAGTTTATCATGGAGTCGCCGATTTCGTGGGCGATTCCCTTCAATTGGCACGTGAAGCCGCAGAAACCCCCGCAGCCGTGATCGTTCAGGCTGGCGTTCATTTCATGGCCGAGACGGCAAAGATCCTTTCTCCTCAAAAAACAGTCCTGATCCCCGATATGCTGGCGGGCTGTTCGTTGGCGGAATCGATCACCGCTGCGGACGTGAAACTTCTGCGCGAGAGCTATCCCGGCATTCCGGTCGTCACCTACGTCAATACGTCCGCGGACGTGAAAGCAGAGAGTGATGTCTGCTGCACGTCATCGAACGCCGTGGCGGTAGTCGAGGACATCGCCCGCGAATGGGGCGTCGATCGCGTGATCATGATCCCAGACGAATATCTGGCGCAAAATGTCGCAAAGCAGACGAATATCCGCATTATATCCTGGAAAGGGCGTTGCGAGGTACATGAACGATTCTCCGCCGCCGATATTCGCGCGTTTCGCGCATCGCACCCGGATATTGTCGTGCTGGCGCATCCGGAGTGTCCGCCGGAAGTCGTCGCCGAAGCCGATTTCGCAGGTTCGACATCGGCGATGATCGGCTATGTTGACAAGAACCGGCCATCCCGTGTCGTTATGGTGACCGAATGCTCGATGAGCGACAATGTCGCCGTCGAGTTCCCGCACGTCGATTTCGTTCGTCCGTGCAATCTTTGTCCGCACATGAAGCGAATTTCGCTTCCCGCCATTTTGCATGCTCTGGAGACGATGACGGTCGAGGTCGAAGTCGACGCGACTGTCGCACGACGCGCGCGGGCCGCTGTCGAGCGCATGCTTATCGTTCCTGCCCAGGCCGCCCGTCGCATCGCTGCATGACGCGCCATGTCCGCTGGCCTGGACAATGTCATCGAAGTTCCGGGCGCGCTCGTTGTCGGCGCTGGTCTTGCGGGGCTTTTCACGGCGCTCAAGCTGGCTCCCTTCCCTGCCCTTGTTCTGGCAGCAGCACGACCAGGAACGACCGGCTCCAGCGTCTGGGCGCAGGGCGGGATCGCTGCGGCCGTGGGGCCGCACGATAGCTGGGAAGCGCACGCTGCCGACACCTTGGCGGCGGGGGCAGGTCTGGGCGATGGCGCAGTAGCTGATTTTGTTGCGCGCGAGGCCTCTCAGCGCATCGACGATCTCGTGCATTTCGGAGCCCCATTTGATCGGCTGCCTTCCGGAGCACTCGCCCTCGCCCGCGAAGCCGCCCATTCCGTGCCTCGTATTGTGCACGTGTCCGGCGACAGGGCGGGCGCGGAGATTACCCGCGTTCTCGCAGAAGCTGCCTATGCCGCTCCTTCAATTCGTATCCTTGAGGGATTTCACGCCCTCGAATTGGCGGCGACAGAGGGCAGGATCGTGGGGCTTTTCGCCCGCCATGGGACCGGACGCGAAGCACGCCTCGTGCTGTTCCGGGCACATGCGATTCTGTTCGCTACCGGCGGTATTGGCGCACTCTATGCCGTCACGACCAATCCTCCCGAATCGCGAGGGGAAGGTCTTGGCATGGCAGCGCGCGCCGGGGCACGAATTGCGGATGCCGAATTCGTACAATTTCATCCCACCGCGATCGCAGCCGGACGAGATCCTGCGCCACTCGCCACGGAGGCACTTCGCGGCGAAGGCGCTGTCCTGATCGACGAGGACGGCTACCGTTTCATGCCGGCGTCGCATAGCATGGCGGAACTCGCGCCACGCGACATCGTCTCTCGGGCCATTTACCGACACGCGAAAGCTGGCCATCAGGTTTTCCTCGACTGCCGCGAAGCCATCGGCCAGTCATTCGCGTCGCGATTTCCCACCGTCTATGCGGCTTGCCGAAGCACCGACATCGATCCCGCATGTCAGCCAATTCCCGTGGCTCCCGCGGCGCACTATCACATGGGCGGCATTGCCACGGATCACAACGGCCGGACCTCATTGGCCGGACTTTGGGCCGTCGGCGAATGCGCATCGACCGGCCTGCATGGCGCCAACCGGCTTGCTTCCAATTCCCTCCTCGAAGCCCTCGTATTCGGGGCACGTGCCGCCGAAGACGTGCGCAATTCGCTCATGACATCCGGGGCGGACTACGTGCCCGCCCTACTCCCGCGTTACCATGGCGCCTCGCACCATCTTGGCGCTTTGCGCGCAACCATGACCGAGAACGTCGGTATGGAGCGCGATGAGGCGGGGCTGCGGCAAGCGCTGGAGACCATCACGCGCTGCGAACAGGCTGCCAATGGCGACGCCTCGCTCCTCAACATCGCCGCTACGGCCAGAATCATAACTGCTGCGGCTCTTTCCCGGCGCGAAAGCATGGGCGCGCATTTCCGCCGCGACTATCCGAACTCACCGCCGATGCCCGCCCGCCGCTTCGTGACCGTCACCGAAACCGGCGCTGTTCTCCCCGAAGCTGGCAGCACGTTGGATCCCCGAGGCAACCTCGCGCTATGAACCCACTCGCAATCAATCTGATGCGGCCGCCCCACAGGCTCCTGATCGAACCCATCGTGGCCGCTGCCCTCGCGGAGGATTTGGGTCGCAATGGCGATATTACTTCGGACCTTATCGTTCCGGAGGATCACCGGGAAACCGCGCGGCTGGTCGCTCGCCAAGGCGGAATTGTTGCCGGACTGCTCGCGGTCCAGATCGCATTTGAACTGGTAAGTCGATCGGTCGATTTCGCGCCGTCGGTAGCGGAGGGAACTGAAGTACCCGCCGGCGCAGTACTCGCCGATGTCGGCGGCCCGGCACGTGCCCTTCTGACGGCCGAGCGCGTGGCGTTGAACTTTCTAGGCCATCTATCCGGCATCGCGACCTCGACACGGCGCCTCGTAGACGCGGTCGATGGAACGAAGGCGAAGATCGTTTGCACCCGCAAGACGACACCTGGCCTGCGCATACTGGAAAAATATGCCGTGCGTTGCGGTGGCGGTTTCAATCACCGGTTCGGTCTTGATGACGCCGTTCTCATCAAAGACAATCACATCGCCGTTGCCGGCAGCCTAACCGCAGCCGTCGAGCGCGTGCGATGCGGTCTTGCCCATATGATCAAGATCGAGGTTGAGGTCGATACCCTCTCGCAGCTGGGAGAAGCCCTGGCAGCCAACGTCGACACCGTTCTGCTCGACAATATGGATACGCAGCAATTGCGCGCTGCCGTTTCGCTGACACAAGGACGTGCGGTACTGGAAGCTTCCGGCGGCGTAAATTTACAGTCAGTGCGTGCAATTGCGGAAACCGGGGTCGACTACATTTCCGCTGGCAGCATCACCCATAGTGCACCCAGCCTCGACGTGGCGCTAGACTTTTGAGTGACCGACGAGAGAGTCCCTTTATCCAGGGCGCTCAACTGTCTCCATCGCTTCGGGATGCTGCGCGATAGAAGATGTGATTGCCGATCTGAATTGTCCTGACAAGATGATCGCCCCACTCGGGCTGGACGTCCACGGCATGGAAAGAGATCGCGTCCCCTGTAACGTCGCCGAGACGAACGAAGCCCGCCATGATCCTGCTCGCCAGGGTCTTTGCGGCAACCCAGGCCCGCCGCGTTTTGGCGCGCTGCATCTCACCGTCGCATGCGAAGGAAAACTGGCAGCCTCGGCCGGTTTCCGTGCCCTGATAAACGACGCCGCACACCGAATGGGGATATCCGGTCGAACGCATGCGATGGAAAACCACCTCGGCGATCGCCATCTCTCCTTCGGTGCCTTCGCCCCTTGCCTCGTAGTACATTGCTTCGGCAAGGCAGCGCTGCTCCGCGAGGATACGTTCAAGCGCAAGCTCCATCGGCGATAGGGCCAGGGGCTCCTGCATGACGGGTGTGATTTGCGGCGCAAAAGGTTGAACCGCGTGGGTGAGAACTCCGTCAGACGCAATCATCTTATTGCCGCTTAGGGCGCCCGACGGCACCGACAGGTCGACGGAGGCGCCACGTCCGCTGCCAACATTCGGCATCGAATGACGTGTCGGCTGACTCAACAGGGCAACAGCGCAAAAAATGCCGGCAAACGCCAAGACCTTTACGATCGCGCGATCAGCGCGCCGCAACGCAACGATATATTTTTCGGTCATTCGGGATTTCAACTCTCGGATTGGGCTTCGAAGCAATTCGACGTCGTATTCCGAAGGGGTCCCCACCCCCTGCACAAGGCCGAAGCTTCTGCCAGCAGCCGTTGGCGAGGTCAAATGAAATTCACCCAGCGCTGCGACAATGTGCCTGAGTCCGGCAATCCCCGCGCAACAGTCGCGATGACACCGCGTCACATTTACCGAAAAATCGCCGCGTTAGACCGAATGTTTTGCGGCTATGATCAGTATACGTACTAGTTTTCGCGTTCGCTATCATCCAGAGCGGCCTGTGCGGCTGCAAGTCTCGCGACCGGCACGCGGAATGGCGAACATGAAACGTAGTCAAGCCCGCCGGCATGGCAAAAGCGTATCGATGCAGGATCACCGCCATGCTCGCCGCAGATTCCCAGCTTCAGATCGGACCTTGTCGCGCGGCCTCGCTGAACAGCGATCCGAATGAGTTCCCCTACGCCGTCGACATCGAGACTGACAAAAGGATCGCGTGAGATGAGCCCTTTGGCGATGTACTCGTTGAGAAAGCCGCCGGCATCGTCACGACTCACGCCAAGGGTCGTCTGCGTCAGATCATTCGTTCCGAATGAAAAGAATTCGGCCGTCTGCGCTATATCTCCGGCGCGGAGCGCGGCACGCGGCAATTCAATCATCGTACCAACGAGAAATTCCGGAACGCGACCGCGCTCGTCGCCAACCTCTACCGCTACACGAAGGATCCGTTTTTTGAGCGCATCCAATTCGCTCTTGAACCCCACAAGCGGGATCATCACCTCAAGCTGGACTGCCTTCCCGCTTCGCTCTTCCACATTGAGAGCGGCCTCCAGAATCGCGCGCGTTTGCATTTCGTAGATTTCGGGAAAGGTAATCCCGAGACGGCAACCGCGGTGCCCGAGCATGGGATTGGCTTCATGCAAAGAGATTGCGCGCTGACGCAACTTTGCCGGTTCGGCGCCCGCTGCGCGCGCGACGTCGGCAAATTCCGAGTCGTTTTGCGGAAGAAATTCGTGAAGCGGTGGATCGAGCAATCTGATTGTGACAGGAAGCCCCTTCATCGCGCTGAAAATCTCTTCGAAATCTCCTCTTTGCATCGGCAACAATTTCGCCAGCGCGGCCTCGCGATCCCTGAGCGTGTCGGCGAGGATCATCTGCCGCACCGCAACGATCCGTTCGGAGTCGAAGAACATATGCTCGGTGCGGCAAAGTCCGACCCCCTCCGCACCAAATCGCAATGCCGCTGCCGCATCCGCGGGCGTATCCGCGTTCGTTCGAATTTTCAGGCGCCTGAAAGAGTCTGCCCAGCCCATCAGCGTGCCGAAATCGCCTGTCAGCTCGGGCTGCCGCATGGGAACGCGCCCCTGAAACACCTGTCCGCTGGCGCCATCGATGGTAAGGATCTCGCCACGCCGCAGCGTGGTCGCTCCGACGACGATGGTTCCTGTCAAGGCATCGATTTTCAGTTCGCCGGCTCCCGAGACACATGGCCGCCCCATCCCGCGCGCCACAACCGCGGCATGACTCGTCATGCCGCCGCGCGCGGTTAGAATTCCCTTGGCGGCGTGCATGCCGTGAATGTCTTCGGGGCTGGTTTCAACCCGCACCAGTATGGCGTCCCGTCCGTCGCCCGCGAGCTTTTCGGCCTCCTCGGCGGTAAAGGCTATTTCTCCCGTGGCGGCTCCCGGCGAAGCTGCGAGTCCCCGCGTAAGACATTTTCGCGGCGCATCGGGGTCAAGCGTGGGGTGCAGCAATTGGTCGAGCGAAAGCGGGTCGACCCGCATGATGGCCGTACGCTTGTCGACCAGGCCTTCGCGCTCCATGTCGACGGCAATCTTGAGCGCTCCCTCCGCCGAGCGTTTTCCGGATCGGGTCTGAAGCATGAAGAGCCGGCCTTCCTGAACCGTGAACTCCAGATCCTGCATGTCGCCAAAGTGCGCCTCGAGCTTATCGGCAATGGCGCGCAACTCCGCAAAGGAAGCCGGCATTTCTTCTTCCATCGACGGTCGCGCACTGCCGCTGCGCTCTCGCGCGAGCCTCGAGATCGACTGAGGCGTGCGGATACCTGCGACCACGTCCTCGCCCTGAGCGTTCACTAGGTATTCGCCGTAAAGGAGCTTCTCGCCCGTGGCGGGATCCCGCGTGAATGCAACCCCGGTGGCACTCGTCGCCCCGCGATTTCCAAAGACCATGGCCTGGATGGTGACCGCCGTGCCCCACTCTTCAGGAATGTGATTGAGCCTGCGATATGTTTGAGCGCGCGCACTTTTCCATGATTGAAAGACCGCGCCGATTGCGCCCCACAGCTGTTCAAGCACGTCGTCGGGAAACGGCTTGCCCTGCACCTTGTGCACCTGCGCGCGATAGAGGTCTGCGATACGCTTCAAATCGGCCGCGTCGAGTTCCGTGTCGAGTTCGACGCCTTTCGCATCCTTTTCGAGCGCCAAAATCTCTTCGAAATCGGCGTGCTCCATTCCGAGGACGACGCTGGCGTACATCTGGATAAATCTGCGATAGGAATCGTAGGCGAAACGCGCATCGGTAATCCCGGCAAGGCCCTCGACGGTAGCCGGGTTGAGGCCAAGGTTGAGCACCGTGTCCATCATCCCCGGCATCGAGATGCGCGCACCGGAGCGGACGGAAACCAGAAGAGGCCTTGAGGGATCGCCGAATGTCGCGCCAACCTGTTCCCCGATACGGCAAACCGCTTCGCGGGCGACGGCCGGCAGGTCCCCGGGATAGCCACGATCATTCGCGTAGTAGTAGGCGCAGACCGCCGTCGAAATCGTAAAGCCGGGTGGAACGGGAAGCCCAAGATTGCTCATCTCGGCCAAATTCGCGCCCTTGCCTCCGAGTAGATCGCGCATATCGGCACGACCCTCGGCAGTAGTTCCGCCAAATTCGTACAGCCATTTGCTCATCTGACGATCCCGCTAGCAGAATTTCGTTCCGGCATTTCGCAACGGAAATGCGCGCGGGTCCGCGGCCCACGCAGCCGGTTTTCCTTATCCCTCGATTTTGGCGAAATCTGCCACCTGATGCAGCGTGGCGCGCAGTCGCGAAAGCAGAAAGAGCCTGTTCGCGCGCAATTGCGGATCATCGGCGTTGACAGTGACTTTGTCGAAAAACGCGTCCACCGGCCCACGAAGTGTGGCGAGTTGCGTCATGGCATCTTCGAATCGCTCCGCCGCGAGGTCGCGGGCAACGAGACCACTCATGGCCGACATGGCGGAAAACAGTGCGTGCTCTGCAGGCTCGCGCAACAGGGATGTCTGCGGTTCTTCGTCATAGGGCCGACCATCGCGCTTCTCCTCGATGCGCAGAATGTTGGTCGCTCGACGATAGCCGGCGATCAGATTGGCGCCGTCTTCGCTCGTCAGGAACGCTGCGAGGGCTTTTACTCTTGCAACCAGCCGAACCAGATCGTCTTCGCCGCCGAGAGAAAAGACCGCATCAATCAAATCGTGGCGAATGCCCTCCTCGCGCAAGATCACTTTCAGCCTGTCGGCAAGAAAGTCGAGTATCTCCTGCACGATCCTGCCACGCACTGCCCTCGTATCGGGCGACGGGCGATCATCCTGCGCCTGCAGCATGGGTCCCGCCGACACCGGAGCGGCCTCCCCGAGGGCGGCGATTGTCTCCCCGATGGGAACCGACATGGGAAGGCGGAATCGGTGTTGAAGCATAGTGCGGATGATTCCAAGACCCGCGCGGCGGAGCGCAAACGGGTCTTTGGATCCCGTGGGCCGTTCCCCCGCGTTCCACAGACTTGTGAGGCTGACAATCTTGTCCGAGAGCGCCACAATGGCAGCCACCGGACTTTCCGGAACCGTATCGTTGGGACCAAGTGGCTTGTAGTGGTCGCGAATGGCGCACGCCACATCACCGTCTTCGCCATCATGAAGAGCGTAATAGTACCCCATCACACCCTGAAGCTCCGGAAACTCTCCCACCATCTGGGTGACCAGATCGGCTTTCGCCAATTGCGCCGCCCGAATGCATTTCGCCACATCCGCCCCGACGCGCTCCGCTAGTATCGCGGCTACGAGCGCAATGCGATTGGCATGGCCGGCCAGCGTTCCAACCTTTGCGTGAAACACGATCCCGTCCAGATCTGCCACGCGGTCTGCAAGCCGCCGCTTTCGGTCCTGTTCCCAAAAAAACTTGGCATCGGACAATCGCGCGCGCAATACCCGCTCGTTACCGGCAACGATATCGGCGCCTCCGTCCGTCGCGACCGTATTTGCCACGGCAACGAAACGATTGGCGAGATCGCCCGTCCGGGGATTGCGCATGCTGAAATATTTTTGATGCGTGCGCATCGAGGTCCTCAAGACCTCGGCGGGCATGTCCATAAAAGTCTGGTCGATCGTGCCCAGGAGCACGACGGGCCATTCCACGAGACCACCGACTTCTTCCAGCAATCCCGGGTCGTCGTTGAGTTCCAGCCCAAGCGAAAATGCGTTCTGCTCGGCTTCATGCAGAATGATCGCCTTGCGCTCAGCGACGTCAAGGACGACATGGGCGGCGGCAAGCTTCTCTTCGTAATCCTCGAAGCGATGAATTTCGATGGGGCCCTGCGAAAGGAAGTGGTGCCCCAGTGTCGTATTCCCGCTTGTCACGTCGGCAAATTCGAACGGCACAATCTCGCCATCCAGCACGCACAGGATCGAGTGAAGAGGCCTCACCCACCGAACCGGTCCGTCCGTCCAGCGCATGGATTTGGGCCAGGGAAAGGTCGAAAGGAGTGGCGGGAGAATTTCTGCCAGGACGTCAGCCGCAGGCCTCCCCGCCTTCAGGATTGTGGCGACATAGAATTCGCCCTTGCCATCGTTCTGCTTTTGGCAGGAGTCCAGCGGCACTCCGGCCGACCGCAGGAAACCCTCAATGGCCTTCTCAGGTGCCCCGACCCGCGGCCCTTTGCGCTCTTCCGTGACATCGGGCTGGCGTGCCGCAAGATTTGCGATCACCAGCGTAAGCCGGCGCGCGCCGCCGAACGATTTTACGCCTTCGAACAACAGGCCGCGATCCGACAATGCGCCTATAACCAGGCGCTCCAGATCCCTTGCGGCGCTCGACTGCATCCGCGCCGGAATCTCTTCCGAAAGAAGTTCAAGCAAAAGGTCCGGCACGTCAGACGGTCCTCGTTTCGTAGGCGCCCTGCGGGCTTGCAAGCCAGGCCTGACAGCAGGCCTTCGCCATTGCCCTGACGCGTGCGATGTAGGCGGCTCGCTCGGTCACCCCGATTACGCCACGGGCATCGAGCAGGTTGAAGCAATGGCTGGCCTTGATGCACTGATCGTAGGCGGGCAATGGCAACCTTGATTCCGCAAGCGCGGCGCACTGCCCTTCAGCTTCTCCAAAATGCCGGAAGAGGATCGCCGTGTCGGCGTACTCGAAGTCAAAGGCGGAGAATTCCCGTTCGGACTGATGGAACACTTCGCCATAGCGGACGTGCTGATTGAAGGCGAGATCGTAGACGAACTCCACGCCCTGGACATACATCGCCAGGCGCTCGAGACCGTAGGTGATTTCTGCGGAGACGGGATTGCAGTCGAATCCGCCCACCTGCTGAAAATAGGTAAATTGCGTGACTTCCATGCCGTCGCACCAGACTTCCCAGCCAAGGCCCCATGCGCCGAGCGTCGGGCTCTCCCAGTCGTCCTCCACAAAGCGGACGTCGTGACGGGACATGTCGATGCCAATCACCCTCAGACTCTCGAGGTAGAGCGCCTGCACATCTCGCGGCGCCGGTTTGAGGATGACCTGGTATTGATAATAGTGTTGAAGACGGTTGGGGTTTTCGCCGTAGCGCCCGTCCTTCGGACGTCGCGAGGGTTGGACATACGCCGCACACCACGGGCGCGGTCCCAGGGCGCGAAGCGCCGTTGCGGGGTGAAACGTCCCGGCGCCCATCTCAACGTCATAGGGCTGCAGGATCACGCAGCCCTGGCCGGCCCAGTAATTCTGTAAAGTGAGGATAATGTCCTGAAATGTCCGCACTGCTTCACCGACCTTTGGCGCGCGGAACCTAACGGCGCCTATTCGATAGAGCAAGCAATGCGCCCCCGCGCATCACGGCATCGGCCTCGGGGGTGAATGTTTCACCGCGTCCGTGCACCACAAGGCCGGGCAACAGTGCCGAAGAAGACCTGGAGCCCTTTACGGCGCGCAGGATCACGCGATGGGCTGGCTCGTCCGCACGCGGCCAGACCGGAAAAATCGCAATACCGCCATCGGACATTTCCGCGAGCGCTTCGGGAAGGCGGTCGGCTCTCAGGATAGCGGTAAACGTCCCGCCGGGACGCACACGCTTCAATCCCGCCCGAATCCAGTCACGCAATCGTCCGCCATCCTGTTTGGCGCGCGCGATTGCGACGTCCGGCGAGGTTGCACCTCGCGGCGGGTAAAAGGGTGGGTTCATGAACACGTGATCGAAGTTTTGCTGCATACAGCCCGCGCCACCCAGAATGTCGCCTTCTACGAACCGCAGACGGTCCCCAAAGCCATTGGCGACGGCATTGCCGGTCGACAGGGCAATAAGATCGGGATCGATTTCTACGCCCGTGACACGGCAAGCTGGTACGCGTGACGCGACGCAAAGGCTCCCGGCACCTGCCCCGGATCCGAACTCCAGCAAATTGTCGTCTTCCCGGGCGGGGAGCGCTGCGGCAAGCAGGACCGTATCGAGGCCGGCGCGGAAACCATGTGCCGGCTGCTGGATCGCAATTTTCCCGGCCAGGAAAAGATCCGTCGTCGTCGCTGTCACGTGCTCAGCGCAACGTCCGGCAGGGCGCCCGACAGGACGCCCCTTGCCGGCTCAAATTCATCATCGGCAACCATCAGGCGGCGCGGCAAAATGCCCAGACTTCCGTCCATGATGCTCATGTGGCTGTCGAAAATAACGCTCTCAATCCCGGCGTCCAGGAGCAGGGCCTGCGCGAAATTCAAGAGTACGGGATCGTTTGTCTTCAGGATGGCACGCATCAGATGGCCGATCGCGGACAAGAACGGCCGGGCGGTCTCCTTGACCCGGCTTAGGCACCCTTCCTAAATGTCTCCCGGGCCAAAGGCCAGCGTCAGGGCAAGAAATGATAGCCGCCGAGGCGACCAGAATCAAAGATAGCGTGGGTTACGCACCGATCGATCGGCTGTACGCGCTGGTCGAAGCCGACATGCTTGCGACCGACCGGTTGATCCACGACCGCATGGGAAGCACCGTCGCCCTCATTCCCGAATTGACCAGCCATCTCGTGGACTCCGGGGGAAAAAGGCTGCGCCCCTTGCTGACGCTGGCCGCTTCTTCCGCGTGCGGATATGGGGGCAAGCACCAGATCAAGCTGGCCGCTGCAGTCGAGTTTGTCCACACCGCAACCCTCTTGCACGATGACGTCGTGGATGCGAGCACGCTGCGACGGGGCAAACTTGCAGCGAACATTGTCTGGGGAAACAAGCCCAGCGTGCTGGTCGGTGATTTCCTGCTGAGCCGCGCTTTCCAGCTGATGGTCGAGACCGGGAACATGCAGGTCCTTCACATCCTTGCGAGCGCCTCGGCGATTATTGCCGAGGGTGAGGTCCTGCAACTGAAATCCGCCAACAATCTGACCACCACGCAGGAAGATTATCTGACGATCGTCCGCGCCAAAACGGCAGCACTTTTTTCAGCGGCAGCCGAAGTCGGGGCAACCATCGCCAACGCCGGCGACGAACACATCGGCGCTTTCAGAACCTATGGCCTGAATCTCGGCATCGCGTTTCAGCTCATCGATGACACGCTCGACTATTCCGGACATCAGGCTCAAATGGGAAAATCCGTGGGCGACGATTTTCGGGAAGCCAAGGTAACGCTGCCGGTGATTCTGGCCTACCAGCGTGCCGACAAGGAGGCGCAACAATTCTGGGAGCGGACGATTCAGGGAGGGCCTCAGCAGGAAAGCGACTTGAAACAGGCCATCGCCTATGTCGAGAAGACCGGAGCCATCCTCGATGCGCGCGCCGAAGCGCACCGCTATGCGCGACAGGCCGGACGCGCGCTCAAACTGCTGCCGCCGGGCGAACTGCGCGACGTGCTGGCAGCTCTTGCCGCGTTCTGCGTTTCACGCGCGTATTAGGCGACGATCATCGCCGCACCAGCATCGTGGGGCGCAAGGCAGGTCGGGACGACCCACCATTCCGGCCAGACCATCGCAAGATCCTTTGCCGCGGCCGCCGCGCGCGCACCATCCTCGAAAATGCCGTAACAGGTTGCGCCGCTGCCGGACATGCGCACGAACGCAGCACCTCGTGACCGCAGCGCCGATAGCGCCACGGCAATTTCGGGCACAAGTTCGATCGCCACGGGTTCCAAATCATTGTGGGTGGTGGCCATATAGTCGAGGAGATCGCGTCCGGCGCCAAAGGCGCGTGGTACCGGGGCAACACCGGATCGGCGCACGAGACGGCGAAACACCTCGTGCGTAGCCACGGCTTTGCCCGGATTGACGAGGACCACATGCAACGGCGGCACCTTGCCGATTTCTGTCAGACGTTCTCCGCGTCCCTCCATCCACAAGGGACGCGATACAAGGCAGGCGGGGACGTCGGAGCCGATGCAGGCGGCCCACTCCGGTTCGGCATTTCCTGTTCCCCAAAGAAGCGCCAGTCCTCGCAAAGCGGCCGCTGCATCCGCTGACCCGCCGCCGATCCCCGAGGCAACCGGCAGTCTTTTCGTGAGAGTGAGGCGCCCCCGCAGCGCGATCCCGTCGCGTGCCGCGAGCGCTCTTGCCGCCTTGAGAACCAAATTGTCTTCCTCGGCCGCCAAGGCTTTCGCAAACAATCCTTGCAAAGTGAGGGAAATGCCTGGCGCGTCCTCGATCGACAGCAAATCGCCGATATTCGCAAACACGATCAGGCTCTGCAGATCGTGATAGCCATCGGAGCGCTTTTCTCCGACATGCAGCGTCAGATTGAGCTTCGCCGGCGCGCAGACCTGAACCCGCTCAGGGCTGTTTGCCGTCATTCTGCGCGGCGAGGTTCAGTTTCTTCTCGAGCTCTGCCTTCTGAGCCGGATCAGGTCCAAAGGCCAGTGCGTGACTCCATTGATATTCCGCATCGAGCTTGCGCCCGACCTTCCAATAGGCGTCTCCCAGATGCGCATTGATCGTCGAATCGGCCGGCACAAGTTGGATGGCGTTTTCCAGCGCCTTGGCAGCGTCAGCGTAACGGCCAAGCCTGTAATAGGCCCAACCGACGCTGTCGACGATGTACCCGTCGAACGGGCTCAGCGCTCGCGCCTTTTCGAGCATTGCAAGTGCCTCGGGCAGATTGCGTCCCTGGTCGACCCAGCTATAGCCGAGATAGTTGAGGACCTGCGGCTGTTCGGGACTGAGCTTGAGCGCATGCTTCAAGTCCGCTTCCGCAGCGTCCCAGCGATGGGAGCGTTCCTCGGCAATCGCCCGCGCGTAATAGACCGGCCAAGAAGTCGCCTTGTCGCCGCCCAATTCGGTCACTGCGTGGTCATAGGCGTCGGCGGCTTCGACGTATTTTTCCTGGTCGCGGTATGCATCGCCCAGGGCCGTCCACGCGGTCGTATCGTTCGGATGAGAACGCGTCAGCGATTTCAGTTCGCTGATCGCTTCATCATTCTTGTCGAGCCGCGTCTCGTCGAGCGCGATCTGGATTGCAGCGGCAGCCGCATATGTCGAGCGGCCATCCAGCGTGCGATAGACCGCGATGGCATCGTCGAACTTGCCCAGCGCTTCGAAACGGTCGGCAAGCACGATCTTGGCGAGATCCAGGTCGGGCGCGAGATAAAGCGCCAGCCGCAGATAGAGGATGGCGATATCGGCGCTGTTCGTATCGCTCAACGACGCGGCGATGCCAAACAGCGATTCGGCGACGCCCGCCGCTACTGATGAAACGAGCCTATCGGGCTTCTCGTGCGCTCCCAGCCGGGCAAGTCCCTCTGCCGCTATGGGGCCGAGTGCCGAATCCGGCGCAAGTTTTTCGTAATAGGCGCGCGCCTCCGCAGTACGGCCTTCGCGTTCAAGGAACCGGCCATACGCTTCGGCAATTCTCGGGCTGGCGCCGCCGCCGGAGATCGCCGCCTTGTAAGCAGTGTCCGCGCCCGCGCCGTCGCCAACAAGCTCGTGAATGAGCGCACGATGATAATTGGCGAGAACATCGGTGCCGCCCTGGGCGCTGACCTGGGCGATATCGGCATCGGCAGCTTTGAGATCGCCGGTTCCCGCGGCGGCCCAGGCATCGAGCAGAACAAGCGTCAGTCCCGTAAACGGTCCCTTTCCGGATTGCGACACTTCGGTGCGCGCGGTGGCGAAATCGCCTCGCCGCACGTCCTCAACGGCCAAGGCGAGCCTTGCCGCGCGATTGTCCGGGTCCGTCACAACCAGCCGCCGGGCGAGTTTTGCGGCTCCCTGCACATCGCCCGAGGCAGCAGCATAGAGGAATGCGTGACTTAGAATATCGGCGTTGTCGGGATTGGACGCCAGGCTTTTGTCGTAGAGCCGTGCTGCATCGACCATGTCGTGATCGCTCGCTGCAAGGCGCGCCGAAAGATAGTCGCCGAAGCTCTGTGCCTGGGGGACATCCGGCCCACCCACAGACGAGCCCCCGCCAAGATGCATGTCGGCACAGGCCGTAACCAGGAGAGCGCAAGCAATGACCGGCAATGTTCGCACGTAGGCAACCTCTCACATGTTGGGATAGTTGGGACCACCGCCCCCTTCCGGCGGCACCCAGGTGATGTTCTGCGCCGGATCCTTGATATCGCAAGTTTTGCAATGCACGCAGTTCTGCGCGTTGATCTGAAAACGTGGTCCGGCGGCGTCGTCAATCACTTCGTAGACGCCGGCCGGACAATAGCGCTGCGCGGGCTCGTCGTATTCGGGCAGATTGACGCGAATGGGAATGGACGGATCTGTCAGAACGAGATGAACCGGCTGATCTTCCTCATGGTTCGTGTTGGAAAGAAACACGGAAGAAAGCTTGTCGAAACTGATTTTTCCGTCCGGCTTCGGATAGGCGATCGGGCGGCATTTGGCTGCCGGCTTCAGCGTCGCAAAGTCAGCCTTGCCGTGTTTCAGGGTTCCGAACGCGCTGAACCCCAATAGCTGGTTCGTCCACATGTCGAATCCACCCAGCGCCAGCGCCGGGACAGTCCCAAATCTCGACCACAAGGGCTTGACGTTGCGGACCCGTTTCAAGTCGCGATGCACAAAGCTCTTTCGATAGGCGCTTTCGTAGTCATCCAGTGCATCGTGTGCCCTTCCGGCGGCAATGGCATCGAAAGCCGCTTCCGCCGCGAGCATGCCAGTTTTCATCGCATTGTGCGTTCCCTTGATTCGCGGAACATTGACGAAGCCCGCGCCGCAGCCCACCAGCGCGCCGCCGGGGAACGCAAGCTTCGGCACCGACTGTAGTCCACCTTCGGTAATGGCGCGCGATCCGTACGCCAGGCGCTTGCCCCCTTCCAGATGATCGCGAATCCGCGGATGGGTCTTGGCACGCTGAAATTCGTCGAATGGTGAAAGATAGGGGTTGGAGTAATTCAAATGCACCACAAATCCGACGGCGCACAGATTCGGCCCGAAATGATAGAGGAATGAACCGCCGCCCGTTGCCTGATCGAGCGGCCACCCCATTGTATGCACGACGAGTCCCGGATGATGTTTGTCCGGCGCGAGTTCCCAAAGCTCCTTCAGACCGATCCCGAATTTTTGCGGATCGCGATCGGTGTTCAACCCATATTTCGCAAGCAATTTCTTCGTCAGGGATCCGCGCGCGCCTTCCGCGAACAGGGTGTATTTGCCAAGCAGTGCCATTCCCGGCGCAAAACTGTCCTTGTGATGGCCATCGCGCGCGACTCCCATATCGCCCGTCACCACACCGCAGACTTCGTCGCGTTCGCCGTAAACAATTTCGGCGCCCGCAAAGCCCGGGTAGATTTCGACACCCAGCCCTTCGGCTTCGCGCGCCAGCCACCGGCAGGTGTCGCCGAGGCTGGCGATATAATTGCCGTGATTGCTCATGAGGGGCGGCATGATGAAGTTCGGCACCCGCAAGCTTCCGGCCGGACCGAGATAATAGAACCGATCGTCCCGGACCGGCGTCTCAAGCGGGGCGCCCTTTGCTTTCCAGTCGGGAATCAACTCGTCGAGGGCGATCGGATCGATCACGGCACCTGACAGGATATGCGCGCCGATCTCCGAGCCCTTCTCGAGGACGCAGACGCTGACCTCATGCGAGCGGGACTGCGCAAGCTGCTTCAGGCGAATTGCAGCCGACAGGCCTGCGGGCCCGCCACCCACAATGACCACGTCGTACTCCATGCTCTCGCGCGCGATGGGTTCGTTCATCCTGAGGGGTCCGGCCTCCGCCTGAAACGTCTTATCGAACGCCCCGCTCCCTGGGGTCAATCGCTTCGCCCTTGGCCGCCGGCCGAGGCTTCCCCTATCATTTGACGATGGGACAATCCAATCCTCGGGCCGAGTCACTTGCGGCGCTGCGCTGGCTGGCGGAATGCGGGGCAGATGAGGCGATCGCAGAGGCTCCGCTGGACAGATTTCGCGCGCCTGTCGAACGAATCGCCACAGGAGTCGCGGAGGCGCCAGTCGCAAAGCCCGCGAGTTCCCCCGGGCCTGCATCTGCCGCGCCTTTGCGTCCGCTGCAGAGCACGCCGGGACCAAAGGCATCTCTGCCACCGAGCTCCGACGCAATCGGCCGGGCCATGGACCTGGCGGCAGCCTGCGGCACGCTCCTGGAACTAAAGACCACGCTCGAGGCCTTTGACGGATGCGCGCTGAAGAAAAGCGCCACAAGGATGGTATTCGCGGACGGAACGCCTGACGGGCGCATCATGGTTATCGGCGAATCACCTGGGCGCGACGAGGATCAGCTTGGCCTGCCCTTTGTCGGACGGGCGGGCAAGCTGCTCGACAAGATGCTCGCCGCCATTTCCATTGATCGGCGCAAAAACGTTTACATTACCAACGTGCTCAACTGGCGGCCGCCGGCAAATCGCGATCCCACACCGGAAGAAGCGGCCGCCTGCCTTCCGTTTCTGCGCCGACATGTGGAACTCGCCAATCCCGAATTAATCATCCTGCTCGGTGCTGTGGCCGCGCGGTACGTGCTCGGACGCAATGATGGAATCATGCGAATGCGCGGCAAGTGGCTGGAATATCATGTCAATGGGCGGATGGTGCCTCTCCTCCCAACTCTGCATCCCGCCTATCTTTTGCGCCGATCTGCCGACAAGAAACTGGCTTGGCGGGACTTGCAGTCGGCCGGCATTAAGCTGCGCGCGCTAGGGTTGCTTGAGCCAAGCGGCTCGAACAGGTAGAATTGCCAAATCGGCGACACGTGCGGAAGGGACCGGGATGGTTAACAAACGCGAACTCCTTTTCGCGGCAAGCTGCGTTGTGGCCTTGATGGTGTCCGATGTGGCTCGCGCCGATTCTGCGGCCTCTTTTGCGTCCGAAGGTCTGACAAGCGTTGCGCCGCGGGTTTTGTCTTCCGAGGACGCGCATCGCTATCAGGAAATCTTTGCCGACGAGCGGGACGGCAGGTTCGCGGCCGCCCATGCATTGATCGACAGCCTTTCGGATCGCTCCCTCATGGGCTACGTCGAAGCGGAGCGCTATCTTTCCCCCTATACCAAACGAGCCTCGATCAGCGATCTCGCGGCGTGGTTGCGCAGCTACAACGAATTGCCGATCGCGGCTCGCGTCCGCGCGCTGGCGGAGGAGCGCAATCGTCATCGCCGGCACAAGGTGGAGCTTTCGGGCTTGCCGGGCATCCCCCGCCGCGGCGTGGGCGGCTACGAGGAACGCGACAGCATTGTCGGCCTTCCCGTCAGTTCCGATGCGGCACGAGCAGCCCAGATTCAAATCGACAGCGATGTAAAACTCGACCAGCCGGCAGGCGCCGAATCGGTGCTGCAGCAGCTCGAAGCGTCAAACATGGCGCCCAGTTCGGACATCGCCCGGCTGACCGAAAGAGTCGCGGCCTCCTATCTCGCCGAAGGTGAGGACGATTCCGCTCTCAGGGTTGCTTCGGCAATTGCAGGCATGGACCGGGCAAGCGCACCGCAACTGGATTGGGACTCCGGTCTGGCGGCCTACAGATTGCGGCGCTATTCCGATGCTGCGGGTTATTTCGAACAACTCGCGCAATTTGGGTCTATTCCAGGATGGACCCGCAGTGCCGCGGCGTTCTGGGCCGCCCGCTCGCATCTTGCAGCAGGCGAACCGCTTCCGGTTGTTTCGCTCCTGACAGCTGCGGCGCGTGAGCAGCCGACTTTCTATGGCCTTCTGGCGGAACGCCTGCTCGGGCAAGCCATGCCGGCCCAGTTCAGCGATCCCGTGCTCGATTCGCAAGGTTTTGCCGACATCATGCAGGTTCCTGCAGCGCATCGTGCCGTGGCGCTTTGGCAGGCCGGCCATGCCGAGGGCGTGCAGGAGGAGATGAATCGCGCGTTTGCGGAAATGGATCTCCACGACGCCGACGCCTTCGCCGCACTCGCGCACCATCTGGACCTGCCCGACCTCGAGTTGCGGGCCAGCGAAGCGCAGGCCGCGCGCGGCGTGCTGCTGACAGGGCTTTATCCGGTGCCGCAATACACGCCGCCGGGCGGATACCACGTCGATCGCTGCCTCGTTCTCGCCTTTGCGCGCGTCGAGAGCCACTTCCAGCCGAAAGCCGTCTCAAGCGCCGGTGCACGCGGTGTCATGCAGCTCATGCCGGGAACGGCGAAACTGGTTGACGGCGCAACACCGGCCCGCGGCCAACTCAACGATCCCGGGTACAATCTGGGGCTCGGTGAGAAATATCTGCAGAATTTGCTGGATCAGACCAACGGCAATCTCTTCCAGCTCGCAGCCGCCTATAATGCCGGCCCCGGTGCATTAACCCGCTGGCTCGGTGCGCGCCCCACCATCGCCGACGATCCGCTCCTTTTTGTCGAGAGTCTGCCGGTTCCGGAGACGCGCAATTATATCAAGCATGTGATGACCTATTACTGGATGTATTCGCATCGCTCCAAAGAAACTGCGCCGAGCCTGGAAGACGCCGCCGAAGGAAAATGGCCGCAGTATCGCGGGAAATCGCCCACTCCCGCGGCAACTGCGAGCCTGGTCATCAGCGATGCCTCCTCACATTGACGATACTGCCGCCTTCATCCCGGTTCGCATTGCCCTTCTGACCGTCTCCGACACGCGCGATGCATCAAACGATACATCCGGCGACACGCTGGCAGCACGCATCACGGAGGCCGGCCACGCCGTAGGTGCACGTGCCCTCCTGAGAGACGACCAGGCGGCGATCACGGCACACCTTCGCAGCTGGATCGACAGCCCCGACATCGATGTCGTCATTTCCACCGGCGGTACCGGCCTCACCGGCCGTGACGTCACGGTTGAAGCATTCAGGGCCGTTTTCGAAAAGGAAATCGACGGCTTCGCGGTGCTTTTTCACATGGTAAGTTTTGGAACGGTCGGTACATCGACCCTTCAGTCCCGCGCCTGCGCAGGAGTGGCAGGGGGCACATATCTGTTCGCCCTGCCCGGATCCACGGGCGCCGTGAAGGATGGCTGGGACAACATCCTCAAATGGCAGCTCGACAGCCGCCACCGCCCCTGCAACTTCGTTCAGATCATGCCCCGACTCGAAGAACACCGGCGCTGATCTCGGGATTTGCGCCAACCCAGTGATTTAGTGGTGGTGGTACAGTTTGAACGCTATTGCTGCGAACAGCCCCAATTTTGGGAAACGGCCAACTCGACAAGAGCCGCAGCGTTGTCAGCCCGCAATGCTGGATTCTTTTGAAGATAAATTACGACAGCGTCCTTTATCTGCCC
>DASXEA010000059.1:0-49912 GCA_036490345.1 Rhizomicrobium sp. | reverse complement strand
GTTTTTGTTGAAGTAGTTGCTCTCCGAGACGTAGGAGCCGGCCTGAGGCGCGACTTTGAGGAGTTCATAGTTGGCAGCGTCGATGGCGCGGGCGTGGCGTTCGGCGTCGGCCATGTCGAACGTCTTGTCCGACAAGAAGGGTAGCGGCGGCGAGCCGCCAGTCCCGATGATGGCGAGTGCAAAGGCGGTCAGCGCCTCGGGGTTGGTCGCTGTGTTGCGCGCGTCGGCGAAGGGATTGGTGAGCTCGGGGATGTGCCCGGCGCAATCCTTCGCACCGCCCGTGACGCCGCACGCGCCATAAGGCGAGACGGGCTTTTCGAGAACGCCACCGACGGTGCGGTTTAGCGCCTCCCATTGGGCGTCTGAGGGCCAGCCGGGATCACCTGGGCGCACGCGGCGGAATGACCGGTCAGCCGCCGCGCGCACGGGCGTTGAGGCTGCGAGCCCCATCAGCGGAAGGGCGGCGGCGCTTTTCAGAAGCGTCCTGCGGTCCATGGCGACTCTCCGGCGATCAGGTAGACTGGCTGCTTAAGGCGTCGCTGATGCAAGCGGCAAGCGTCGGATGACGACTGGCGGCGGGGCTGGGACAGGCGGAGTCGGCTGTGACGAGCGGCGCAGAATTCGGTACGATCAGCGGGCGGCGGCGTCACGTGTTCCTCATTCTGTCGTGCGCGCTTTCGGTCTTCTACCTGCTCAACACCACGATCAACGCGATCTCGGAGACTACCGAACTCACCCGCGCGCGCGTCCATTTCGACCCGATCGAGCCCTACGTCTGTGAGTACTCGAGCGCGGTCTTCACCATCGCGCTGATTCCCTTCGTCGCGTGGATGCTGAAGCTCGCGCGGCCCGGCCGCGCCCTTCGCGGCTGGCTGAGGTTCCTTGCGGTGCACACGCCGGCAACCGGGGTGTACTGCCTCGTCCACGTCGGGGGCTTCTGGGGCCTCAGAATGCTGATCTTTCTGGCGTTTGGCGGCCATTATACCGGCAAGCTCGACCTCGCCTACGAGTACCCAAAGGACCTCAGGGGCTACGCCTTCGTGCTCGCGCTCACATGGGCGGCGGGCCAGTTCGCCCAGATGTGGACGCGGGCCGACGCAGCCAAGGCCAGACCGTTCGGGCCGGTCCTTGACATCTACGACGGAGGTAGCCGGCTCATCCGCTCGCCAGTAGCCGACATCGTGGCCACCCGATCTGCCGGCAACTACGTGGAGTTCCACCTCGCCGATGGCAGAAAGCCACTTATGCGCACAACGCTCGCCGGCGTCGAGGAGCAGCTGAAGCCTCACGGCTTCCTGCGCACCCACCGTTCGTGGCTGGTCAATCCGCTGCGGGTGCGCGGCATGACCGCGGCGGGCTCTGGCGACTGGACGATCGAACTGGACAGCGGGGTCGAAGCCCTCCTCTCGCGCAGGTTCCCGCAAGCGTTGAGCGCCCTGAGGAGTTCGGAGCTCGTTGTCTAAGCCCAGGCCGTGGGCGGCGCGCGAGCAGAGAGTTTGGGGCCAGCAAGTTTGGAGTCAGAGTGAAAACAGGCCGCTGGTCGCCGCCGCAACGGCCCACGGGGTAAAGGTCACTCCGCCGCCTGCCACATCTTCCGTGTACGGATCAGTTCCAGCACGGGCCCTGACGATCAGGGAGCGTCCCGCCGAGGCAGAAGATCGAGCAGTGCCCGGGCACTGGGGGGTGATCTGCTTTGTGGAAGCAACGGCAGTCAGATCGTGACGTTGGTGGAGCGCCAGTCCCGGTTCACCACGCTCATCAAGATTCCAAACCGAGAAACTGAAACCGTAGCGGTGGCTCTGAGCCGACACATTCGTAAACTCCCTGCATCGCTCAAGCGATCTCTGACGTGGAATCGTGGACTGGAGATGGCGAAGCATCCCAAATTCACCGTGGCGACAAATGTAAAAGTCTATTTCTGCAATCCGCAAAGCCCATGGCAACGAGGCAGCAACGAAAACACCAATGGGTTACTGCGGCTGTATTTCCCGAAAGGAACAGATCTCTCGCGCCATGGCCAGGCCGAGCTGAATCGCTTTGCAATGCGGTTGAACCAACGACCCCGTGAGACCTTGGACTTTCAAACCCCAGCGGCTAGATTCAACGCAAGTGTTGCGTCGATCCCTTGAGCTCGCACAGTATTCTGTTCACGGAGGAGCCTGCACATAGTGGTGGATTGGATTTGACGCCGCCCTGCAATGCCGTTCTGAATGGCTGCGGGTTTGGGGTATGCCCATGTCGCTCGTTTTCAAAGATGAACTCTTCGACGCTCAATGGCTGCGTGCCGCAGGGCACAGCGCCTATGGTGGCGCGGAGATCAACGAATGCTTTGTCGTCGCACGTTCGATCCGCGAACTCGACGGCGAGAGCTGGTATCGATCCTGGAACGAACTGGCGATGCGTGTCCGCGCAGATGGCAACCCATGGGGCCGCCTGAGAGTTATTGGCGACTGCAACGTTTGACAACACGAAATTCTCAATCGAGCCGCTTGTAGCGATTTCTTCAAGCACTGCGACAGGGTGTTGATATGCTCCGCCAGAGATTGTGAGGCCGTTTATCCAGTGGCCATCGCCTTCGATTGCTCCAGCGAACTGCCCGCCAATCGGCGTGAATCCACCCCATCCAGCCGTGCAAGTCGCGTCAATATTTTGTGCAAGAAGAAAATTCGATGTGGAGCTTGATGGGATAGTTTGCAGCCCACAAACGTCCGTGACGATGTACTGGCCGCTCCCGTCCTGCTTTAGGGCATTTCCATAGCAATCGGTGAGGGGTGGAAGGCTGGGAGGTGCCTTTGGACAGTACGAAGCCGCAAAAGCTGGCACCGTGGCCATTGTGACAGTCAACATGCTCACAGCGATCAATTGGTTTAGCATGATCCTCTCCCGCGCCGCAGTACTGTGTTAACATGAATCAGTCATGAATGATGAGTCAATACTTTGGCGGCAATCGAGCCTCAGCGCCTTCCGGAACACGCGCCGACTCGAGTAGGGAGCGCTCTTATTGAGTCACGTTTTTTCAGCCGCAAAAATTGGCGTGAAAGAGTCCTCCTCTCAAAAGACCCACTAACAACTACTCCGCTGCCTGCCCCATCTTCCGTGTGCGGATCAGTTCCAGCACGTGCCGTGCCGCCTCCGGGATGTTGGTGCCGGGGCCGAAGATGGCGGCGACGCCGACCTGTTCGAGGAAGGCATAGTCCTGGGCGGGGATGACGCCGCCCACCACCACCAGTATGTCGTCCGCGCGGGCGCGCTTCAGCGCCTCGATCAGCTCGGGCACGAGCGTGCGATGGCCCGCGGCCTGGCTCGATATGCCGACCACATGCACGTCGGCCTCGACGGCGTCTTTCGCCACTTCCTCGGGCGTCTGGAACAGCGGGCCGATATCGACATCGAAACCCAGATCGGCAAAGGCGGTGGCAATGATCTTGGCGCCGCGGTCGTGCCCGTCCTGCCCCATCTTGGCGACAAGAATGCGCGGCCGCCTGCCCTCCTCGCGCGCGAACGCCTCGACGTCGCCACGAATGGCGGCGAAGGCGTTGTCGCCCTCATAGGCGCTGCCATACACGCCGGCGATGGAGCGGATCTCGGCGCGGAAGCGGCCGAATTTGTTCTCCATCGCGGAGGAGATTTCGCCGACAGTCGCGCGGGCGCGCGCTGCCTCGATCGCCAGCGCCAAAAGATTGCCGTCGCCCGCAGCACCCTCGCCCAGCGCCTTCAGCGCCGCGTCGAGCTTCGCGGCATCGCGTGTGGCCCGGACCCGTTCGAGCCGTGCGATCTGCAGCGCGCGCACGGCCGCATTGTCGATGTCGCGCACTTCGAGCGGCGATTCATGCTCGGTCTGGAAGCGGTTGACGCCCACGATCACATCTTCGCCGCGATCGACGCGCGCCTGGCGGCGCGCGGCCGATTCCTCGATGCGCAGTTTCGGAATACCGGCCTCTACGGCCTTCGTCATACCGCCAACCGTTTCGACCTCGTCGATCAACGCGCGGGCGTGAGTGGCGAGCGCATGCGTCAGCGCCTCGACATAATAGGAGCCGCCCAGCGGATCGACGGTGCGCGTGACCTGGCTTTCATGCTGGAGAATGAGCTGCGTGTTGCGGGCGATGCGAGCCGAAAACTCCGTAGGCAGCGCAATGGCTTCGTCGAAGGAATTGGTGTGCAGCGATTGCGTGCCGCCGAGCACCGCCGCCAGCGCCTCGTAAGCCGTGCGCACGACATTGTTGTAGGGGTCCTGTTCGGTGAGCGACACGCCCGATGTCTGGCAATGCGTGCGCAGCATCAGCGATTCCGGATTCTTCGCGCCGAAGCCCTGCATGATGGACGACCACAAAAGACGCGCCGCGCGAAGCTTGGCGATCTCCATGAAGAAATTCATGCCGATGCCGAAGAAAAACGAAAGGCGCGGCGCAAAGGCATCGACCGCAAGGCCGCGCGCGAGGGCGGCGCGCACATATTCCACGCCATCGGCCAGCGTGTAGCCCAGCTCCTGCACGGCGGTCGCGCCGGCCTCGTGCATGTGATAGCCGGAAATCGAGATCGAATTGAATTTCGGCATGCGCCGGGCCGTGTAGGCGATGATGTCGGCCACGATGCGCATCGAAGGCTGCGGCGGGTAGATATAGGTGTTGCGCACCATGAATTCTTTGAGGATGTCGTTCTGAATCGTGCCCGCGAGTTTTTCCGGCGGCACGCCCTGCTCCTCTGCCGCCACGATGAAACTGGCAAGGACGGGAATGACGGCGCCGTTCATGGTCATCGACACCGACATCCTGTCGAGCGGGATGCCGGCGAAAAGGAGTTTCATGTCTTCGACGGAATCGATGGCGACGCCCGCCTTGCCGACATCGCCGGTGACGCGCGGGTGGTCGCTGTCGTAGCCGCGGTGGGTCGCCAGGTCGAAGGCCACCGACAGCCCCATCTGCCCGGCCGCGAGATTCTTGCGATAGAACGCATTGGACTCTTCTGCCGTCGAGAAGCCGGCATATTGCCGGATCGTCCAGGGCCGGCCCGCATACATCGTCGCGCGCACGCCGCGCAGATAGGGCGCCAGGCCCGGCACGGAATCGATCGCCTCCAGCCCTTCCAGATCGGCCGCCGTGTAGAGCGGCTTCACCTCGAAACCCTCGGGCGTGCGCCAGACGAGCTCGTCCAGGGGCCGGTTCTTGAGCTCCTTGCTCGCCAGAGGAGTCCAGGCGGCGGGGCCAATGGGGTTCATGCGACGCTCTCCCTTGCGTGACGCGAGTATCGCCGTGCCGAGGGCCGCGGCAAGGCCGGGGTTCGGGCCGGCGGCTTCCCGGATTGCTCCGTCCCCGGACTCTCTGCCCACTGAGCATATGGACGGCTCGCGGCCAGACCGGGCCATGACTGGGAACCACCACTGCATCTCGTGTATTCATCCACTTGACAGGCAAGCCATTGTATGAGAACAAATCACGATATTGATTCGGTTAGCGATTCGGACATGGTCCGTTCGCGCAATGTTGCCTTTTTTAACCGGCCATCCACAGACCCCCGTCAAACACGCCCACAAGACGATTTTCCGGCCGCGTTCGGCGCCGTCCGGCTCTTGCAAGGGCCCGGCAAACACCCGATCTTCGGAGCACGATGAAGGTCCGACATTTGGCCCGCGGCGCCCCTGCTCGACGCGAACGGATCACGGCCATTCTCGGCCCCACCAACACCGGCAAGACGCATTTTGCGATCGAGCGCATGCTGGCGCACCGCTCGGGCATGATCGGCCTGCCGCTGCGCCTGCTGGCGCGCGAGGTCTATGAGAAGGTCGTCCGCATCAAGGGGGCGGCGGCCGCGGCGCTGGTGACGGGCGAGGAGAAGATCGTCCCGCCCGAGGCCAAATATTTCGTCTGCACCGTGGAAGCGATGCCGCTCGATCTGGGCATGGCTTTTCTTGCTATCGACGAGATCCAGCTCTGCGCCGATCCCGAGCGCGGCCACGTCTTCACCAACCGCCTGCTGCACGCCCGTGGCGACGAAGAGACGATGTTCCTCGGCGCCGAAACCATGCGCAGCGCCATCGGCCGCTTCGTGCCCGACGCCGTCTTCGTGACAAGGCCGCGCTTCTCCGACCTTGCCCATGCGGGCCACCGCAAGCTGACGCGCCTGCCCCGCCGGTCCGCCATCGTCGCCTTCTCGGCCGAAGATGTGTACGGCATCGCCGATCTCGTGCGCCGCCAGCGCGGCGGCGCGGCCGTCGTGCTCGGCGCGCTCAGTCCGCGCACGCGCAATGCGCAGGTCGCGCTCTACCAGTCCGGCGAAGTGGATTTTCTCGTCGCGACCGATGCCATCGGCATGGGTCTCAACATGGCCGTGGATCATGTTGCGTTTGCCGCCATCGACAAATTCGACGGCCTCATGATGCGTCCGCTCAAACCCGACGAACTCGGCCAGATCGCCGGCCGCGCCGGCCGTCACATGAATGACGGCACGTTCGGCACGACCGCCGATGTCGACGGGCTGGACGAAGACATTGTCCAGCGCATCGAAACGCATCGCTACGAACCGCATCGCGTGCTGCAATGGCGCAATGCCGCGCTCGATTTCCGCACGCTGCCGGCCCTGATCGCCAGTCTCGAACAGCCACCGCCCCTGCGCGGCCTCGCCAAGGCGCGGCTCTCGACGGATCTCGCCTGTCTGGAATCCCTGGCGGCCGACCCGGAGATCGGCCGGATCGCAGGCGGTCCGGCCGGCGTCAAAACACTGTGGAGCGCCTGCCAGTTGCCCGATTTCCGCAAGCTCGCGTCCGAAGATCACGCGCGACTCGTCGGGCGGATCTTCCGCCATCTGATGAGTCCGGAAGGCGTCCTGCCGGAAGAGTGGCTCGCGCGCCAGGTCGCGCGTCTCGACGATGCCGAAGGCGATGTCTCCACACTATCCGGCCGCCTCGCACAAATCCGCACCTGGACCTATGCGGCGCACCGGCCCGGCTGGGTGCGCGATCCGGCGCATTGGCAGAATGAAACGCGCGCCGTGGAGGATCGCTTGTCCGACGCGCTGCACGAACGGTTGACGCAACGTTTCGTCGACCGCCGCACGGCGGCACTGCTGCGCACCTTGCGCGACGACGATGTGCCGATGCTCGCGATCGACGAATCCGGCGGCGTGACGGTCGGCGGCGAGATGCTGGGCAAGCTCGAAGGATTTCGCTTCGTGGCCGATCAGGGTTCCGAAGGCCTTCAGGGCAAAGCCTTGCGCGCGGTTGCCGCCAAAGGATTGGAAAGCGAATTCCTGGCGCGGGCGCAGCGTTTCGCGCATGCCGAGGCAGGTGCGCTCACCCTCAGCGAGCATGGCCGCATCTGGTGGGAAGGCGCGATCATCGCCAGGCTTGCGCGCGGCGCATCTCCGCTGGAGCCCGGAGTGGTCCTTGTCTGTGACGAGCGCGTCCGCAGCGACACGCGCCGGATGTTGACGGATCGTCTGCGCACATGGCTCACAGCGACGATCGCCGCGCGGCTGGCGCCGCTGATCGCCTTGCGCAAGGCGGCGGACGCGAAACCCGGTACCCCGGACGCGTTGCAAGCGGCCGCGCGCGGTATCGCCCATCAATTGTGCGAACATTTCGGATCGTTGCGCCAGGATCAGCCGCGCTCGCCCGCATGGGATCGCGCGACCGAACAGGCGCTGACGCGCTTCGGTGTGCGGTTTGCGCGGCGCTCGATCTACATGCACGATCTCTTGCGCCCCGATGCCGCCGGCATGCTCGTGCTCCTCTGGTCGGTCTGGTCGGAGCAGGAGCACATTCCAGGCCGGCCGCCACCGGCGACGACGTCGTTCGAGCCCGATGCCGCCGCCTCGCCGGGGTTCCTGGCGGCAGCGGGGTTTCGCCCGCTCGGACCGCGCGCGATCCGGCTCGATATCCTGGATCGCCTGGAGGCCCGGCTGGAACGTGCGGTGCGCGACGGGACGTTTGCCGATCAGATCGACGAAGCCCTGCTCTCGCTGCTGGGCTGCGGCATGGCGGCCATGGTTCCGGTGCTGGCCGAACTGGGATGGCGGCGCGTCGCCGTGGGCGAGGAGGCGTCCCTGCGTCACGTCTGGCGCGCCAGGCCGCCGAAACGGGAGCGCAAAACGGCAAAGGCCGAACGCGCGTCCGAACGTCCCGACTCTCCCTTCGCAGGGCTGGCGAGCCGAATTGCGGCGGATTGACGCGATGGACGAGCGCTCCCGCATCGACAAATGGCTGTGGCATGCACGATTTTTCCGTTCGCGCGCCCTGGCGCAGAATGCCGCGACCTCGGGGCTGATCCGCGTCAATGGCACGCGCATCGGCAAGCCCAGCGCCAGCGTGCGGCCGGGCGACGTGGTGACACTGCCGCGCGGCCGCGAGGTCGTGGTCGTGCGGATCGAATCGCTGGCCGAGCGCCGCGGACCGGCGCGGGAAGCCCAGACGCTTTACAGCGTGGTTTCGGGAACTGTGCTTGATCCGGCTGCGCCGGGGTCTTAATTCACCGTTCGCGCCGGGCGGTCCTTGGGCGGCGCGCACAGGAGCACACCATGACCTATGTGGTCACCGAAGCCTGCATCAAATGCAAATACATGGATTGCGTCGAAGTCTGCCCCGTCGATTGCTTCTACGAGGGGGACAACATGCTCGTCATTGACCCCGACGTCTGCATCGATTGTGGCGTCTGCGAACCGGAATGCCCGATCGACGCCATCAAGGCCGATACGGAAAGCGGGCTGGAGAAATGGCTCGCACTCAACGCCGAATACGCCAGAAAATGGCCCAATATCACTCAGCGCGGCACCCCGCCGGCCGACGCCAAGACCTACGATCAGGTTCCGGACAAGCTCCAATACTTCAGCGATAAGCCGGGATCTGGCTCTTAAAAATCCTCTTTTCCATCAGACGGAAGGCCTCCCTTGCAACGGGATGGCAAGGGGCGCGCATTGGTTGTTCGAATCTGACAAATTCTAAAGAAATCACGATATTTCAAAAGCTTGTCGTATTCGGCCTTCACAAAACCGAAGCGATATGATAGGGTTTTGTCATCGGCGAAGCAGAGAGATAGGGTTTTGTCATCGGCGAAGCAGAGAATCGGGCATGCTCATGAACCGTTCTGTCTCGTCGGGTTCGCCAGGACTTCAGGTGCGTCTTAGACCTCTGGCGGCGTGCAGGAACTGCCGACAATTGGTGTTGGTTTGTAGCGTATGCGCTGCCGCCGCGTTTGGCGCGGATGGATTCTGGCCGATGTCAGCTGTCTGACACGTTGAGATTGGAAAAGAAATGACGCCCCCGAAAAAGAAAATTCCCGCAAATTCAAACCGGAAGCTCGACTTCAAGGCCAATGACCACGTCGTCTATCCGACGCATGGCGTCGGACGCATCACACGGGTCGAAGAGCAGGAAGTCGCCGGTTCGAGGCTCGAACTGTTCGTGATCACGTTCGACAAGGACAAGATGACCCTGCGCGTCCCCACCGCCAAGGCCAAGGCCGTCGGCATGCGCAAACTGTCGTCGCCGGATGTCGTGGCCACGGCGCTCAACACGCTGAAGGGCCGCGCGCGCATCAAGCGCACGATGTGGAGTCGCCGCGCGCAGGAATACGAAGCCAAGATCAATTCCGGCGATCTCGTTTCCATTGCCGAAGTCGTGCGCGACCTCCATCGCGCCAGCGGCCAACCCGAACAATCCTATTCGGAGCGTCAGCTTTACGAAGCCGCACTCGCGCGCATGGCCCGGGAAGTCGCCGCGGTGGAACGCATCGACGAACAGGCAGCGGTAAAGCGCGTGGAAACGGTGCTTCTCAAGAAAGCGGCCTGATCCCCACACATTTTGTCGAAAAGGCCGGCGCGAAATCGCCGGCCTTTTTGCTTTGTGGCGCAGCGGTTTTCACGGCGAAGCGACATCGAGGACCTGAATGGATTCGGGTATCGCGATCTCGATCACCGGCCGCCCAAATCTCGCTATCCAGCCACGCACGCGCACACGCCGGCCCGCATAGCTCAAGGGGTCGATCCCAATGTCGCGGAAGCTGCGCAGATCGTCGTGGTCGATGATGGCGACAAAGCTTCTGTGCGGATCGCGTCCGAATTCGAGATAGACACGGCCGCCAATCTCGACAGCCGACTCGATGCGGCCTTCGACGAGCCGATACGTCCCCACCTCCTTGAGCGCCTGTTCCGGCGTGCGAACGGCATAGAACGGCTGCGACCACATTCCCTTCGCTAGCCGGTGCGCGCCATCTTCGGCTGCATAGAGCTGCGCCGCACATTCGCGTCTGTCCGGCGCGATGCGGACGCGCGCCCAGCCCTTTGCCAAAAGATCGGCCTGGATCCATACCGGGTTCGGCGCGTGCCCGACAAAGACCTGCGCGCGCAAGCGGCCATAGCGGTCTTCCTTGGGATCGCGCACGGCCAGCGCCGCGACTTTTCCCGACACCAGATCGGAGAGAGCAGAGACGGCTTCGCGCGCCGTTGCATCCGGCCCATATTCGCGCGCGCCCGCTGGCAGCGCGATGCCTTCAAGATGAACCACGCGCTTGTCCGACAGTACGAGCGCACCGCCCTCCTCGACTCGCACGATCCGGACATTCGTCTCTTTGACGGCCGGCGCGCAGTCCGGAAACGGTGCAGCCGCCTGAGCCATGAACGCGCAAAAGACTGCGGCGCAAGCCTGCAATGCGCGCATCCGTATTGGCCTTTCCCCGTTGCGGCTCGAACTGTGACCCAAATGCACGTTCGTTGCAGCTTTGCAACGCCGCCCGGGTGCGGCTCCCATCCGGATTCGCGCGTTCCTACAAGCGGGGCCGGTGGAGAAACAATGCATCCGACGCCAGAAACCATGGCCGCGTTCGAGTTGTGGCTGCTCGATCGCTCGGTAAGCCTGATTGCCGCGGTCCTCATCCTGATAGCCGGTTGGGCGATTTCGCGCTGGGCAGGCCGCCTGACGCGGCGTGGCCTGGACCGGCTGCAAGCCTTCGATGCAACGCTGAAGCCGCTGCTTTCGTCGCTGGTGCGCTACACCATTCTCGCGGCGGCGCTGATCGCCGTCCTGCAGCGATTCGGCGTCGAAACCACCAGCCTCGTAGCCGTCCTCGGCGCGGCCGGCCTTGCCATTGGTCTCGCCCTGCAGGGAACGCTGGCAAACGTGGCCGCCGGCGTGATGCTCCTGCTCCTGCGGCCGTTCCGGGTCGGCGATGGCATTCAGGCTGCCGGCCAGACCGGCACGGTGCGCGAGATCGGTCTGTTCACCACGATCCTGATCTCCGACGATCTCGCTTATGTGTCCATTCCCAACGCGCAGATTTTCAGCGGCGTCATCACCAACAATTCGCGCGAACCGGTGCGGCGGATCAATTTCACGGTCGCGGTCGACTATTCCAACGACATCGAGGCTGCGCAGAAAATCGTGCTCGACATTCTCAAGAGCGAAAAGCGCATCCTCGCCATGCCCGCGCCGGTAACCGGCGTGGCGGCGCTGCATGAATATGCGGTCGATGTGGTGGTGCGCTGCTGGGTCCACAGCGGCGATACGGAAGCGGTCCAGTTCGCGATCCAGAAAGCCATCAAGAACCGTTTTCACGCGGCCGGTATTTCCATTCCGGCGCGCCGTCAGGCCGCCACGACCCGCACCGACCAGGTCGAACCGCCGGTCCGCGCCCCGCAGATGAAATCGGTTTAAGATTAGGGCACTACCATTTGATCCGGATGGCGTCGGCGGCGGCGATGCATGGTATGGGGTGGGCACTGGTGCCAAGGTGTCGGTGCAGTTTACACCTGCATCCATGCCGGCCGGGGCGAACCCTTGATCTAACACGCTTTTTTCGATGCGGCACGCGAATTGCTTAACTTAAGTTATAAGGGTCGTGCAACCCGTAGCGGTCCGCGATATGATCGCACCGGTTGCGCGTCAAAAGGAGGACCAACCATGTTTCGCCGCTCTGCATTCCCTTGCCAGGGGCTCCTTATGGCCGCCGCTTCGGCGGTAGCCTTGGCTTGCCTGTCATCCGGCCCGGCATTGGCGCAAAGCTTCACATGCACCGACAATGCCACTTCCATCGGGGGAGTCTGGAACTTTGGTTATAGTTGGGACAATGGCGTCCCGACCTCGAGTTCAAACACCTGCATCGGCGCCAATCATGGGACTTACACAATGCCCAACCCGGGCACTACCTACGATTTGTACCTCGGCTCCGGCAGTAAACTCGACAACCATGCAGAGGAACTGGACCTCTACGGCACAACTTTCGACAATTACGGATTCTACAATAATAGCGGCATCACCAAGATCTTTCAGAATGTCACGCTCGATGGCGGCGGTTCGGTCAATAATCCGCTGTACGGCGGGTTCACTGCAAGCAACAACGCAACGCTCGACAACGTCGACAACCTGATCTACGGCGCCGGTTTTATCGGGAGTTATTTCGGAAGCAATAGTCTGTCGCTGATCAATGGAGCGAAGGGCACGGTGTATGCGAATATTTCCGGTCAGTCGTTCAACCTGAATGCAGGCGGCTCGATCACCAATAACGGCACGTTCGAAGTCGCCGCGGGCTCCACCATGCACCTGTCCGGCGGCATCTTTGAAAATTTCAGCGGCAATACGCTGACCGGCGGAACCTACGAGGTGTACGGCACGAATGCGTCGGCGGGTGTCCTTGAGATCGACCAGCTGGGTACCAGCGGCGGCGAGATCGTCAACAACGATGCATCGATCGTGCTCAGCGGCGTGAATTCGAATATCACCGACGCCAATGGTAACAACGCCCTGTCGAACTTCTCCAGAAATGAATCGGGCGGCAGCTTCACCATCACCCAGGGCCTCAATTTTGCCACCGCGAATACCGGCAACTTCGGCAATGCCGGCAATGTGACGATCGGCGCCAATAGCAAAATGTCCATCGGCTCCGCCGCCCAGAACGATTACGTCCAGTCCGGAGGAACCACGCAGGTTGACGGCACGCTTGCGGCCAACAAAGCATACATCAGCGGCGGCACGCTGCAGGGCACCGGCAACGTGTCGGTGACGCAGACGCTCTTCGACTATGGCACCGTCAGTCCCGGAGATACGGGATCAGTGGGCGTGCTCACTGTCAGCGGAAACTATGAACAGGGTCATGGCGGCACGCTGATGATCGATCTCGCTGGCGCGACCGCCGGCCTCTACAGCCAGCTCGACATCTCGGGCCATGCAACGCTTTTCGACGGCGTGGGCGCGAGCACGCTGGCAATCGCACTTCTTCCGAGCTTCAGTCTGAGCAAGGGAGATTCTTTTGATCTGATCAACGCGGCAAGCTTCCTCGGCAATTTCACCGCCTTGTCGCTGGGCGGCATGACATGCACCGGGGGCGCCGGCGGTTCTTATGATTGTTCTGGAACGAACCTGACCGAGATTTTCTGCGGTTCCGGCTCGACGGCAGGAGACTGCCTGACTGGCGACACCGAACTCTGGGTCGACGACAGAGGGCCGGCGAACGTCCCCGAACCCGGATCTCTCCTGCTGTTCGGCGCGGCGCTCCTCGCTCTCGGCGGCTTGGGCCTGCGCAGGAAGTCAGCGTAAAGACGTTCGCTCGATGCGAGCATGAGAACGGCGGCCGATGTGCCGCCGTTTTTGTTTGGCGCGGAAACCCCGATTAATGGGCATTTAGCCCTTTAAGACAGCCTTCCCTCACCTTTGCTTGATTGGATTGGCGCCCGCACCATGCTAGAATCACACTCATCGGGTGGAGGCGGACATGGATCGCCGCTATTATATTCTGAAAAGCGTCATACTTGCCGCCGCGGCGGCCACGGCGATCGCCTATGGCGGCTTCGTTTCGCCGCATGCTCCCCGCCACGCAATGCAGGACACGCAATATCAGGCGGCCGCGCTCATGCAGACGGCCATTCGCGAGACGGGTGTCCAGATCACGCGTACCCTGGGACGCCTCGTGAGCTGCGCCGACATGGCCTCTCTCTAGGGCCTCATTTCGCACGGTACCAGTCGACACCCTCGCCATCGCGATGACGCGCGATCCGTCCGCGTGCCTCGAGGCAGTTCAGATGCGCCAGGCTTTCGCCCGTCGCCATCATGAAATTGCCGCTCGTGATCCGGGTGCGAAATAGCGCGGGAAAACAATCCACTGCGCGCTTCGGTTCAGCACACAGATCAGAAAGCGCGTCCAGGCCCTTCTCATGCCCGTCGATCAGCTCCTGAAGCCGGAGATCCACACCGCGAAAGGGCTCGTTGTGGGATGGCAGAACCAGGATTTCCGCCGGCAGAAGGCTCTTCAGCCGCACGCAGGAATCGATCCAGTCCTGCAGCGGATTGGCCGCGGGCTCGGTGGGAAACAGGCTCACATTCGAGGAGATGCGCGGCAAAATTTGATCGCCGGATATGAAGAGATTGTCTTCCTGGCACCATAGACAGGCATGTTCCGGCGCGTGGCCGCGTCCCACCACGACGCGCCAATCACGCGCGCCGATGCGAATCACATCGCCCTCCTGCATGCGCCGGTAGGAATTGGGCAGGCGATAGACTCCCCGCCCAAAGCCGCCGAAGCGGGTTTTGTAATCCTCGAGCGCTTCCTGCGGGAATCCGGAGGCGCGATAGAACCGGACGCCCTCCTCCGGCGCTTCGTGCCCCGTATCCGCAACGAGATTGCGGCAAAGCAGATAGTCGGTCCGCGACATCCACAATTCGACGTCGAAGCGCCGCACGAGCCATCCCGCCATGCCCACATGATCGGGATGAAGATGGGTGACGATGACCCGCTTGACCGGCCGCCCCGCCATGGTGCGTTCGAACACCTGTTTCCACGCTTCGGCCGTGGTCTCGTCGCGCAACCCGGTATCGACGATCGTCCAGCCGTCGCCATCTTCGAGCAGCCACAAATTGATATGGTTCAGCTGGAACGGCAGGCGCATGCGGATCCAGTGAACGCCCGGTGCGATCTCCAGCGTCTCGCCCAGTTCGGGGCGTGTCGCGAACGGGTAGTCCAGATTGCGTCCTGGGCGCGGCGACGGCTCCGGTTGGGACAAGCAGGTGACCTTTGTTGCGACCCACCGACTATGGAAGCCCTCCGACAGAGGTCAAGCTGCGCCGTTGGGGCACGCTTGCGCTCCGGGGCAAAGGGGGATTCAATCGGACCAATCTGCTCGCAACCGACGGGATACATTCATGCGCCTGATGGCCTTTGCCGCTTCGCTCGCGGCCGGACTGGTTCTCACCCTGGGCGCACACGCGCAGACGATTTCCAGGGATCCGACCCATGCGCCCAACGGCACCTATGAGGCGGATGCCGGGCATAGCCAGGTGCTGTTCTCGATCGTCCATCTGGGCCTGACCGATTACTATGGGCGGTTCGACAAGCTCTCCGGAACGCTCAATTTCGACGGCAACCAGCCCGAACACAGCAGCCTTTCCATCACGATCGATACCACCACCATCGATACGCCGAGCGAACGCCTTGTCGGGGAATTGAAGGGCGCAGATGTCTTCGATACCGCGCAATTTCCGACAGCCACGTTCAAATCGACCTCGACCACCCGCACGGGGCCCAACACCGGCCATGTCACAGGCATGCTGACGATCCGCAACGTCACCAAGCCGGTCACGCTCGACGTTGTCTTCAATGGCGGAACGCAAAATCCGATGAGTCACGGCTATTCGCTGGGCTTCCGCGCCACCGCGACGATCAAGCGGAGCGATTTCGGACTGACGACAATGGGCTGGTCGCCTTTCGTCAGCGACGATGTCCAGCTCGTCATCGAAGCGATGTTCAACCAGCAGAAGAGCTGACAGTGAGCGTTGCCAACACACGGGGGCGCTATGGCAGCGTCGCCATGACGCTGCATTGGCTGATCGCGCTCGCGATCGTCGTCAATATCTGTCTTGGGCTTTACTTCGTCGACATTCTGTCGGACGACGATCCCTCCCGCTTCGCCCTGATCCAGTTTCACAAATCCGTCGGGCTGACGGTGCTGGCCTTGAGCGTTCTGCGTCTGGCATGGCGGCTGGTCAATCCGGTGCCGCCTTTGCCCGCATCCATGAGCAAAGGGCTGAAACTTGTCGCGCATGTGACGCACTACCTGCTCTATTTCCTGATCATCTTCATTCCCTTGTCGGGCTGGGCGCTGGTCTCCTCGTCGCCGCTCGGACTGCCGACATCGTATTTCGGGTTGTTTCACTGGCCGCATCTTCCGTTTCTGGCCGATCTGCCGCGCGCGGAAAAAATCCCCTTGCGGCACTTTTTGGGCGCGACCCACATGTATCTCGCCTTCAGCGCCATCGGCCTGCTCGTGCTGCACGTGATCGGCGCGCTCTATCATCAGTTTCGCGGGGACGATGTTCTGCGGCGCATGCTGCCGGGCACGCAGATCGCGAGACATGCATGAGGACTTTCCTTCTGCTCGCCTCTGCCGTTCTTCTGATCGGACCCGCGCAGGCCGCGTCATGGAATGTCGATCCGGCGAAGAGCAAGCTTGGCTTCTCCGTCTTATGGAGCAAGGAAGCCTTCTCCGCCGCCTTCAAGAAATGGAACGCCACCATCGTCTTCGATCCGGCAGACCTTCCCCACGCCCATGTCAACGTGACGGTCGATCTGGCGAGCGAAGCGTCCGACGAACCGGATTTCGACAGCGGCCTCAAGGGCGCGGAAGGATTTCAGACCTCGCATTTTCCCGCAGCGCATTTCGATACGACGAAGATTACGCACCAGTCCGGCAACACCTATATGGCCACGGGCACGCTGAGCCTGCGCGGCGTGACGCGGAGCATCGCCTTTCCCTTCACGCTCACGATCTCGGGCCATAACGCGCATATGATTGCGACGGCCCATGTGATCCGCACCGATTTCGGCGTCGGCCAAGGCAACTGGGCCTCCGCCGATCCGGTCGCCCATGATGTGTCGGTGAATATCGATCTCACTGCAACGCAGGCGTCCTAGCGCTCTCGGCCTTTGCGTGAAATCTGCACAGCCGCCGCCATGGAATGCGTTGCATGATGACAAAGGCCGCCCAAACGCCCCGCACAGCCCCGTCGCCGATCCGTGCGGACACCATTGGCCGCGCCGCTTCGATCCTGCGCGCCGGCGGTCTCGTCGCCTTCCCGACCGAGACTGTTTATGGCCTGGGCGCGAACGCGACAGACGATCGGGCGGTCGCATGCATCTTTGCGGCCAAAAGCCGTCCGCGCTTCAATCCGCTGATCGTGCATGTTCCGGGTCTGCCGCAGGCAAGGTTGCTGGCCGCTTTCGACTCCACCGCGGTCGCGCTCGCCGAAGCCTTCTGGCCTGGCCCGTTGACACTCGTGCTGCCGCGCCTGCCGGGTTCGCCCGTGTCGCTGCTTGCCAGCGCCGGTCTCGACACCCTGGCTCTGCGTGTGCCCCGTCATGACATCGCACAGGCTCTGTTGTCGGAAGCGGGATTGCCGATTGCGGCGCCGAGCGCCAATCGCTCAGGACAATTGAGCGCCACCCGCGCCCAGCATGTGGCGGACGATTTTGGCGATGCGCTGGAACTCATCCTCGACGGCGGCGCCACGCCATTGGGAATTGAATCGACGATCATAGGGTTCGACGGCCCTGCAGCTGTCCTTCTGCGCCCCGGCGCCATTCCGCGGGAGTCGATCGAAGCGCTCGTCGGGCCGCTCCAGAGCCTGGCGACAAACACGATTTCCGCACCCGGGCAATTGCGCAGCCATTACGCGCCGCGCACACCGTTGCGTCTGAACGCCGGCGAAGCATCGCAGGGCGAAGCGCTTCTCGCTTTCGGCCCCGTCTCCACCCACCCTTCCGTGGAAACACGCAATCTCAGTCCAGGCGGCGATTTGCTCGAAGCGGCAGCCAATCTCTTCGCGATGCTCCATGAGCTCGATGCGGCCGGGGCTGCCTGCATCGCCGTATCTGCGATCCCCGCACATGGGTTGGGCGAGGCGATCAACGACCGACTGCGCCGTGCCGCGGCGCCCAGAGAGGACTGATATGAGCGCCTCTCCGGAAACGATCGCGCGTCTCAAATCCGCAGCCGGAGCTGGTGGCTTCACCGAAGATGCAGCCGCGATCGCGCCGCATCTCGTCGAGTGGCGCGGCAAATATCGCGGACACTCGCTCCTTCTGTTGCAGCCAAAAGCCGTGGCCGAAGTTTCTGCGCTGCTCTCCATCTGCAATGAAACGCGCACGCCCATCGTACCCCAGGGTGGCAATACGGGCCTTGTCGGTGGACAGATCCCGCTCAATGGTGAAATCCTGCTGAGCCTGCATCGCATGGCGCGGATTCGCGACATCGATACCGATGGCATGAGCGCTATTGCCGAAGCGGGTGTCGTGCTCGCCGACATGCAGCGTGCGGCGGACGAGGCTGGCGCCTATTTTCCCCTGTCGCTCGCCTCGGAAGGATCGGCGACACTCGGAGGCAATCTTTCCACCAATGCCGGCGGCGTGAACGTGCTGCGCTACGGATCGGCACGGCAGCTCGCGCTTGGGATCGAAGTCGTCCTGGCGGACGGGCGCGTTCTCGATCTGCTTCGCCGACTGCCGAAGGACAACACCGGTTACGATCTCAAGCAGCTGTTCATCGGCGCCGAAGGCACGCTCGGGATCGTCACCGCCGCCGTGTGGAAACTGTTCGCGCCGCCGCGCACGTGCGAGACGGCTTTTGTCGCCGTGCCGGATCCCGCAGGCGCCATCACCCTGCTCCGCCGGCTCGAAGAAGCAAGCGGCGGATTCCTGTCGGCGTTCGAACTCATCTGCCGGACAGGCCTCGACCTGGTGCTGGCGCACATTCCGCGAACTTCGGACCCGCTGGCAAAATCCTCGCCCTGGTATGTGCTGGTCGAGGCGACGAGTTCCGCCCCCATGCCGCTGCGCGAAATGCTCGAAAGCGCCTTGCAGCGCGCCATGGACGGCGGCATTGCGACGGATGCGGTGCTCGCGTCAAACCAGGCGCAGCGCGACGCGCTGTGGCGCCTGCGCGAAAGCCTCTCCGAGGCGCAGAAGATCGAAGGCGCGTCCATCAAGCACGACGTCTCCGTTCCCCTGCGCGCCATCCCGGAGCTGATCGCGCGCGGCATCGAAGCCGTGACGACCCTTGTGCCGGGCGTACGCCCAGTTCCCTTCGGCCATGTCGGCGACGGCAACATCCATTTCAATTTCAGCGCGCCGAAAGGCGCCGACGGCACGGCCTTCCTGGCGCGCTGGGAGGATGTCGCGCGCGTCGTGCACGATCTGGTGCATGAACTCGGCGGATCGATCAGCGCCGAACACGGACTTGGCGTGATGAAGCGCGACGAAATCCTTCGCTACAAAAGCGAAACGGAGATGGATGTCATGCGCAGTCTGAAGCGATTGCTCGACCCCAACAATATTCTCAATCCCGGCAAGCTCGTCTCGGCCGCCGGCTGAAATCAGGCGGCCTTGGGAAGGACCGGTTTGCCGCTCGACGGCGTGACCACCTCCTCGATCCGCACGACATTGGGAGACGCCAACTTTCTGAAGGATGCCGCGCTGATCAGCGCCGTCACCACGGTGGCCGCGTATGGGAGACTCTGGATCATGAGCATCGTCATCCACAGCGTCGCTGCCGGATCGTCGAGGCCGCGGCTGATGATCATCGCAATGACGGCGGAGACGCAAAGGATGAACAGGCTGATCTCCTGCCAGACAAGGATCAGCGCCTGGCGGAACTCCGCCGGATTTTCGCATTTTGGCGTGCGCAGGAACGGCTTGCGTGAGGTGAACAGGCCGGAAATGACCGCCTTGCCAACCGTGTGGGTCAGCGCGAGGCCTGCCATCGAGGCCCAGATGGCGCCGGTCACGCCCGAACCGACTTTCTGCGGGTAGAGCAAAAGTGTCTTCGTCGTCTTGGCGGCGAACAGGGCGAGTGCGGCGGCAGACAATGCCGTCATGGGGACATCGAAATAGTTTGGCGCCACGGTCATCAGCGCCGTCCAGATGAGCGCAAACAGCGTCACGATCAGGCCCAGGCCATCCGAAATCCACGGCAGCCAGCCGCACAGGAATTGATAGCGCTGCGCCCAGGTGAGTCTGGTGCGGCCGAGATAGATCGGGCGGGCATGCCGCTTCATGATCTGCATCGCGCCATACACCCAGCGATGACGCTGGCTCATGAAAGCGGCGAGCGTGTCGGGCGTCAGGCCCTTGCCCATGCTTTGCGGAATGTAAGCGGCGCTATAGCCGGATTCGAACAGCTTGAGGCCGAGTTCGGTGTCCTCGGTGATGCACCACACGCTCCAGCCGCCGACTTTCTCGAGCACATCGCGGCGCACGATCGTCATCGTGCCGTGCTGGATGATCGCGTCGTGTTCGTTGCGCTCCACCATCCCGATATGGAAGAAGCCGCGATATTCCTCGAAGCACATGGATTTGAAGATGGTCGCGCGCCCGTCACGATAATCCTGCGGGCCCTGTACCAGCGCGATGTCCGGCGCGGCGAAGAAAGGCAATGCGCGCCGCAGCCAGAACGATTCCACCTGATAGTCGCTGTCGATCACCGCCACATAGGTGGCATCCGGATCGCTGAGGCGCAGCGCTTCGTTGAGGGCGCCGGCCTTGAAGCCCTTCATCGCTTCGTAGTGGAAAAAGCGGAATCGCGACCCCAGTTGTGCGCAATGCGCTTCGACCGGCCGCCAGGTGAGCGCATCCGGCGTATTGTTGTCGAGAACGATGACCTCGAAATTGTCGTAGTCGAGCCGCGCCAGCGCATCGAGCGTAGCAATGACCATCGCGGGCGGCTCGTTGTAGCAGGGAACGTGAATCGACACCCGGGGCGAGCGCTCCGGAATGGCGGCGATGAGCGCCCGCTTTTCCACGCGCCACAGGCTCGACGCCATTTCGACGCCTTCGGTCAGGATGACGGCGATGGCGAGCATCACCAGCGGAATCATCGCCAAGGTCATCGCAAGATCGCTGGGCTGGATGTATTCGAGCGTGCTCGCATCGAACAGGACGAGAAGCCCTGTCGTGATGAGACCGACCAGCGCACCCATCACGAGATAGCCTGGCTGGCGCACGCGGGGCATGCGGCAAAGGATCAGCAGGCCGAGCAGAAAGGAAAACAGCGCGGCCCCGGAGGCATAGCTTCGCCACGCCGGGAACGAACGCAGCATGCCCGTAAACGCGAATTTGGGATTGCCCGACGCATCGAAGAGGCCCCAATAGGCCCCGACCACGCCCTCGTTGGCCGCCTTCCAGGGCTGGTCGTAGGCTTCGACGAGGTAGTAGTCGTAACCCTTCTTGAGCGCGAACTGCACGAAGTTGCGAATGTAGTAGGCCTGCTCGGCAGGCGAGGCTTCCGCCGCCTTGTGCGAGCGCCCCGCCGATGGCCATCCCGTCTCGCCGATGACGATGGGCTTGTCGGGAAACGCGTCCTGCACGTCGTCGTACCAATGCTGCAGTGACGCAAGCGAACCGCGCACCGGCACGCCCTCCCAATAGGGAAGCAGATGCACGGTGATGAAATCGACGTTCTGCGCGAGTTCCGGATTGAGCAGCCATTGCGACCACGGCTCAGCCGTCGAAACCTTGATCCGGTTTGGCAAGGACGCGCGGACACGGCGGATATATTCGTTCAGCTGGTCGGCATTGACATAGCCGAACTGGATCGCTTCGTTCCCGACAAAGACGCGGTCCACCACGCGCCGGTTTGCAAGCGCGACGCGGATGCCCTTGTCGATATCGCGTTCGTTCTGGTCGAGATCGGAACTGATCCATATCCCCATCGAGACGGTGAGGCCGTGGCGGCGCGCAATCTCCGGCACGCGGTCGAGACCGTTCTCGACGGTGTAAGTGCGCACATGCGCGGTGATCTGCGAGATCTGCGCCATGTCCCGATCGATCTGCTCGGGCGACGTCCACTCGTGATCCTTCTTCGTGAAGTTATGGCTCGGCGTGTAGGTGATGCCGCGAACCTGGCCATCCCAGTCTGGCGCCAGCACGGCATAGTCGCGGCTTGCCCAGAAGAGAATGCTCGCGCCGACGACAAGGAACAGCGCCACCGCAATACGTGCGTTGCCTCCCGAGATCTTCCGGCGCCACTCGAACGTCATCTCTTCTCCCGCCCCGGCGCGCCTTCGACCCGATTCCTCAATGCGGCACTACCCCGCCACACTGTAGCAGGCTTGGCAAACCGCAACCGCGGGATTCAATGCTGCCTGGCATGAATATCGGGGACAGCGGTGACTTCGGCCACCAGCCCCTCTCAGTACGGACTCTGGCCCTGCCCCTGGTCCTGGCCCTGGTCCTGATCTTTCGGCGGCGGCGTAGCCTTGAGCAGTTCAAGATCGAAGATCAGCGTCTGGTCGGGCGGGATCACGCCGCCGGCGCCCCGCGCGCCATAGGCGAGACCCGCCGGAATGACCAGTTCCCAATGATCGCCCTCGCGCATGACTTCCAGCGCCTCCGTCCAGCCGGGAATGAGCTTGTTGACGGTAAACTTGGCCGGCATGCCCTCCTCGGTCTGGTCGAATACGGTGCCGTTGATGAGGCTTCCCTTGTAGTTGACCTCGACCGTATCGAACGCTGTCGGGCGCCTCCCGAATCCGTTGCGGATGACCCGATATTCGAGGCCGCTCGGGCGGATGACCACCCCCGGCTTCTTGGCATAATCGGCGAGGAAGGCTGCGTTCGCCTGGGCGCTCAAGGCACTGTCCGCGGCCTTTGCCGAGAGGCTAAAACAGGCCAGCGCGGCCGCCAGCACAAGACCGATGCGCAGCATTCTCGGGCATTCCCTCTTGGAAAGGTGGGCGGGCGATCCAGCCTCGCCTCGTGGCGAAACGGAAACGCAGGACACGGATTGGCATCCCATGGCAGCAATACTCTCTAACCGGCTGAATTCAAGAATTTTTCACGGCCCGACGGTTCGCCGCGGCCCTTGGCGGTTGCCGTGAGCGTGGCCGCGCCCGGTATCGTCCTGGGCGTGGGCGCCGTGATCTGGAATGCCCATGGGGAAGTTCTGCTCATTCGCCGCGGCACGCGGCCGAAGCTTGGGGAATGGAGCCTGCCCGGCGGGCGCGTTGAAACGGGGGAGCGGCTCGAAGATGCCGTGCGCCGGGAAGTGCGCGAGGAAACCGGCCTCGAGATCGCCTTGTTGGGCCTGATCGACGTGGCGGAACTCATCCTCGACGCCGGCACGGCCGACGGGCCGGCCCATTACGTCCTCGTCGACTACAGCGCGCTGCCGGTGTCGGGCGAGGCCCTGGCCGGCTCCGACGCGGATGCCGCCCGCTGGGTCTCGCTGACGCAACTGGACTCCATCCCGCTCTGGGACGAAACCCGCCGCATGATCGCCCTGAGCGCGGGCAGGCACAGGGATGCTGCAATGCGTCCCCCCGAAGCCGAGGCCGCTCCGCCGTGATTGCGTTCACCCGGGCGGCCCGCAGTTTTGGGCCGCGACAAGGATGGTATGAAAAATCGAATGTGATCCCCTGGTACGGGAAGACGCTGCGCGCGCGACCGCGGGAAATTATTCCGTATCCTGATCATCCGTCTACGAACGAAAAAGGGACCGCGTTTTTCCGCGATCCCTCATGCGTTGCTCCAGTTTAGGCACACACAACCAGTCTGGCAAGGCCCCAAATGTTGCATTAGATGAGGACCCCTTCGACATTGCGAAAGGGTTTCCCATGACAGCCTGTGGCCTGGATTTCGGCACCTCCAATTCGGCGATCGGCGTGCTCCGAGATGGCGCACCGGTGCTGGCACCGCTCGAAGCCGGCGATACGCTGATGCCGAGCGCCATCTTCTTCGATTTCGAGGCAGACAGCCGCGCTGTGTTCGGACGCGAAGCGATTGCCGCCTATATCGATCAGCGCGAAGGAAGGCTGATGCGGTCCCTGAAATCGATCCTGGGCTCGCCTTTGATCGACGAACGCACCGCCATCGGCCGCCGCCGCATACCGCTGACCGAGGTCATCGAGATCTATGTGAAAGCGCTGAAGACGCGCGCCGAAGCCTTTCTCGGCCGCGAACTCGACCAGGTGGTGCATGGCCGCCCGGTGCGTTTCGTCGATGGCGACGATACGGCCGATGCCAGGGCCGAAGCGACCCTGGCCCAAATCGCAAGACGCGCCGGCTTTCGCGACATCGCCTTCGTCTACGAACCCATCGCTGCCGCTTACGACTACGAATCCCATGCGACGCGGGAGGAAACGGTGTTGATCGCCGATATCGGCGGCGGCACATCGGATTTCACGGTCATCCGCATTGGCCCCGAGCGGCGCCAAAAGCCGGATCGCGCGAGCGACATTCTCGCCAGCGCCGGCATCCGCATCGGCGGCACCGATTTCGACCGGCTGCTCAGCCTCAAATCCGTCATGCCGCTTCTGGGTCTCGGCACGCAATTGATCGAAAAGGATCTGCCCATGCCGAACGCGCCCTATTTCGATCTCGCCACCTGGGCCACGATCAATTTCGTCTACACACATGCGACGGAACGCGAGATCGCGACCCTCGCAAAGGGCGCGCGCGAGCCGGAGAAAGTCGCACGTCTCTTGAAGGTCATCCGCCGCCGCCTCGGCCACCGCATCGCCTTCGCCGTCGAAGACGCCAAACTGGCGCTCAGCACCGAAGGCGCAACGCGGCTCGCACTCGCCTTTGTCGAACATGATCTCGAAGCGCACATCGCGCGCGCGGAATTCGATGCCGCCATCGCGGAGAAGACCGGGCGGCTTTGCCGGCTCGCGCGAGAGTGCATCGCCGACGCTGGATTGGCGCCCAACGCAATCGATACGATCTTCCTTACTGGCGGCTCGAGCCGCGTGCCATCTGTGCGCCACGCCATCGCCGCGGCCGCGCCCCAAGCCCGCCTCGCCCGCGGCTCCGATCTCCTCGCCGTGGCCCTCGGCCTCACCCGCGACGCCGCCCGCCGCTTCGGTTGAGCCTTCCCTGGAGCCGGGGATTTTCCCTGCTCGCGGTGTTGCCGACACGATTTTCCTTCTTATTTCAATGGCTTGCGATGGTGGCGATGGGGATTTTTTGTTTTTCCCTGCTTTTTTCCCTGAAGCAGGGAAAGGTCCACCGGTCGTTCCGATTTCAAAAAAGGGTCACGGCACGTATATAACCATTACGGTCAAAATATCAACCGAGGAACGCGCACCTGACCTCTCTTCCGCCATGGCAGGTCAGACTTCCGCTTTCTTCCCCACACCGATGCCCGGGCGACACTTGGCCGAGGCGCGCTGGTCAGCGACGAGAACGGCGCCGCAAGATATTTGTCCCTTGCGACAAACCCTTGCGGGCGACGCGTGGTCAGAAGTTAACGGAGCACGAAAGCCTCTCCGATGAGGTCGGTCTGCCAATCAAACCGGCCGCAGCCGGCTCACGCAAAATATTGACAGATGTACGGAGTGCCGATACTCCAGACCTACAAAGAGATTTTCTGCCGGGGGGCACGATGTCTTGCATCAACATTTCTTCTGTCAAATTTCTTCTGATGTCCGCAGCCGCAATGGCCGTGCTCGCGTCAAACGCGCCGGGCGCCGTCGCCGGCGGCTGGTCGGAATCCATATTGTATAGTTTTCAGGGTTTCCCGAAAGACGGCGACTATCCTCTGCAATACGGAAACCTCAGCAATTACGTCCTCAACAACTTTCTTCTCTATGGCACCACTTCGTTCGGTGGCAAATCTGACTATGGCACCGTCTTCACGATGGACATGTCCGGCAAGGGCGCCGACCAAATTCTGTACTCCTTCGCTGGAGCCACGGACGGCCAGTTTCCCATGGGGACACTGTGGTTCCGGAACAACAATACATACGACATCATCGGAACGACCCAGGAAGGTGGCGCCTACAACCAGGGTGCGGTGTTCGAGCTGACGACCAAAAACGGCAGCAACTACAAGAAGAAACTCGTCTACAGCTTTGGCACCAATGGTGGTTCCAACGACGGCAGCAACCCGGACAGCGGCATCATCATGGACACGAATGGCAACATGTATGGCACAACGGCCGGCGGCGGCCCCTATTCCGCCGGCACGATCTTCAAGATTTCGCCGCAGGGCACCGAAACCGTGCTGCATGCGATGAATGGTGCCGACGAAGGCTATCTGCTCGAGGCCGGTCTGGTGATGGATGGGAAGGGCAATCTTTACGGCGTGGCGCAGGGCGCGGGCAACACACAGGCCTGCAACGAGGGCTGCGGCACGATCTTCAAAGTGTCACCTTCCGGCAAATTGACCGTTCTTCATGCCTTTACGGGAAACAATGGCCAGGGACAGGTCGACGGGCGTGCTCCCTTTGGCGGCCTGGTGATGGACGGTACCGGCGCCCTTTTCGGCACGACCTCCGCCGGCGGCACCTATGACTTGGGCACAGCGTTCGAGATCACGGCGGCGGGCAAATACAAGGTGCTCTATGCGGACTTTTCGTTCACGACGGGGGCCTCGCCCGGGGCGACGCTCGCGCTGGACAATCACGTCGGGGGCTATATTTATGGCACGACGTCCAGTGGGGGTTACAATGGCAACGGGGTAGTGTTCGCGCTGACACTGGCCGGCAAATATACCGACATCCATGATTTCGGCATGGTGGGCGACGCTTACAATCCCACAGGAGGGCTTCTGTATACGACCACCGATCAGTTATTCGGCGCGGCGCCCGGCGGCAGCTCGGTAAAGTGCGGCAACGAGTGCGGCGCGATCTTCGTAATCAACATCAAACGCTAGCGTATTGAAGGCGGTAACCCGCCCATACCGTCGCCGTCAGCCGTGGCCAGAATGATATTTGCGCGCCAGACATGCTTCTGTGGCGCGCTGCGATCTGCGACGATCGTCTCAAGCTTGAGGCGATCTCCGCGTGACCTTCACGCTTATCCCTGCTCTCATGCAAAGAGCTTGCACTGCTTCGCGCAATTTGGGAATCGCCTGAATGAATCAGACCACTAGGCGGCGGTCGCTGAGCCCGAAATGACGCCATAGGACTTCGTGCTCAACTCGAGCCAAGTGTGCGGCAACATCCTACATTCACAAATTTGACTCCACAGTATTCACACAAATCCTAGGGCTGCACGCTGGCCAAGACCAATGTTTCATCCAATGATCATAGCATCAGGAGGGATGGACTGGCGCCGAAGTCTTGGGACTGAATCCTCGCGAAGAGCGTACACCTTGACATCCGCTGGTCAGCCTTAAATTTAGGGGCAAGAGCTATGAGCGAATTCGGCCGCAGAGTCATTTACACTTCGGGCGTAGTGCTCGCATGTCTACTGGGCGGCTGTACGCCCTCATTTGAGCTTTTCAATTCAAGTTCAAAACCAAACGCTCCCGGTTCGCCCACAGTTCGTGCGCTTGTGCAGCACGTAACGTGCGAACTGGTGTCAGCTATCAACAAGCATTCCAGTTCCAATGATCAGTGGCGTTTGCTCAAAGATAACCATTTTATGGCGGCCATTGACCTAACCCTGTACGTCACACAGTCGGAGGGCTTCGATCCGTCTGCGGGCATCATTGATCCTCTGACCGCTAACGGAAAAGCTCTGCACACGACACCGGGCGCCTCCGGCCAACCCTCCGCTTCCAATAGTCTTTCTCTGTCTTTTGGCTTTCAACTCAACGCCTCGCAGGACAGAAATTTCGACCTGGACTACGCCTTGGATTTGCACGACCTGACAAATGACGCCAATCCTGGAATCGCGCAGGCCTGCGCCAAGATCGAGGCGAACGGAGGCGCAACCGGAATCAATGGAGATCTCAAACTTGAAGAAATAATCGATGACGGCCTAGATGCGGCGGCCGATTATCCTAATTACTCGAGTGAGACATCACTAGCTCACGGCAATAACAAGTACAGCGCGCCCGAACACGCGGTCCCAGCCAAATCTGCGAAAACGCCTGGCCAAACATCATTTTCATCTCTCGTCGACTTCACGGTGCTGGAGGGTGCAAATGGCGGCCCGAGTCTTTCACTCCTGCATTTTCGAGTTGGCTCGGCGAGTGGAGGCGGCGGCGGGGGCAGTGGCAGCATGGGCGGATCGGGAAGTTCTGGGGGAGGAAGTGGCGGTGGCAGCGGGAGCGGGCAGATCTTTAGTGCTTCGCGGTCAACCACCGATACTTTGAATGTCACATTTACCGCGACCTGCCGCGAGGATGAAGGGATCGCTCAAGCAAATTTACCCGTGGACGCCATCACCCAACGCAACACAGTCGTTGCTGACGGAACGATTGCACTTGAGGCCACTATACGATTTAAGGACGATAATGGTCCCACTAAGCTGTTGAACAAGAAAAGCAAGCCTATTATCGATATCGAAATTGATAACCTTGGAGGCCTGTTTCGTAGGCACATGCGAACCGCAACCGGCTTCATTTACATAACGCAGCCTTCCGATACATTAGAAGGTGGTTCCGATCGAAGCTTGAAACAGGCCAACATCAAACCGAACAAGGAATCTGACAAAGTTGAAGGTTCTGTCACATGGTCGAGCTCTCTAACCGATCATAAAGTCTTGCTAACGGGCGTTATTGCGAACGAGAATGCGGGAAACCCGATTGGCCACATCGCATTGACCGGCACTATCCAAGGCAATGTCGTAACGCTCAACAAGGTGAGCTCGATGTCCAGCGATCTCTTTGACCGGCTCCAAAACGACGACCGACAAATTCGGACCTATCTCGCAGATTTGCCGATTTGCAATTCGCCGGAAGGCGCTGCTTCTACAAAGGAAGGGACGAAGGGGGCCGGATTTCAAAACACCCTCAATAAGCTGGAGCAGCTTCGTTATCCCCTATTGCAATCGCCCTGATCGCCAACGTGTATTGGGCAGCACAAGGGACTCACAATCGGATAACCCGATGCTTGTCAGGCTCATTCCTACGCGTCTCTCTATCGTATGCTGAGCGCGGGCAATTAAGCGGTGCGTCGCCTCACAAGCAGGAGCGCCCTATCGGCAATTTCAATGGTGACTGGAACGAGACAAACGTCGCCTAATAATCCACTACGCGGCGCACGAATTCCTTAAACGTATGCGGATCGTCCTTCGTAATCGGGCGAGTCAGCGCGGCCGTCAATAAGTCGGGGCTTTGTTCAAGACATCGCCGTTCGCGCGCCGATTCCCACATCCAGATATATAGGCGAGCCCAAAACATCCCATCTTCTACCCACAAAGCCCTTAACGATTCCGCAACAACGATTTACAAATCAAGATCTAACATGTCCGCAGCCGAAAGACCGGTCACGCACTTCGGCGAGGGCTAAACAAGTTCCGACGACGGCTTGTCTTCGCTGAAACAGCCTCGCAATCCCCACCATTTGCTGCCCCAGAATACTCCGACGACGGCGCAGCCCAAGATGGCACCAGCGGACGCTGCTAATGGCTTGCCGCGAACTTGAGCACTGACCGCAACGCCCAGAGAAAATTGAATCGCCAGGAAGACCATAAGCACCCAACCCAATCTCCAAGCCATCTTTAGTTTTTTCAAAATCCCGAAACCAATAAGCCCAAACAAAATTGCATTTGCCATCGCGGTCGTTGCGCGCAGCCAGCTCGGCCCCGGCATTAAGAAGGCCGGGCGGCCATGACCTGGGCCGAACAGAATATCAACCACTGATACCAGCGACAGAACACACAGGAGATAGCAGAAAGCCATCCCTATTCGCATGTTGGTTAGCATCGTCATGTGGGGACAGGATATCACCTCCCTGTTTCCCGGACAAATTCGAGAATATGGGGACGACAATATCTCGTATGTTGCGCCTCTGCGACTTTGCGTTTCGGCTTTGAACGAGAAAAAGGGTGGTGATGCTTGCAAGCTCTGCGCGGGCGGCCGCCCCCTCCACCACTTCGTGGTCCCCCTCCCCCGCCTTGCGGGGGAGGAACCGAAACGCATCCCCCCTCACATTCGTGCCGGCACCTCGATGCCGAGGAGGTCGAGCACTTTCACCAGCACGCTGAGAGTGAGCGAGCAGAGGCCGAGCCGTGCGGCGCGCAACGTGGCATCGCTTTCCGACAGGATGTGATGCTCGGTGTAGAAGCGGCTGAATTCCTGGGCGAGCGTGAAGGCATAGTCGCACAGCACATTGGGCGCGCGGCGCGTTTCGGCCAGCGTCATCGCATCGGCGAGCTGCAGCAGCGCCAGGATGAGACGGCGCTCCTGCGGCGAATGGATCGCGGGTGACGCGACGGCCATACCCTCGCTTTCGGCGCGGCGCAGGATCGACTGGATGCGCACCGCGGCATATTGCAGGTAGGGCCCTGTCTTGCCCTCGAAGCGCATGAAGCGCGCGAGATCGAACACATAATCGGAGCTGCGGAAATTCGCGAGATCGGCGAATTTCACCGCCGCAAGCCCCACCGCCTTCGCGATCGCGGCGCGCTCATCTGCCGGATAATCGGCCGCAAGCCCCTGCTCCGCCAGGCGCGAAGCCGCTTCGTCGGTCGCCAAGGCAATCAGGTCGTAAAGCTTCATCACGCCGCCGGCGCGCGTCTTGAACGGTTTGCCGTCGGGACCGTTCACCGTGCCGAAGCCGGCATGTTCGAGCAGCGCCTTGCCGTTCAGGTGCGCCTTGCGCGCCGCGCGGAACACCTGCTCGAAATGGGCGTGCTGGCGCTGGTCGACAACATAGAGAATGAGATCGGGGTTGCTGGACCGCACGCGGTCGATGATGGTGGCAAGATCGGTGGTGCCATAGAGCACCGCGCCGTCCGATTTGAGGAGGATGAGCGGCGGCAGTTCTTTCTTGTCGCCCGGCTCGGCCACTTGCAGGATGAGAGCGCCATCGCTCGTCTCGGCCAGACCCTCGGCCTTCAACAATTCGATCATTGGCGGGATCAGCGGATCGACATCGGCCTCGCCCTTCCACAGGTCGAACACGATGCCAAGGCTCGCGAATTCGCGCTTGAGCCCCACTTCCGAGACATCGAAGAAATGCCGCCACAATGCGCGATAGCCGGGTCTTCCGGCCTGCAATTCCATCGTGGCGCGGCGCGCCTCGTCGAGCAGCGCCGGATCGGATTTGGAGGCGGCGGAGGCCGCGGGATACAGCTCCTCCAGCTCGTCCATCGTGATGGGCGATTGCTCCGGATACGGACCAGTATAGACCGCGTCGAAATAGATGGGTGCTGTGCCGCGCCGGCCGATCTCGGCGATGAGCTGCCCCATGGGCAGGCCCCAATCGCCCAGATGCACGTCGCTCAGCACATTCCACGCATTGGCGCGGAACAGGCGCTGCAGCGAGTCGCCAATGATGGAGGCGCGCAGATGGCCGACATGCATGGGCTTTGCGACATTGGTGCCGCCGAAATCGAGGATCGCCGTCTTGCCGATGCCCGTTTCCGGCGCGCCGAGACGCGGATCGAGCGCCATGGCATTGGCACGCAGGCCAAGCGCCGCATCGGTCACATCGATGTTGAGGAAGCCAGGCCCCGCGATTTCGATTTTCGCGATCAGCGGATCTTCGCCGAGACGCGCCGCGATCCGTTCGGCGATACCGCGCGGCGCCGCCTTGGCCGCCTTGGCTGCGGCCAGCGCACCGTTGCACTGGAATTGCGCGAGATCGGGTCGGTCGGACACCTGCACCTGGCCGAGCTCCGCCGCAAAGCCTTCGGCCGCGAACGCGCGCCCCGCGGCCGCCGAAAGCTCCGCCGTCAGCGACATCATTGCCCGTAGTGCCCCAGGCGATTGTATTCGAGCTGGGCCTTGGTGAGCTGCAGGCCTACCAGGATCTGATAGTCGTAAGGCTGCTTTTCATGGTCGGGATGCAGCACCGCCGAGCCGATCTCGTCGCTGAAGGTCGTCGAGGTTTGCCCGGCTTCGAACGAAAACGGGATCGAATAGACATGCTTGACCATCATCGGGCCGGTACCGCGTGTCACCGCGACGAAATAGGGCACGGTATATTGTGCCGCGGCCGCACTCGGGGCGCGCGTCGCGCGGAATTTGACCTCGACGCTGGCATTCGTCGTGCGGTCTTTCTTGTCGATGTCGCATTTCCCGGTCACGTCGGTGATCTCGACCGTGTAAAGCACGTTGGCAGGATCCTGCGGCGCGCCTTCACGGAAAACCGTCTGCACCGCGGCATCGGTCACGCCCGTCATGGTGGGGCAATTGTCTTCCTTGTCGCTCGAACAGCCCGCGAGGATCGCGGCAAGCAGGAAGAGCGAGGGTACGATCAGGGGTGAATGGCGCATATGTATCCGTTCAGATGAAAGATCGGCGGTACCACAGATCGGCCGGGTGACTGCGAGACGGGACGGGCGCGGTGCCCTCGCGTCCGGCACGGCCTCTCCCGGCCAAAACCCAGCCCCGGCAACGCTGCGGTCCTCTGCTTGACAATCCGCACGCCTGCCTCGACTCGTTGCCGGCACGCGGCCTGCGGCAACGCAATCTAGCCAAGGGCCCGGCGCATGGAAAGTGGCGGCGGAAGCGCGCATGGCAGTCTATACCGATGTCGCTCCGGACGAACTGGCCCGCCTGCTCGCCGATTACGATCTCGGCCCGCCGGAGCAGTTCGAGCCGATCGCCGAGGGCATCGAGAATTCGAACTTCCTGCTCGTCACCGGGCGCGGGCGTTTCATCCTGACCCTCTATGAGAAACGCGTGCGTTCCGGCGATTTGCCCTTCTTTCTCGGCCTGCTCGATCATCTGGCGGCGCGCGGCCTTGCCTGTGCCCAACCGGTCCGCACGCGTGCGGGGCTCAAATGGGTCATGTTCAAGGACCGGCCGGCCGCCATTCTCACCTGCCTCGAAGGCGCGTCGCTGCGCCATCCGGATGCCGGCCATTGTGCGGAAGCAGGTGCGGCGCTCGCCCGGCTGCACGCCCTGGGTGCCGATTTTCCCCTGCGGCGCGCCAACACGCTGTCGCTTGCCGGCTGGCATGCGCTTGCCCGGCCGCTGCTCGATCGTGCCGACGCCGTCGAGCCCGGCCTCGGCACGCTGATCCGCACGCGCCTTGCGGCCCTCGACGCCGCGTGGCCGCACAATCTTGCTTCCGGAGTCATTCACGCCGATCTTTTTCCCGACAATGTGCTGTTCGTGGGGTCGCGCATTTCCGGGCTGATCGATTTCTACTTTGCGTGCAACGACGCGTTCGCCTACGACCTTGCGGTGATGCTGAACGCCTGGTGTTTCGCGCCCGACGGGGCCTTCGATCGCGCGCGCGGGCGTGCGCTGCTCGCGGCCTATGGCGCAGGCCGGCCGCTCACCGATGCGGAAATCGCCAGCCTCCCCGTCCTCGCGCAGGGTGCCGCATTGCGCTTCCTGCTCACACGCCTGGCGGACTGGCTCGACCACGATGCGGCTGGATCGGTGCGGCAAAAGGATCCGCGCGAATTCGCACGGCATCTGCGTTTTCATGCGGATGTGCGTTCCGCGGCAGAGTATGGCGCGTGAGCCGCATCGACATTTTCACCGACGGGGCCTGTTCGGGAAATCCGGGACCTGGGGGCTGGGGCGCGATCCTGCGATCCGGCGCGCATGAAAAAGAACTCTGCGGCGGCGAAGCGGCAACCACGAACAACCGCATGGAACTGACAGCGGTCATCCGCGCGCTGGATGCGCTCAAGAAAGCGTCGGACGTCACCGTCCATACGGATTCACGCTACGTGATGGACGGCCTCACGAAATGGCTGCCGAAGTGGAAGAAGAACGGCTGGCGCACCGCGGACAAGAGTCCGGTGAAGAATGACGATCTGTGGCGCGAACTCGACACGGCGGTGCAGAAACACCGCGTCGAATGGAAATGGGTGGCCGGCCACTCCGGCCACCCCGAAAACGAACGCGCCGACGCGCTGGCAAGGGGCGCGATCCCCTGACGCCGCCCGTTCCTCCACCGCGAAGCGTCAGCGCGGCGGAGGAGGAACCTTTTGTCCTTACACCTGACCCAGCATGTGTTCGGCGCTGGATACGGCGAAGGCGCCTGGCTCTTCGACGTTCAGTTCCTTCACGATGCCGTCATCCACCAGCATCGAGAAACGCTGGCTGCGCTTGCCCATACCGAAGCGCGACGCGTCCATTTCAAGACCCAGCGCATGGGTGAAATCGCCATTGCCGTCGGCAAGCATCATCACCTTGTCGCCGGCATTCTGGTTGTCGCCCCATGCACCCATGACGAAGGCGTCGTTGACCGACACGCAGGCCACGGCATCGATCCCCTTCGCCTTGAAATCGGCGGCATGCTGCACGAAGCCGGGCAGATGCTTGGCGGAACAGGTGGGGGTGAAGGCGCCCGGCAGCGCAAACACGACGACTTTCTTGCCGCCGAACAGATCGTCCGTCTTCACCGGTTGCGGCGAACCATCCTTCATCTGCATCAATGTGGCGGAAGGAACCTTGTCTCCGACCTTGATCGTCATCTCGCGTCTCCTGATGTTTGAGCGGGCCGCTTTTAGCCCACGTTCCCCGGCGGTCAAAGGCCCGAGCCCGGTGCCGGCCCGGCTGGCCCGATTTTCCTTCGCCACGAGTGGCGGCGGATCGGTGGCGTGCTAAACTCGTTTCATGGCGAAATCCCGGGCACACGGCCAAAGCGAGGGCGAGAACTTTCTCGAAGGAAAGCTTCTGATCGCCATGCCTGGCATGTCGGATCCGCATTTCGACAAAAGCGTCATCTATATGTGTGCCCATTCGGCTGAAGGGGCCATGGGCATCATGATCAACAAGCCGGTCGAGGGACTATCGTTCCACGAATTGATCACCCGGCTCGATCTCAAGCCCAGCGAACGCACGCCGGATTTTCCGGTTCTGTATGGCGGCCCGGTCGAGACCGGTCGCGGCTTCGTGCTGCATAGCGGGGAATATGAAACGTCCGATGGCACCATGCCCGTATCGGAAGATGTATCGCTGACGGCGACACTCGACATCCTGCGCGCCATCGCCGAGGGACGCGGGCCCGACCGCGCCATCTTTGCGCTCGGCTATGCGGGCTGGAACGCGGGTCAGATCGAGTCGGAGATCCGCCTTAACGGCTGGATTCACTGCGACAGCGATCCCGACATCCTGTTCGGAAGCGCGCCCGATACGAAATGGGTCGAGGCGTTGCGCAAGCTCGGCATCGACGCATCAGTTCTGACTGCCCATAGCGGCCACGCCTGACGGCGCGGGCACGTCCGGAAGCGGACAACGCGCCCTGATATGGGCGTCGGCCTCTTCGCGGGCGAGCGGGGCGCTGAAATAAAACCCTTGCGCAAAATCGCAGCCGATCTCGGTCAGCCATTGCGCGGCCGCCTCGGTCTCGACGCCCTCGACGACGACGACACGTCCCAGTTCGTGCGCGAGGTTGACAACCGAACGCAGCACGACCGTGCCGCCGGGCTCCTCGGGCATCGTGCCGTGCCGGGCGAGAAAACTGCGGTCGATCTTGACGGTATCGAACGGGACATCCTTGAGCTGGCTGAGCGTCGAGAGACCCGTGCCGAAATCGTCGATGGCAAGCCCCGCTCCGCAACCGCGCAGGCGATCCAGCACCTCCGTCATGTCCGTGCCGGTCCAGACTGCACTTTCCGTGACTTCGAGCTTGAGGGTACCTGGCGTCAGGCCGCTCGTTTCGATCAGATGCGCTACGGCGCGCTCGAATTTGCGCTCGGTCAGTTGCCTTCGGGATACGTTGACGCTCGCAAACAGAGGCCGGGGCAGCGGAAACTCGCGCTGCCACTGGGCGAGCGCCTCCGCGGTGCGCTCGAGCGCGAAGCGGCCAAGTTCGAGGATCAGCCCCGTGCGCTCGGCATGTTCGATGAAGTCCGCGGGCGAAAGCGTGCCACGCTCGCGATGGTTCCACCGTAGAAGAGCCTCGAATCCGGCAAGAGAATTGTCGGCCAGGCGAATGATGGGCTGAAAGCACAGATCGAGTTCGCCCCGCTTGAGGCCCTCGCGCAGCGCCGTCTCCAGCGCGACGGGATCGGGCGGCGCGGATGCGACGAGCTCGCGGCGATACGCGCGCGCGCAGGCGCCGCCTTCGCGCTTGGCATGGAGAAGCGCGAGTTCGGCATTGCGCACGAGTTCGTCCGGATCGCGCGCATCCTTTCCGAGCGCCAGACCGATGCTTGCGGGCGCGTAGATGCTTCTGCTGTTCCAGGTGTGGGGCTCGCTGCACACCGACAGGATGCGGTCCCCGAGCGCCGAGACGCTAAGACGCGTTTGCGGCGCCAGAAGCACGAAGGCATCGCCGCCGACACGGAAAACCCTGTTGCCTCCCGTCGCCAGTCCCTTCAGGCGTTGCGCGAGTTGCACGAGGACACTGTCGCCGCCCGCATCGCCCAGGCTCGCATGAATTGCCTTGAAGCGATCGACATCGAGAATCGCCAGCGTCACCGTGTCCAGATTGCGCGCCAACCGCTCGAGATCTTCCAGGAGCGCGACGCGGTTGGGAAGTCCGGTCAGGCCGTCGCGCGCGCGATGCGGGCTGGGCGCGGGTTCGGCTTCCTTGCGCGCCGAGATATCGGCGAGCAGACCAAGACAACGCCTGGCAAGCGTTCCGTCATCGAGCGTGGTCGCACGCAACTCGTACCAGCCCGGCCGTTCCGCGCCTGCGAAGGCACGAAATTCCACGCGGAAGGCCAGCCCTTTGCGTTCGCCGAATTCGCGGATCGCGTCGTCGAAGACGCTGCGGTCGTCGGGATAGAGCCGGTCCAGCCACGCCGCATAGGCGAGCGTTTCCGCGCGAAGCTCGCCACCCATCAGGGCCGACGCCTCTGCCGAGAGCAGCACGCTCGCATTGTCGATATCGACATCGAACATACCCTGATAGGACGCGCCGATGGCCTGGGCTGCCTGTGAACTCGCGAAATCCTGGGGCGGTGTTGCAGCCGGCGCAGTACGGCGCCGCGCAGGCAGAATGGCGATGCCTTCGCCCGCCGCCACGGCCAGAGCCAGAAGCACGGCCGCGGTGGCCGCGAAGCCGCCGATCACGCCCGGTGCGGCCGGGTTTGCCTGAAACCCGCCCAACGCTGAGATGGCGCCGACCATGGCGACAAGCGCGAAAATCACGCCGCTGGGCGCCGCGACGCGCGCAGCCTGCGCCCCGGCCAGGCCCTGCCGCACGAGATGGGCCGCGATCAGCGCCGCGCCTGCCACGACGGCGATCTCGGTGGCGAGCATCGCGATCGGCACGCCGATAAAGGCCAGGACCGAAACGAATACGATGCCCAGCAAGGCGTTGCGCTGCATGGGTTCGTGTTCGGGCACCGGCGCGATGATCACCGCGAGGCGAACGCCGGCCGCGAGTGTCAATCCCGACAGCATCGCGGATACGCCGTCCGGACCGCCGATGCCGCCGGGACCCATCGCGTCGAACAGGCCCGATGCGGCCAGCCGCGAGAGAAACACGCCGGCCAGCGTGAATGCGGCCCAGCGCGGCGCCGCATGTCCGGTCATGATGGCGAGGCCTGTGACGATCGCGAGCGCCGCGGCGATCAATCCCGCCACGGCGGCAAAGAATACCGCGAGCTGGCGATTGTGGCCTGCGAGTGCCGGTTCGGTCCAGGCCGATATGGACGGGCGGGAATCGTCTGCATTGGCGAGCCGAATCGCCAGGGCGACCGACGACGCCGCAGGGACGGTCACACGAAATGCGTAGCGGCCATAGGCATGCGCGTTCTCGACGATCACCGATGAATCCGACGCGGCGACCTGCCGGATCGCTGTGCGCGCGCGGCGTGGAAACAGGCGCAGCATGGCGTCTGCCGGCTGCTCGGCGAGCAGGATGCGCGTAAAGGGCCGCTCGGACGGATTGACCGCGGTGATCATGAACCACTGCGAACCGTCCGCTTCATTGCCGTTCGCCGCGTGATAGGTCGAAAGCGCCTGGCTCAGATCGAGCACCGGCTTGGGCGCGGCGAAATTCGCGGTGCCGGCGTATGCAGGCGCGATCGACAGCATCGCAAGCACGACGAGCAGAACCCGAAGCGCGCTGCGCAAAAATTGGGCTGTGTCTGGCACCGATGGTCCGCGCAAGCAGGCGCGAATGATTCGCGCGAGGGTGCTCACGCTAGCGCCGCCTCGTCTGCGAGCAAAGCGTAGAGCACGTGATCGCGCCATTGGCCGTTGATCTGGAGATAGCGTAGCGCCACGCCTTCCTGCCGAAAGCGCGCCTTCGCGAGCAGGCTTTTCGAGGCCTCGTTGGAGGGCAGACAGGCCGCCTCGATGCGGTGCAATCCCAGCGTTCCGAAGATGAAAGGAATCAGCGCTCCCACCGCATCGGACATGTGTCCCTGCCGTGCGAAGCGCTCGCCCACCCAATAGCCGAGCGCACAGCACTGCGTCACGCCCCGGCGCACATTCGAGAGCGTGCAACCGCCCATCAACTGTTCGTCGCCATTGCGGAAGACGAAAAACGCATAGGCGGTATCGAGGCGTGCCTCGCGCTGGTAGCGCTTCAGGCGGCGGCGAAAGGCGCCGCGCGAGAGTTCGTCCGTCGCCCAGGATGGCTCCCACGGCGCCAGAAACGTCCTGCTCTCCTCGCGCAACTGTGTCCATGCCGCAAAATCCGCGACACGCGGATAGCGCAGAAATACGCTCTCGCCCCGGATCACGGGCTGCTGGCCACCGGGAAAGGTCAGGCCCCGCATGAACGCCATGGGGCCGCCAGTCATCACGCGGCTTGAGCGGCCTTGACCCGCGCGCCACTGCCGAAACGCGCGGCGAACCGCTCGAAGCTTTCGAGCTTGCCGATCGGCCCCACCGCCGCCAGCGTCGGGCTGGCGCGGTCCATGACCGCCTCGCCGAAGCGGCGCACGGCCGCGGCGTCGACAGAATCGAGCTTGGCGATGAGTTCGGGCACCGGCACCACCCGGCCATAGGCCTGAAGATGGGCCGCGATCTGCTCGGCGCGCGCCGACGGCCGCTCCAGACCCATCAGAAGGCCCGAGCGCAACTGCGCGCGCGCACGCGCCACTTCGTCATCATTGGCGGTGCGCGCCAGCGCTTCCATCTGTTCGGCCACGAGGCCCGAAATGTCGGCGGCTTCGTTCTCGCCGGTACCGGCATAGATGCCGATCAGGCCGCCATCAAGAAAGGAGTGCGCGAAGGCATAGATCGAGTAGCAGAGACCGCGCTTTTCGCGCACCTCCTGGAAAAGCCGCGATGACATCCCTCCGCCCAGCGCCGTCGCATAGACCTGCGCGATGAAAAGTTCGTCTTCTCCGCTGGCTATACCGGGAAACGCATAGGTTACATGAACCTGCTCGAGGTCTTCCTCGACTCGCCTGTCCGAACCTTCGTAGCGGGCAGGCTCGCCGCGCGGCCCTTCGCCAAGCTGCAGCGCACCGAAATGCTGCTCAGCCAGTCCGACCATCCTTGCGTGATCGACCGCACCCGAAGCGATGAGTGCCATGCCTTCGGCACGATAGTTGGCGCCCATATAGCCGGCGAGATCGCTGCGGGTGAACGCGCTGACCGTGCCTTCATGACCAAGGATCGGCCATCCCATCGGCTGAGCCGGATAGGCGGCTTCCTGGAGGTAGTCGAAAATGATGTCGTCGGGGGTATCGCGCGCCTGTCCGAGCTCCTGAAGGACCACCTGCCGCTCGCGCTCGAGTTCGGCCTGCTCGAAGGTGGGATGCGTGAGGATGTCGGCCAGGATGTCCACGGCGAGTGGCACGTCGGCCTTGAGAACGCGCGCGTGAAAGGCGGTCTGCTCGCGGCTCGTATAGGCATTGAGAAAGCCGCCGACCGCCTCGACTTCTTCGGCGATCTCGCGCGCGTTGCGCCGTTCGGTTCCCTTGAAGGCCATGTGCTCGAGCATGTGCGAGACGCCCATCTGGGCCTGCTGCTCATGCCGCCCCCCGCAATTGACCCAGACGCCGAGACTGGCGCTTTCGAGTTGCGGCATGGAATCGGTCGCGACGATCAGGCCGCTGGGAAGACGCGTGATTTCAACCTGCATGGGGTGTGGCTCTGGCCTCGATGAAGCTGCGAAGAATCCGGGCGTCCGCGGGAAGCACGGACTGCCGTTCCGGTCCCACATAAGAATGCCTGAGCCGGGGGGGCAAGGGGGGCACCACCCCGGTCGCGCGCCGAACGGTCTCGGGAAATTTTGCGCAATCGGCAGTCGCCAAGACCACGGTTGGCGCAACATTCTGTGGTAGCCGCCGCGAAGCCGCCACGCCGACCGCCGTATGGGGATCGATGAATCGGCCGGACCGGCGGTAAACCTCCCCCATTGTGGCGAGGGTCTCAGCATCGGAAACGGCGTTCGCCGCATAGCGCCTCCGCAGCGTTTCGAGCACGTCCTTCGGGATGGACAGACGTTGCGTCCGGGCGAAATCCTCCATCGCCATCCGAAGCCAGGCGGCATTGCGACCGGATGCCTCGAAGAGTGCCCGCTCGAAATTGCTCGCGACCTGAATGTCCATCGAAGGGCTCAAGGTCGGTTGCGCCGCATGGACGGCATACACGCCCTCCGCGAGCGCGCGCGCCAGAATGTCGTTGGCATTCGTCACGGCAACGAGTTCGCCGACCGGCAATCCCATGCGCGCCGCCGCCTCGCCGGCGAAGATATCGCCGAAATTTCCCGTGGGCACGACGAAGCGCGCAGGCCGTCCGAGTGTCGCTGTCGCGGTGAAATAATAGACACTCTGCGCGACGATGCGGACGAAATTGATCGAGTTGACGGCCGTCAGAGACATGGCCTTCGCAAAGACGCTGTCGGCGAACAGACGTTTTACCAGCGCCTGTGCATCGTCGAACGTGCCCTCGAGCGCGATGTTGTGAACATTCGCATGAGGCGTCGTCGTCATCTGCCGGCGCTGTACTTCACTCACCCGGCCCTTCGGGTGAAGCACGAACAGCTGCACGCGCGGCAGGCCACCGAAAGCCGCAATCGCCGCCGACCCTGTGTCGCCCGAGGTTGCGACCAGAATCGTGGCGCGGGCGTTGCGCCGGTCCAGCTCGCGCACCATCAGGCGCGCGAGAAGTTGCAGCGCGATATCCTTGAAGGCGAGTGTCGGCCCGTGAAACAGTTCGAGCAGATAGAGGCCGGGATCCAGTTCGACCAAAGGCGCGATGGCCGGATTGTCGAAGACGGCATAGGCTGCCGCAATATCGGCACGCAGTTCGGCATCCGTGAAGTCTTCGCCCGCGAAACGCTGCAAAATGGCAAAGACGGCATCGGCGAAGGTGTCGGCGACCAGGCGCGCGATTTCAGCGGCGGAGAATTGCGGCCAGGTCTCAGGCACGAGGAGGCCGCCGTCCGACGCGAGCCCGCCCAGCAAAACATCAGCAAAACGCAGGCGGTCCGCGCCGCCGCGCGTGCTGACAAAACGCATGACCTACGGCTCCGTGGCGGAGCCGAAACGCCCGCGCGCACGATGAAAGGCGAACCAGATCACGACGAGCGCGCCCGCGAGCAGAAACCAGGTGATGGCATATTGCAGATGATCGTTCGGCAGATCGACGCGAGTCTGTCCCGCTTTCGGCCACGCGACGGAGTGTGGTGACGCAGACGCTTCGATGATGGCGGGCGCCGCGAGCGTCAGATGCTCGATGCGCGCAATGCCAGCGACATCGCGAGCATACCAGATGCGCCGGGATGTGTCGGGGGCCGGGGTAAACACGCCCGGCCGATCAGCGGTGCGCCAAATGCCCACGATATGAATTTGACCGACGGGCTCGCTGCCCGGCCGCGATGAAGGGTCGCGCAGCGCCAAAGGTACGACACCGCGATCGACCAGCATCACGCGATGGTCGTCAAGCCGCAGCGGTGTGAGCACGTGATAGACCGGCGCGCCCTGCGGCCCAGTTGCAAAGACGTAGACCTCGAGACGATTGTCGAAACGGCCGTCCAGCGCGACCGGGCGATATTCCGCGGCATCGCCGAGCGAAAGAGCGGCATCGAGGCTGACCGGTGGCTGCGCCATGTTGCGGTTCATTTCCGCGATCAGGGCGCGTTTCCATTGCAGGCGTTCGAGTTGCCAGACGCCGAGGCCAATCAGCACCACAAACAAAGCGAGGCAAAAAAGCGAAAAGCCGACAAGCGGCCGGAAGCGTGACATCACAGTCCGTCTGCGCGTCGGCCTTCATGCGCCTGATGCTTGTATTGCAGCACAAGGAGCATGGCCTTCATGAGCCGCAGCAGCACGATGCTGAGAATGCAGATGGTCGGCAGCCAGATCACGGCATGCACCCAATAGGGTGGGCTTGCCGCGTTTTCGAGCAGCAGCGCGCCGCCTGCCACGACGATGCCGACAATGAGAATGACGAACACCGCCGGGCCGTCACCGGCATCGAATTCCGCATAGTCGAGGCCGCAGGACGCGCAACACGCTGCGACCCGCAGATAGCCCGCAAACAGTGCCCCCTTCCCGCATCGCGGACAGCGGCCGAAAACGGCCGCCGCGAGCGCGTGAGGTTCGGTCAAGCCTGCGTCACCGCCCCGGCACCCCAGACATAGATGCACGAGAAGAGGAACAGCCACACGACGTCGACGAAATGCCAGTACCAGGCCGCGGCCTCGAAACCGAAATGCCGTTGCGGCGTGAACTGATTCTGGATGGCGCGGCCGAGACAGACTGCGAGGAAGATCGTTCCCACGATCACATGGAAGCCATGAAATCCCGTCGCCATGAAGAACGTCGAGCCATAGATCGCCTGGAAATTGCCGACGCCGGCGGCAAGCGACGTGTGGGCGAGATCGGTGAACGGAATGAGAGGGAGATGATTGAAGCCGAAAGTGAAGGGTGCGTGGGTGTACTCATACGCCTGGACGCAGGTGAACGAGATGCCGAGCAGCACCGTCAGCAGCAGACCCTGAATCGCGCCTTTGCGGTCGCCGTGCTGGATGGCGTGATGCGCCCATGTCACCGTCGTGCCGGACGTCAGCAGAATGAGCGTGTTGACGAGCGGAAAATGCCATGGATCGAGTGTGACGATGCCACTGGGCGGCCACTGGTTGACGCCCACATCGTGGGGGAACAGCGCCGTGTTGAAATAGGCCCAGAACCAGCCCAGGAAGAACATCACTTCGGAGGCGATGAAGAGCACCATGCCGAACCGCAGGCCGAGCTTCACCACCGGGGTGTGATCGCCCAGCACGACCGACTCGCGGATCACATCGCGCCACCAGCCCGCCATCGTGTAGAGCACGAGCACGAGGCCCACGACGAAGATCCAGGGCTGGCCGCTGACTGGCAAGCCGAAGAAGCCCTTGTAGCCGCTGTTCATCCAGAACACGGCGCCGATGAGCATGGTGAAGGCGCCGACGGAGCCGACGATCGGCCACGGACTGGGGTCGACGAGATGATAGTCGTGCTTTGCGTGCGCCTCAGCCATATCCGCCTCTCACTGGAAAAAGTTCACGACATGCCCTTTCAGGCGCACCATCGTCATCACGAAAAACAGAACAACCAGGGCGCCGAGCACAAGCGCCAGCGCAAGGCTGCGCCGCCGCCTCTCGCGCAGGGACCGCTGTTCCTCTTCATTGGCCATCGCCTCACATCCCAACCCCGAAGGAAAGGGCCGTGAGCGGCTTCAATCCGGCGGCATGCTCGACAAGGAGCGCCGCGAACAGCACGAACAGATAGAGGATCGAAACCACGAACAGCCGGCGTGCGGCAGGCTCGCGGGCATCGTCGGTTTCGCGAAATACCGACCAGCTCTCGAACAGCATCAAGCCGCCGAAGCCTAGCGCGATCGCTGCATAGAACGGACCGCCCAAACCGATCAGCGCCGGCACAAAACCGACCGGCACGAGCACCGCCGAATAGAGAAGGATTTGCCAGCGCGTCACGGTCTTGCCGCGCACCACCGGCAGCATCGGCACTCCGACCCGCGCGTAGTCGTCGGAACGATAAAGCGCCAGCGCCCAGAAATGCGGCGGCGTCCAAAGGAAAATGATGAGCACCAGCAGCAAGGGCGCCAGCGCCAGACTGCCGGTGACCGATGCCCAGCCGATCGCCGGCGGCAGCGCACCCGCCAGCCCGCCGATCACGATGTTCTGGGTCGTGCGGCGCTTGAGCCCGAGCGTGTAGACGAAGACATAGAAGCCGATCGAGAAAGCGAGGAGCCCGGCCGCCAGGAAATTGACGAACAGTCCCATGACGGCGACGGAGCCGAAGGCGAGCGTCCAGCCAAAGGCCAGCGCGTCACCGCGCGCTACCCGGCCCAGCGGAATGGGACGCGCGGCCGTGCGCGACATCCGCGCATCGATGTCGGAATCGAACGCCATGTTGAGCGCGCCCGAGGCACCCGCCCCCACCGCGATGCAGAGAAGTGCGGTGAAGCCCGTAAAGATGTCGATCCCCACCGGGGCCACGACCATCCCCACCAATGCGGTGAAGATCACCAGCGACATCACGCGCGGTTTGAGCAGCGCGAAATAATCGCGCACGCTCGCCGCACGCATCCCGCCCAGGGCTATGCCGGAAGCAGCCCCCATCAGGTGATCCTGGGCAGCGTATCGTAGGAATGGAATGCCGGCGGAGACGGCAGCGTCCATTCGAGCGTCGTGGCACCGACACCCCAGGGATTGTCACCGGCGCGCCGCTTCGAGACGAAGGCCTCGATGAGCATGATCAGGAACACCACAACGCCGGCCCCCGCGATGAACGCGCCTATCGACGACACGTAGTTCCATTCCGCAAACGCATTGGGGTAGTCCGCGATGCGCCGCGGCATGCCGGCGAGGCCAAGGAAGTGCATCGGGAAAAAGGCCAGATTGACGCCGATGAACGTGATCCAGAAATGCAGCTTCCCCAGCCATTCGCTATAGGTGTAGCCCGTCATCTTCGGGAACCAGAAATAGAAGCCCGCGAAAATCGCGAACACGGCGCCGAGCGACAGCACATAGTGGAAATGGGCGACGACGTAATAGGTGTCCTGCAGCACGACATCGACGCCGGCATTGGCAAGCACCACGCCCGTGACACCGCCGACCGTGAAGAGAAACACGAAGCCGGTCGCCCAAAGCATCGGCGTTTTGAACTCTATCGAGCCGCCCCACATCGTGGCGATCCAGGAAAACACCTTGATGCCGGTCGGCACCGCGATGACCATCGTCGCGAACACGAAATAGGCCTTCGTGTCGACCGAAAGGCCGACCGTGTACATGTGGTGGGCCCAGACGAGGAAACCGATGAAGCCGATGGCCACCATCGCGTAAGCCATGCCGAGATAGCCGAACACCGGCCGCTTCGAGAACGTCGCGATGACATGGCTGATCATGCCGAAGCCGGGCAGGATCAGGATGTAGACCTCGGGGTGGCCGAAGAACCAGAAGAGATGCTGGTAGAGGATCGGGTCGCCACCGCCGGCCGCATTGAAAAAGCTCGTGCCGAAATGCCGGTCCGCGAGCAGCATCGTGATGGCGCCTGCCAGCACCGGCAACGACAGCAGCAGCAGGAACGCGGTCACCAGGATCGACCACACGAACAGCGGCATCTTGTGCAGCGTCATCCCCGGCGCGCGCATGTTGAGGATGGTGGTGATGAAATTGATCGCGCCGAGGATCGACGACGCGCCCGCGATGTGCAGCGAGAAGATCGCAAAATCCATCGCCGGCCCGGGTGAGCCCGTGGTGGAGAGCGGCGCATAGAGAGTCCAGCCTCCGCCCACGCCCTGCCCGCCGGAATCGCCTTCGACGAACATGGAAAGGATCAGCAACGCGAAGGAGAACGGCAGCAGCCAGAAGGAAATGTTGTTCATGCGCGGGAACGCCATGTCCGGCGCGCCGATCATCAGCGGCACGAGCCAGTTGCCGAAACCGCCGATCATCGCCGGCATGATCATGAAGAAGATCATGATCAACCCGTGCCCGGTCACGAACACATTGTAGGTATGGGGTTCGTTGAAGATCTGCAGGCCCGGATACATCAACTCCGCCCGCATGAACATCGACAGGCTGCCGCCAACGATTCCCGCCAGAATCGCGAAGATGAGGTACATCGTGCCGATGTCCTTGTGGTTCGTCGAATAGACGAACCGTCGCCAGCCGGTCGGGTGGTCAGCGTGTGCGTGTGCCAAATCAGCCATGAACGCGATCCTTTTCTATTTGCCCGCCTCGGCGAGGCGCGTGGCGCTCTCACCGGGGTCGATCGCCGCAAATTTCTTCTTCGCACCTGCCGCCCAGGTCTCAAACGCGGCCTGCGAGACGACCTTTACCTCGATCGGCATATAGGCATGGCGGGCACCGCAGAGTTCGGAACATTCGCCGTAATAGGTGCCTTCCTTCTCCGCCTTGAACCAGGTCGTATTGATGCGGCCCGGCACCGCGTCCATTTTCACGCCGAAGGCCGGGACGGCCCAGGAATGGATCACGTCGGCGCCCGTCGTCAGCACCTTCACGACCTTGTTGACCGGCACGACGATGACATTGTCGACGCCGAGAAGCCGCGGCTCACCCTTCTTCGCGGCGGCGGCGTCGGAGAGACCCAGCGAGTCGAACTGGAAATTGCCGTTGGTCGGATATTGATAGGTCCAGAACCACTGCTTGCCGATCGCTTCGATGGTGAGGTCCGGCGGCGGAATCTCGGCTTCGAAATAGAGCAGCTTGAACGACGGAATGGCGATCACCACCAGGATTACGACGGGCACGATCGTCCAGAGAACCTCGAGCAGCGTGTTGTGCGTCGTCTTGCTGGGAACGGGGTTGCTGCGACTGTTGTAACGCACGGCCACCCAGGCGAGCAGCAGCAGAACGAAGAGTGTGACGATGCTGACGATGATCAGGACGGCGAAGTGGAAATCCTCGATCCGATGCATCACGGGCGTAACGGCAGGCTGGAAATTCATCTGCCACGGCTGGGGATCGGCCGAAGCCGGACCCGCCATGCCTGCCATGATCGCAGGCAGCGCCATCAAAAACTTCTTCACAGACATCCGGCGACCTCGAAAGGATGGGCGGGCAGCACGGGCGCCCGGTCGGCCACGTGATACGATTCGAAGCAGAGGTTTAGGGGAGCCAAGCCCTTGAAGTCATTGCGACCCTATGCCGCGCGAGGGTTTCAGGGTGCGATGGGCGGCCATGGCGACCGAAAAAGAACCCCGCGCGCCGGATCGCGACACAACCGGCGCCGATCACTATATCTGTCCAAGTTGCGGCGGACGAACAGGGAAGGATCAGGCAATGGACGGCGATCTGTTTTTCGACAAGGCGGGCCTCGACCGTTCGGGCGTGGAGAAGATCGTCGACAGCGCCCTGGCCGAATCCGACGATGGCGAGTTGTTCCTCGAATTCCGCCAGAGCGAATCCTTCGTCTATGACGACGGGCGGTTGAAGGCGGCCAGTTTCGACACGACCCAGGGTTTCGGCCTGCGCGCCGTGGCGGGCGAAGCGACGGGCTACGCCCACGCCAACGAACTGTCCGAAGACGCCATCCGCCGAGCCGCCGACACGGTGCGCGCCGTCTCCCGCGGCCATGCCGGCACCCTGGCGCTTGCCCCGCGGCGCACCAACAGCAGGCTCTATAGCGACTCCGACCCGGTCGCGAGCGCGGAGTTCGCGGTCAAGATCAAGCTCCTCGAAGACATGAATGCCTATGCCCGCGCCAGAGACCCGCGCGTGCGGCAGGTCTCCTGCTCGCTTTCCGGCCAACATCAGACGATCGAGATCCTGCGTGCCGGCGGCGAACGTTATCGCGACATCCGGCCCCTGGTGCGAATCGGCGTGTCGGTCGTGGTCGAGGACAACGGCCGGCAGGAATCCGGAACCTTCGGCGGCGGCGGCCGCAGCGGCTACGAGACCTATCTCGACGCCGCCTATTGGAAGGATGCGGTCGACGAAGCCCTGCGCCAGGCGCTGGTCAATCTGGAATCGATCCCCGCCCCCGCCGGCGAAATGACTGTTGTTTTAGGCGCCGGCTGGCCGGGCATCCTACTGCACGAAGCGATCGGCCACGGGCTCGAGGGCGATTTCAACCGCAAGAAGACATCGGCCTTCGCCGGATTGCTGGGCGAGCGCGTTGCATCGCCGGGCGTCACCGTCGTCGACGACGGCACGATCAGCGGCCGGCGCGGCTCGCTCACCATCGACGATGAGGGCACGCCCACGACGCGCACCGTGCTGATCGAGGACGGCATCCTGAAAGGCTACATGCAGGATCGCCAGAACGCCCGGCTGATGGGGGTGGCGCCCACCGGCAACGGCCGACGCGAAAGCTATGCGCATATGGTGATGCCACGCATGACCAACACCTACATGCTGGGCGGCGACAAAAGCCCCGAGGAAATCCTGGCCAGCGTCGACAAGGGCATCTACGCCGTCAATTTTGGCGGCGGCCAGGTCGACATCACCTCCGGCAAATTCGTCTTCTCCTGCACCGAGGCCTACCTGATCGAGAACGGCAGGAAAGGCGCGCCGATCAAGGGCGCCACCCTGATCGGGTCTGGCCCCGAAGCGCTGACCCGGGTCAGCATGGTGGGCAACGACATGAAGCTCGACAACGGCATCGGCACCTGCGGCAAGAACGGCCAGTCCGTGCCTGTCGGCGTCGGTCAGCCGACGCTCCGTCTCGACGGACTGACAGTGGGCGGCACCGCCGCCTGAAAGGCGCCAGCGGAACAGGGAAAAGAACAGGGAGCTTCTCGCGTTTCGATTCGTCCAGGCGCCAAGTTATTGTTTTCCCTATGATTTTCTCTTCGGCTGCACCAAAAACAGGGAATAACAGGGAGTGATCAGGGAATTTGCCTTCCGTTACCGGCCAGTTCCCAACTCTACGTCAAATTCGGTTCCAATGCAACCCATTTCGGTATGCATCGTGTTGACGCGCAGGCCTCATGCGCATAGCCTATGCACATGACGGATGGCGTCTCCGATTCCCCCAAGCGCTGGACGGGTCCCCGCATTGGCGGGCGTGCCGCAACGGGCGGCAAGAAACGCGCAGTGAATGTCTCCGTCGACGAATCCCTGCTGGCCGAGGCCAGGGATTTGAAGATCAACCTCTCCCAAACCCTCGAGGAGGTGCTCCAGGGGAAGGTGCGTGACGAAAAAATCCGGCGCTTTCAGGAGGAGAATCGCGAAGCGTTCGAATCGTACAATCGGTTTATCGAGGAACACGGTCTGTGGATCGACGAATACCGCGAGCCGTGACGTTGAAGCAATTCGACGTGTTTCCAAATCCCAGCGCACGAACGCGCCTGTCGCGGCCCTACTTCGTCGTCCTCCAATCGGACCAGCTCAGCCAGCTTTCGACCCGGCTCGTGGCGCCCCTCGTCACTCCGGCGACCATCCGCTATCTGGAACGGATGATGCCGGAAGTGACCGTCGAGGGCCGGCAGTATGTGGTCATGCCGCAGGAACTCGGCCCGATTGTCGTGAAAGCCATCCCAGCAGCCATCGCCAATCTCGAATCCGAGCGCTACCGGCTCATCGCTGCGCTCGATCTTGTGTTCACCGGAGTCTAGGCCTTGCCAAAAACCATCGCGCTTTACGGCATCAGGAACTGCGACACGATGAAGAAAGCGCGCCTTTGGCTCGACAGCCACGGCGTCGCCTACGTCTTCCACGACTACAAGGCGGAAGGGATCGACGCGCAGCGTCTCGGGGCGTGGCTGAAACAGGCCGGCTGGGAAACGCTGCTCAACCGCGCCGGCACTACCTTTCGCAAGCTGCCGGACAGCGAGCGGGAAAACCTGACGGAGAAAAAGGCCATCGCGCTGATGCTCGCGCAACCGGCCATGATCAAACGCCCTGTTCTCGCCATCGACGACGCGATCACGGTGGGTTTCAAGCCGGAAACGTATGAGCGCGTGTTCGGGATGAAGTAGCGCAGGCAGCACCTCTTTCACACGCACGCATCGCTCGCGGGGAAATGGTCCGCATCTGCGTCAATCCCATCCTCCATCATGGCCGGGCCCCGACCCGGCCACCCATCGCCCGCGCGTCCGCGCGGGGAAGCGCGGCAGCGGATTGACGTGTGGGAATGGTGTTGTCCCGGTGCGCGGACGCGCACCGGATGGGTGCCCGGGTCAAGCCCACTGCTGTCCGGCTTAATTTTCATGTCCATTGAAGTGCCATTTGGAGTGGGTTTTTGTTGGCTGGCGATTGGGGGTGAAGGAGGCAATCGATTCTGCGGCGGTGCATGAGGTTGCTGCGAATGAGGCG
>DASXEA010000076.1:0-50669 GCA_036490345.1 Rhizomicrobium sp. | reverse complement strand
TTTTCATCTCTCGGCGCGGCCGACGGCGAAATTAAAACTGCGATTCTCGGAAAGAACGGGGCAACGCTGCACGGTCTGGAGCCGGCGCGCCATGCCGACGTGCTCGACACGCACAAAGCCGCGTGGATTGGAAGCGGAGCCGAGCGAACCAACCGCGCCTACGGATATGTGCGCGCCTAAATAGTTCAGATTGCTATCCTCCACCATCCAGATAGGGGAATGACCTCGGCGAAAGAGCGCATTCGCGCACGTTGTGCGTGCCACTGCAGAAACGAGGTGGTGCCTGCTTCTGGATAATCGCGATCGGATGTTCCAAGCGGAACGCGATAGCTTTCCGTGCTTTTTCAGATTGGTTCCAAGGACGAGGCTCGCCATGCCGGACAAAATCCAGGATGAAGATCGACAAGCAAATACCCGCAACACCGAAGCCAATCCCGCGGCACAAAAGGTTAGCGCCAACGAAGACGCGCCTTCCGACTCACCTTTTCCGGTTGATCACGCGACTCTTCAACGGACACTAAAATCGTGTGTGAAACCGTCGGGAGGCCCAAGCAATGGCGGCCTCGACAATCATATGTGGGCCGCGGTAATCGATCGTATGGGCATTGTCCGGGCCGTCTGCTTCTCGGGAAAAGAACCGGGCGACCAGTGGCCGGGAAGCCGCGCCATTGCGATCGAAAAGGCGAATACGGCAAACGCCTTTAGCCTTCCAGGTTCATCGCTGTCGACCGCCAATCTTTATGCCGGTGCGCAGCCTGGCGGATTTCTCTATGGCGTTCTGGAAACCAATCCTGTCGACGTGCATACCATGTACGCGGGCGACGGTGAGCTCTACGGCACCGCCAACGACCCAATGGTTGGAAAGAAGGCGAGCGGAGCGGTCGTCTTCGGCGGTGGTCTCGCGTTGTATGACGAGGCAAATGTTTTGGTGGGCGCCCTTGGCGTTTCGGGGGACACCTCTCCCGCGGATCACAATGTAGCTTGGCGGCTCCGTAAATCGTTGGGCTTGGATCGGGTTCCGGGTGGCGTGACTGCGGACAACAACGACGGCATTATTTTCGATATCGGCATCACCGGACGAAGCAGCTCGGGCTACGGTCATCCGAAAAGTGGCCTAAAAGAAGATGACGTCGCCAGCAAGATCGGCGCGAGCGCGAAAGGTAAGTAATTTTTGCATCCACCGCGGGAGGCGGCCTGTGTAGGCCGCCAGGCCTGCCGTCATGCAGAAGTCGCGACTCGACTATTCTGTTTCGAACGTGCCGATAAGCGTTGTTTCCGCGAGGGTGTGGGCGCGAGCGGCCTTCTTGATGTCGTTGCTGGGGCTTCCGTCAGCGAGGTCCAGAGACTCGACGTCAAGAGCTGTGAGCCGAAAATGGTAGCGATGCGGGCCGTGGTTCTTTGGTGGCTTCGGTCCGTCATAGCGGTTATGGCCCATGTCGTTCACACCTTCGGCGAACATCCCGGTCGCATGTTGCGGTAGCCCCCTGCGTTCGGCGGGAATGTCGAACGCGACCCAATGTGTCACAGTGCCGACCGGGGCGTCGTGGTCTTCGACAACAAGCACAAAGCTCTTTGCGCCCGCCGGTGGATTTTCCCAAGCCAGTTGCGGCGAAACGTTCTCGCCTGCTTGGGCGAATCGTTCTGGAATTGAGTCTCCGTTTTCGAAGGCAGAACTTCTCAGGGCGAATGGCATCCGGCGGTCCTCTGCATCATAGAGGGATAACCACATGAGGAAGTGCCGGTTCCTGCACGGGAACGCCTCGCGTCATCTCGTGAGACAGTGAAACACTATGAGGAAGGCAAGCACGAGCGCGCGTTCGGCCTCGGGATACGCGAACCGCGGGAATACTCTGATCAGGCCGGCCAAAAACACGTGCAGCAGATGGCGGCCAATAGGCAGTTCAGCCGATCCTAGTGAATGCGCCGGCCCCGCAGGCCGGAACCGGGACAGATAGCTTTCCAGCGAGGGCTCAGCTGCTCATATGGGCCGAAAAAGAAAGCAAAAAGAGGATAGCATTTGGGTGCAACATTTCGCGGCCTGCGCCGTTCCGAAGGTGCAATTCGTGAAGGGCTTTGCGATGTCTCAGATTTCCCGCGACCAGATTTTACGTGATCCGACCAAGGCCTATCCAAAACCGCCGTTCGAGAAGCAATCTCAGCCTTGGCCGGGTCTCGCCAGGAAGATGACGCCCCCGCCGGATCATGGCGAGAAAACCTATCGCGGCTCCGGCCGGCTCGTCGGTCGCAAGGCGCTGATCACCGGGGGCGATTCCGGCATGGGCCGCGCGGCGGCAATTGCCTATGCCCGCGAAGGCGCGGATGTCGCCATCAACTACCATCCCGATGAGGAAGACGACGCGAAGGATGTGATCGCGGTCATTCGCGAGGCTGGCCGCAAAGGTGTCGCCATTCCGGGCGATCTTCGCGACGAGAGCTTTTGCGTGGATTTGGTTAGGCGGGCGGTGCGCGAACTTGACGGGCTCGACATCCTCGTCAGTAACGCGGGACGCCAGCAATCGAAGGAGTCGATACTCGACATTTCGACGGAGGATTTCGACGCCACGATGAAGACGAACATCTATGCGCCGTTCTGGATCATCAAGGCGGCATTGCCGCACCTGAACCCAGGCTCAGTCATCATCGGCACGACGTCGGAGCAGGCTTACGATCCGTCGCCCGATCTCTATGACTATGCGCAGACCAAGGCCGCCACGATGAACTTCGTTAAGTCGCTTGCAAAACAACTTGCTAAGAAAGGTATTCGCGTCAACGGCGTCGCACCTGGGCCAATCTGGACGCCGCTGCAAGTCAGCGGCGGCGCCAGCATGGAAAAGCTGGAGAAATTCGGCGGCCAGACCCCGATGGGCCGTCCTGGGCAGCCGGCGGAGCTCGCCTCTATCTATGTGCAGCTTGCAGATGCCACCGCGAGCTATGCAACAGGGCAGGTGTATGGTTCTTCCGGCGGCGCGGGCCAGCCTTGAGCGAACGCAAGCCGAACGGCCGACGCTGGACGTTGGACACGCGACGCTTCGCCCAACAACGATTAAGGAGAAAAATGTGACCTGAAGCAGGGTCGCTCGCTACAGCTAGTCGCCGGACGGATGTAGCTTTTCGGATCCTGTGCCGGCAGGCATTCTGATACCCGGCCTTCGGCGATCGCCCACCAAGCCCCACACCCACCGAGCCGAAATCGATTCATCGAACGAATTGGGTCCCAGATCTGGCCGGAGGCCGACCATCGAACTGCGACAAAATCTCTCTGCAACCTGCGCGGATCAATAGGCCGTTTTCGTCGTTATTTGCTCAGCCGATTGTTGCGGCTGATGGGTGGGCGGACAGCGGTGTGCAACAATCGGTTGACAAAAACACTGTTGCCATATGCGTTGCCGATTTGGTTTGCATTAGCACGTCCGGCAGTCGCAACACCGCTTGATTATCTCCACGCTGCGGGCAGGAAAGCAGCCCCCGTTGTGGCACTCACTTGGGGCGTTATTACCATTTCCATCGTGGTCATCGTCATCATTTCGGTGTTGCTTGCGGGAGCGATTTGGCGACGGCCTGGCAGTGCGGCCATTCCAGGCAGCAGGTTGGCGCTCGAGCCGCCTGTAGAAGCTTTGAACTGGCTGTGGCTGGGCGTCGGCATCTCCACGCTCGTTCTCCTGTTCAGCGTCGTATGGACCATGATCGTTCTAGCGAAAGTGACGTCGCCAATTACCAAACCCGCGCTGACCATCGAAGTCACAGGGCGTCAGTGGTGGTGGCAAGTCCGCTATCTGAACAGTGATCCGGATCAAATCTTCTCCACTGCGAACGAGATCCACATTCCTGCGGGTCAGCCCATTCTGTTCAAGCTGGTCGGGGGCGACGTGATTCACTCCTTCTGGGTACCGGCCTTGTCCGGAAAGACCGATACCATTCCCGGACTGACGAACGAGATGTGGCTCGAGGCCGACAAGCCTGGACTCTATTACGGCCAATGCACCGAATATTGCGGCCTGCAACACGCCAAGATGGGATTGCTGGTCGTCGCCGATACTCCCAGGAACTTTAGCGCGTGGTGGAACCATCAATTGCGGTCGCCGCAACTGCCGACAAAAGGCGATCAATGGGCGGGGCTCGCCAACTTCAATATGTACTGCGGAAGCTGTCATGCGGTGCGCGGAACATCCGCAGCCGGGATGCTTGGTCCCGACCTCAGCCACCTGATGCAGCGGCATTCTTTGGCGGCTGGCGTTTTGCCGAACAACCCGGCTGATCTGGAACGCTGGATTTCCGATCCGCAGGGCATCAAACCTGGAAGCCTCATGCAGAAACCTGAGCTTTCGGCTCGCGAGCTTGCAGACGTTCAAGCCTACCTCAAGACTTTGGATTGAAGAGCGCAATGACGATAGCCGACTACGAACGCGTTCCCACGGTGGCGGTCGAAGAAGAAGGCCAAGGCGCGCTTTCTGAAAATCTGAAGCGCGTGTGGGAGTCGCGGCCTGGTATCGCGGGATTTCTCTCTACCGTCGATCACAAGGAGATCGGTCTTCGCTACATCGTCACCGCGTTCGCCTTCCTGATTGCAGGAGGCGTCGAGGCGCTGATATTCCGTCTGCAACTTGCTTGGCCGGGTCAGCATCTGCTCACGCCCGAGCAATACGATCAGCTGTTCAGCACGCACGGCATGACCATGATCTTCCTTTATGCCGGGCCAGTGCTTTCCGGCTTCAGCAATTACCTCTGGCCCTTGATACTGGGTGCGCGCGACATGGCGCTGCCGCGGCTGAATGCGCTTAGTTACTGGATCTATCTGTGCGCCGGGATTTTCCTTTATGCGGCGTTCGCATTCGGATTTGGACCGAACGATGGTTGGTTCAATTACGTGCCCTATGCGGCTCGGGCGTACAATGCTGGTCCCAATATCGATTTCTATTCGCTGGGCATGATCCTGCTCGGCATTTCCACCACGGTTGGCTCCATCAATTTTGTCGTCACATTCCTGCGCATGCGTGCGCCAGGCATGTCGATTAACCGCGTGCCGATCCTCGCCTGGGGCACAGTGACGGCATCGGCGGCCAACATTTTTGCGATCCCGGCCGTGAGTTTAGCATTTTTCTTACTGTGGATGGATCGAAATGTCGGTACGCACTTCTTCGACGCACCGGCGGGCGGTTCGGCGCTGCTGTGGCAACACCTGTTCTGGATGTTCGGTCATCCCTGGGTTTATGCGATCGTCCTTCCCGCGATGGGCATGGTCTCGGATGGCTTGCCCGTGTTCTGTCGCAGGCCGCTCGTCGGCTATACCGTGGTAGCTCTCGCGACCGTCGCAACAATGGTGCTGGGTTTCGGCGTATGGGTGCACCACATGTTTGCGACCGGATTGCCGAGCGTATCGCTCTCATTCTTCAGCGCGGCATCGATCATCATCGCTGTGCCGAGCGCGGTCGGTGTATTCGCCTGGTTAGCCACGATTTGGACAGGCAGGCCGGTATTCACCACCGCCTTCATGTTCTTCGCCAGTTTCATCGTGCTGTTCACTGTCGGCGGCGTTTCGGGTTTCATGACGGGATCTGTTCCTGTCGACTGGCAACTCACCGACACTTATTTCGTCGTGGCGCACCTTCACTATGTGCTGATCGGGATCAATGTATTTCCCGTTGTGGGCGCAACCTATTTCTGGTTTCCGAAATTCACCGGCCGACTTCTCGATGAGCGCCTTGGACGCTGGAATTTCTGGACGATGTTCGTCGGTTTCAACCTCGGATTTTTTCCGATGCACATCTCCGGTCTGCTTGGGATGCCGCGCCGCGTTTACACCTATGCGGATGGAATGGGCTGGGACTGGCTGAACCTGATTACGACCGCGGGTTCTTTTCTATTCGCGATCGGCGTTCTGCTGTTCATCGTCAATATATTCAAAAGCTATCGCACCGGCACTCCCGCCGGAGCCAATCCGTGGGATGCGCCGACGCTGGAGTGGTCTGTCCCTTCTCCGCCGCCGCCCTATAATTTTGTCGTCATTCCTACTGTTGGAAGCCGTCACCCGCTCTGGGAAGACAGGTTGGGAGCCGAAGAGCCAAGCTATCCCCATGCCGGACTGGTCCTCAATAAAGGCCGCGAAGCCATTGGGACCTCAGTATTGGACGGCGAGCCGGAAATCATTCTGAAGATGCCGCGCGACTCCTACGCGCCATTCATTCTTTCGCTCACAACAACACTCATTTTTATCGGGCTTGCGTTCCAGTTCTGGTGGCTCGCGGCACTCGGCATCTTGGGCTCGGGCACGGATATCGTCGGCTGGCTATGGCCGGAACGTTCTCTTGGGGAAACCGCGGAGCCAACGGCCAATGGCTAACCGTCGGTCCCTCACGACTGCGCTGCCTGTCGGTGCCATTGACACACGCGCAACCGGCTGGTGGGCCATGATCTTCGTAGTGTTCACCGAAGCATCGCTCTTCGCATACCTGCTCTTCAGCTATTTCTATATCGCTGTGCAGCCGCATGCGGCGGGCTCGTTTCCGGAGGGTGGATTGCCCGACCTGACGCTGGCGTTGCCCAACACAGTTGTCTTGCTTCTGTCGAGCGTGGCGGTGGGATGGGCGCAGTTTAGCATCGAGCGGGACGACAGCAAGCGCCTCTGCATTGGCCTCGCCTTCGCCGCCGCATTGGGGATGGTCTTTCTTATCGTGCAATATTTTGAATGGGCGCAGAAGCCGTTCACGCTTTCGTCCACACCGTACAGCTCGCTCTATTTCACCGTCACGGGTTTCCATATGGCGCATGTTGTCGTGGGTGTGGTAATGTTATGGGCGCTCTTCGCTTGGTCGGCGATGGGTTACTTCAATCGCGTTCGCTACGCTCACATTCATATCGGCGCGCTTTACTGGCATTTTGTTGACGCTGTGTGGCTGGCGGTGTTCTTTACCTTTTACATAACGCCCCTGCTGGGGATGCGGTCATGAGCGACGTGACGATCGCTCGGCCGGAGCCGCGGCGCCCTAATTTCTGGGTACTGATGTTTGGCAGTTGCGCCGCACCTGTCTTCTGGCTCGGTCAATTGATGATGGCCTATTGGGTTTCGGCCGAGACGTGTTACGGCGGCGATCACCCCACCACGGCAGCGTCGCCAGAGATATTGTGGACACTGCTGCTCGCTTTTGACGCGGTCGCCGTCATCGCGGCACTCGCGGGCACGGGCGTTTCGCTGGCGTGCTGGCGTGCGGCGGACGCCGGCGAAACCCGCTCGCGCTTCATGTCCATCTGGGGAATTTTCTCAAGCCTCTGTTTTCTGGCGGCGATAATCTTTGAATCGATCGCGTCCATCTCGGTGCCAATATGCGCCCACTAACCCGCACCGTTTGCGCAGCTGTTGGCATAGTAGCCATCATGATCGCGGTTTTCCCTCCCGTGAGTCTACTTGCGGCGCAACTCTTCTCGGCACACATGGCGCAGCATCTTTTACTGATCGCGGTTGCGGCGCCTCTTTTGGTACTCGGTGGAGCTAGTGAGCGCCTGCGGCGCAGCGCTTTCGTGCGCCCGCCGACAGCATCTGTGACGTCATGGGTCGCCTTCGTTGGCACCTTCCTTTTTTGGCATTGGCCGGTGGCGTTTCGGTGGGCGGCTCAGTCGTTGCCAACTGAACTGCTGGAATTGGGAACCATTCTCAGCACCGCATTTCTATTCTGGGATGTAGTATTGTCGCACACAAATGGGGCGAACCTCAGCTACGGTGCACGGGCATTGTTCGTGATGACAGGAGCAGTTGCGACGGATCTTCCAGGCGTCGTCATGCTGTTTGCGCCGCAGGCGATCTGCACAATGCCCGGCGAAAACGCATTTAGGTGGGGACTGACGCAGCTCCAGGATCAAGAGATTGCCGGGCTACTGATGTGGGTACCGGCGAATCTCGTCTTCTTCTCCATCGCAATATGGCTTTTCGCCCGCTGGATTTCCGGCGCGGGGCCTCAACACCTTTCAACGCTTGTTTCGGTGATCCCATGAACGTGAAGTTCAAAACGTCATTGCTGATTTTGGCTGCCGCCGCCGAATTTTCCTGCGTGACTGCCGCATCGGCAGACGATCTGCAATCGCTGATCACCGACGACAAGCAGTGGGTAATGCCTGCTAAGAATTTCGCGCAGACGCGCTTTTCGGGCCTGAAGCAGATCAACGCCGGCAACGCGAGCCAATTGCGCGCGGCCTGGACATTTTCGGTCGGATCGAACCACGGTCAGGAAGCCGCTCCCATAGTGATTGGAGATACTCTGTATGTCGTAGGCGCTTATCCAAACGAATTGTTCGCGTTGGATGCGACCACGGGCGATATGAAATGGAAATACAGCCCACGCGTCGATCCGTCGTCGCAGGGCGAGGCCTGCTGCGACGTCGTCAATCGGGGCGAGGCCTACGACAACGGCAAGATATTCTTCAACACGCTGGACGATCACACGATCGCTGTGGATGCCAAGACCGGCAAAGAAATCTGGGCCGTCAAGCTTGGCGAGATCACCCAGGGCATGACGATGACGATGGCGCCCCTTGCAGCACATGGAAAGGTCTTCGTCGGAAATTCCGGCGGCGAGATGGGCGTGCGCGGCTGGCTGACAGCACTCGACGAAAACACCGGCAAGATCGTATGGCGAGGTTATTCCGTCGGTCCGGACAAGGATGTCCTGATCGGGCCACGATTTCATCCCTTCTATGCCAATGCGAAGGGAAAGGATCTCGGCGTTACCACTTGGCCGCCCGGACGATGGCAAGTCGGCGGCGGTCCCGTCTGGGGGTGGATTTCCTACGATCCCGCGAAGAATCTCATTTTTTATGGCACAGGAAATCCAGGGCCATGGAATTCCAATCAGCGCGAAGGAGATAACAAGTGGACAACCACAATCTTTGCGCGCGATGCCGATACCGGAGAGGCTGTGTGGGCAGACCAGCTCAACCCACACGATCTCTACGATTATGACGAGATAAACGAGAATCTTCTGCTTGATCTGCCGATCAACGGAAAGATGACCCACGTTCTGGTGCATCCTGGCCGCGACGGATTCATGTTCATCATCGATCGGCAGACCGGCCAAATCTACTTTGCCGACAAGTATGACACGCAGACATCGATGTCGTCGTTCGACATCAAGACCGGTCGTCCCGTGATGGTACCTCAGCTCAAACCTGTGCTCGGCAAGGACGTGCCAGGTATCTGCCCCGCCTCGCCGGGCGTAAAGGACTGGCAGCCGGTGGCTTATTCGCCAATGACGAAACTGCTGTACGTGCCGCATCAGCATCTCTGCATGGACTACAAAACGTCGGAGGTCGGTTATATCGCGGGTACACCTTATGTCGGTGCCACGGTCGATATGTATGCAGGCCCGGGCCACTATCGCGGCGAGTTTGCTGCGTGGGATCTGACCGCTCGCAAGAAAGTCTGGGCGATCCACGAGAATTTCCCGGTCTGGTCTGGAACGCTCGTCACAGCCGGCAACATCGCCGTTTATGGAACGATGGATCGGTGGTTCAAGGTGGTGGACGCGCGAAACGGCAAACAACTCTATCAATTTCATTCGCCGTCCGGCTTCATTGGTCAGCCGATCACCTATCAGGGAAAGGACGGCAACCAGTATATCGCGATGCTCTCTGGCATCGGGGGTTGGGCGGGCGCGCTGGCGAATGCTCCCCTCGATCCGCGCGTGCGCACCGCGGCGCTCGGCTATACGGGCGCTGTCGGCGATCTTCCCGCTTACACCAGTGGTGGCTCGACGCTCATGGTCTTTTCGCTTTCGCCGAAGGAGGGCTCCAATGCGTTGCATTAAGCTTGCGGCGTTCGCGCTGTGCTTGCCGCTGGCGGCTCAGGCCGGGGTGCTGCGCGTCTGTTCGGAGCCGAACAATCTTCCGTTTTCCAACCGCGCAGGTGATGGTTTTGAGAACAAGATCGCCGACCTCGTGGCGCGCGACCTGGGCGATACGCTGCAATATACCTACGCCTTGCAGAATGAACGATTTATCAAGCGCACACTCGACGCACACAAATGCGATGTCATGCTGGGCGTCACCGCTCACATGGATGAAGTCGGAACCACGCGCCCCTACTATGCTTCGACATACGTGTTCGTATCGCGCAAGGCGGATGGAACCGCCATTGCATCAATCACTGACCGGCGTCTGCGCAAATTGAAGATCGGCGTGCATTTGATCGGTGATGATTCGACGCCACCCACGATGGCCCTGGGACAGGAAGGCATCGTCGACAATGTACATGGTTATATGATTTATGGCGATTTCTCCAAGCCAAATCCCCCGGCGCGCCTTATCGAAGCGGTGGAGAAAAGAGAGGTCGATGTTGCGGCCGTGTGGGGACCACTAGCGGGATATTTCGCCAAATTCTCGCCGGTCGCGCTGACCGTCACGCCTATAACGGGCGTTTCACGATTTGCGCCGCTGCAGTTTCGCTTCGCCATCGCGATGGGTACGCGCAAAGGTGACACAGTGCTGCGCGAGAGGCTGGACGCGATTATCGCACGCGAACAACCTGCAATCCGCAACATTCTATCTTCTTACGGCGTTCCGCTGGTAACGCTGAAAGGCGGTTCCGATGGATAATTTTCGATGGATGGTCGTTGTCATCGGCGCAGCAATCGTAGCGGTGGTCGCTTCCGCGCTGACTCTCATCCTCATGCCGGGCGCACAGCCCGTATTGCCCTCGAGTATAGTATCGTCCTACCAAGGCGTAGTGCCGGCAGGAGCCCTGTTACGCGTGCCCGTGAGTGGAATCTATCCGAGTGGATCGCCGGCGGGCCTCAATCCCAACATGCAGAATCCGCTCGCGGATGATCCCGATGCCGTTGCGCGTGGCGCGAAAGATTTCGACGCGTTCAATTGCTCCGGCTGTCATATGGCACGCGGCGGCGGCGGGATGGGGCCAGCACTCAGCGACGATCTGTGGATTTATCGTTCGTCGCCGGCGAACATCTATCTCGATATCGTTCAGGGCCGTAGCGCGGGTATGCCGGCGTTTGGGGCAATGCTGCCGGACCGAACCGTTTGGGAACTCGTTGCCTACGTCCAGAGCATCTCGCAGAAGCCAGGAAAGAATTTTGGTACGACCACATCGGCGAATCCGCAGTCGCCGGACATCGAGCAGGTTTCGGCGGATAAGATCGATACGGCTACGCCGTGGAAGTTCACCGAACCCATGCCGCCCCATGGCGAGAAACCCGCCCGCGGGTCGCCGGCGGCGATACCTTAGTCCAAGCGCGCACAACGCGGGGAGCGGAGTGCCTCTCACCGATTGGAGCGTGGGATTGCCAGCCTTGCGGCAAGGAAACCTCTGCGCGCACGGGTTAATTTGCCGTCCGCAACAGGGTTTTCCGCACAGCCGCCACATCTTGGGCGCTCACCGGCGAGGCGTGATTGCCATCCATGTTGCGTATAAAGCTCGTCACGTCCGCAACGTCCTTGTCGCTTAGCGCGCCGAAAGATGGCATCGAAAAGGTCGTCGGCGCGTTTTTCGTCCTGGCAGATTCCGCGCCCTCAAGGACGATACGGATCACGGTTTCCGAATCGTAGCCCATGACAAGCGTATCCCCGTCCAGATCCGGATAATCGCGCGGTCTGCCTGCTCCCGGCTCCGAGTGACAGGCCGAACAATTCTCGACAAAGATTGCCTGACCGTTGTGCATGGCAGCCGGCTTCGGAACAGTCGGAGTCGGCTCAGGAATCGCCGCCAGACTTTTCAGGTATATTGCTATCGCTTTGAGATCGCCATCGGACATTCGGCTGGTCGATGACGTGACTTTTTCCTGCATGGTTCCAGCTGCGGCGGCAAACCGGTTCCGCCCCGTCTTCAGATATTGCACGATATCGCCGATGTTCCATCTGCCGAGACCATCGCGGCGGTTTCCGTTCAGATTGGCAGAGTACCAGCCCTCCTGGGTATCGCCTGTTAGAGGCTTGTCTTTTTCATCGCCAAAGAGCAGGTTTTTTGGAGTGTGACATGCCGCGCAATGGCCGAGACCGTTGACGATATAGGATCCTCGATTGAAGATCGACGATCTGGACGAGTCGTTCCGAAACGTTCCCTTATCGAAATACATCCCGTCCCAGATCGTCATCAGCGCACGAATATTGAATGGTGGTATGAGCTTATTCGCCGGCCGCGTCGCGTTTACAGGTTTGATTGTGCGCAGATAGGCATAGAGCGCGTCGCAGTCGGAGCGCGTGACGCGGGTGAAATAAGGAAACGGAAACGCCGGGTAAAGGCGCCTTCCATCTGACGCAATGCCTTCGTGCAGCGCGCGATAGAATTGGTCGGATGTCCAAGTGCCGATGCCAGTGCGTTTGTCTGGTGTGATGTTTGGGGAATAGATCGTACCGAACGCCGCAACAAACGGGAGGCCACCTGCGTATGCGGGGCCGCGTGCGGCGGTATGGCAGCCGGCGCAATCTCCCAGGATTGTGAGATATTCTCCCCGCGCTACAACACCCTGCGCTGCGACCTCCGTTCCGAACGCGGCTGCCAGCGTAATGGCAAAAAATGCTCTTTTGACAATTGACATTAGACGAATTCCCATCGCGAAAACGCATTGATCGACCCGCTGTTCCCCCCTTTTCAAGACGCACGCGACCACCGCGGCGGAATGTTCGAGGTCTTCAAGTCCGTCAGTATCGCGATTTGGGCGCCGGGGAGCATGTAAACGGTCGAGCATCTAAGCTCGCACATGCGATAATATGAATGAGTCCGCAGGGTATCTAGTGGTCTGATTCATTCAGGCGATTCCCATATCGCGCGAAGCAGTTCAAGCTCTTTGCATGAGAGCAGGGATAAGCGTGAAGGTCACGCGCGGAGATCGCCTCAAGCTTGAGGCGATCGTCGCAGATCGCAGTGCGCCGCAGAAGCATGTCTGGCGCGCAAATATCATTCTGGCCACGGCTGACGGCGACGGCACGACCGAGATCATGCGTCGGTCCGGAAAATCGAAGCCGGTGGTCTGGCGCTGGCAAGAACGCTTCATGCAGGAAGGCGTAGATGGGTTGTTGCGCGACAAGACGCGCAAACCCGGCAAAGCACCGCTTCCGGCTGCCACCGTGCAGTATGTCATCGATCTCGTTCTCGGGCCGCCTCCGGGAGAGACAACGCACTGGACGGGCCGGATGCTGGCCAAGGCAGCTGGTGTCTCGCTACGTTCCGCGCAGCGCATACTCGAAGCTCATCAGCTCGCGCCACATCGCATCCATGCCTTCAAATTGTCGAAGGACCCGAAGTTCGCCGAGAAGCTCAAGGACGTCGTCGGTCTCTACGTCGATCCACCTGCGCATGCCGTCGTGCTCTCAGTTGACGAGAAGAGCCAAATCCAGGCGCTGGACCGCACCCAGCCCGGCTTGCCGATGAAGCCAGGCCGTGCCGGCACGATGACGCACGACTACAAACGTCATGGCACAACAACGCTGTTCGCAGCTCTCAATGTGCTCGACGGCACCGTGATTGGCTCGAACATGCAGCGACACCGCCATCAAGAGTTCATCCGCTTCCTCAACACCGTCGAGGCAAAGGTCCCCGCAGGAAAAACGATCCATGCAATTATCGACAACTACGCCACCCACAAGCACCCCAACGTGCGCGCCTGGCTGGCACGACATTCCCGCTGGACCTTCCACTTCACCCCCACTTCGGCCTCTTGGCTCAACGCCGTCGAAGGCTTCTTCGCCAAACTCACGAGGCGCCGGCTCAAGCGAGGTGTCTTCCGATCCGTCGTCGACCTTCAGGCCGCCATCAACCGCTTCGTCGAGGAAACCAATGCTCAGCCCAAACCCTTCGTCTGGACCGCAGACCCAAACCGCGTTCTCGCCGCTGTCAATCGAGGGAAGCAAAAGTTAGAGTCGCTCCACTAGCAGCTGTCAAAGCCCCAAGGCAGCTTCTGCTCCAAATTCAACGCATTTCCCAGTGCGTGAAACGCTGCCGTGTTGTCGAAGATACGCCAGTCACGGTAACGCAATTTCATGGCCAGTTCGGAGAGCACGGCATCCGAATAGCCGGAGTAATAAATTGTCGGGCTGCCATGGAGCCGGAAATATGCCACCCGCTTGTCGCCGCCGGGGATGCCACCGTTTGGCGCCCGTGGCGGATCGGCCGCGACTCGCATGACTTGGAGCACCTCGAAGTGCTTGTCAGCCATCGGTATAAACCAACTGGCATGCCGAGGCTCGCAGGCTATCGTCACCCCAAATTGCCGTAAGTCTCGAACGAAAGCCTCGGCTATTTCCGCGTCGTAGCAGAGCGAGGGCGGCAATTGCGCCAGGAACACGCCGAGTTTATTGCCGAGGCCTGATACTTCGTCCAGGAAGCGCTTCAGCAGGTCGCCGTAGTCCTTGAGACGCTGGTCTTGGGTAATCCTGCGCGGCAGCTTGACCGAAAAGCGAAACTCATCCGGAACAGTGGCCGCCCAGCGCCTGTAGGTGAAGGCTTTGTGCGAGCGGTAAAATGAGGAGTTGATCTCGACTCCCTTAAGCCGGGATGAATAGCGTTCGAGATGGCTGCCTTCGCTTGGAAACTGGTCCTTGTACTGCGCCGGAATCGTCCATCCAGCTATCCCGATGTTGCTCAACTTCGAAAAACCTTCAGAGAATCCTTCGAATTATATGGGGACCGGATGCTCACCGGATATCCGGCCTTCCCGCGCCTGCATTAGGCACCCCATGCATGTGGAACCACACGTCCGTACTTTGGTGGTAGGGTGGCGTATCTATCAGCATCCCGCCGTCGGCCTTCTTTACAGAATACCAATAGCCACAATATTGGTTGGCTTGAGGTAGACATCGAGTGATTGCACACGGCGTAACGGTCGCCGTGGCACTCTTTTCTACTTTTCGTCGTGTTCGGAGTGCGCTCAAACGAATTGCCCGGAGCCAAGGTGACCGTCGTGGTGGGGAGATCGTGATCGCCGGACGGCCGACCGTCATCGGCCTGTCCCGCTCTACCTGCAGAGCACCAACACATTGCAATGGCGCCCAAAAGGGCAATTGAACCTCGCCGAGACTTCCGTTCCCCCTAAGAGATGCGAGACTTTTCTACTTTTGGATAAGGATGTAGCCGTGAGCAGCGCCGCCGGAATCAAGGAAATAGCCGACGGCTTCGCCGCTATCGTTTATGATCTGCCCATAGGTTTTGGCGGAGCCTTTGGGATCGAATTTCGTAATATTCCCTGAACTGCCGTTGCGAATGAAGCCGTGATCAACTTGCGATGCGTCTTCATAGGACCCTACGATGTCGCCGGATGAGTTGATGATCTGCGCGCCGAGTGTGTAAGTGTTCAGAGCCTTTATCACATCGAATTGCTTAATGGTCCTGCCTGCGGATCGCATAAATCCATGTGTCATACCTGCTGCATCGTTGAAATCGCCGGCGATTGAATCGCTGGAATTGATACCGCCCACCGTCGTATAGGTGGCTCCGTCCGGATTGAAAGGTGTCGTTGCTCCGCTTTCGAGCTGAATAAAGCAACGAACAATTTCGTCGGAGCCTGTAAAATCACCTGCGATATCCCCGGCGTCGTTCAAACCAATCGCAGAATCGTTAGTGGCGCCTTTCACCCTGATCGGTTTGATATTTCCTTTCGATGATCGAATGAATCCATGCAGCACACCTGACGCGTCGTAATATTGGCCCACCACGACTCCGTCCGAATTTATTGTGTATGCTTGAGTATCGGCCGAGCCGGGTGGATCAAATTCTTTAATTTTTCCATCGATGGTACGGACGTACCCATGCGTGAGCAAGGAGTTATCGTAGAAGTATCCTGTAACCGTCCCGTCCGCATTGATGCTGTCCGCGATCGTAGCAACAGCGCCAGGAGCATCGAACGGTGTATAAGTACCTTGCGAATCTCTGATATAGCCGTGATAATCGCCACTGCTGTCGATATAATATCCCGCTACATCTCCCGCATTATTGAGACCATAGGCGTAAGTCTGCGCCGCGCCTGGGGCATCGAAGCGTGTGATCTTCTGACTCGCAAATGCTCCACTGCCGGAAAGGAATAAAAGTGCGCCGGTTGCGCACGCCCCCAGTGTTCTGATCGCCCCGAATTGTTTGCCCATGAATTACCCCCCCAAACTACGATTCAGGGTGCGCTATCGGGCGAGCGTGGGGCAAGTAACGCCTTCATTACTTTTCGTTAATGGTTGACGCATAGTTCGGAGCCCATGGTCGCTCCGAACTATGCCGAGCGTAGATCACGGCTGGCGAAGCAGAGCGGCTTAGGCAAAAGGCCGAGCGAGAAGCCGGCAAAGAAGCGTGCCGGGCCTCGCGGGTACGATAGCGAGATGGCCCCGGCGATGGCGGCTAGTATCTCAGACCGTCTCTGCGAAATGGCGACCTGGTCCGCATAGTGGAAGCCGAAGACGCGGCCCCGAAAAAGCGCGCCCTTACAAAGCAAAGCCGGAAGAATTCAAACTGTAAGAGTGCCCAGTGCCAGCGGGTTTGCAGGGCATGCAGCCCAAGTGTACGCTGGCTGCCTTTCACCCATGCCGAGGGAATGGCCATGAGCGCGCGGTTCACACGATCGATTGCTTCCTGCCTTGTCCTGACGAGCATGGCGTTTGCCTTGCCGTCCGCGGCGCTCGCCAAGGCAAAGCTTACGGTGCTTCACTCCTTTGCAGGCGGAGCCGATGGTGCATCACCCTATTCGACCCTCATCATGGACAAGAAGGGCGATCTGTACGGCACCACGCTCGCCGGTGGGTCGGCCAATCTCGGAACGGTGTTCAAGATCAGCAAAAAGGGCGTCGAAACGATCATTCACTCCTTCATCGGAGGCAACGACGGCGCCAGCCCCTACGCCGGCGTCGTGATGGATGCGGGTGGGAACCTTTACGGAACGACATATTTTGGAGGGTCGAGCGGGCTGGGAGTAGTCTATAAGATCGCGGCAAATGGGGCCGAGGCTATACTCCACACCTTCCAGGGCATCTACAACAATTCCGACGGCAGCTATCCCTATGGCGGCGTCTCTTTCGGAACTGATGGAAATCTCTATGGTACAACAGTAAATGGGGGAAGCCCCTACGATAACGGGACGATCTACGCGATTGCGCCGAATGGAGCCTATTCCGTGTTATATGCACTTGGCGCGGCGTCTACAGACGGAGCGCACCCCTATAGCGATCTGGTCGAATTTACCTTCGGGGATGGCACCTTTCTTTCGGGGACAGCTTCGGCCGGCGGGGATGGATTTGGAGTAATGTTTTCCTTGGAGTTTGGTGGCGACTTCGTTCCCTTCTTGGTATTCGAGGGTAGCGCCGAAGATGATGGTGCGACTCCCATCGCGGGAGTTGCAGTCGTTGATGGTGACGATGCTGTCGGTACAACGACCGTCGGAGGCACTTACGGGCTGGGAACTCTTTTTCACCACGGCTCTACGAGCAAGGAACAAGACGTGGAGTGGTCTTTCAAGGGCATTTATAACGCGAGCGACGGAAGCTATCCCTACGCCAAGCCAGTCTTCGCATCGGATGGCCTTCTGTACGGCACAACCGTGAATGGTGGCAAGTCGTCGGACAGCGGCACGATCTATACTTATCTGGAGAGTCAAATCAACGCCGAGGCCGTCATCTACAGATTCAATGGTCCCGATGGCAGCCATCCCTATGGGGCGGTGCTCGAAGGCAAGCCCGGTACATTCTACGGAACTGCGTCTGCCGGCGGCGCCCACAGTCTCGGTGTTGTTTACAAGCTCGTCGTGAAGTAAGAGAAGGGGTGTACTCCAATCATGTGACACACCAACCGTCCGCAATGCGCGGCAGTGGTTCAGTTTGATCTTCAGCGCTGCTCGATGAATAGCGGGAAATTCGCTAGGATTTAAATGAGCTTTTGTCGGTAGCTAGCATCGTTAGCCGCGCGGATTGTGACGGGGTTTTTCATGCCGAAACGTGGCGGTAGGCGAGAAGCTGTTCGAACCGAACGGGGAACTCGCGCACCCTTATGTGGCGCAGCATTGCTCAACTCAGCCTCTCCGTATGCGCTTGCCGAATTCGACACAGTTCCGGGCAGCGTTCTCGTCTACGATTTCGTGTAGGCTGTCGGCGACTAAGTTGTCGCTGAAGGGCACTATGAAGGCTGCCGTAATCACACGCTTCGGATCACCAGATGTTCTGAACGTCCGCGAAGTCCCGAAGCCGAAGCCGCAACGAGGGGAGCTCTTGGTCCGGGTCCATGCAGCGGCAGTCGGACGGACGGATTGCGGCGAGCTTCGGGGCCACCCGTTTTCATACGGGTCTTCACCGGGCTCCGCCGGCCGCGGCGTTCGATCCTAGGTTTGGATTTCGCCGGAAACGTCGAAGCTGTGGGTTGTACTAGGGTGTAGACCCAATAAAATCATTGTCGGCTGAGTTGGTTGTTGATTCTCTTTGCCCGAATGATTCGGGGCAAGGCGATGGGGCGCAACCTGTTTTGGCTGAGCGATGAGCAATGGCGGCTGATCGAGCCACATTTGCCGACGGATGTGCGCGGTAAAGAGCGGGTGGACGATCGCCGGGTGATCAGCGGCATCGTGCATGTGATCAAGAGCGGCTGCCGGTGGTGCGATTGCCCGCCGGAATATGGCCCGCCGACGACGGTTTACAATCGCTTCGTGCGTTGGGCGGAGCGCGGTGTTTGGGAGCGGTTGTTCCGCAGGCTCGCGGGGCGCGGACGATCCGGCGAGACGCAAATGATCGACTCCACACACGTCAAGGCGCACCGCTCGGCTTCGGGCGCAAAAAGGGGGAACAGAACCAGGCGATTGGACGCTCGCGCGGCGGGCGCAACACGAAAATCCATGCAGTCGCAGATGCTAAGGGCCGTCTTCTTTCCATCCTGCTGACCGGCGGCCAGGTGCATGATTGTCCTCCCGCCCAACGTCTGATCCAACGCTCCAGGATCGCCAGCAAGCTGCTCGGCGACAAAGCCTATGACAGCGAAGAGCTACGACTGTGGCTCAAAGCATGTGGCACCACGCCGGTCGTGCCCAACAGATCCAATCGAAAGCAGCCCTTCAGCTTCGACCGAAAATCCTACAAGCAGCGCCATAAGATCGAGAATGCATTCTGCCGGCTCAAGGACTTCCGGCGCATCGCCACACGCTACGACAGGCTCGCCAGAAACTTCCTCGCCTCCCTTTGCCTCATCGCTGCTATCGTATGGTGGACTTTATGAGTCTCCGCCCTAATTCTCGGCGAATTCCGGGAAAGACCGGGGGATTTGGCGCGATTGTTCGGCATTTTCTGCTCTGATATCGGCGTGTTTTGCAGAGCACGGTTGCGGCCAAATGCCAGCTGTACCAGTTAAATCAACGACTTAGAATCATATTTCGGGCTGTTCACCGGTTCGATTTCCAGCCGGGACAACACTCGGGACAACTGGCGTGCGACGCCGTGTCCGGCCTGTTTAGGAATGCTTATCTTCGATTGCTTCTACTGGGTGCGGGTTTCGTCGACGCGCTGAAAAGGGCAATCCCGCATGATCGTCGTCATCGAGTGTGCGGTTTTCGTCGCCGTTTTCGCAGCGATATGCCTCGCATACCCGCTTGGGCGCGGTGGCGGTCGGCCGCTCGCCTTCACACGCGGCCTTCAGGAGCTACGCCGCTACGATCCGGCAATCGAGGCGGTCCTCGAATATCGAAGTGAGGGCGGCTTCAGGACCGTGCGGAAAGTTCACGTCACACGGTCGCAACGTCGGCGGGACGGGCGCTTGTATCTGACTGGCTTCTGTCATCGTCGCCTCGGTCCGAGGACATTCCGTGTTGATCGCATCATCTGCGTCGCGACGATGGATGGCGAAGTCATCGACAAGCGGCGGTTCTTGATCGACCGGCTCGCGATCCCTCCGGAACTATGCACTGTGGCGGGTGGTTCGTCGGGGTCGATACCCACACGGGGACACCTGATCGATAACGTCTCTCGCCGCCACTGAACGAAACAGATGCACCCCAATTTTGCCGCTCTCGTCGACCAGCTTCACGCGCCGTTCGAGCGACTGGTGGCGCACCCGCCGATCACCGCAGCCCGTTTCCCGGCCCGCATGATGACGCGCGGCGTCTACCTGTTCTCGGACGGATCGCGACACCTCTACGTCGGGCGCAGCAACGACATTCGCAGGCGCTACGGCCGCCATTGCAATCCCGGCGCGACGGATCGCACGGCAGCGTTCGCATTCCGGCTGGCGCGCGAGGCGACCGGCAAGATTAAGGCGACTTACAAAACGGGTGACGGGAGCCGGAAGCTCCTCATGGAGGACGCCGAGTTCGCCGCCGCGTTCGTCACCGCGAAGGCGCGCATCAGGGAGATGGACTTCCGGTGGGTGGAGGAAACCGATCCGGTTCGGCAGTGCCTTCTCGAAGTCTATTGCGCCGTTGTGCTACAGACGCCGTACAACGACTTCGACAACCATTGATCAGCTTCGTTTGCGTTCGTCCGGCGGATATTTTTCGGTGGTGAAGCCGAACGCGCCGTTCTCGCGGTCGAGGTAGATCGTGTAATCGTCCTCCGGCTCGTTCTTGTTCATGCGCGACCGGATCGTCTTCGGCGGGTCGTAACTCTCCACATATTCCTCGACCACGCCGCGAATGATCGAGAATAAGTTTAGGCCTCGGCACATCAAGGCGTCGAACTCGTCCCACGGGATCACGCGCGGGTAGCCGCCGTTCCGGCGTCTCAGCCTAAGACCGTCCTGCCAGATGATGTAGTCCGCGTGGGCGACCGCGTTCCGAACGTCGGGATCGAAGGCGTCCCGGAACACCTCGGCGAGTTCGGTGAGGCCGAGTTCCGAAGCGTGGCCGATGAGGTCCTTCATGATCTCGTTCGCGTTAGGGGCCATCGCCTCGCCGGTCTTGCGGTGGCGTTCGACAAGCGATTGAAACGGCCAGATGTTGTTCCCGTCACCCCCGACCGTCAGCAGCAGCTTCTTCGGTATCTCGTAGAATCCGCTTCTCTCCGCGACCTGATTGTAGAACGCCAACAAAACGTGCGTCTTCCAGCGCCACCAGGCCCCAAACCCGGCGCGATGCCAGCGGAGGACGGTTTCCGGTTTGACGATGGCGATAGCGTCAAGGACACTGGGGAACAGTCGATAAAGAAAGACAAACAACGCCCGATCCGCTCCTGCCAGGCGCACCTTCGGCGCCTTGCGAAGGAGGACATTCATTTGGTGCCTGAGGGCGATATTCTCAGCCTCGATCTCGGCCGCCGAGCGGAACCGGCTTCGAATGAGGTGGTAACGTAAGCCGGAGACAGCGTGTACGAGCCATCGGGGTTACAGCGCGCGTGAAGCGCGCGAAGGATCGCCTTCGCCTTGATCGTATTCGCTCAGGAGGCGCATCGTCTCGATGGCGTTTTCCGAAGGACGAGTTTCGGCTTTCCGTAAGCCAGGCCAGCGCATGGGCGGTGGATGGTCGCCGACCTGGAAAGTACGGTGGCGAGCCCTGCGACAACGTTACGCGGAACATACTGCGGCGCGATACATTTTCGGGTAGATGCCGGCCATTCTCCCCACGGCATCGTCCTCGGGGGTGCCGAGTGTCAGATTCCGCTGCAATTCTTCGCCCACCATCACTCAATGGCGCGTGCCTGCTCGCGTTCGCCGCAGCTGTTGGATTTGTAATCTGCCTGATCGATTACTTCACGCCGCACGGTACCATTGCGCACCAATGGGGCACGCTGACTGTTCTCGTCTCGACTGCGCTGATGCTAGGCGCGTCCTGCTGGATTGCGTTCGGAACGATGCCGCGCTGGCTGCATATCCTGTTCGAGGTGCTCATCATTCTCGACATCCTGGGCACGGCTCTCTGTGCCTATTTTCTCGAATCCCCGGTCCTGGTTATCTTCATGGCGATCGCTCTCGTCGGATGGCTGTGGCATCTGGCGAGCGATTTCCCGCGCATTTCCGCAAGCTGAAAGGAGATGCGCATGCTCAGAACCGTCGCGTTCGTTTTCGCCGCCGTGATCGCCTCCGGCGCGGTTGCCTTCGCTCAGAACGGAAATTGGGACACCTTCAACGGCGATCTCATGGCGCAGAAATATTCCGGCGCCACGCAGATTACGCCGCAGAATGTGAAGAGCCTGAAGATCGCCTGGCAGATTCACACCGGCGATCGTTCCAACAAGCAGTTCGGCGTTCCCGCCGAAACCTATTCCGAAGCCACGCCGATTTTCGTCAACAATACGGTTTATATCGGCACGCCGTTCTATCGCATCCTCGCGCTGGAGCCCGATACGGGGAAGGTGAAGTGGACATTTAATCCGCATGAACAATTGAAAGCGCTTACCCAGCCCGGCATGAAGTCGCGCGGTGTCGCCTATTGGCAATCGGCGAACCCGCAACCCGGGCACCCGTGCCAAAAGATCGTCTATATCGGATCGATGACGGCCAAGCTTTATGCCGTCGATGCCGACAGCGGAAAAGCCTGCACCGATTTCGCGCAAAACGGCGTGCTCAATATCGATCAGTGGAACACGGCCAAGGGTACCTGGCCGATGTCCATTCTGCAGCCGCCGACGGTTTACAAGAACATCCTCATCATTGGATGGGCGGGAAAAGACTGGGCGGTGGGCAAGCGCGCGCCGGCCGGCAATGTCTTCGGCGTCGATGCGCAGACGGGGCAGTTGAAATGGACATTCAACGTGCTTACGCCGGAAGCGGTGAAGAATTCCGGCACCGCGAATGTGTGGGCCAGCATGTCGGTCGATCCCAAAACCGGGATCGTTTATCTGCCAGTGAGTTCGCCCAGCCCAAATTACTGGGGTGGTAATCGCAAGGAGAAGCTGCCTTACGCGACATCAGTCACCGCGCTCGACTCGCAAACAGGCAAAGTAGTCTGGAGCCGCCAGCTCGTGCATCACGACATCTGGGATTACGATACAAACTCCGCGCCGGTGCTGGTCGATATCCAGAAGGACGGGCAGACCATTCCCGCGCTGGTGCAATCCACCAAGCAGGGCTTTCTCTTCGTGCTTAACCGCAAAACTGGTGCGCCGATCTATCCGATCACGGAAACGCCGGTGCCGCGATCCGACATTCCAGGCGAGGCGGATTCGCCGACGCAGCCTTATGTCTACACTCCGCAGCCTGTCGTGCCGGAAAAATGGAGCGGCGTGTCGTGGATCTCCGATCTCGCGAGCGGCGGGCAATGCACGCGCGACTTCAAGAAGCTGCGTTATGACGGCCGCTTCACGCCGCCCAGCCTGCAAGGCAGTCTCGAATATCCGCCAACCATCGGTGGCGTGGAATGGGGCGGCGGCGCGATCGATCCGGTGGATCAGGTCTATGTGGTCAACAACTCCTACACCGCGCAGATCTACCAGCTCCTCAGTCGCAAGGAGTACGACGCCAAGACAAGGGGCAAGAGCCAGGAAGCAACGCAGGACTACTTCCCGCAATCGGGCACGCCTTATGGCGTCTACGTCCACAATTTCTTCAACTGGCTCGGCATGCCGTGCTGGGCGCCCCCTTACGGTTCGCTCTCAGCTTACGATCTGAAGACCGGCAAGCTGCTGTGGAAGAAGCCGTTCGGCGAAATTCAATACTGGGGCTTCTACATGCCCAAGCCCTGGGGATCGGTTACGATTGGCGCACCGATCATCACCAAGACGGGCCTGATTTTCATCGGCGCATCGATGGATTCTCGCGTGCGCGCGATCGACCTGAAGAGTGGCAAGGTGTTGTGGATGGCGGATGTAGACGCTCCCGCCGTAGCAATACCTTCGACCTACACCTATAAAGGCAAGCAATATGTCGTGTTTAGCGCTGGCGGCAATCCTTTGCTGACGCCGAAGATCAGCGACCAGGTGGTCGCGTTCGCACTACCGTGATCTGGGCACGCCAATGACGAAGCCCTTTTTGCGCGGCGCTTTTCTGGGATGCGCTGCCGCGCTGCTTGGCACAAACGCGGTCTTCGCCAACGACGCATCCTTCACCTCCGGACTGACGGGTGACTGGGACGGCGCTCGGACAGAGCTCAAAAATCAGGGCTGGCAATTTCAAGTCAAAGGCACGTTTGAAGACGCGTGGAATCCCTCCGGCGGCGACCACCAATCGGCCGCTGGTGCCGGAGAACTGGATTTCGCGGCGCTGGCCGACCTGGGCAAGCTCGTCGGCGACGATGGCGGCTCGATCGAGGCCAATATCACCAAGCGATTCGGCGCCAATCTCGTGGACGTGGCTGGCCTGAACACGCTGATGCAGCCCCAGGAAATTTATGGCCGAGGGGATATCTGGCGCCTGACGCAGCTTTCCTTCGCGCAGGATCTCTTCAACAAGGCGATCAACATCGAATTCGGGCGCATGAACCCGGGTGCCGATTTCGACGTCATCCCGTGCAATTTCGAGAATCTTGCTTTCTGCGGCTCGACCCCAGGCAATGTGGACGGCGACTACTGGTTCAATTCACCGGTGAGCCAATGGGGTGCGCGCGTGAAAGCCAATGTCAGCGACACCGTCGATCTGGCGGCCGGCATTTATCAGGTCAATCCGAAAAACCTTGTGCATGGCTTTTCGTTCGATTTTTCGGGCGGACAGGGTGAGCTGTTTCCCTTCGAGCTGGAGTGGAAGCCCGCACTGGTCGCAGGGCTTCCCGGAGATTATCAGATCGGCGGGTGGCATAGCAGCATGCAGGCTCCGGATGTCTTCTTCGATATCAACCACGATCCGCTCGCGGTGACGGGTTTGCCCGCCTTGATGGATCACGGACGCGACGGCTTGTTCCTCGATGCGCGGCAGCAGATTATGGGCGAAGCGCCGCCCAAGGATGCGGCGTCCGGCAGCTATGGCAAGGGCCTCACGCTTTTTCTCAAATACATGCAATCCGATCGCCGCACATCGATAATGGACAAGCAGTTCGCGGTGGGAGCGACTTACAAGGGCGCCATTCCGTCCCGCGCCGATGATGAAATCGCATTGGCCTTCGGCACTACGCATATCAATGATCGCCTGGCTGAGGGCGAGGCGCTTTCGCCTGTCGAGCCGGTGCAGCACACCGAATATGCCGTCGAACTCGACTATCGTGCGCAAATCGTCAAAGGCGCCGAGCTGTCGCCCAATCTGCAATACATCGTCGATCCCGGCGGTGTTTCCGCGCGTCACGACATTCTGGTGGTGGGCGTGAAGGGAATAGTAACGCTCTGACTGTGCTGGGAATGTCCTGACGAGGGAACCTTCCGAAGAAAGCGCGTTCAAGTTGATCCAGGGGCGGAGGGAATGGCGCAATTATTCCGGCCAGGCGCAAATAGCATCGCGGTGATCGTGATTGTCGCGCTGTTTGCCGGCCCGGCTGCGGCGATAGCTTTTGCATATTTTCTCTGGAATTCTCCCTACGCGACCGATCAAAACCTGACACGTGCCCAACCCGTCCCCTTCAGCCATCTCCATCACGTCGGCGAATTGGGTCTCGATTGCCGCATGTGCCACACCGGCGTCGAGAAGGCAGCCTTCGCCGGCATCCCTTCGACGCATATCTGCATGACTTGTCATTCCCAGATCTGGACGAATGCACAGATGCTGGCACCGGTGCGCGCGAGCTATGCGTCCGGCAAGCCGCTTCACTGGCAACGCGTCAATCGCGTTCCCGACTATGTCTTCTTCGATCATTCAATCCACGTAGCGAAGGGGATCGGCTGCAATGTTTGCCATGGGCCGGTGCAGAAGATGGCGCTGATGCGACAGGCGGAGCCGCTCACCATGGGCTGGTGCCTGGAATGTCATCGTCATCCGGAAAAATACATCCGTCCGAAGGATGACGTTTTCGACATGTATTGGCATCAGCCCTTCGATCAGCTGGAGGTCGGCGCGAAGCTGATCCGGCAATATCTCATCCACACCGATCATCTCACGGATTGTTCGACATGCCATCGCTGAAGCCCCCATCGGGTCTCGATAGACGCGTTGCTCTAAAACTGCTCGCGGCGGGCATGGCGTCGGCGATGGCGCGTTGTAGTCGTCCGGACGAAGAGATCATCCCCTACGCGGACATGCCAGAGGGTCTGGTCGCCGGCGAACCGATGCGCTTCGCCACAACGCTATCGCTTGCCGGTTATGGTCGGGGCTTCCTCGGCATCTCGATCGATGGCCGTCCCATCAAGATCGAAGGCAATCCGAACCATCCTTTCAGCCTCGGAGCGACGGATATTTTCGCGGAAGCGGGAGTGATGTCGCTCTACGATCCGGATCGTTCGAAAGCGATCCGGCGCGGCGATACGATTTCGACCTGGGGCGCGTTTTCAAGTGCGTGGAGGCACGCGACGCATGCGCAGGACGGACAAGGCCTGGCATTGGTCACCGGCCGCGTGGTTTCGCCGACAACGCTGGCGCGGATCGGCGCGCTCAAAAACCGCTATCCGCAATCGCGCTGGTATCGCTACGAGCCGGTGCACGATGACGCCGCGCGGGCCGGGGCACGACAGGCATTCGGCAAAGTCGTCACCGCACTTCCGAATTGGGCTGATGCCGATGTGGTCGTAGCGCTCGACGCGAACCCGCTCGGGCACGGTCCGGACGAATTGCGGATCGCGCGCGCTTATGCTGCACGGCGCGGAAAAGCTGCGAAGCGCCAACGCATTCATGTGGCGGAGTCGATCTGGAGTTTGACCGGCGCGGCGGCGGATGTCCGTGTGGCTGTAACCCCGGCACACCTTGTCGAGATCGCGCGTGCCATCGCGAATGCCTGCGGCGCACATCTCGGCACGCCCGAACTGCCCGATTTTGCGAAAGCGTTCGCAGATCGCGCGGGGCAGGAATTGCTAGCGGCGCGCGGCAGGGCGCTGGTGCTGGCGGGCGATTCCCAGCCGGCGGAAGTCCATGCGCTGTTTCACTGGACCAACGCTCAGTTGCGCGCGCCGGTGTCGTATCTGCCGTCTCAAGATATCGTCGAGAACGATCACGCTTATGAACTGTGCGCTCTCGCCAACGATCTGCATGCGGGCCGCATACAGACTCTAATCGTCGCAGACGCCAACCCGGTCTATGACGCGCCAGACTCTTTACGTATTGCCGAGGGCATCGCGACTGTTCCTTTCAGCGCGCATATCGGGCTTTATCGCGACGAGACCGCGCACGGCTGCCGGTGGCATTTGCCGATGAGCCATGCCCTGGAGAGTTGGGGCGACGAACGCGCTTTGGATGGCACGGCGTCTATTGTCCAACCACTTATTCAAAGACTCTATGCGACGCGCACGCGCGACGATTATCTCGCCTGGCTGGCCAACGAGGACGTCACGAAAGCATATGATCTGGTACGCAAGACATGGCAGCGCGGCGCGCCGGAAGCAGTCGAGGCGAGCTGGCGCAAAGCGTTGAACGACGGCGTGATCGCCAACACCGCAGCGACGCCTCTGTCGCTGCCGGTTGACCGGGTTTCAGATTTCCCCGGCATGTCGCGGCCGCGCGGCATGTCGGCCGTTATATCTCCTGATCCCTCCGTCTGGGATGGGCGCTACGCCAATAATGCGTGGCTGCAGGAATGTTCAAAGCCATTCACGAAGCAGGTATGGGGCAATGCGGTTCAGATCGCGCCCGGCGATGCGCAGCGTCTTGGCATCGAGGACGAAGATACGGTCGATGTCACGATCGACGGAAAGACGATCACGGCACCGGCCGTTCTCATGCCGGGGCAGGCCGATGGGACAATCGGACTTCATTGGGGGCAGGGCCGTCTTGAGGCTGGCCGCATCGGCAGCAATATCGGCGTCCGCGTGTGTGGCGTGGGTGCGCGTCCTTTCGCGCGCGTTATCAACGGCGCGGCGTTGCAGAAAAGCGCGAGCACCGTTCCATTCCGGTCCACGCAAGCCCACACGCGATTGCAGGGGAAGATGGAACAACTGTTCCAGATCGCGACGCCGAGCGAGATCGCCCGCACAAGCCCTAAAAAAGAAAATCGGGCTCCCAGCCTGTTACCCGTGCCGCCGAAAGGCGATTACGCCTGGGCAATGGTGGTCGATACCGATGCCTGCATCGGCTGCAACGCTTGCGTCGTTGCGTGCCAGGCGGAGAACAACGTGCCTGTGGTGGGACCGGAAGAGATTTCCCAAGGCCGCGACATGCATTGGCTGCGCGTGGATTCCTACATGCGTCCGCACGGCTACACCGAGCGCCGCGGTTTTCAGCCAGTTCCGTGCATGCACTGCGAATATGCGCCTTGCGAACCGGTGTGTCCGGTTGAAGCGTCGGTGCATGACCATGAAGGTTTAAATGTGCAGGTCTATAATCGTTGCATCGGCACGCGTTTCTGCGAGGCGAACTGCCCTTACAAAGTGCGTCGCTTCAACTGGTTCGACTATTCCGGCGAGCAGGCCTATGCCGACGAGGGCGTGGCTTTGAAGGCACAGCACAATCCAGATGTCTCCGCGCGCGGCCGCGGTGTGATGGAGAAGTGCAACTATTGCCTGCAGCGTATCAGCCGCGCGCGAAAGACCGCCGAGAAGGAAAATCGCAAAATCGCGGAAGGCGAGATGGTGACGGCGTGCCAGGCCGCTTGCCCGACCCGCGCGATTCATTTCGGCGACCTCAATCGCGCCGACTCCGACGTCTCGAACTTAAGGAAAGCGGCGCAGCATTATACTTTGCTGGAAGAGCTCAACACGCGGCCACGCACGACATACCTGAAACGCATCTTCAACAGCGACGAGAACGGATGAGCGCCGCGGGAGGCACCAAAGAGCGCTGGATCGAAGGCATCGGGAGCCTCGAAGAGATCAACGCGCGCATTTGCGCGCCGGTCCTCAATCCCGCACACACTTGGCGCTGGTGGGCAGCGCTCGCATTCTCCGGCAGTCTGACGCTTTTGATGCTGGGCTCCGTTGGTTGGCTGTTCGGACACGGCATCGGTATCTTCGGGAACAACACCACGATCGTCTGGGGGTTTCCGATTGCCAACTATGTCTGGTGGCTCGGCATCGGTCATGCCGGCACGTTGATTTCGGCATTGCTGCTGCTCACCCGGCAGAAATGGCGTGGTTCGTTGAACCGTTTTGCTGAAGCGATGACCTTATTCGCAGCTTCGATGGCGGGCCTGTTTCCGATCTTCCACCTCGGCCGTCCTTATTATCTGTACTGGATCACGCCCTATCCCAATGTGCAGGGTTTATGGCCGCAGTGGCGCAGTGCGCTGGTGTGGGATTTATGGGCGGTCGGCACCTACATCACCTTCTCGGCGCTCTTCTGGTATGTGGGGCTCGTTCCCGATCTGGCGATGTTGCGCGAACGGGCCAGTAGTCGGTGGGCGCGTCGTCTCTATGGCGCGTTCGCATTGGGCTGGCGCGGCTCGGCGCGGCATTGGGAAGTTCACGAACGCTTTTATCGCTACATGGCCGCTCTGGCTGTTCCGCTTGTCGTCTCGGTGCATTCCATCGTCAGTCTCGACTTTGCGGCGAGCCTTGAGCCGGGCTGGGCCGATACGATCTATCCGCCGTATTTCGTGATCGGGGCGCTCTATTCCGGTTTTGCGATGGTGGTTGTGCTCGCCGCCGCGTTGCGCTGGGGCTGTTCGTTCGAACCGTTCGTTACACGCCGGCATTTCGATATGATCGCGCGGGTTCTGCTCGCTGCTTCCATTATCATGGGCATCTCCTACGCCACCGAATGGTTCTGGGCCTGGTATGGTGGGGAGCGGACGGAACGGCATCTTATCACATTTCTCTTCACTGGCCCTTACGCACCTCTCTACTACGGACAGCTTCTGTTCAACGTCATCGTACCGCAGGCCTTCTGGTTGCCGCGTGTGCGAACGAACATCGCCCCCGTCGTCATTATCTCGATCTTTATCAATGTCGGCATGTGGCTGGAGCGCATATTGATCGTGTGGTCGACGCTCTCGCGCGATTATCTGCCAAGCGCATGGCGCATCTTCCTGCCGACCTTCTGGGATTGGGCGCTGCTGACCGGATCGCTTGGCGCCTTCATGTTTCTGTTCCTCTTGTTCGTCCGCATATTGCCCGCGATGCCCGCACACGAGTTGCGCAAGCTTTGGATCGAGGAGAACACGCCATGAGCGAATATCTCCTTGTCGAATTTGACTCGCCCCATGAGGCTTTGGCGGGCGCGCGGCAGGCGCGCGACGGCGGACATGCGGCGCAAGACGTTCTTTCGCATATGCCGATCGAAGGCATTTCCGATTGTCTCGGCCGTCCGCTAAAGCCGCCGATTGGCTGGGCCATGTTCATCGCGGGGGCCATCGGTGCGGCCATCGGATATTTCATGCAGTGGTATAGCGCCGTGATCGACTATCCGATCATCTCGGGCAATCGGCCTTTGGATAGTTGGCCGGCATTTCTGCTTGTGCCTTACGAGACCACCATTCTATCCGCGGCAATTTTCGGTTTTCTGAGTTGGATGGTGATGAACGGTTTGCCCAGGCTGCATCATCCGCTTTTCTACGCTGCGATCACCGAACGTGCCGTGCAGGATCGCTATCTGCTCGTGTTTCCGCGCGATGCAACCTTGCGCGAATGGATTGCGGACAATCTTCATCCACGGCAATTGCATGAGGTGCGCGAATGAGAAAATTCGTCGCGCTTCTTCTGCTGATCGCGCTCACCGGTTGCGACGAGAGCATGGACAAGCAGAACCGTCTGAAAACCTATGGTTCCGCGCCGGGCATCACAAGCTGGCCCTCCGACGGTGAAGCTCTGCCGCTTGTGGCGGGCACTGTCCCGCAAGGAGCGCTGGACCGCGACGCGGCACTGCGCAATCCGCCGACGGTCTCGCTCGCTTTGCTGCAGCGTGGGCGCGAGCGCTACAATATCTATTGTTCTGCCTGCCATGGCCTGACGGGCGGCGGGGACGGCATTGTCGTTGCGCGAGGGTTCCCCAAACCCAAACCCTTTGACGATCCCGCGATCTTGAAATCCCCCGCGAAACATCTGGTCGATGTGATCGGCAACGGGTATGGCGTGATGTATTCCTTCTCGGATCGGGTCGATCCCAAGGATCGCTGGGCCATCGCGGTCTATATACGCGCGCTACAACTGGCGGACCGGAGCGCGAAGCCATGACGCGGGCGCTCGCTTTTCTGGTCATCGCAGCCGGCATTGTCACGTTGGCACTGTTTGCGGTGCATGACGGCGCGAGCGTTGCGCGGGCATGGCTCTGCGCTTTCGTGCTGATCTCGATGGTGCCTGTTGGAAGTCTCGTCCTGCTTCTGGTGCATGGCGTTACCGGTGGCCGGTGGGGTGAGGATCTATCGCCTGTTCTCATACCGGCGGCGCGCACGCTTCCGCTGCTTTTTCTCGTCTTCGTACCGGTAATGCTTTTCCGGCCGCTCATCTATTCCTGGGATATGCTGGCGTTGCCGCACGATGTCAGAAGCCTCTATCTCAATCCGCTATTCTTCGATGCCCGAAGCATTGCGGCCATTGCGATATGGAGCGGCTTGGCGTGGACAGCAGCGTGGCGCAATCCACTCTACGCCGCTCTGGGCCTGATCACACACTTGATCATCGTAACTTTTGTCCCGGCCGACTGGATTTTGACGATCGAGCCTGGGTCGGTATCCGCGGGGTTTGGATTCGGATTTGGCATCGAGCAGCTTTTCGCAGCGCTGGCATTCGCAGCGATCCTGGCGCCGCAATCTCCCGGCCGCGCAACCGGCGATCTGGCGGGCTTAATGGTCACCACTCTGCTTGCCACGGTCTACTTCTTCTATATGGCGTTCATTATCACCTGGTACGGCAACATTCCCGACAAGGTTCACTGGTACACGATCCGTGCGGGCGACGGTTGGGCGGTGGAGATGCTTGTCGCGTTCGTGCTCGCCGCGGCGCTGCCATTTCTCGCCATTCTTTATCCGCGGGTCCGCCGCGAACCTGCGTTGCTGCGGATCGTCGGCATGTTTATGCTCTTCGGCGTCACGCTGCATGTCGCATGGATGATTGCGCCTGCTCTCGGCGCCACCATCTTGGTTCCCGCGCTGCTCGCGGTGGGGCTCATGGGGCTGTCGCTGTGGCGGGCAGGCCGCGTCTGGGAAATTGTGCGAGGCGTCCATGGATAAGGCGTCTCACCGGGAGCCGCCGAATGTCGCTACGCGCGCAGTCGTATTATCCATCGCGGGCATTTTGATCGTGCTTCTTTGTGTGGCGTTCGGGTTTCAGGCGATCTTCCGAGACCGCATCGGCCAGACCTATACGGTGCGTCATGGGTTTCCGGCGCCTGCCGTTATTCCGAACGAGCGCGCCGAGCGTCTTGCACTGGAGGCGAAGCAAAAGCGCGATCTGGACGGTGCCCACGGCCGCATTCCGATCGATACCGCCATGAAAGCTATCGCGGCAAAGGGTCCGCATGCTTTCGATCTTGTGGGGACCGGCCCGTGAGATATGTCCTGAGCGTCATCGTCCTGATTTTGCTCACGTCGCCTGCGCTGGCAGGACTGTCACGCGCGGAGCTTTCGTCTGTGGCGGCGGCGCCGCCGCCGGGCGCGCGTCTCGACCTTCATCTCGCGGCGCGAGATGCCGATGGCAAATGGCACACGATGGGTGAACTGGTCACGGGACGCTCGGTGTTCTTCAGCTTCATCGACTACACCTGCAACACGCTGTGCGGCACCGATCTGGAATTGCTGTCCGCCGGGATCCAGAACGCGCATCTGAATCCAGCCGGCTATCGGATTGTCGTGTTCGGACTTGATCCCAAAGACTCCGCGAAAGACGCGACAGCGATGGCGACCAAAGAGATTCCAGTTTCGCTGCTCTCGCAAACCGTTCTGTTGCGGCCCGACGCGGCGACGGTCAGGCGCGCGGCACGGGAATTAGGATTTCATTATGTCTACGATCCGGCGGCCGATCAGTTCGCGCATCCCGCGGCGGTTTATGTGATCAGGTCCGACGGGAGCGTGCGCGGTGTGCTGTCGCCTTTTGCGCTCAGCGCAACCGATATGAAGGCCGTGTTGGAAGCCGCAAAGCCGACGCTCAGTCTCTATGACCGCGTGCTCCTGCTTTGTTATTGCTACGATCCGGAAACCGGCATTTACAGCCTGCGCATCGCGTGGATCTTGCGCATCGCCTGCGGTGCGACATTGCTGGCGATGGGCTTGGCCGTCATTTTCTTTGCCAAACGTGCGAGGACGGCATGAGCGGATTTCGCTATTCCTTGCCGGAAGCATCGCACAATGCGGGCCAAGTCGATTTCGCCTTCGCGGCCGTTCTCTCCATCGCGCTGGCGATCTTCATCACATTGCTGGTTCTTATCATTGTCTTTGCCGTCCGATACCGCCGTGGTGCACCCGCGTCGCATGCGCCGTTGCCGAAGCTTCTCAGCCGTGAGATCGAGATAGGCTGGACGGTGGCAACGACCTTTCTGGCCATATTCACGTTCTGGTGGTTCGTCGGCGGCATGGGTTTGCCGCCGCGCGACGCGCCCAATCAACTCGAAATCCACGTTGTCGCCAAGCAATGGATGTGGAAGACGCAGCATCCCGAAGGCGCCCGCGAAATCGACGCCCTGCATATTCCCGTCAACCGGCAAATTCGCCTCGTGATGACCTCGCAGGACGTCATCCATAGCTTCTATGTTCCTGCCTTCCGCCTGAAGCAGGATGTTTTGCCGGTGCGCAGCACCGAGCTCGTTTTCACGCCTACGGAGCTTGGTACCTTTCATCTCTTCTGCGCGGAATATTGCGGGACCCAGCATTCGCGGATGACGGGCGAGATCACGGTGATGACGGCGGCCGGCTATCGGGCGTGGCTACACAAGCAACCGCACGGCGACAGCCTGGTGCGCGAGGGAGAAAACCTCTTCGACAAATTCGGCTGCGGCGCTTGTCATAGCACACAATCGCAAGTGCATGCGCCCAAACTGGATCGCGTGTTCGGCAGCGTCGTTGTTCTCCAGGATGGACGCCAAGTCAGGGCGGATGAGGCGTACTTAAAGAAATCCATTCTCGATCCGCGAGCGGATATCGTGGCGGGCTATGCGCCGATCATGCCGGCATACGGCCAATATGCCGATGCCGGGGATGTGGAGGCCATCGTTGCTTATCTGAAGACGCTTCCGAAGCAAGGAGGCAAACCATGAGCGACACGACGTTCGTGCCAGCCCCGCCGCTCGACTATTTGCACGACGGCGCGACGCTCAAATCGTGGCTTCTGACAACCGATCACAAGCGCATAGCGATCCTGTTTGGGCTTTCTATCACTTTTTTCTTCTTCATCGGCGCGGTGGCGATCTCCATCGTGCGCTTGGAATTGCTGACGCCGGCCGGCGATCTCGTCTCAGACGACACCTACAACAAGATGTTCACGATCCACGGCATCGTGATGGTGTGGTTCTTTTTGATCCCCTCGATTCCTGCGACCTTTGGCAATTTCCTGTTGCCGCTGATGATCGGCGCCAAGGATCTGGCTTTTCCGCGCATCAATTTATTGTCCTGGTATCTCTATATCGGCGGTGCCGCTTTCACCGTGCTGACCCTGATCCTGGGTGGCGTGGATACGGGATGGACGTTCTACACGCCCTATTCGACGATGTTCTCCAATAGCAGCGTTCTGACGGCCGCCATGGGCATCTTCGTGGTGGGCTTTTCGTCGGTGCTGACGGGCGTGAACTTCATCGCCACCACCCACATGCTCCGGGCGCCGGGCATGACATGGTTCCGGATGCCGCTCTTCGTCTGGGCGATGTATGCGACGAGCCTGGTGATGGTGTTGGCGACACCCGTGCTTGCCATGACGCTGCTCCTCATCATGGCGGAGCGCTGGTTCGATCTGCCGATCTTCGATGCCAGCCGCGGTGGCGATCCGCTCCTGTTCCAGCATCTGTTCTGGTTCTACAGCCATCCGGCCGTCTACATCATGGTGTTGCCCGCCATGGGCGTGGCGTCGGAAATCCTCACCTGCTTTGCGCGCCGCCGCCTCTTCGGTTATTCCTTCATGGTCTATGCGCTCGTGGCGATCGCGGTGATCGGCTTCTTCGTCTGGGGCCATCACATGTTCGTTTCCGGACAATCGGCTTATGCCAATGTGGTGTTCTCCTTCCTCTCCTTCATGGTGGCCGTTCCGTCTGCCATCAAAGTGTTCAACTGGACGGCCACCCTCTATCGCGGCAGCATCTCCTTCGATGCGCCGATGCTCTACATATTCGGTTTCATGGGGCTATTCACCATCGGCGGGCTGACCGGCCTGTTCCTGGCGACCGTTCCCATCGATATTCACGTCACCGACACCTACTTCGTCGTGGCGCATTTCCACTACATCATGGTGGGCGGATCGGTGTCCGCGTTCTTCGGCGCGCTGCATTTCTGGTGGCCCAAGATCACCGGAAAACTCTATCCCGAGCGGTTGGCGCGCTTCGCCGCGATCACCATGTTCGTCGGCTTCAATCTGACATTCTTTCCACAATTCGTGATGGGCTATCTCGGCATGCCGCGGCGCTATCACGTGTATCCGCCGGAATTTCAGGTCTATCATGTGCTATCGACATGCGGCGCCGCGGTTCTCGGCGTCGCATATATTCTCCCACTGTTCTATCTCATCTGGTCGTTTCGAAATGGTGCGCGGGCAAGCTCCAATCCATGGAATGCCAAGGGCCTGGAATGGCAGACACCTTCGCCGCCGCCCCATGAGAATTTTCTGACGCCACCCATCGTCGAGCAGCCTTACGACTATCAGCCGGCCGATATCGCCGGCGGGAGGGATGCGCGGTGAGCACCGCCTTTCTGCATCCACCATTCGACACGCTGGAGCGTCAGCACCAAGCGGTGTCCTTTGGCGTATGGCTTTTTCTCGTCAGCGAAGTGCTTCTCTTCTCGGGTCTCTTCGCGGGTTACGGCGTGTATCGCGAACTCTTTCCGGCGGGGTTTCTTGCGGCGGGAAGGCACACGGACATCGTGTTTGGCACGGCGAACACGGCAATTCTGATGAGCAGCAGCTTCACCATCGCGGTAGCCGGCCGTGCCGCGCGCGCCGACCTGGGACGCATGGCCTGGTGGTTGCTTGTCGTGACCTTTGGGCTTGGCGTGTTGTTTTTGGTTTTGAAAGGCTTCGAATATCGCGAGGATATCGCGAACCATCTTCTGCCCGCGCCGGCTTTTGCCGTCCCAGTTCCGGGTGCGCAGATATTCTTCTCTTATTATTGGATCATGACCAGCGTTCACGCCGTGCATGTGACATGCGGACTGATCGCGGTCGGACGGCTTATCGTTATCAGCCGGAACAATCTGGCGTGGTTATCCGGCAGCGCATCAGAGGACGCGACCGCTCTCTATTGGCATCTCGTCGATGTCATCTGGATCGTGCTCTACCCGCTTCTCTATCTCGTCGGGCGCGCACATGGATGATCGCCTCAAAAGGATTTGGCTTTGTCCGTTGCTGACATGGCTCGCGCTGTGCGGTTTGCTCACGGCGACGTGTGCCGTGGCCTATGTGCCGTTAGGGGTAGCCAATTTCCCGATCAGTTTGTGCATTGCAGCAATCAAGGCTGCCTTGGTCGGGCTGATTTTCATGCGCTTGTTCGAGAACAATGCACTCAACCGGCTAGCTGCAGTTGCCGGACCGATCTGGGTATTTGTCATGCTTGTGCTGATGGGCGCCGATTACTTCACTCGATAACTGCGACATCTTCCCTTTTTTCAACGTTTGTGCGCCTTCAAAGTAGAACCTTGCGCAACATCCCGCGTTCCCTCCCGTGGGCCATTGCGCGCACGTTCTGAGGGGGACGCATGAGCCCGAAATCACCAAGCAAATTCGACCGCCGTTCGGTTCTGACTTTGGGCGCCGCCCTGGGATCGAGTGCGGTTGCGCTCGCGCATGACGGCATGCTGGGTGCGCCCGGCCAGGACATTTCCGGCACATTGCCGTGGCGCGAAGGTGAGACCGATGCGCCCGACGCAGCACCGACGGGCGGTTGGACGTTTTTCACGGGAGCGGAAGCGGCTTTCATTACTTCAGCAGTCGACCGTCTGATTCCTGCAGATCCGACTGGACCGAGCGGCAGCGAAGCCGGCGTGCCGGAGTTCATCGACCGACAGCTAGCCGGGGGGTACGGGCAGGGCGAGCATTTCTATCTGAACGGCCCTTGGGCCAAGGGCGAAGAGACGCAAGGCTATCAAAGCCGCCTGACGCCAGCGCAGTTCTATCGCCATGCCATCGCCGAGATCGAGCAATATGTCGGCAATGCCAACCAGGGAAAAGCGTTCAAGGACCTCGACGCGCACACACAGGACGCGCTGCTCAAGCAAATGGAGTCCGGCACGCTGAAGCTCAAAGGCAGCGTCGATTCCAAAACGTTCTTCACGATGTTCCTGCAGAACGTGAAGGAAGGCTATTTTTCCGATCCCATCTATGGCGGCAACAAGAACGGCAATGCCTGGGCGATGATCGGATTTCCGGGCGCGCATTACGATTATTCGCCCTGGGTCACAGCTTACAATCGGCGGCTTCCGGTAAAGACTGTTGGATTGCTCGGCCGCCGCGGTTGGACGCGGGGCTAGCAAGATGGTGATTCGTCAAAAGCCCGTCGATGTCGTTCTTGTTGGTTTCGGATGGACCGGCGCGATCATGGCGCAGCAGCTTTGCGATGCCGGTTTCAATGTCTTGGCGTTGGAGCGCTCCGCGTCGCAGACGACGCCCGACAATTTTGCCACAACGTTCGATCAGGATGAGCTGCGCTATATGTGGCGCCATCACTTGTTTCAGAATGTCAAATACTCGACGCTTACGTTCCGCAACAACCCCATGCAACAAGCGCTGCCCATGCGGCATCTGGGTTCGTTTCTGCCCGGAACAGGCGTCGGTGGCGCGGGCGTGCATTGGAACGGGCAGATCTGGCGCTTCCTGCCGGCGGATTTCCAGCTCAAGTCGCACAACGAAAAACGCTACGGCAAACAGGCCACGAACGGACTGACGATCCAAGACTGGCCCGTCAGTTACGACGAATTAGAGCCGCATTACACGCAGTTCGATCTCGTGTGCGGTACGTCCGGCAAGGCGGGCAATCTGAAGGGCGCGATCCAGCCCGGCGGCAATCCCTTCGAAGGCATGCGCAGCCAGGAATATCCGACACCGCCGTTGCCGATGACCTATGCGCCCGCGATGTTCGCGAAAGTGGCGGCGGCGTTGGGCCATCATCCGTTCCCGCATCCCGCCGGAAACTTGTCCAAGCCTTACACCAATCCCTATGGCGCGCAGCTTGGCGCCTGCACGTTCTGCGGCTTCTGCGAGAAGTTTGGCTGCGGGAATTACGCCAAGGCGTCGCCTCAAACGACGCTGATCCCTTACATCATGCAGAAATCGAACTTTGAACTGCGCACAGAGTGCGAGGTCCTCAAGGTCGAAAAGACGCCGGACGGAAAAACAGCGACGGGCGTGACCTATATCGATAGTTCTGGCGTTCAACATTTCCAGCCGGCGTCCATCGTCGTGCTCACGGCCTATCAGTTCCATAACGTCCATCTGCTTCTGCTGTCGGGAATTGGAAAGCCGTACAATTCGCAGACTGGCGAAGGCGTGGTGGGCAAGAATTATTGCTATCAGACGATGAGTTCGGTCGAGGTTTTCTTCGAGGACAAGATCCTCAATCCGTTCATCGGCGCGGGCGCGTTGGCGTCCGTCATTGATGATTTCAATGGCGACAATTTCGATCACTCCGGCCTGGGCTTCATCGGCGGCGCTTACATTGCGGCGTTGGTCACGGGTGCACGTCCTATCGAAATGACCCGCGTGCCAAAAGAAGCGGGCAAATGGGGTTTGGCGTGGAAGAAAGCCGCCGCAAAATACTTCCTGCGCAGTTTCTCAATTTCGGTTCACGGCTCCAGCTACGCACAGGCGAACAATTGCCTCGATCTCGATCCGACATACCGCGACCAGTTCGGCCGCCCGATGCTGCGCATGACCTTCGACTTCCCGGACAACGACATCAAGATGGCAAAGTATTGCACAGACCGTGCCACCGATGTCGCGAAAGCCATGGGAGCCTCGTCGGTCACGCCAAAGGCGCAAAAGGCACCATACAGCATCGTGCCGTATCAGACGACGCACAATGTCGGCGGCACGATGATGGGTGACAGTCCCAACACCAGCGTCGTCAACAAATACTCGCAGAGTTGGGATGTTTCCAATGTCTTCGTGACGGGCGCAGGCCTGTTTCCACAGAACGCCGGTTACAATCCAACAGCAACGCTTGCCGCCTTGGCCTTTATGTCCGCACAAGCGATCAAGACCGATTATCGCAAAGCACCCGGGCCGCTGGTGCACGCATGAGCGCGCCGGGCCGCACATATACCGCAAAACATTGGATCGGTCCCGGCATCATCGCGGTGCTTCTGTTGCTGGCCGTGATAGCGCTGATCTCGTGGCTGTGGTCGGCGGCGCACCAGCCAAAAATCGTCGAGCCCACACCAGCACCATTGGCGCTTCTCGATCGCCAGATTCCCGACGGGCCCAACGCGGTGCTGCTAAGGCGCGGGCGTTACCTTGTGATCGCGGGCGATTGCGTCTCCTGTCATACGCGCGAAGGAGGAAAGCCGTTCAACGGCGGTCTTGGGCTCAACACACCGTTTGGCACGATCTATAGCCCCGACATCACCGGCAATACGCAGACGGGAATCGGCGGCTCGAACAACGATCAGTTCTTCAGCGCGTTACACGACGGCGTGGCGGCGGATGGAACGCATCTCTATCCGGCCTTTCCTTACCCGCATTTCAATAAAGTGAGCCGCGCGGATTCCGATGCGATCCTGGCCTATCTCAAAACCGTGCCGGGCAGCCCCTACACGCCCCCGCCCAACGCCTTGCCGTTTCCGCTCAATCTGCGCCTGAGCGCTGCCGGTTGGCATATGTTGTTCTTCCATGATCACGGCTTTTCGCCAGATCCGCAAAAGTCGGCGGCGTGGAATCGCGGTGCTTATCTGGTCGAAGGCCTTGGACATTGCAGCGCCTGCCACACGCCGAAAAACACGTTTGGCGCGGAAGAACATTCACAGGCGTTCCGTGGCGCCAAACTCGACAATTGGTTTGCACCTGACCTGACGGGCAACCCGCAAGCCGGCCTCGGCAAATGGACGGCCGCAGAGATCGTCGAATTCCTGAAAACCGGCCGCAACGTACACACCGATGCGGCCGGGTCGATGGCGGAAGTCGTGGCATACTCGACTTCACAGATGTCCGATGCGGATTTGAACGCCATCGCCACGTATCTGAAGACCATACCGCCAAGCCCGGCGACCAATCCAAAGGCACCAGATGCCAACGCGATGCAAGCTGGTGGGGCAGTGTATTTCGATTCCTGCACGGCTTGTCACCATGACCGCGGCCAGGGTAGTCCGCGTCTCTTCCCGCCGCTCGCCGGAAGCGCGGTTGCCCAACAGAACGATGCAACGAGTCTGATTCACTTTATTCTCGCTGGTGGACGCGCGGCGCCGACGCCGACCCGTCCGTCCGCGCCGTCCATGCCGTCTTTCGCCTGGAAGCTGACCGATCAGGAGATCGCTGACGTCGCGACTTATGTCCGTAACAGCTGGGGCAATAAAGCATCTCCGGTGACGGCAAGACAGGTGGTCGGCTTGCGAAAAGCGCTGAAGCTTCACAAGAGCCTTCCGCAAAAGGACCGCGCCGCGCAAATCGACGACGGCGGGCACTCGCGTGGCTAGGCATGTGCGCCCGGGATGACACCAAGCGCACAATTCCCAACTTCGCTGCACACTCTGGCCATTGCGCATTAGTTATGGTCGTGCTGTGCGCGCTCTTCATCGCGTTGTCGAGATGGGCCAGACGCCATGCATGGTAGTAAGTGATAACGGCACGGAACTGACCTCACGCGCCATCCTCGAATGGCAGGAAAAGCAGGGTGTGGAATGGCATTACATCGCGCCGGGAAAACCCACGCAGAACGGCTTCATCGAGTCCTTCAACGGCCGGCTGCGCGATGAATGCCTCAACGAGCATCTCTTCGCCAATCTTGCCCAGGCGCGTATCATCATCGAAGCGTGGAAGATCGACTACAACACCAGACGCCCACACACGAGCCTCAACGGGCTCACACCGACGGAGTTTGCAGCACGCCCCATTGAGGGGCATAACCAGAACAGGCTCTCCTTATAAACGGGGGCCTATCGGGGAGCAGGTCAATGCGAATCGGGCAGATTGAGTTTTCGGAATGGACAGGGATACACAATAAGATCGCCGGACGGTATTTCGGCGACACGAGGGGAAGATTCATTGACCACTGGGGAAGACATCGTTGCCAATCCTGCGAGCGTGAGCGGCGTCTGGCCGAGGCGTCAGATCATCGTCGCGCTCACATTTCTCGGTTGCGTCATTGCGTACACGGATCGCGTCAACATCTCCGTTGCCGCAGTGGCGATGAAAGAGCATTTCGGCTGGACGCAGACCGAGAAGGGATTCGTGCTGTCGGCGTTCTTCGTCGGCTACGTGATGTCCATGTTTCTCGCGGGCCTTATCGCCACGCGCTTCGGCGGCAGACGGGTTGCTGGCGTCGCCGTCATCATATGGTCGTGTTTCACGCTGCTGACGCCGCTCGCGGCCGGTATCTCCATTCCCGTGCTGGTCGCAACGCGCCTTGCCATGGGAGCGGGCGAGGCAGGTCTCTTCCCCGCGACCTACGATTTGTTCGGTCGCTGGATTCCCCCGATGGAGCGGGCGCGCGCGGTAAGCCGCTTTCTCAGCGGCATTCCGCTCGGCACGCTGATCGGTCTCGGTGCATCGGGCTGGCTCGTCGGTCGCTACGGCTGGCCGATTCCCTTCTATGTATTCGGTTTTGCGGGACTGGTGTGGATGCTCCTGTGGTTCTGGCAGGTGCGGAACGATCCGCGCGGCGATGCACGAGTCGGCGCGAACGAACGCACATTGCTGGATTCGTTTCGCACGACGGGCGATCCCACCAAAGAGTCCGTGCCGTGGCGCCGGCTGTTGCTGAGCCGGCCCGTGTTCGCGATCCTCGTTGGTCAGGGCGCCGGTGGATGGACGCTCTATGTGCTGCTGTCTTGGCTGCCGAGCTATTTCCGCGATGTCCATGGCGTAAACATCACAAGTGCCGGTCTCTTCTCTGCCGGCCCGTGGCTGGCGATGGCCGCAGCCATGCATATCGGCGGCTCCGTATCGGACCGCATGATCCGTAATGGCATGAGCGTGACAATTGTGCGCAAGATCATGCTGTGCAGCGGCCTGATCGTATCGGGTGCATTTCTGTTCGCCACGCGGGAGGCGCAGTCGCCGGCCATGGCTGTCGCATTGCTCATCGTTGCGACGGGCGCCCTCGGCTTCACATGGTGCGGCTTCGCGCCTGGAATTCTCGACATCGCGCCGCGCAATGGCGGCCTGCTGATGGGATTCACGAACACCATCGGACAGATTCCCGGAATCATCGGCATCGCCGTCACGGGCTGGCTCGTGGACGTCACCGGCACCTACACCGCCGCGTTCGTTCTGTCGGCAGCGCTCAGCCTGATAGGCGCGGTCGTGTTCTGGGTATGCTTCGATGCAAGACCGGTTGCGGAGTGAGCGATGCTGCTGCGATGCATGCGGCAACATGTTCCCCGTAAACTCCGATCGTTTTCTGCAAGGCATCGGGTTGCAGTAACGTAGTAAGCGTCACTGAATTGGGGTTTAATAGAATTGTGCACACTCTCGGGCGTCTGACATTCGAATCTCGGGTTATTCGCCAACACGGCGCAAATTCTTTCGGAGCAATCTCTCCGTTTCCTCGGTTTGCAGCGCAACATGCTCCGATCGGTATCGAGTTTGCGGAGCATGGTTTGAGATCAGTTGAATGCTGTACCACGCAAATTCCGGCGAAAACCAATTCTCAGCGCGGCACCCGACGCAGGCCGACTGGAAAGCGGTAGCCCCCGCTGCAGACCCCTCCCGGCGAGGGAAAGTGGTGAGCCCAGCGTCGATTTTGTTCCGGTTCCCTTGTGTGTTACACTTTTGATCTGTTTCGGGGCAGGGCAAATGAACAAATCGATGGTGCAGTATATTGCGGCGACAGTTGCCGGTACGCTTGCGGGAATAATTGTTGTCGCGAGTCCGATCGGGGTGCAGGCAGGGCTCCCGGCGCTGACCGTATTAAGTGGCCTGCGCATTGCCGCCATGCGAACCAAGAATGTGAGTTGTGTGGCAGGCGTTTGCACTCCGACGAAGGCCAAGGCCGTCCTCAACGTCAGCGATCTGGCGAAGATGCTCGCGGTTTCCGACGTCACGCTGCGCACCTCCTCGACGGCGGCGCCGGATATTCAGTTTGCGACGCCGATGAGCTGGACGAGTGGCTTTCAGCTGAATCTGGACTCGTTTCGCTCAGTTCAAATCATTGCGCCATTGTCGGACACCGGGACGGGCGGTCTTGCCATCACGACAAATGATGGGGGAACCGGCGGAGCTTTGTCGTTTGTCGCCGGGGGATCGCTGACGTTTCCCGGACTCGACAATCGGCTTTCGATCAACGGAAATGCCTATACGCTTGTGTCCGACATCGTCACGCTGGCGAACGATATGGCCGCCAACCCTGCGGGAAATTATGCGCTGGCCATGAACTACGATGCCGAAGGCGACGGCGCATACCCAGCCGCGCCCGTTGCGACAGTGGTGCAGGGAACATTCGAAGGTCTCGGCAACGCGATCGGCAATCTGACGATTCTCGACACCTCGAACGTCGGCGATAGCCGCGACGCGCTGTTTGGCGAGATAGGCGCGACAGGCGCCGTGCGGGACATGATCCTAGCGAATGTGAACGTATCCTATTCTGGCACGCCGCAGACCAACGATGTCGTTGCTGCAGCGCTTGTCGCCGAGAACGGTGGCGTCGTTGTCAACAGTTCGGCTGCCGGACGGGTGAGTGTTACGACCGGAACCGTCGGCGGGCTGGTTGGCCGTAACGCGAACCAGAATGCAAGCGTATCGTCCTCTCACGCCAATGTTGGCGTTGCTGCAGGCCCTTCAAGCTTTGCAGGTGGTCTCGCAGGATTGAACTCTGCCGGGGCAATTTCCTTATCCTATGCGACGGGAAGCGTTTCAGGCAGTGGCGATGGGGACGAAGTGGGAGGATTGCTTGGGGTCAATTCGAGCGGCGGCCTGGTCAGCGAGTCCTACGCCACAGGTGCAGCCACCATGGCACAGGGCGATGTGGGGGATGTCGGAGGACTCATCGGCGCCCTGACAACTTCGGCAAAGTTTTTGCGATCCTACGCTGTGGGTGCCGTTTCTCCGGCCAATAATTGTAAAGCTGACAGCCCCTGCGCGGGCGGTCTGGTGGGCGAAGATCTGGCAAAGGGCGGCAAGCAGTCCTATTGGGATCTGATCAGCAGCGGTATCGGCGACCCGAGCCAGGGTTCTGGCAATGTTTCAAACGACAAGGGTATTGTCGGCCTTTCGACATCGCAGTTTTTGTCAACGCTGCCCAAAGGGTTCAGCAAGAAGATCTGGGCGGAAACGCCTGGCGTGAACAACGGCTATCCCTATATGATCGAGAACCCGCCGCAATAAGAGCTTCACGCGTCGAAGAGAGTTCTTCTTGTCTTACAGGGTCGCATTCTTCGCGATTGGCGTGGCCTATCTTGTTACGCTTTTCGGAATGTTCGTTTCGGGTCAGTGGCTCTGGGACGCACAAGGACATCTGGTCCCGACAGACTTCGTCAATGTCTATGCGGCCGGAAAACTGGCTCTCTCGGGTCATGCCCCGAGCGTCTATGACTGGCCTAGCCATTTGTCGGTCGAGGTGACCCTTCTCGGTCCTAGGCTGCCGACGGACCAATATTATGCCTGGCACTATCCACCCCTTTTTTTGCCGGTGGCGGCGCTCCTGGCGCTGCTCCCCTATCAGGTGGCATTCCTTTCCTGGGGTGCCAGCACATTGGCGATCTATCTCTTCGTTGCTTGGCGCATGCTGCCATCGCGTTCAGCGACGCTGCTTGCAGCGTTCGCGTTCCCCCCGACATTTTACAATCTCATGCTGGGCCAGAACGGGCTTGCATCTGCCATGCTTGTTGGCGGCACACTTCTCACGCTGGAACGACGCCCTTGGCTTTCGGGTTTTATTCTGGGGCTGCTGACGTTCAAACCGCAACTTGGCGTCCTTTTTCCCCTGGCGCTTGCACTTGGAGGGCACTGGCGAACCATTCTGGCCGCTGCGGCGACATCGCTGGCTTTGGCGGCGATGACTTTGGTCCTTTGGGGGAGCCAGGCATGGATCGCTTTTGTTCATTCCGTTCCTGCGTCGTTCGATGTTCTTCTCGCGCAGGGACTTGAAGGCTGGGAAAAGGTAGACAGCATCTACGGATTTGCTCGCTGGGCAGGCATGCAGCAGACCGGCGCCTGGCTTGTGCAGGCCACCCTGTTTGGACTCGCGGCGACAGGGGTCGCGGTGCTCTGGAAGAGCGACGCGACGAGGCAACTCAAATATGCGGGTCTGGCCACCGCATCCCTTTTGGCAACGCCCTATCTCTACATTTACGATCTTCAGACTCTTGCGGTTGCCATCGGTTTTCTCGAAAGAGATGCCTCATTGGACACGCGGGAGCGCGTCGTGGTTATCGTGGGAGCGGTTATGATGCTCGCAGGGCCGGTCGCGCATGCGCCCACAGGTCTGTTCGCCGTGATGTCGGTCGCCGTCCTCATCATCCTCAGAGCGTGCAGAGGTTCTGAGGGGGATCGGCAGTTTGCATTTTCTTAGTTGGGCGCCGACATGACGGCAAGAATCCATGCAAGATCGCTGCGAGCTGAAGATGTATCGACGATATGTGTCATGCGGCCATCCCGCTGAGGACGGCGCGCGCGGCATACACCGCCGTCGAGAAACAGGCCTGCAGCAGATAGCCGCCGGTCGGCGCTTCCCAGTCGAGCATTTCGCCGATGGCGTAAGTGCCGGGTAGCGCATTGAGCATCAACGTCTCGTCGACAGCGCCGAAGGAAATGCCGCCTGCGGTCGAGATGGCGCGGGTCAGCGGCTGGTGGCCGTCAAGCGCTACGGCAATGGATTTTAGGCGATGGGGCGGCGTGCAGGTCTCGCGCAGGAGGTTGGTTTCCAGTGGCGAGAGCCCGAGGGATTTGCGCAAAAAGTTGGCGCGCGAATCCTTTCCCTTCGGGCGGGCGAGGCGGCTTTCGAGCTGTTGCTGCGAGAAGTCAGGGCGCAAGTCGATTTCGAGTGTGACCGGTTGCGCGCCGTCGAGGGCTTCGCGCAAAACTGAGGAGAGCGCGTAGACTGCACCGCCTTCGAGACCATAGCGGCTGACCATGGCATCGCCGCGCGCGGCATGGCCGCCGAAGCGGAGCCTGACATTCTTCAGTGGCTGGCCGGCGAAGCGGGTCCGGAAGACTTCGCTCCAGGCGATGTTGAAGCCCATATTGGCGGGACGGAGCGGCGCGATCGCCACGCCTTTTTCCTGCAATAGCGTTGTCCAGCCGCCATCGGCACCAAGGCGCGGCCAGCTTGCGCCGCCAAGCGCGAGGATCGTGACGTCAGGCGTGTCGGTGACTTCGCCGGCCGGTGTGCGGAAGCGCAGCGCATTGCCGGACCAGCCGCGCCAGTCGTGACGCAGGCGGAACCGGACGTTCTGCCTTTCAAGACGGGCCAGCCACGCGCGCAGCAGCGGCGAGGCCTTCATCACCTTCGGAAAAATGCGGCCACTGGAGCCGGTGAAGGTGTCGGCGCCGAGTGTATTGGCCCAGTCGATCAATGCGCGAGGAGGGAACGCCCCCAGGATCGGGCGCAGATGCGCGGCTGCGGCGACATAGCGGGCGAAGAACAGGTCGAGCGGTTCGGAATGCGTGAGGTTGAGGCCGCCGCGCCCCGCCATCAGGAATTTGCGGCCAACCGACGGCATGCGCTCATAGACGGTGACGGTCACACCGGCCGCGCTCAACATTTCGGCCGCCATCAGGCCTGCCGGCCCCGCGCCAATCACTGCCGCTGTCTTTGTCATGGCGTATGTATGCATTCTTCCCTTTGCCGCCACCATCGCCTATGGCTCGGGCCATGTTGCGGGTGTCCGAAATCAAGCTGCCGTTGGACCATGGGCCGGACGCGCTGAAGGGCGCGGTTCTCCGAAAGCTGCGGGTAACGGCGAAGGAGCTGGCGAGCTTCGCCGTGTTCAAACGCGGCGTCGATGCGCGCAAGAAATCGGCGATCACGTACACCTACATCGTCGACGCCGAGGTCGCGGACGAAGCGGATGTGCTGCGACGGGTAAAGAACGATCCGCATGTGACGCGCACGCCGAACCTGGACTATCCCGGCGCGATGCGGGCGCCATCGGCGTCGTATCTTCGGCCGGTCGTGATCGGCGCGGGGCCGTGCGGATTGTTCGCGGCGCTGATCCTGGCGCAGGCGGGATATCGCCCGATCATCCTGGAGCGCGGCAAGGTGGTACGCGAGCGCACCAAGGATACCTGGGGGCTGTGGCGCAAATCGGTGCTCGATCCGGAATCGAACGTGCAGTTCGGCGAAGGCGGCGCGGGAACGTTCAGCGACGGCAAGCTTTACAGCCAGATCAAGGATCCGCGGCTTCTGGGGCGCAAGGTGCTGATCGAGTTTGTAAAAGCCGGTGCGCCGGACAACATTCTCACCGAAGCGCATCCGCATATCGGCACTTTCCGGCTGGTGACGATGGTCGAAAGCCTGCGCAAGACAATCGAGGAATTGGGCGGCGAGTATCGCTTCGGGAATCGCGTGACCGGCCTCGCTATCGACGAGGGTCGGCAGCTGGGCGGCGTGGTGCTGGCGAGTGGCGAACACATCGCGACGAACCACGTCGTGCTGGCGCCAGGCCATTCGGCGCGTGACGTGTTCCAGATGCTGCACGATTGCGGCGTAGACATCGAGGCCAAGCCGTTCTCCATCGGCTTTCGCATCGAGCATCCGCAATCGATCATCGATCACGCGCGCTATGGCAGGGCGATCCCGCAGCTCGGCGCGGCGGAGTATCGGCTGGTGCATCACGCCGCGAACGGACGCTCGGTCTACAGCTTTTGCATGTGCCCGGGCGGGACGGTGGTAGCAGCGACATCCGAGGAAGGCCGCGTCGCGACCAATGGCATGAGCCAGTACTCGCGCAAGGAGCGCAACGCCAATGCCGGCATCGTGGTCGGCATCACGCCGGATGATTATCCCGAACATGTGCTGGCCGGGATCGAACTCCAGCGCAAATGGGAGTCGCGTGCCTTTGAAGCGGGCGGAAGCAATTACAAGGCGCCGGGGCAGCTTGTGGGTGATTTCCTTGCCGGCCGTCCTTCGTCCGGTCTGGGCACCGTGACGCCATCTTATCGGCCCGGCGTACACCTGACCGATTTGTCGGATTGCCTGCCGGATTATGCGATCGAGGCGATCCGCGAGGCCATTCCCGCGTTCGGGCGGCAGATCCCGGGCTTTGCGATGGAGGACGCAATCCTGACGGGTGTGGAAACACGAACCTCCTCGCCGATCCGCATCAGGCGTGGCGCCGATTTCGAAAGCCCGAACACCAGCGGGCTATATCCCGCGGGCGAGGGCGCCGGCTTTGCAGGCGGGATCCTTTCTGCGGCCGTCGACGGCATCAAGGTCGCGGAAGCGGTCGCGCGCGCGATTGCAGATCGGGCGGCGCGGCCACGAGGGTGACGCCGCCCGTGTTGTTCGCAAAGAACTGCCGCGCGCTATTTTACGGTGACGGCCACCGGCTGTGACGGAATTCCGTTTGCCACCACCACAAGTTCCCCAGCCCCCTTTTCCATTCCCGACGGCACGTCGAAATTGGTCGATACCGTCGCGCTGCCGGTAGCCACACCCATGGTGCTGTGGTCGTGTGTGCGGGCGTAGAACACGTGGCCGCTCGCAGTGTTGGTGATGCGCACGAGGGGATAGTTGGTGGCGGTTTCGACCTCATCGCCGAAGGCGGCGGCCTGGGAGAGCCCGTTAAACTGCGTTCCCGAAATCTTGTAGGTCTGGCCACGCTTCACGCTCGACGAAACGGATGTGATCGTCGGCTGCCAGGCCGCTTGATACGTGCCGGTCGGTTGGTAGACTTCGTAGCCGCCAACCAGAACCTCGCCCGTGGGCAGAACCATCAGCGACGTGTACGTGCCGATATTGTTCGCCACGGTTTCGCGCGTGAAGTTCGTGCCGTCAAACTCGTTCAGATAACCGCTCGAACCCAGAGCGACCACGTTGCCGTCGGGCAGCAGGGCTGCCGATGAATCGTCGGCCTGATCGTTATCGGGCCAGTCCGGACCCGCGGCCCAGCCTACACCCGGCGTATAGATCGCGGTGTGCCCGGCATTTGCGCCCTCATGCGTGGCGCCGGTTGCAAACACTGTCCCGTCCGGGCGGAGGATGCCCGGGCCGGTTTCGCCTGGGGAATAGTAGCAAAAGTTCTTGGGTGGCACCTGGATGCAATTGCAGACCAGGCACGGTCCTTCGAGGTTTGCGGCGGTCGTGCCTAGATTGGTCCATTTGCCGCTTGCAGGATTGTAGGTTTCGGACAACGGATTGGCCAGCACGTCCCAGGTCAGGATCGTGCCGTCCGGCATCAGCGTCCAGCCTTCTTCGGCATTCCAGTCTTCGTTCTTGTTTTTCGATTTCAGTTCCGTCCATTTCAGGGTGGCGGGATCGAGCGCCGCGACCTTGTTGAAAAATTTGTCACCCACCATGAAACGGCCGTCCGGCAACACCACTGAGGGCGAATCGCCGATGTTTTTCCAACCCTTCGGCGGAGACAGCTTGGTCCAGGTGTTTTTCACCGGATCGTAGACCGCGCCCAGATTGCTGAAAGCGAAACTGTCGAAATTGTATTCGCCGCCCGTGATCACCAGCCTGCCATCCGCGAGGACCGCAGAGGCGAAGTAGAGCGGCTGGTAACCCGATGGCAGGTTCGGCAGCTGCGTCCAGGTGCCGTTGACATAGGAGCCCATGTTGTCGGGCGTCAGTTTGTACCAGGTGGCTTCACTGTCCGACTGCACCATCACCGTGCCGTCTGTGAGCTGGAATTCGACCAGAGCGCCCGCGGGAGGCTGGTTCTTGAGCCGCACCACTTTCTGCGCGGAGGCGAAATGCGGAGCGATGACGAACAAAGCGGCGGCTAGCGCCACGAGCGATCTGCGGAACATTGGCGCGAATTCCCCCCAAGTGCGATTGAGAACGGTACCGTCTCTCGCGGCCGTGGAAAAGGGCTCTTTTCGGTTGTCCCGTCACTGCTCTTCCCGTTCCTCCTCGGCCGGACCCTGGCCATGGATGGGCGGATGTTCGGTCTCGTCGCCCCGCGAGGCCTTGCGCTTGGCGGAGGCCTCCTCACGACGAGCCTGCTTTTCCTGTTGCTTCTGTTCCCTGGAGCGGGTCCGCTGCGTGCGCTCCTGGTGATAATTTGGCCTTTTGGGCATTTCCCATCCTTTCCATGTCGGGTGCGCGAGAAATTGGCGGTCGCGCTGTCACATTCTCACCGGCAACGCACTCGTCCTCCGGGCCGACGTATACCGCATTCTATCCGCAAGCTGACGATCTCGGTACCTGTGCGCCGGGAAAATGATCGCGGGCAATCGCCACTTTCTCCCCTTTTAATGAAGGAAATCGGGATGTTGCGAACCGCGCACCGAGCCGGTTGCGAATACGACTTTTCTGTCAAGGTCGCGATCCCATCGGTGGTGGTACAGTTTGAACGCTATTGCTGCGAACAGCCCCAATTTTGGGAAACGGCCAACTCGACAAGAGCCGCAGCGTTGTCAGCCCGCAATGCTGGATTCTTTTGAAGATAAATTACGACAGCGTCCTTTATCTGCCC
>DASXEA010000075.1:0-181623 GCA_036490345.1 Rhizomicrobium sp. | reverse complement strand
TGCCCGCATTCGGCGCGCCCAGAATGGTGACGAAAATCCCCTCGCGCACGATCTCGCCGGCGCGCGAATCCTCCAGATGCGCCTGCATCGCCTGGCGCAGCATGTCCATCGGCGCGCGCAATTGCGTGTCGAGATCGTCGGGCAGATCCTCGTCGGGGAAATCGATCGCCGCTTCCGCCCAGGCGAGAATGCGGATGAGATCGTGGCGCCAGCCTTCATAGGTTGCGCCAAGCGCGCCGTCATATTGGCGGAGCGCCTGTGTGCGCTGGGCTTCGGTTTCGGCATCGATGAGATCGGCCAGCGCTTCGGCCTGCGTCAGATCGAGCTTGCCGGCCATCACCGCGCGGCGGGTGAATTCGCCCCGCTCCGCCGTGCGCAATCCCGGCACGCGCGCCAGCGCCTGCAACACGCTCTCTGCGATCGCGCGTCCGCCATGCAGATGGAATTCGACGACATCTTCGCCTGTGGCGCTGTGCGGGCCCGCGAAAAAAAACCCCAGCGCGGAATCGAGCACCGCCCCTCTTTGATCTTTCAGCCGGCGCAACACCGCGCGGCGCGGCGGCGGCAGACCGCTCCCTGTCAGCGCACGCCATGCCGCGCGCGCAGCCGGTCCCGAGACGCGCACCACCGCGATCCCCGCCCGGCCGGGCGCGGTCGACAGTGCGAAGATCGTGTCGGGCGCAGCCGTCAGCGCGAACCCCGGTCCCGCGTGGTGGTCCGGGCCGTGTCGCGCACGAAGCGCTGGAACTGTTCCATGCCCTGATTGCCCCAGGTGAACCAGGTCTTCAGCATGGCTTCGGGATCGGCCGAGCTCTTGATCGCCTCGGTCATCTGCTTCTCGACCTCGGCCACGATGCGATCCTGCATGGCGGCGATATCGGGCAGGCCCATCACGCGCCTGGCCTCGTCGGGCGTCATTTCCAGATCGATGTGCAGTTTCATGCGCTGTTCCAGCTTGTGAGGGCCGCTTGGGGCAGGCTATGAGGCTCCCCGCCCGGCCGCAACGGCGAAACCCCAGAAAGCTCCCCGCCCATGAGTGCAAACCTGCTCGACCGCGAGACCAGCCCCTATCTCCTGCTGCACAAGGAAAACCCCGTGCATTGGCGGGTCTGGGGGCCGGAGGCGCTGGCCGAGGCCGAGGCGGCCAACAAGCCCATCCTGCTCTCCATCGGCTACACCGCCTGCCACTGGTGTCATGTGATGAACAAGGAGAGCTTCCACGACGCCGAAACCGCGGCGCTGATGAACGAGCTGTTCGTCAACATCAAAGTCGACCGCGAGGAACGCCCCGACATCGACCAGATCTACCAGGCCGCAGCGAACACGATGGGCCACACGGGCGGCTGGCCGCTCACCATCTTCCTCACGCCCCAGGGCGAACCGTATTACGCTGGCGCCTATTTTCCCAGGGAAGAGCGTTTCGGCCAGCCGGCCTTCACGCGCATTCTGCCCGAGGTGGCGCGTCTCTATCGAGAGCAGCCCGATCCCGTGGCCGCGACTACGGCGCGCGTGCAGCAGGCCTTCGCCAATCTGTGGCAGCGCGATCTGCGCGGCACGCTCGACGGCGCGATTCTGGATCAAACCGCGCTGCGCGTCGGCCAGCGTTTCGACATTTTCTATGGCGGCCTTACCGGCTCGCCGAAATTCCCTTCGACCCAGCTGGTCGAGATGCTGTGGCGCGCGCATCTGCGCACCGGCATTCCGCAATTCCTCCAGCTTGCGCTCACCGCGCTCGACAATATGGCGCTGGGCGGATTGTACGATCATGTCGGCGGCGGCTTCGCGCGCTATTCCACCGACGAGCGCTGGTTCGTGCCGCATTTCGAAAAAATGCTCTACGACAATGCGCTGCTGATCGATCTCTACACAATGGCGTGGCAGCACAATCGCAACCGCACCTATCAGGAACGCGTCGAGGAAACGATCGCCTGGATCCTGCGCGAGATGACGGTCGAGCAGGCCTTCGCGTCGAGTCTCGATGCCGACCAGGATGGTGAGGAAGGCAAATATTATCTCTGGAGCGAAGCCGAGGTCGACGCGGCGCTGATGGGTACGTTCGCGCAGCGCTTCAAGGAAGCCTATGGCGTGCGCCGCGAAGGCAATGTGCAGGGCAAGAACCTCCTGCAGCGCATCGGCAACGCGCCGTATCCGCTGCCCGAAGCCGATGAAGCACTGTTCAAAAAACAGCGCGAATTGCTGCTCGCAGCACGCCTGAAGCGCCCGCTGCCGCTGCGCGACGACAAGGTGCTGGCCGACTGGAACGGCATGGCGATCGCGGCCCTCGCCAATGCCGGCATGGTGTACCGCCGCGGCGAGTGGACGGTGGCGGCGATCCGCGCCTTCAGCTTCGTCGAAACCGCGCTCGGCGATGGCGACCGGCTCTATCATTCCTGGCGCGCCGGAAAACGCCATCACATGGGTTTTGCTGACGACTACGCCCATATGGCGCGCGCTGCTTTTGTGCTGTGGGAAGCCACCGGCGACCGGCGCTTCCTCGGCCGCGCCCAGGCGTGGGAGCATGTGCTGAACGAGCATTTCTGGGATTCGCAAAATGGCGGCTATTTCTACACATCCGACGATTCCGATCCGCTGATTGCGCGCACCCGCGTCGTGTTCGACCAGGCCGCGCCCTGCGCCAACGGCATCATGGTGGGGCTGCTCGGACGGCTGCATTTCGCCACCTCCGACACGGCCTATCGCGATCGCTGCAACGCGCTCATTCAGTCCTTCTCGGGCGAAGTCAACCGCGCCTGGATCTCGATGGGCTCCTATCTGAACGGTCTCGAAGTGGCGCAGACGGCGCTGCAGATCGTAGTGGTGGGCCAGATCGACAATCCGAAAACGCACGAGCTCGTCAACGCCGTGCTCGGCCGCAGCCTGCCCAACCGCACCCTCGTGGTCGTCGATCCGAAAAACGAACTGCCGCAAGGCCACCCCGCCAAAGGCAAAACGATGCAAAATGGTCAGCCTACGGCCTATGTCTGCCAGCGCACGACCTGTTCGGCACCCATCGTCAATCCGGTGACGCTGAGCCAGGTGCTGCAATTGCCCCTTCGCCCGCAGGGGCAGGCGTAAGGCGGAGACCCGCGCGACACCGCGCATAAGTCTGCTACACTTCCGCCCGCTGCAGGGGGAAACGCAGATATGAAGCATGTTCTTTGCGCCGCACTGGCCGTTGCCTGGGCGGCAGGTTCGTTTTCGCCGGCCAATGCCGATGTCGTGATCTCGACCGACCCAACGTCGAACATGAATTGTGCGAGCGGTCTTTGCACGCCCACAGCGACGAACGCAGTTCTGAATACCAACGATCTTCAGGGACTGCTGGCCAATGGCAATGTCGAGGTGACGACGAATGGCTCCGGCGTGCAGGCGGGGAATATCGACATCGAGTCGACGTTTACATGGGGGTTTGGAACGACACTGGCACTGGACGCCCATGCGTCCGTCGTCGTGGCCAGCTCCATCGAGGTGTCAGAAGGAGCGGGCCTGTCGCTCACCACCAACGATGGCGGAAATGGCGGCCTGCTACAATTTCAACCGAATGGCCAGATCGCGTTCTCGGGTTCGCACGACGCGCTCGCCATCAACGGCACGAAATATAAGCTCGAAGCCACCATCAGGAGCCTCACCTACGACATCGTCCGGAATCCCGCCGGGGCCTTCGCCCTTACCGAGGACATCGATGCCAAGAACCACCTCTACAGGGCGTCACCGATCCCCATCACCTTCACTGGCGCGTTCAATGGCCTCGGCCATGTGATATCGAATCTCGAAATCGTGGATATGTCCGACTCGGCTGTCGGATTTTTCGCGGGTACGGCATCGCCGGGAAGTGTGAATGGGATCGGGATCAAGAATGCGCTCGTCATCGGAAATGGCAACGTCGGCGCGCTGATCGGCGCCGCCAGTGGAAGTGCCGTCACCAACGCGTGGGCGACCGGCGACGTCAAAGGCAATAATGCCGCCGGCGTTCTCGCCGGTGCCGCCAGCAACGGAACGATCATCGATTGCTGGTCGGCCGGTACGGTGACAGGTGGAGGGGACATAGGGGGCTTGATCGGATCAAGCAGCAGTTCCGTCTCGGGCTCATCGTCTGCGGCGGCCACTACTGGAAGCAGCATCGCGGGCGGACTCGTTGGCGCAAGCTTGGCAACAATCGACTCATCATTTGCGACGGGTACAGTAAGGCTCTCATCAACGTCAGGCACTGTCGGTGGCCTGGTCGCCACGAGCGGAGCGACGATCTCCAATTCCTACGCGACCGGAAAAGTAGCCAGCGTCGAGAATACGTTCGAAGGTGGACTGGTGGGCCAGAACAATGCTCAAATCATCAGCGCCTACTCAGCCGGGAAATTGACCGGTTTCAAGACTCATGCGGGAGCCTTCATCGGAGACAACAGCAACGGCGCCGTTCAATCCGGATATTGGGACACCTCTCGAAACAAGGGGTTTCAAGGCGTTGGCGAGGGCAATGACACCGGAGTCATCGGCCTCACGACGAAACAATTCCGTGCTGCGCTGCCGGATGGCTTGGATCCGTCGGTCTGGGCCGAGAGCCCGGGCGTCAACAACGGATTTCCCTATCTGATCGCCAACCCGCCGCAGCACTGAGCACCCCGACATCGCGTCGTGCCCCCGCGGCGCGCGTTGCAACCATACGAAGCGATTCGTTGCGCTGCTATGGTCGCGCGCACTCAATTCTGGAACGAGCCACGTGAACACCCCTTTCCTCTCGTATCGCGTCGCGGAGCCGTGGGTCGTTGGCGTCGATCTCGAAAAGCCCGAGGCATTCCTGCTTGGCCGTCGCGCAGCGCCGTGGCGCTACATTGGGTATCGCGAGGCGGAGCGGCTCCTGGGCGATCCGGCGGCCGCCGGGAAACGTTCAGGTGAGGCTCTTGCGCGCAACCCCCCCGATCCGCTGGCGCGGCTTCTCGCCGGCGCGGTTCGGTTGCGGAAGGGCGATCGCGCCGGCGCAAAGGCGATTCTCGAATCGCTTGTGCAATCGCAGCCGCAACTCGCCATCGCGTGGCGCGAACTGGGTTTCGCGCTGGCAGGTCTCGGCGATCGCGCCAATGCCGTCGACGCCCTGACGCGTGCCGTCGACCTTAACTTTGGCGACAAGGATTCGTGGTACGGGCTCGGCGATCTTCTGCTCTTTCCCGAGAGCGACGAAACCCGCGCGCCGGAACTGGAATCGCAGCTCGCACAAGCACGGGATCATTTCTACCGGGGCCGGCCCGACAAGGCCCAGGCGGTGCTGCGCGATCTACTCGCCGCACGACCCGAATGCGCGCCGGCGTGCAAGCTGCTGGCCGACATCGTGTTCTGTACCGGCCGCTGGAACGATGCACGGCCATTGCTCGAGCGCGCGCTGCAACTGGCGCCGGGCTTCCAGGCGGCGCGCTTCCGTCTGGCCAGCCTGCTTTATCTGCATCGTGAGTTTGCAGCGGCGCTGCCGCAGATCGAGAACCTTCTGGAGGCGGAACCGGCAAACACGCTTTACCGCGCCCTGCAAGCGATGACGCTGGCCGCAGACCGGCAGCTCGAGGCCGCGCTGTGTGCGTTCGAAAGGCTTGTCCCGGACTGCCCGGATCGGCCGGGCCTGTGGTTTCAATACGCGCTTCTGTTGCGTGCGCTGCACGACCCCAAAGCGCCAGCCGCATTCCTGCACATTATCGATCGCTTTCCTTCCATTTTCGACGCCTATGTCGGTCTTGCAGGAATGACGACCTCGACTCTTGACGAATCATTTCTCGGCCGCGTCGACGCGCAACTCGCCCGCGACGATCTCGCCGCCGAAGACCGCGCCAAGCTGCATTTCGTGCTGGGAAAGACCCTCGAGGACAGGGGCCGCCAAGCACAAGCGTTCGAGCACTATTGTGCGAGCAACGCCATCCTGTACGAGGGCCGCGAATACGGCGCCGAAGCCGGCACGGCGTTGAAGCGGCGCTCCATGCGCGTCTTCACGCCGGCCTTCTTCCGCTCTCGCGCAGGTAGCGGTCATCCGGCGCCCGATCCTATCTTCGTCGTGGGCATGCCGCGATCGGGTTCGACGCTGGTAGAGCAGATTCTGGCGTCCCATTCCGCCATCGAGGGATTGGGCGAACTTCCCTGTCTGCGGCAGATCGTCGAAGAGTTGGACGCAGCGGGAGAACGCTATCCCGATGCGTTGAAAACCTTCGGACCCGACGGCTTTCGCGCGCTCGGCGAGAAATATCTGGCCCTTGCCCGCGGCCACCGAAGATCGTCGAAGCCCTTCTTCACCGACAAATTCCCCGGCAATTATTCCTGTGCCGCCCTCATCGCGCTCATTCTGCCGAATGCCAGAATCATCGATGTGCGCCGCCATCCGCTCGATTGCGGCTTTTCCTGCTTCAAACATTACTTCCCGAGGACTCAGCCCATCACGCTCGATTTGCGCGATGTCGGCCGTGCTTACGTCGACTATGTCGAGCTCATGGCGCATTTCGACGCGGTGGTGGGCGGAAGGGTGCAGCGGGTGTTCTACGAGCAGCTGGTGCAGAACCCCGAGCAGGAAATTCGCCGGCTGCTCGACTTTCTCGGCCTTCCCTTCGAAGAGGAATGCCTGCGGTTTCATGAGAACAGGCGGCTCGTGCTGACGCTCAGCGTCGATCAGGTGCGAAGACCACTCTACGATTCGAGCATTGGTCACTGGCGCCACTACGAGGAATGGCTTTCTCCGCTAAGGGAAGAGCTGGGGTGTGTTCTCGACCTCTACCCCAATGTGCCGAAGTTCTTTCCGGAACTCCATATGAGCACAAGACTTTCGTCGTGGCCCGGGGCCGCGGGGTATCCGGGCGAACACGCGCGGGTTTGAAGCGTGCGCATGGATTTGACATCGCGATCCTGTTGATGTTCCTCGGACATCGAGGCGCTCCCCATGGCTCGCTCGCAATCGCGGGCCATGACATTGCGGGTGACGCCCGAGGGAGGAATTTCATGACATTGCGGGTGATCGGCGCCGGATTCGGGCGCACGGGAACGGCATCGTTGAAGGTGGCGCTGGAGAAGCTTTTGGGTACGCCCTGCTATCACATGGTCGAAGTGTTTCAGCATCCCGACCACGTGGCGCTTTGGCACCAGGCGGCACTCGGCAACATGCCCGACTGGAATCGCCTGTTCGACGGGTTCGGTTCCGCGGTCGATTTTCCCGCTTCGGCCTTCTGGCCGGAAATCAGCCAGGCCTTTCCCGATGCGCTCGTGCTGCTTTCCGTCCGCGACCCCGAACAGTGGTGGCAAAGCGCCCGCGAAACCATCATGGGCCCGCACGATGGTCCTTACATCAGCGACGCGTGGCGGGCGATGGTGCAGGCGATGTTTGCGCGTCTGTGGGGCGGCAGGCCGCTGGATCACGAATCGTCGATCGCCGTCTTCGAGGAAAATACGGCGCGGGTGATGCGCGAGGTCGCCCGCGAACGCCTGCTGGTATGGGACGCGCGCGAGGGTTGGGAACCCATCTGCCGCGCCCTCGACCTTCCCGTGCCCGACGAACCCTTCCCGCGTACCAACACGCGCGAAGATTGGCGCGCCCGCAAACAGGCGATGGATGCCGGCCAGCCGCCGGCCTTTCTCGGCAAGACCCTGCCGGTGGCTCCGTAGCGCCCGGCATTTCGATTGGCTAGGTTCGGTGCGCACCAAGCGGGGGAACACGGCCATGGCCAGCAAGGACATCACCATCGACACCGAGTCCGGCCCGATGGGCGGCTATCTGGCGACGCCGGCGGCAGGGCGCGGGCCGGGGATTATCGTGATCCAGGAAATCTTCGGCGTGAACGGCTTCGTGCGCGCCATCGCCGACGGGTTCGCGGCGCGCGGCTATATGGCGCTGGCACCCGATCTCTTCTGGCGCATCGAACCCGGCATCCAGCTGACAGACAAGAGCGACGCGGAGTGGAAGCGCGCCTTCGAACTCTTCGGCAAATTCAACGTCGAACATGGCGTGAAAGACATCCAGGCCGCGATCACGCATCTGCGCGCCGATTCCTCTTGCACCGGCAAGGTGGGCGCGGTGGGCTACTGCCTGGGCGGCCTTCTCGCGTTTCTCACCGCGGCGCGCACCGACAGCGACGCCTCCGTCACCTATTACGGCGTGAACATCGACAAGATGCTGGGCGAGGCGGCGCAGATCCAGATGCCGCTGATGATGCATATCGCCGAGAAGGACGAATATGTGCCGCCCGAGGCGCAAAAGCGCATCATCGCCGGGCTGAAGGACAACCCCCATGTCACGGTGCATGTGTATCCGGAGATGGATCACGCCTTCGCGCGCATCGGCGGCGCGCATTACGATCACGCCAATGCCGATCTCGCCAATGGCCGCACCGCCACCTTCTTCCGCCAGCATCTGAGCTGATTGTTCCCTGGGACCGCGCGCATTCTGCACGCCGGCCGCCTGCAAGGCCGCGATCCCGGCAAGACGGAGTATTGCGCATGAAAGCCGTTCGTTTTGAATCCTTTGGTGGGCCGGAGGTTCTTCGGCTCGAAGATATCGAGCTGCCGCCACCTGGCGAAGGTCAGGTGCGGGTGAAGCACACCGCCATCGGCGTCAACTTCATCGACACCTATCATCGCACCGGACTCTATCCGCTGCCTTTGCCATCAGGTCTCGGTTTGGAAGCGGCCGGGGTGGTGGAAGCGCTGGGGCCAAATGTCAGAAGCCTGCGTGAGGGCGATCGCGTTGCCTATGGTTCGGGCCCGATCGGCGCCTATGCCGAGGCGAACAACGTGCCTGCCGACAAGCTCGTCAAACTGCCCGACGGCATCAGTGACGAAACGGCGGCGGCTGCGATGCTCAAGGGCATGACGGCGCAATATCTGCTCAAGCGCACCTTTCCGGTGAAAGCCGGTGAGACGATCGTGTTTCATGCCGCAGCCGGCGGCGTCGGTCTCATCGCCACGCAATGGGCGAAGCATCTGGGCGCGACGGTGATCGGCACGGTGGGATCCGACGACAAATTCGCGCTCGCCCGCGCGCATGGCTGCGATCACGCCGTCAACACGCGCAGGCCGGACTGGTCGGCGCAGGTGCGCGGCCTGACCGGCAACAGGGGCGTGCCGGTTGTCTATGATTCAATCGGCAAGGATACGTTTGCGGGTTCGCTCGATTGTCTGGCCGTGCGCGGCATGCTTGTGAGCTTCGGCAATGCGAGCGGCCCGGTGCCGCCCTTCGAGCCCGGCATGCTGGCCGCCAAGGGTTCGCTCTATTTCACGCGGCCCACGCTCATGCATTACACGCGCGACGCGCGGGAATTGCAGGAAACCGCCGACGATCTCTTCGCGGTCATCGCCTCGGGCGCGGTGAAGATCGCGATCCATCAGCGCTTCCCGCTCACCGAAGCGCGGCAGGCGCATGAAGCGCTGCATTCCCGCGCCACGACGGGTGCCACCATCCTGCTACCATAAGAAGTTTTACAGCGGTCGCGCCAGCTTCTGGCCCATATTGCGGTATGGCGCATTTAATGGTAAGGATACTGGCATGAGTGAAATGCGAAAAATCACGGTCGAGGTCTCGGAAGAGGTCCTGCAATCGGCGCAGGAGTTTACGGGCGAGGGCGTGACGGAAACGGTCCGTGCCGGCCTCAACAGACTTGCTGCGATCCGGTCGCAGCAAAAGGCCCGGGCGCTGCGTGGCAAGATCAAGTTCGGCGTCGATCTGATGTCTTTGCGACAACGCGAAGATTGATCAATGATCGCAGCAGACACGAGCAGTCTCGTCGCCTATTTTGCAGGCGAATCCGGCCAGGATGTCGAGTTGATCGAATCCGCGCTCACCGACGGGCGATTGTGCCTATCGCCTGTCGTCCTCACGGAAGTCCTTAGCGATCCTCGAACGCGCGATGTGCTGGAACCCGTCGTATCAGACTGGCCGCTGCTTGAGATCACATCAGGCTATTGGCAGCGCGCGTCCCGTACGCGCGCGGAGCTTCTGGCGCGCAAGCTGATGGCAAAGCTGCCTGACACGCTGATTGCGCAATCGGCGATCGACCACGATGTACCCCTGATCGCCCGCGATGCCGACTTCCGCCACTTCGCCAGACATTGCGGATTGAGGCTGGCGTAATCCTTCGCCTACGTGTTCATGCTGTCGAAGAATTCCGCGTTTACCTTGGTCGAACGCAGCTTGTCGAGCAGGAATTCGATCGCGTCGATCGTGCCCATCGGGGCCAGGATGCGGCGGAGCACATACATCTTCGAAAGCGTGCCCTTGTCGACCAGGAGCTCGTCCTTGCGGGTGCCAGAGCGCAGGATATCGATTGCCGGGAACACGCGCTTGTCGGCCACCTTGCGGTCGAGAATGATTTCCGAATTGCCGGTGCCCTTGAACTCTTCGAAGATCACTTCGTCCATGCGGCTGCCGGTGTCGATCAGCGCGGTGGCGATGATGGTGAGCGACCCACCTTCTTCGATGTTGCGCGCGGCGCCGAAGAAGCGTTTCGGCCGCTGCAGCGCATTGGCATCCACGCCGCCCGTCAGCACCTTGCCCGATGAGGGCACGACGGTGTTGTAGGCGCGGCCCAGGCGCGTGATCGAATCGAGCAGGATCACAACATCGCGCTTGTGCTCGACGAGACGCTTGGCCTTTTCGATCACCATTTCGGCGACCTGCACATGGCGCGAGGCCGGTTCGTCGAAGGTCGAGGAGATGACCTCGCCCTTCACCGAACGCTGCATGTCGGTGACTTCTTCCGGCCGCTCATCGATGAGCAGCACGATCAGATAGCATTCCGGGTGATTGGCGGCGATCGCCTTGGCGATGTTCTGCAGGATGACCGTCTTGCCGGTGCGCGGCTGGGCGGTGATGAGCGCCCGCTGGCCCTTGCCCTGCGGCGCTACAATATCGATCACGCGGCCGGTCTTGTCTTTGACGGTCGGGTCTTCGATCTCCATGTTCAGCCACTTCGTCGGATAAAGCGGCGTCAGATTGTCGAAATGGACCTTGTGCTTGACGTTCTCCGGGTCCTCGAAATTGATCGTGGACACCTTGAGCAGCGCGAAATAGCGCTCGCCATCCTTGGGACTGCGGATCGGGCCGTCGACCGTGTCGCCGGTCCGGAGACCGAAACGCCGGATCTGTGACGGCGACACGTAAATGTCGTCGGGTCCCGCGAGATAGTTGGATTCGGGGGAGCGCAGGAAGCCGAAGCCGTCCTGCAGGGTTTCGAGGACGCCGCTGCCGGTGATCTCGACATTGCGTTCCGCGAGTTCCTTGAGGATCGCGAACAGCATGTCCTGCTTGCGCATCGAGGAGGCATTCTCGATTTCGAGATCCTCCGCAAAGGCCAGCAGATCGGTGGACGTTTTGGCTTTCAAATCCTGCAGCTTCATGGCTTGCAGGCCGGACTGAACTGTCATGGGTGTTGCACCTGGTACAGAAACCTTGGGAGAGTTGTCCCGCTGTCGCGGCATCGAGCGTATATTTCGATGGAGATCGGATTGAACGCCGCACCGGACTTCCGGACGCAACCTCGCGCGATTTTCGTGCGTGCTGCCAGCGGCGTGATGGGGAACTAACGCCTTATACAGGGAATTCGTGCCCTTGCAAATCCTCTTTTCTGCGCGGTTCCCGCAGTTTTGTTCAGAAAGGCTTTACCACTACGAGAATCACGATGGCGACCAGCAGGACGGCCGGAACCTCATTCCACATCCGGTAGAACCTTGCCGAATGGGCGTTGGCGTCCTTTGCGAAGTGTCGCGTCCAGCGTGTGAACAGGCCATGAATGCCGCTCATCACAATGACGAGGGCGAACTTGGCATGGAACCAGCCATGATGCCAGGCGTCGGTCGCTGGCAGAAAAGACAGCGTCAGCCCCAGAATCCAAACGGCGATCATCGCAGGATTGATGATCGCACGGAGCAGGCGGCGCTCCATCACCTTGAACCGCTCCGATTCGGGCGAGCCGGGCCGCGTCTCGCAATGATAGACGAAGAGGCGCGGCAGATAGAGCATGCCCGCCATCCAGGCGATCACCGCGATGATGTGAAATGCCTTGACCCAAAGGTAGAAGTCCACACTTTGCCAAACGCTGTTCATCTTTCCACATCCTCGAAGCCACAGCGCGTCAGGCCTACGGGGCAGATGCGACCACCGCCACAGGTTGCCGGCCGATCGCTGTTCGCTGCCGCAAGCACAAGATCCGCCAATCCACCGATGAACGCGCCTGTCACGCCTACGGTGCGCGCACGCAGATAGTGCGGCACCCCCGCCTCCCGCGCGAGCTTGCCATATTCGATGTCGAGTTCGACCAGCGTTTCGGAATGTTCCGACACAAAGGCTATCGGCACCACAATCAGGCTTTTGCCTTCCGCGCCGGCGCGCCGGATCTCCGCATCTGTCGCGGGCGCGATCCATCTGAGCGGCCCAACGCGGCTCTGATACGACACGCGCCAATCGCCGACTTCGCCCTGCAATTCACGCATCACCGCTTCGACGCCGGCTGCAACCTGCCATTGATAGGGGTCGCCTTGTGCAATGACACGTTCGGGCAATCCATGCGCCGAAAACAACACGCGGTAGGAAAGTTCAACGTGCCGCTGCGCGAGCCTTTCCTGAATCGTCTCAGTGACGGCCGCGACAAATCCCTTGTCCCAGGGGTAACAGCACACACGCGATTCCGGGGCGTTCAGGCCGGCCGCTTTCGCGGCCTTGCGCCAGGCCTCGACAGAAGAGGCCGTGGTCGTCGTGGAAAATTGCGGGTAGAGCGGCAGCAGCACAAGCCGGTCCGGGGCATATGCTGCCACCGCGCGCGCGGTTTCTTCGCTTAGCGGATGCCAGGCCCGCATGGCGACAAATACCTTTGCATCGATGTTCCTGGTGCGAAGTTCCGATTCAAGCGCGCGCGCTTGTGCTTCGGTTTGCTCCAGGATCGGCGAGCGACCGCCCATATGCCCATAGATGGCGCGAGCCAGCGGCGCACGCCGGCGCGCGATGAATCGCGCCAGCGGCAGTCGCAGCGCCCATGGCAGGGAAATGATGGCCGGATCGGAAAAGAGGTTACGCAGAAAAGGTTCGACAGCAGCGGGGCTGTCAGGACCTCCCAGATTGAAGAGGATGATGGCGAGCTTCAATGCGGGCCTTTGATCCGGTCCACCAACAACGCCACATGTTCGAGCGGCGTTTCCGGCAGAATTCCGTGTCCGAGATTGGCGATAAAGGGAACCGACTGGGTCTCTTCGAGAAGCTCATCCACCGCACGCTCCAACGCTCTGCCGCCTGCAATCAAAAGGATCGGATCAAGATTGCCCTGCAGCGTTACGTTGGAACCAAATTGAGTCACGGCCCAGCGCAGCGGCACCGCCGTATCGAGCGAAACCGCATCTACACCCGTCTCCTCGGCGTATTTGCGATAACCCTCGAGCGTCGCCACACGCGGAAATCCGATGATCTTGGCACCGGGCCGCGCAGCCCGCACCGCATCTACGATGCGGCGTGTCGGAGCGATCACCCATTGCGCAAACGCTTTTTCCGGCAAGCTGCCCGCCCAGCTGTCGAACAACTGCACCGCCGTGGCACCCGCTTCCAGCTGTGCCACGAGGTGCTGCGCCACACAGCGTTCGATGACCTCCAGAAACTGCGCAAACCCCTCCGGATCGCGATATCCCCACAATTTGGCAGCCCGCTGGTCGGTCGATCCGCGGCCCTCCGCCATATAGGTGGCAAGTGTCCAGGGCGCGCCGCAAAACCCCAGCAGATCTGTCTCGGGCGAAAGCTCCGCCCTGACACGCCGCATCGCATCCCGGACCGGCTCCAGCCGCGAATGCCAATGCAAGGGATTCAGGTCGAGTTCTTGCACCGACCGCACGGGATCGAGCCTCGGTCCTTCGCCTTCCTCGAAAGCGATCTCGCGACCGAATGCGTAGGGCACGACCAGAATGTCGGAAAATAGGATTGCCGCATCGAAGCCGTAGCGACGCATTGGCTGCAACGTCACCTCCGCTGCGAGCTCCGGGGTCATGCAGAGCTTCCAGAAGGATCCTGCCCTGGCGCGTGCCTGCCGATATTCGGGCAAATAGCGCCCGGCCTGGCGCATCAGCCAAAGCGGTGGCGACTTGACGACCGACTTTTCCAGCGCCGCGAGGAGTTTTCCCATAGAGCCTTCTGCCAAAACAAATAAGATTCTTACTTGGTGAAGCTGATGATTGGGGTGTGAATGAGCGGGAGGAAGCGTTGATAGTTTGTCTCTCTAAGCGCCAAGGCATTGAGACTCAAGGGGACTCGGCGAGACCCACTATCCCCCGGCCCCGGTTGATGAAGCCGATTCAAACGTGGATCATGCTGCGTTCTGCCTGTTGATCGGATGTTTCGTCCGGAAATCCAACTGCCCTGGGGATGAATGTGGTAGAGGAATCGTCGCGCGAGTTTCATCTTCATCTCATTTCGGATGCGACAGGCGAAACGCTGAACGCCGTCGCCAAGGCAGCGCATGCGCAATTCGAAGACATCCAGATGCAGGAGCATTTCTATGCCCTCGTGCGCAACGAGCGCCAGCTGGAACGCGTCATTGCACACATCCGTGAGTTGCCCGGTCTGGTGTTCTTCACGCTGGTCAATCCCGAATTGAGGCGGGTGCTCGAAGCACAATGTGCGCAACTCGGCGTTCCGTGCCAGGGTATTCTCGACGGACCCATCGCCATGATGCGGCAATATCTGGGTGCCCCGGAGACACATCGACCCGGAGGCCAGCATGAAGTCGATCAGCGTTATCTGCATCGCATCGAGGCCCTGAATTTCGCGATTGCCCATGACGACGGTCAGGCACTCGATTTGCTGGAACAGGCCGAGGCCGTACTTGTCGGGGCAAGCCGCACCTCCAAGACTCCCACCTGCGTCTATCTCGCCATACGCGGTGTGCGGGCGGCCAATGTTCCGGTCGTGCCCGGATTGCCGCTGCCGCCGCAATTGCTCGATCTCGCGCGCCCGTTGATCGTCGGTCTGTGGGCGTCTCCCGACCGCCTGGTGCAGGTGCGCCGCAATCGCCTGACGACGCTCGGGGAAGTGCGCGACACCACCTATGTGGATCTCGACAGCGTCCGGGCCGAAGTCATGGCGACGCGCCGCCTCTTCGAAAATCGCGGCTGGCCAATGATCGATGTCTCCCGGCGATCGGTGGAGGAAACGGCCGCTGCGGTGATGAACCTCCTGGCGGAGCGTGGCGAGGTGGCGCCGGCATGAACGAACTTATTCTTGCCTCCGCGAGCACCGCGCGCGCTCGCCTGCTCGCGGCGGCGGGCGTGAGATTTCGTGCCGTTCCTGCCAACATCGACGAAGCTGCCGTCAAGTCGGGGCTTCGCGCGCAACACCGGTCACATGGAAACATCGCCGCCGAACTTGCCGAGCGCAAGGCACGGGAAGTGGCGCACGGCCATCCCGGCGCTCTGGTGCTGGGTGCCGATCAGGTTCTGGCATTCGCCGGAGAACTCGTCAGCAAATGCGCGAATTTTACCGAGGCGCGCACCCTGCTGGAACGCCTGCGCGGCCAAGAACATGAGTTGATCACAGCCGTGGTTCTTTTCGCGAACGGTACGGTCGTGTGGCGGCACGTAACGGCTTCGCGTCTGCGGATGCGTGCCTTTGGCGCCGCTTTCCTTGAGGACTATATGCGCAATGCCGGCGAAACCATTCTGGGCTCTGTCGGCTGCTACGAACTCGAAGGGCTGGGCGCGCAGCTTTTCGAGGAGATCGAAGGCGACTATTTTTCGATTCTTGGCCTGCCCCTTCTGCCGCTTCTGACGGCGCTTCGCGATTTCGGAGTACTCGCGACATGATCGTGCCGGGAACGAGCAGGCTTGGCGGCGTTATCGGTTGGCCGGTGGCGCATTCGCTGTCGCCGCGCTTGCATGGCCATTGGCTGGCAGAATACGGAATCGATGGCGCCTATGTACCGCTGCCCGTGCGACCCTTTGCGCTGGGATCGGCCCTGGAGGGATTGCGGGACGCAGGCTTTCGCGGAGTCAACGTCACCGTGCCGCATAAGGAAGCGGCCTATGCCGTCGCCGGCATCTGCGATCAAGCCGCGGGCCTCTTGGGCGCCGCCAATCTTCTTTTGTTCGGCGATGGCGGATTCGAGGCGCGCAATAGCGATGCCGAGGGACTGGCGGCAAGCCTGATGGCAGAGTTGGGCGCCAAGGGGCTCGATGGTGCAAACGTGGTGCTTCTTGGCGCGGGCGGCGCAGCGCGCGCGGCGATCCTCGCCTGTGCCTCGCTGAAAGCCAATGCGGTGTGCGTTCTCAATCGCTCGCCCAGACGGGCTGCGATTCTGGTCGAGGCTTTGCGGCCCCGTATAAACATCGCACTCGCCAGCGGTGGGCTCGACGAGTGGCCCCGCGTGGCGGCCGACGCTTTGCTTTTGATCCATGCGACACCCGCCGGGATGAAAGGCGCAGGCGCCGCTCCTGCCGCTGCACCGCTCGTCGACGTCGCTGCGCTGCCAGCGGCAGCCGCGGTTTGCGATCTTGTGTACAACCCGCTCGAAACGCCGCTGCTCACAGCAGCGCGGGCGCGCGGCCTTGCCATCATTGACGGTCTCGGCATGCTGTTGCATCAGGCGGCACCCGCGTTCGAAGCGCTCTATGGTGTGCGCCCGCGCGTGACGCTTGCCCTGCGGGCGGAGCTGGAGTCTGTCCTTCGTGACAAGCCGTGATCGTCCGTTTCCAATCGGCCCTCTTGTGATAGGGCTGACGGGTTCAATAGGCATGGGCAAGACGGAAACGGCCGGCCTGTTCGCGCAATTGGGCATTCCGGTTTATGACGCCGACCGCGCGGTGCACCGGCTTTATGACGAAGGCGGCCTGGCGGTGGCGCCAATCGGGGAAGCGTTTCCCGATTGCATCGTGGAGGGTCGTGTCGATCGCGCCTGCCTGGCCGCTCGCGTGGGGCAGGACGAGGCGGCGTTCGCCCGTCTCGAGCGCATCGTCCATCCGCTTGTGGCGCGCGAACAGGAGGTGTTCCTGGATGAGGCGCGCAACAACGGCGACGAAATGGTCGTGCTCGATATTCCGCTGTTGTTCGAGACGGGGAGCGAGACGCGTATGGATGCGGTGGTGGTTGTCTCCGCGCCGCGTGAGATCCAGCGGGCGCGCGTGCTGGCGCGGCCGGGCATGACGGAAGAGAAGCTCGATTCCATTCTTGCCCGCCAACTGCCAGACATGGAAAAGCGTGCGAGGGCGCATTTCGTGGTGGAAACAGATAAGGGCCTCGAGCAGGCGCTCGGGCAGGTTCGCGATATCGTGGCTGCGCTGAAAGCGAAGTTGCTCGCGGCAAAGAAGGGCGAAGCCGATGCGTGAGATTGTCGTCGATACCGAGACCACGGGCCTCGATCCCACCGACGGGCATCGCGTCATCGAAATCGGCTGCGTCGAACTCCTCGACCATGTGCCGACCGGCCTCACCTTCCAGCGCTATCTCAATCCCGAGCGCCTCGTGCCGGTCGAGTCGCAGCGCGTGCACGGCATCACCGACCAGTTTCTCGCGGACAAGCCGTTTTTCCGCACCGTGGTCGAGGAGATGCTGGAATTCTTCGGCGACGCGCCCCTCATCATGCACAACGCCTCGTTCGATCTGCGCTTCATCAATGCGGAACTATTGCGCCTTTCGCGCACCGCCATTCCCGCCGCCCGTACAATCGATACGATCGAGATCGCCAAGGCAAAGCTTCCCGGCGTGCGGTACTCGCTGGACGAACTCTGCAAGCGCTTCAGCATCGATCTGTCGGGCCGCACCAAACATGGCGCGCTGCTCGACGCGGAATTGACAGCGCGCGTCTATCTCGAACTCGTCGGAGGCCGGCAGACGCGGCTGAAGCTCGCCCCGCGCGACAGCGGCCGCGAAAACACGGCCACGCAGGCCGCGGCGCGGCAACGGCCGGAGCCTTTGCCGCCGCGCCTCTCGACGGCGGAAGGCGAGGCCCATGCCGCGTTCGTCGCGCGCGAACTCGGCGCTGAGCCGATCTGGAACTGGAATTGAGCGGAGCGGCTTAGGACAGATTCATCCGCGGCTGCTGGCCCTCCGACATCTTGGCGCGATAGAGCGCGGCGAAATCGATCGGCTCGATCATCAGGGGCGGCATGCCGCCGTCACGGATGGCGTCAGCCACGATCCGCCGCGCAAAGGGGAACAACAGATGCGGCCCCTCGATCAGAAGAATCTGCTGCAGGATTTCCTCCGGAGCGCCCACCACGATGAACAGCCCGCCATAGGCGAGTTCCAGCAGAAACAGGTGCTTGTCCTCGGCCTTGGCCGATACGCGCAGTTTGAGTTCGACCTCGAAACGTTCTGCATCAAGCCGTTTTGCCTGGAGATCGACGCCCAGGTCGATCTGGGGGCGCGCCGTCAAATTCATCGGCGCACCCGGATTCTCGAAGGAGAGGTCCTTCACATACTGACCCACGACCTGGATGCGGACCTGGTGTCCTGCCTCCATCTCCGGGCTTCCATTCGGTCCCACGCCAGCGTCGCTCATATCTGTTCATCCCGGAAAAGCGGGCGGGGCTACCACGGCTGGGGTGGGCTGACAAGGCAAGCAGATTTCTAAGGCGGCTCCCTGGGGAAATGCTGCACTCCGTAGGAAATGCGCAATAGTGGACCGCGGGCCTCACGGCGCGTAAGTTGGGGGCAGGGCGCGCGATCCGGCGGGGAAGGAAAAGAGGCTTCACGCCATGGCGAACTCGCAATTGCTTGGAATCCTGCTGATCGCGATGGTGGCCGGAATCATCCTGTTCAGGCTCTATACCGTGCTTGGCCGGCGAACCGGCAATGAGCGCGAGTCCCGCGATCCGCTACGGCGTGTAGGTGGTCCGGTACCTGCGGAAACGTCGGACAAGGTCGTTGCGCTCGCCGACCGCACGCAGGCGCGCGCGGAAGCAAACGTGAACCCGGCCGCAAGCCAGGGGCTTCTCCAGATCGGCCAGGTCGACCGCACATTCGAGACGGCGCATTTCCTCGACGGCGCGCGCCATGCCTATGAAATCATCGTCACGGCCTTCGCTGCGCGCGATCGCGCCGCACTTCGGCCTCTGTTGAGCGACGAAGTCTATGCGGCGTTCGATTCCGTCATGCGCGGCCACGAAGACCGCAAGGAAACCGTGAGCTACTCCTTTGTGGGCTTCAAAAACACCCAGGTGACCCACGCCGAACTCAAGGGTCAGATGGCCGAAATCACGGTGGAATTCGCGAGCCAGTTCATTTCGGCCGTAAGCGATGCGAACGGTGCGGTGGTCGAGGGCGATGCCAAGGCGGTCCGCGACGTGGTCGATGTCTGGACCTTCGCGCGTGACGTCCACACGAGCGATCCCAACTGGCACCTCGTCGCCACGTCCAGCGGCGCATGAGCCGCAGCGCCGGCAATCCGCGCCGCACTTTAGCCCTCCTTGCCGTCATTGCGCTCGTCGCACTCGGGGCGGCGTGGCTGGTGCTCTACTCCCGGCCGACGGCGCCGGTATCACTCGCCCCCGCCAGTTTCGCCTCGCTCGAGGGCTGGCGCCAAGCCGGTCCCGGCGCGGCCCTCGCGGCCTTTCGGCGGTCCTGCAGCGTGATCCTGAAGCTGCCTCCCACCCGCGCGATGGGCGGCATCGGCTATGCCGGGCAGGCCCGCGATTGGCAGCCCGTCTGCGCGGAAGCGGCGTCGGTCCAGGACACAGCGGCGCGCGGCTGGTTCGAAGCCCGTTTTGCCGTTCTGCAAATCGTCGCCCGGGAAAATCCCGATGGCCTCTTCACCGGCTACTACGAGCCGGCGCTTTACGCGAGCCGGACACGCCACGGGGCCTACGTTTCACCGATCTACGGGCAACCCACCGACCTTGTAACCGCCGATCTGGGACTTTTTCATCCCGATCTCGCCGGCCGTCACCTTACAGGCCGCGTCGTGGGGTCAAAATTCATTCCCTATCCGGCGCGGGCTCAGATCGATCGCGAAGGCTTGGCCTCCGCGCCGGTGCTGCTCTATGCGAACGATCCCGTCGCCGTGTTTTTCCTGCACATCCAGGGCTCCGGCCGCGTCTTCCTGGATACGGGCGGCGCGCTTCGCCTCGCCTATGCCGGCCAGAACGGTCGCGCCTACACCCCCGTTGGCCGCGTCCTGATCGCGCGGGGCGCGCTCACGCGGGCGCAGATGTCAATGCAAGCAATCCGGGGCTGGCTGCAGACTCATCCGGCCGGTGCCCGCGCCCTGATGGAAAGCGACGAGTCCTATGTGTTTTTCCGCGAACTCCCGACGGGCGATCCGGCGCTGGGCAGTCCCGGCAGCGAAGGCGTTCCCCTGACTCCCGGGGCGAGCGTCGCGGTGGACCAGGCGGTTCATCCCCTCGGCATCCCCATGTTCGTCACGGCGACGGTGCCGGATGCCGATCCCGCGCGCGCCGATAGGCGGTTTGCCCGGCTCTGCGTTGCCCAGGATACCGGGGGCGCGATCAAGGGCGGGGTGCGTGCCGACATCTTCTGGGGCTTCGGGGCGGCCGCGGAATCGATTGCCGGTCGGCTCAAATCGCCCGGAAAACTCTATGTCCTGCTGCCGCGCGCGCTGGCAGCCCGGCTGTCCCCAGGCCGATCCGGCGGGTCGTCGTGACCCGGCGGCGGACTCTGACCGAGGAAGAACGCGCGCTCTTCGAGGCCACGTTTCGCGAAACGGTACCGTTGAAGCGGGCGCGCCGCCGTTCCACGCCGCCTGAGGCGACCACCAATTCCGGAAAACCACCAAAGCCCGTTGCAACAAAACGCAAATCGCCCGGAACGGGCCTGGACGGCAACACGGCCGAGCGCCTTCGACGTGGCGAGATCGAGCCCGAGGCACGGCTCGATCTTCATGGGCTAACGGAGACCGCCGCTCATCATGCCCTCGTCACGTTTCTGCGCGCGGCGGTGGCGCGCAAACTTCGCCTCGTGATCGTCGTCACCGGCAAGGGTGCCAGGCCACCGGCCGCCCACGAACCCTTCGATCTCGGCCTGAACGCAAAGAAGCGCGGTGTGCTGCGCCAGATGACACCGAGATGGCTCGCCCAGCCGGAGCTCGCGCAATTCGTCGCCGATATACGCGAATCGCATCGGCGTCATGGTGGGGCCGGCGCGTTGTATATCTACCTGCGCAAAGGCTGAGACGGTGAAACAGGATTTCCACACACTTGCCATCGCGACGCGGGGCCCCGGCCTTTATGTATTTACCGACTCCGCCGATCGGTTCGTGGACGAGGCGCGGGTGAACAACGGCCTCTTTACCGGTTTCGTGCAGCACACTTCAGCGTCGCTCACGGTGCAGGAAAACGCCGATCCGGATGTTCTGAAAGACCTCGAAGATTTCATGCGTCGGCTGGTCTCGCGCGACCCGGGCCTCTATCGCCACACTGCCGAGGGTCCCGACGACATGCCGAGCCACATCCGCGCCGCATTAACCACGGCATCGGTTTCCGTTCCGGTGCGAGACGGCCGTCTTCAGCTCGGGACCTGGCAGGGTCTATACCTTTTCGAGCATCGCGACGCGCCACACGCGCGCGAGATTCTGTTCCACCTGATCGGCGAATGATTTATGCAGACCGGAAATCCGGATACCGCAACCGCCTGTCGGCAGGAGGAGTTTTGATGAATCGTCTCATTCCGATTTTTCTTGCCGGTGCATGCTTGGCAGCCTGCACGACACAGAGGCAGGCCGCCGTCGAACAGCCGGCGCCGGTACCGCTTCCGCCGGCGCCGCCCGCAGGAGAGCCCGCGGATCTCGCCGGTCTTGCCCCGGCGCAATTGAAGAACGCGTTTGGCGAACCGGCTTTCGTCCGCAAGGACAGCGGCGTGGAAATGTGGCGCTATGACAGTCCGGCCTGCAAGGCGTTCTTCTTTCTTTATCCCGCGGGAACGACTTTTTCGGTGCGTCACGTCGAAACCTTGCCGCGCGGCCAGCAAATGGCTGCGGATGCTGCCTGTCTCGAAGTCTTGCGCGCACACGCGCGCGTGTCGTAGCCGGCGCTACTGGCTGGTTGACGGAATTCTGCTGCGTCTCGCCGGTTTGGCCGGCAAGGATTCGGCGTCCTTGTTTCGAGATACGACCAGTTTTGCGCGCGGGTGCGCACCCTCATATGCGGCGAGCAGCTTTCTGGTGTCGATCTCGGTATAGACCTGCGTCGAGGAAAGCGAGGCATGGCCGAGCAATTCCTGCACGGCGCGCAGTTCCCCGCCATTGGCCAGGAGATGCGAGGCAAAGGAATGCCGCAACGCATGCGGTGTCGCGCGATCCGGCAGGCCAAGCGCCCCGCGCAGGCGTTGCATCAGCAATTGTGCTTCGCGGGCGCTCATCGCCTTGCCTCGGCGCGACACGAACAGGGGACCATCGGCCGCAGCGGGGAACGGCAGCAATGCCTCGTAGCGCGCCATCACCTCGCGCATCACCGGCAGAACCGGCACGGCGCGTTCCTTGTTGCGCTTGCCGAGCACGGTCAGCCAGTCGCCGAGCGGAGCATCGCCCCGCCGCAGGCCGAGCGCTTCCGAAATGCGCAGGCCCGCGCCGTAGAGCAGTGTCAGCAGGGCCGCATCCCGGGCGGCGATCCAGGCCGTGTTGTTTTCTCCTGCCAACGCAACCGTGCGGGCGGCATCGGTTTCGCTGAGGGGCCGCGGCAGTGTGCGCGCGAGCCGTGGTGTGCGCACGGCGCGCGAGGCCGGATTGTCGGCAATGTTCTCGCGAGCCAGATAGCGAAAAAAACTTCGTATCGCCGACAGCGCGCGCCGCACGCTTCGGGCACCAAGGCCGTCGCTGCGTCGCTGCGCGATAAAGGCGCGAATATCCGCAGGCGACAACACAGAGAGCGCGCGCGCATCCGGCGCGCGGCCGAGATGCTCTGTCTGGAAGGCGAGGAACCGGGCAAAATCGTCGCCATAGGCGCGCAAAGTATGCGGGCTCAGACGCCGCTCATGCGCCAAATTCGCCATCCATGAATCTTTCAAAGCCTGTGTGGATCGGACCATGCGCTCATTGCCTGGCTGCCTGTTGCTTTGCTTTGTCGGCAGCGGAAATCTCCGGATTGACCGGCGCGATTCGCTCGGCAAAGTTTAGCCCATGACCGACGCCGCCTTGAAGTCCTTCGCGCAAGCTGGCCAGGTCTCGCGCGCGGGAGTCTTGCTGCCGCTGCCGCTCGGCGGCCTCTATGACTATCGCGTGGCCGAGACGCTGCCACGCGGAACGCTGGTCGTGGCACCGCTCGGTCCGCGCTCGGTGCTTGGCGTTGTCTGGGGTGAAGCGGATGGCACCGTCGCCGAAGAGAAGCTGAAAACCGCGACGACGCTTCCTGGTGTGCCTCGCCTGCCCCTGAACCTGTGCAATTTTGTCGATTGGGTTGCGCGCTACACCTTTAACCGGCCGGGAATTGTCCTCGCGCTTGCATTGCGAGTGCAGTCGGCATTCGCGCCGGAAACGCCGCGTCTCGCTTATGTGCGCGGAGAAACCACGCCGGCGCGGATGACGCCGCCGCGGGCGCGCGTTCTGGCATTGGCCGGCGATGGTCTGGCGCGCGGCATTGCGGCGCTGGCCGAAGAAGCCAATGCCAGTCCGCAGATCGTCCGGGGCCTGATTGCGGCAGGCGCGTTGGCAGAAACGGAATTGCCGGAATTCGCCCCCCTGCGGGCGCCCGATCCGGAATTCGCGCCGGCGCAGCTGAATCCCGAACAGGCGTTCGCGGCGCGCGAGCTTCGCAACGCCGTTACGGCGCGGAAATTCTCGGTCAGCCTGCTTGATGGCGTGACAGGCTCTGGCAAGACCGAAACCTATTTCGAGGCCGTGGCAGCCGCGCTGGACAGTGGCTTGCAGACCCTCATTCTTTTGCCCGAAATCGCGCTGACGGTGCAGTTTCTGGAACGCTTCGCCGCGCGCTTCGGTTGCCGGCCGGCCGAGTGGCATTCCGATCTTTCGCCCAAGGAGCGCAAGCGGATCTTTCGCGCCGTTCACAGCGGCGAGGCGCGGGTTGTGATTGGCGCAAGATCGGCGCTGTTTCTGCCCTATCCCTCCTTGGGCCTGATCATCGTCGATGAAGAGCACGATCAGGCTTTCAAGCAGGAAGAAGGCGTCATCTATCACGCCCGCGACATGGCGGTGGTGCGTGCGCGGATCGAGAACTGTGCCATCGTGCTGGCAAGTGCCACGCCGTCGCTTGAGACCTATGTCAACGCGGAAGCGGGTCGCTATCACTGGCTCAAGCTGCCGCGCCGGCATGGCGACGCCGTCATGCCCGATGTGCGGATGGTCGATCTGCGCAAGGAACGTGTCGAATCCGGAAGCTGGCTGTCCGTGCCGTTGCGGCAGGCGCTCGTCGCCACGCTGGCAGCGGGCGAACAGGCGATGCTGTTTCTCAATCGCCGCGGTTATGCACCGCTGACACTATGCGGCGCCTGCGGTCACAAAATGATCTGCCGCCAATGTTCGGCGTGGCTGGTCGAACATCGCTATCGCAAGCGTCTTCTTTGCCATCATTGCGGTTACGACATGCCGACGCCGCTTGCCTGCCCGCAATGCAGCGCAGAAGCCTCCTTGATTGCCTGCGGTCCCGGCGTCGAACGCGTTGCGGAAGAGTTCGCAGCCACCTTTCCGGAGGCACGGGCGGCCGTCGCGTCGAGCGACACGCTGCATGGGCCGCTTGAAACCCAATCGGCCATCCGGGCGATGGCGAAACGCGAGATCGACGTACTGATCGGCACGCAGATCGTGGCCAAAGGCCATCATTTTCCGCAACTGACGCTGGTCGGCGTCATCGACGGAGACCTCGGCGGCTCCGAAGGCGATCCCCGGGCGCGCGAACGCACGTTTCAGCTTCTGCAACAGGTTTCCGGCCGTGCAGGACGCGCGGAAAAGCCTGGCCTCGTGCTGATCCAGACGCGCCATCCCGATGACCCGGTCATGCAGGCGCTGTCGAGCGGCGACCGCGACACGTTCCTCCGGCAGGAGACGGAGTCGCGCAAACGTGTGTCCGCGCCGCCGTTCGGGCGCCTCGCCGCCATCATCCTTTCCGGCGCCGATGGTGACGCCGTGCGCGAGGCGGGGCGGGAGCTCGCGCGCGCCGCGCCCAAGGCGCGTGGCGTGCGGGTGTGGGGACCAACGCCTGCCTTTTATCAGATCCTGCGCGGCCGCACGCGCGAGCGCCTGCTGGTACAGACCGAGCGCAATGTCGATGTGCAAGCCTATCTGCGCATCTGGCTCGATTCGATCACGCTGACAAAATCCGTGCGGATGGCGGTCGATGTCGATCCGATCAGCTTTTTCTGATTTTGTCTCATGCGCACCGTACGTCCGTGCGTCCGAAGTCGTTCCCGACGAACAACAAGGGTGCATCCCGGGCCTTGGACGCTGCGTAAGAAAAACAGTCTCCGAGATTGAGCCGGGCCGGATGCCGGCCCTTCCCGAAACGTAGAAATGCCTGAATGGCGAGCTCGGTCTGCCGCTGGTCGATGGGCTCAATCCCTATGCCGGCTTCGCGCAGGAACGCATCTGCAAGAAGTTTCGGCTTCGCATCGGCTCTCGAAAGAACCATGACAAGCTCAGCATAGGAAACCGGTGACATGACTCGGTCAGGAGATCGCACCAGTCGGGCTGCGAGTAAGGGCTGAGCCGATTCGGCCAGAATCAATGCCACGGCCGCCGAGGCATCGACGACGATCATTTTGGCAGGCCATGCCGGTCGTAGAGAGCATCAAGCAATTGTCGGGACGTTTGGACCTCATTTCGCTTTCGCCGTCCTGTCGCAACCGCGCGCTGAAGAGGTTGCAATCTCAAAAGCAGATCTTCCGGCGTTTCAGGCTGGGCCTGCCGTTTGAGGCGGGCGAGCCGTTCCTTGACGGCTTTTTCAACAGCCTCGGTCAGCCCTTCGCCAGTCGCTGCCGCCAACTCACGAATGGCGGCTTCCGCGTCGGAATTCTTGATGTTCAGGCCCACGTTTCTACCTTTCAGGCAAGAAGGTAGATTAGCACGATTTGGGAATATTGAAATGCCCGAATTCGTGAGACGGGGAACGGTCAGTGCGGGCTCGAGAAATAAAGCACGGCCAGGACAATCATGATGGCGACGAATTGCGCCAGCACGCGATACCGCATGAGGCGGTTGGACCACTTTCGTGATGCCTGGTCGCCCATCCAGAGCGTGGAGATTCCTGCGAAGAGCGTGAGCGCCACGACCGCCAATGCGATTCCGACGATGATTTTTCCGAACATTTTGCGGCCTACCAGGCGCCGGTATTGGGCATCGACGCCCAGGGTTCCTGTGGCGGTTTGGCGGGCCCGGCCTGCAACAATTCGATGGAGACGCCATCGGGCGAGCGCACAAACGCCATGTGCCCGTCGCGCGGTGGCCGGTTGATCGTCACGCCACCCTCAGCCAGTTTCGCGCAAAGCGCATAGATATCCTCGACACGATAGGCGAGATGCCCGAAATTGCGGCCGCCTGAATAATCCTCAGTGTCCCAATTGAATGTCAGCTCGACGAGAGGCGCGTGATCTGCCGACGCACGCTCCGCGTCGTCCGGAGCGGCGAGGAAGATCAGTGTGAAACGACCCTTGTCGTTTTCGATCCGCCGCATTTCCTTCAGTCCCAGGAGATCGCAATAGAAGCGCAGCGACGCGTCGAGGTCTTTGACGCGGACCATGGTGTGCAGGTAGCGCATTGGGCGGACTCCCGTGTAGGTACTGTCCCAATCTGCCGCTTGATGTCCCGGTTTGAAAGAGCGGGCGTTCCAATTCGTTTCGGCTCGCTCGGTAGGAACAGGGTTGGGCTGCTGCAAGATTATTTTGCGTGCGGCCCGAATAAAGACAGGCCCAGGAGGATTGCCCCGACCACGATGATGAGCGCCCCGGCCTGTGTGGTCTTTTCGCTCCGATCAGTACGGAACCAGGTGTTGATGCCCACCAGGGCGAGCCCGGCAACGATCAGGACCGTTCCCATGATCGCCGGCAAGTCGTTCACCGTCATTGATTTCCCCCCGCTTCCGCCGCCCTATTCTGACGTCTGTGGACTTCGGTATATTCCCTTGTATCGTCCGGATACGGACTTCAATGGTTCCATCCCGGTATCGAAGGAGATGGCAACGGCCAGAGAGGCCTGCAAGTGGGTCGTGATCCGAAACTGAGGCGAGCATGACGCCGGCGGATGGCAGGAACAGCGCCGGTGATGCCGTAGCCTTATGGCGTCTCTACGTTTTGCGCGCCCTCTACGCGATCCTTGGGGCCGCAGAAGGCTCGATCCAGTTGCAGGCGTTCCTTCATCACGCGCACTGGGCGCCGACGAGCGCCGCGGCGCACAGCTTCCTTCTGGCGCTCGCGCTCCTGTCGCTTGTCGGAATCCGCTATCCGCTGGGAATGCTGCCGCTGCTGGTCTACGAGCTGCTCTGGAAAATGATCTGGCTGTGCGGTTTCGCGCTGCCGCTTTGGCTTGCCAACCAGGTCGATGCCGACACCCGCAAATCCTTCTTCGAAATCGCGCCTGTCGTTATCCTCATTCCCCTGCTTCCCTGGGACTATATTTTTTCCCACTATGTGAAGCGGCCCGCAGACCGCTGGCGCTGATGCGCAGGCCTGTTCGGATGTCCCAATCCGGACATGCCCCGCTGTCGGGCCCTCGTCTGCATGAATGCAGAAAAGCTTGTTAGCGGCATCTCACTGGGCTGCGCCAATTGGTATGCGCATGCCATTTCCCCTAAATGATTTCTTCGGCAACATGCTATTTTCCAGCCGATGGCAGGACTATCTGGGAAATAGCGGTTGAAAACTCCTTCAACAAACGCGCATCTCGCCAGGCACGGGTTTGTCACATTTCCAGACACGCCCGACTGGAAGCGTCGCTTTCAGATCAAATCTGGAACCTCGGCACGAATCTACATGATCGGCCGACACCGAGCTTCCAAGGTCTGGGTTTGCAGTTGCATGCGGACCCGCTCGGGCTATCGCTGCAAACACCTTCAGGCGGTGTGGCACGTCCTAGTCGCAATCGATGGCTTCGATGGCATTGTAACTGCGGTAAAAAGCAGTTCGCCGATGGGTTTTGCAGAGACGTACCTGCCACTACCTGATGATGACATATTTTATGCCATATTTCCGCACATTGCCGTTGGGCAACGCCCTTTTGAGTTGGATGGCTATCTACAGTACGACCACTCCAAAGAACGAGGATCGAGAGCGGAATGGGCCAAAGCTTCTGAGGAAATTCTCGCCAAGTTTGGTGTGCGCTCTGAAGATTATACTACCTACGCCAATCAGCACGAGAACGCGCGCGCCAATCCAAATTCGAAAACACGTGCCAAACAGTCCCGGGCCAAGCATCAGAGTGCGTCATCAACGCCAGCGCAGCGTGATCCCTTGATGCAAACCCTGGGTCTATGCGAGGTGCCCCCGACATTGGCGGAATTCAAGACTGTTGCACGAAAACGCATTATGGAAACCCATCCAGATCTGGGCGGAAGTGAAGAAGCATTTCGTGGCGTTTATGCAGCTTATGAGACGTTGGCGCACCGAATCTTTGGTGTCCGCGTTTAAGAATAGAGTCACGAAATTAAGCGCACGGACAAATGTTTGCGGGCCGGCAGCCAGGGTTGTTCGACTGCCCCATCTCGTACAGGCCCCGGTGTTTCACGCCAATTCTACTTCAGGAGCGCTTTGAGCTCGTAGATCAATTCGAGTGCCGCTTTCGGCGTGAGACCATCGGGAAGCACGGTCGAAAGCCGATCTTCGATCGCGGAAGAGCGCGCCGGTGCGGCCGGTGTCATGCTCGCAGAAAAGAGCGGCAGGTCATCGATGCGCGCCAGCGGCTTGTGACCCTCGCGGCCCTCTTCCAGCGCGCGCAACACTTCTTCGGCCCGGGCAATGACCGCAGGCGGAAGTCCCGCCAGCTTCGCGACATGGATGCCATATGAGCGATCGGCCGTTCCGCGCGCGACCTCATGCAGGAACACGATCGAATCGTTCCATTCCCTGACTCGCATGGTCACCGACGCCAGGGAATCGAGACGTCCCGCCAACGCCGTCAATTCATGATAGTGCGTCGCGAACAGGGCCCGCGAACGGTTGCGCGCATGGAGATGTTCGACCGCTGCCCAGGCGATGGCGAGACCGTCGAAGGTCGCCGTGCCGCGGCCGATCTCATCGAGAATGACCAGACTGCGCTCCGTCGCGCGGTTGAGGATCGCGGCGGTCTCGACCATCTCCACCATGAAGGTCGAGCGTCCCCGGGCCAGATCGTCTGCCGCGCCCACGCGGCTGAGAAGCCTGTCGATCACGCCAATATGGGCAAATTCCGCCGGCACGAACGCGCCCATCTGCGCCATGATGGCGATCAGCGCATTTTGCCGCAGAAAGGTCGATTTGCCCGCCATGTTGGGCCCGGTGACCAGCCAGATCCGTTCGCCGGCTTCCGTCGAAAGCCGGCAATCATTGGGCACGAAACTGCCGCTTTGCGCACGCTCCAGCGCGCGTTCGACAACCGGGTGTCGGCCACGGCGAATATCCAGAATGTGGCCGCCATCCACTTTGGGGCGCGTGTGACCCGCCGCGTTCGCGAGTTCGGCAAGAGCGGTCACGACATCGAGCAGCGCCAGCGCGCCTGCGATGGCAAGCAGATTTGCGCTCGCGGCCTTTGCCTCCGTCGCAAGCGATTCGAACAGGGCATGCTCGATGTCGAGCGCGCGCTCCGCGGCTTCCGAAATGCGGCTGGCGAGCGTGGCCAGTTCGTCCGTGGAGAATCGCACCGCGCTGCCGATCGTCTGACGATGGCGAAACAGCTCGCGTGCGGAACTGGCCAGCAGTCGGTCGGCATTGGGCGGCGACAATTCGATGAAATAACCCAGCACGCCGTTGTGGCGGATTTTCAGGGCCGCGACGCCGCTGTCTTCACGGTAGCGGGTTTCGAGACCGGCGATGACCTTGCGGCTTTCGTCGCGCAGCGCCCGTGCTTCGTCGAGCGCGACATGCGCGCCCGACGCGATGAATCCGCCATCGCGCAACAGAGAGACGGGTTCGGCGACGAGCAGGGTTTCAAGCCGTTCGGCGAGCACGCTCACGCCAGCCAGACCTTGCGTCAGCGAGTCGTGCGCCTGGAGGGTTTCGCCCGGCGAGGGCTTCAGCGGATCTTCGAGATCGGCCAGTTGCGCGCGCATCACCCGCGCTGCACGGATGCCGTCACGCAAGGCTGCAAGATCGCGTGGACTGCCCCGCGCCAGCGACACGCGTGCCAGCGCCCGCGCAATATCCGGGGCGCGCCGCAACGTGGCGCGCAACTGCCCGCGCAAGTCCGGATCCTGAACAAACAGGGCAATCGCATCCTGCCGGGATGCGACCTGCGCGATATCGGTGAGCGGCGACGCCAGGCGGTCCGCCAATTCCCGTGCGCCTGCTCCTGTGACGGTGCGGTCGATCACGCCCAGCAGACTTCCTTCGCGTGCTCCTGCGAGCGTCTCGGTCAGTTCGAGGTTGCGGCGGGTGGCGGCGTCGATCGTCATGAAAGCGCCATCCGAACGCCGCGCCAATGGTTTCAGGACGGGAAGCCGGCCTTTTTGCGTCAGTTCGAGATAGGCGGTCAGCGCGCCGGCCGCCGACAATTCGGCCCGCGAAAAGGAACCGAACGCGTCGAGAGCCACGACGCCGTAAAGCGTTTTCAGATGTCGCTCGCCGAACGCAGAATCGAAATTCCGCGCCGGGAGGAGCGTCAGGGCCGGCCCGAGCGCTCGCAGGACCTCCGTGAAGACGTCATCGGCAAAAAGATTGTCCGGTGCCAGAAGCTCGCGCGGCGCCGCGCGGGCGATTTCCGCCCCGAGTTCCGGGGGGGCGATCAGGCTGACCTCGAATCGCCCCGCCGACATATCGGCAATCGCCAGCGCGAAATCGCCTTCTGCCCGCCCCAAAGCTGCCAGCACGCTTGCGGTGCGCGGTTCCAGCAATGTGTCTTCGGTCAGCGTGCCGGGAGTGACGAGGCGCACGACCTCGCGGCGGACGACCGCCTTGGCGCCGCGGCGCTTCGTCTCGGCTGGATCTTCCATCTGTTCGCAGATCGCGACGCGGAATCCCTTGCGGATCAGTTTCTCAAGATATTGTTCCGCCGCATGCACGGGAACGCCGCACATGGGAATGTCGTCGCCCTGATGCCGTCCACGTTTGGTCAGGGCAATATCAAGTGCCGCCGCTGCTTTCGCCGCATCCTGGAAGAACAGCTCGTAGAAGTCTCCCATGCGGTAGAACAGGAGATAATCCGCATGTGCGGACTTGATCTCCAGATACTGCGCCATCATGGGCGTGGCGCTGTCGGGCTCGACGAGCGTTCGTTCGTTCATGGGGCCGGAGCTTATCCGGGCACGGGAGGGATCGCGAAACGCTCTGCCTTCGAAGGCCATTGCTGGGGACGGCCTGCAAGGTGATATTCTGTGGATTGCAACACCGGTTCGGCTCATGACCCGCCCATCTTTCACAGACGAAGAAGCGCTCGCCTTTCATGCGGAGGGCAAACCCGGAAAAATCGAAATCACGCCGACAAAGCCCATGGCGACCCAGCGGGACCTCAGCCTCGCCTATTCGCCGGGCGTGGCGGTGCCGGTTCGCGCCATCGCCGAACGGCCCGATGCCGTCTTCGACTATACCGCCAGGGGAAACCTCGTTGCGGTCATTTCCAACGGCACGGCCATTCTTGGCCTGGGCGATCTCGGTGCGCTCGCCTCCAAGCCGGTGATGGAAGGCAAGGCCGTCCTCTTCAAGCGCTTCGCCGATGTGGACTCGATCGATATCGAAGTCGATACGAAGGATGTCGACGCGTTCGTAAACTGCGTCCGCTATCTCGGCCCCACGTTCGGCGGCATCAATCTGGAAGACATCAAGGCGCCTGACTGCTTCGTGATCGAGGAACGGTTGCGCGAGCTGATGGATATTCCTGTCTTTCACGACGACCAGCACGGTACGGCGATCATTTCCGCGGCGGGGGTGATCAACGCCCTGCATCTGACGGGCCGCACATTGTCGGACGTCAAGGTGGTGGTGAACGGCGCGGGCGCGGCAGGCATTGCCTGCCTAGAGCTTCTCAAGGCGATGGGGCTGCCGAACGGCAACGCGCTCCTGTGTGACACCAAGGGCGTCGTCTATCGCGGCCGCACGACCGGGATGAACCAATGGAAGTCGGCACATGCGGTGGATACCGACGCGCGCAGCCTGGCCGATGCCCTCAAGGATTGTGATGTTTTCCTGGGCCTGTCCGTGAAGGATGCGGTGACTCCGGAAATGGTCGAGACCATGGCCAAGGCGCCGATCATCTTCGCCATGGCCAATCCGGATCCCGAGATCACACCGGAAGCCGTAAAGGCGGTTCGTCCGGATGCGATCGTGGCGACCGGGCGTTCGGACTACCCGAACCAGGTCAACAATGTGCTGGGATTTCCCTATATTTTCCGGGGCGCGCTCGATGTCCGCGCCACCACCATCAACGAAGCGATGAAAATTGCGGCGGTCGAAGCGCTGGCCGAACTCGCCCGCGAAGATGTGCCCGACGAAGTGGCGTTGGCCTATCGCGGCGCGCGTCCGACCTATGGGCCGGACTACATCATCCCGGTTCCGTTCGACCCACGGCTGATTTCCCGGGTTTCCGCCGCGGTGGCGGAAGCCGCCATCCGTACCGGCGTGGCGCGTCGCGAATTGGACGATGTCGATTCCTATCGTTTGCAACTCTCCGCGCGCCTGGATCCGCAAGCCAATTTTTTCCAGCGCATCGCGACCAGCGTGCGTGCTCATCCCAAGCGGGTGGTGTTCGCGGAAGGCGAAGAAGAGTCGGTGATCCGCGCGGCTGCAGCGTTCCAAAGCTCGGGACTGGGCAAGGCCCTTCTGGTCGGCCGTGCGGAGGTCATCAAGGCCGGCATTCGCAAAGCAGGCATAGAAGACGGGCTTTTGGAGGTGCGCGTGCCGCATTCCGCCCAGCAGGCCGCGCCCTATATCGACCGCCTCTACGAGCGGCTGCAACGCCGTGGCGTGCTGTATCGCGATTGCGTGCGCATGGTGACGAACGACCGCAACATCTACGCCGCGTCCATGGTCGCGCTGGATGAGGCCGATGCCATGGTGACCGGTGTCACCCGCAATTATTCAGCGGCTCTGGGTGATGTACGTCTCGTGCTGGATGTACCGAAGGGGCAGCGGCCAATTGGGGTGATCATCATTTTCTCAAAGGGTCGCGTGATTTTCGTGGCCGATACCAGCGTGCATGAAATACCGACCAGCACCGAGCTGGCCGAGATCGCAATCCAGGCGGCCAGCGTGGTCAGGAGTTTCGGTTTCGAACCGCGTGTGGCGCTCTTGGCTTCTTCGACGTTCGGCTTTCCACGCAGCGAACGCAGCGAACGGATTGTCGAGGCGGTCCACATCCTCGATCAGCGCGGCGTGGATTTCGAATATGACGGCGAGATTGCCGTGGATGTCGCCCTCGATCCGGAGAGACTGGCGATCTATCCCTTCTGCCGGCTGAGCGAGACGGCCAATGTCCTGATCATGCCCGCGATCCACTCGGCCTCGATTTCTACCAAGCTGCTGGCGCAGCTGGGCGGGGTCTCGGTCATGGGCCCGCTTCTCGTAGGCCTGGAGCGGCCCGTCCAGATCGCTCCTCTCGGCGCCAAGATGAGCGAAATCTACAACGCGGCGGTCATTGCGGCGCTTTGAGCGCCACCGGGCACCACGGCTGCCAAAGTCAATGCCCGGGCTCCAAAAAGACGCTGAAAAACCCGCAAATTCGGCGTCTTGGGCGCCTTGCGGGCCGAAAACACGGCCCCTATATACCCCCTAGACGCGGTGAGGGCTTTCCGCCCGGCGCCGCCGCGATTTCATGGGACGGACCGGAGGGCGCTCCTCAGGAGGCCAGGATCCCGTTGCCTGAATGGAAGGATAGACAAATATGGCAAAAGTGATCGGTATTGACCTCGGCACCACGAATTCCTGTGTCGCGGTCATGGAGGGTTCCGCACCCAAAGTCATCGAGAATGCGGAAGGCGGTCGTACGACCCCCTCGATCGTGACATTTACCGGCGACGGCGAGCGCCTCGTAGGCCAGGCCGCCAAGCGCCAGGCCGTGACCAATCCGGAATTCACCTATTTTGCGATCAAGCGGCTGATCGGCCGTCGCTTCGATGATCCCATGACCCAGAAAGACGTGGGCATGGTGCCGTACAAGATCATCAAGGCCGACAATGGCGATGCCTGGGTGCAGGGGCGCGATGGCAAGCGCTACGCTCCGTCCGAGATTTCCGCCTTCATCCTCCAGAAGATGAAGGAAACTGCCGAATCCTATCTTGGCGAAAAGGTTGCCCAGGCGGTCATCACCGTTCCAGCCTATTTCAACGACGCCCAGCGTCAGGCGACCAAGGATGCCGGCAAGATCGCGGGTCTCGAAGTCCTGCGCATCATCAACGAGCCGACCGCGGCTGCGTTGGCCTATGGCATGGACAAGAAGCAGGCCGGCACGATCGCGGTTTACGACCTCGGCGGCGGCACCTTTGACATTTCCGTACTGGAAATGGGCGATGGCGTGTTCGAGGTGAAGTCGACCAATGGCGACACGTTCCTGGGCGGTGAGGACTTCGACCAGCGTTTGGTGAACTACCTCGCCGACGAATTCAAAAAAGAAAACGGCATCGATCTGCGCACGGACCGGCTCGCGCTGCAGCGGCTCAAGGAAGCCTCTGAGAAGGCCAAGATCGAGCTCTCGTCCGCGATGCAGACGGAAGTCAATCTTCCCTTCATCACGGCCGATGCGTCCGGCCCCAAGCATCTCACGATGAAGATCACCCGCGCCAAGCTTGAGGCGCTGGTGGATGACCTGATTCAGCGCACCATCGCGCCCGTGAAGCAGGCGCTCAAGGATGCCGGCGTCTCGGCCAACCAGATCGACGAAGTGATCCTGGTCGGCGGCATGACGCGCATGCCGAAAGTTCAGGACGTCGTGAAACAGCTGTTCGGCAAAGAGCCGCACAAGGGCGTCAATCCGGACGAAGTCGTGGCGGTTGGTGCGGCCATTCAGGCAGGCGTGCTCAAGGGCGAGGTCAAGGACGTCCTGTTGCTCGACGTGACGCCGCTGTCGCTCGGTATTGAAACGCTGGGTGGTGTATTCACGCGGCTGATCGAGCGCAATACAACCATTCCGACGAAGAAGAGCCAGACCTTCTCGACCGCCGAGGACAGCCAGACCGCCGTGACAATCCGGGTGTTCCAGGGCGAGCGCGAAATGGCATCGGACAACAAGATCCTGGGGCAGTTCGACCTGGTGGGCATTCCACCCGCACCGCGTGGTGTGCCGCAGATCGAGGTGACGTTCGACATCGACGCCAACGGCATCGTTTCGGTGACGGCCAAGGACAAGGCGACCAGCAAGGAACAGCAGATTCGAATCCAGGCTTCCGGTGGTCTGTCCGACAGCGACATCGAGAAGATGGTCAAGGAAGCGGAAAGCCATGCGGCCGACGACAAGAAGCGCCGCGCGTTGGCAGAAGCGAAGAACCAGGGCGATTCTCTCATCCATTCGACGGAGAAGGCGCTGTCGGAACATGGCGACAAGGTTGGCGGCGAAGAGCGCACCGCGATCGAGAATGCGATGGCGGCCCTGAAAGAAACGATCAAGTCCGAAGATGTGGATGCGATCCAGGCCAAGGCCCAGGCGCTCGCACAGGCTTCGATGAAGCTTGGCGAGGCGATGTACAAGGCGCAGCAGGAACCTGGTGCGCCGACCGGCGGTGAAGCAGGCGGCTCCCAGCCGGACGACAATGTCGTCGATGCCGAGTTCTCGGAAGTGGACGACAACGCAAAAAAAGGCGCAGCCTGATCGGAATTCGGAAATCGGAAACGGTATGAGGCGTATATGAGCGTCGCAGCTGCTTTCCGGTTTCCCTTTCCTGATTTCCGATGGCCATGACCAAGCGCGACTATTACGAAACTTTGGGCTGCCAAAAGGGCGCGTCGATCGAAGAGATCAAAGGCGCCTATCGCAAGCTCGCGAAGGAATGTCACCCGGATCGCAATCCGGGCGACGATGCATCCGAGCATCGGTTCAAGGAGATCAGCGAAGCTTACGACGTCCTGAAGGACAATGATAAGCGCGCAGCCTATGACCGGTTCGGGCACGCCGCATTCGAAAATGGTGGCGGACGACCGAACGGTTTCGGCTTCGATTTTGCCTCGTCCTTTACCGATGTGTTCGACGATCTGTTCGGCGAATTCATGGGCGGCCGTCGCACCCGGCGGCAGAATCGTGGCGGCGATCTCCGCTACAATCTCGAAATCTCTCTCGAAGAGGCGTTTGCCGGAAAGAACGCGGAAATTCGCGTCAATTCCGCTGTCCCTTGCGAGGCATGCGCTGGCTCGGGCGCTGAAGCCGGATCGCGTCCGGAAGCGTGTCCGGCCTGTTCGGGTGCCGGCAAGGTGCGCGCGCAACAGGGCTTCTTCACGATCGAGCGTACATGTTCCAGCTGCCGTGGTTCGGGACGTTTCGTGCGCAATCCCTGCAAGCCATGTCGCGGCGCAGGGCAAGTCCGGAAGGAACGCACGCTTGCGGTCAATATCCCGGCCGGCGTCGAGGAAGGTACGCGCATCCGCCTTACGGGTGAAGGCGAGGCCGGCCTGAATGGAGGTCCGGCCGGCGATCTCTACATTTTCATCTCTCTTGCGCAGCACGCGATTTTCCAGCGCGACGGGCATGATCTGCATTGCCGCGCGCCGGTCTCCTTCGTGACTGCCGCACTTGGCGGCGCGATTGAGGTTCCGACCGTCGACGGTGGCCGCGCCAAGGTGACACTGCCCGAAGGCACGCAATCCGGGCGGCAGTTCCGATTGCGCGCCAAGGGCATGCCCGTGCTGCGCGGTGGCGGCATGGCCGGCGATCTCTATGTCGAGATTGCCGTCGAGACACCGGTGAAACTCAATCGCAAGCAAAAGGAATTGCTGCGCAGTTTCGAGAAGGAAAGCGAAGAGGGTTCGCAACCGGAATCGGAAGGCTTCTTCGCCAGGGTCAAGGAATTCTGGGGCCGCGCCGGCACGGCGTAAGATTCGTGTCGCGGAAACAATCGCCGCGGCTACCGCATTCCCCAAAGACGACTTAACGTTGCAGCGCGGCGAGGCGGGTGCGCATCGCCGGGCATTCGGGAAGGATTTCAAGCCTTGTCCAACGCATCGGCACGCGCGGGTCTTCTCGACGAGTTTCGCTTTCTTCGCAGCCTTGTGATTCGGCCGCGGGCCATCGGAGCCATCGCGCCCTCCAGTCCCGCTTTGGCGCGTCTGATTGCCCAGCAGGTCGATCCCGCGCAGCCCGGACGCGTGCTCGAGCTTGGTCCGGGAACCGGCGTTATCACCGAGGCGCTGATTGCCAGAGGGGTCGCGCCCGACCGCCTGATCGCCATTGAGGCTGATCCGGATCTGGCCGGGCTCATGGAGCAGCGCTTTGCCGGCGTGCGGATATTGCGCGCCGACGCCTACGATCTGGAACACAGCCTGGCCGGCGAACCGCAGGCTCCGCTGGCGGCCATTGTTTCGGGGCTGCCCCTGCTCAATGAATCGGTTTCACGCCGGCAAGGATTGCTGACAAGCGTATTTGCCCTGCTCGCGCCCGGCGCGCCCTTCGTGCAGTTTTCCTATGGTTGGAAACCACCGGTTGCCGGCAATCCCCATATGACCGTCGAGCGTGCCGGCATGGTGCTCGCCAACCTCCCGCCCGCCCGCGTTTGGGTGTACCGGCGGATGTGAGAGTCAGGTAGCACTGTATACACATATAGTATATACAACATGTTCGAATGGGACGAAGCCAAACGGCTGTGGACGATTGGGAATCGCGGCCTCGATTTCGTAGATGCGACGCTCGCATTCGATGGACGGCCTGTTGTTCATTTTTCGGCAAGGCTCGGCAGCGAACAGCGCATGATGACCATCGCCATGATCAACGGTAAATCCTACGCGGTGGTCTGGACCTGGCGCGGAAGCAATCGTCGGATCATTTCGTTCAGGAGAGCGAGAGATGAGGAAGAAGAGCAATATCGCGCGCTATACCGCTGATGAGCTCGCGACCATGCGCAAGCGTGGCAAGAGTCGGACAGACTGGACGAAAGCCGCAGCCATATCCCGAGAGGAATTGGAAAGAAGCATTGCGTCCGATCCGGACGAGGCCGGCATGGTGATCGATTGGGAGAGCGCGACGATCGAGCCTCCTCAGGCCAAAGCGGTCTTGAACATGCGTGTTGATCGGCACGTCCTGGACTTTTTCCGGCGCGACGGCGCGCGCTATCAGACGCGCATCAACGCTGTCCTTCGCGCTTACGTGCAAGCCCAGGAAAAACAGCCCAAGAAGAACCGCACAGCGAAGCGCTGAGATACAGACTCGCGTTCAGCTGCCGCACTCCTGCGTGCCAGTCTTGCCGGTCTCTTACACGCCAACCTCCCGCTCGCGTGTGGGTGTACCGGCGGGCGTGAGCTTTCCTACTCTGCCGCTTCCGCCAGTTGCGGGGCCGCCTGGAGGACGTCTGGGCCGACATGGGCCTCGAATTTTTTGAAGTTGTCGCGGAACATCTGCACCAGTTTGGCCGCCTGCGCGTCATAGGCGGCCTTGTCCTTCCACGTATCGCGCGGATTGAGAATGGCAGCATCGACTCCGGGCACAGAAACAGGCACGCGGAAGCGGAAATGCGGATCGACCCGCATCTCCACATTGGCGAGCGTGCCGTCGAGCGCCGCTGCCAGGAGCGCACGCGTCGCCTTGATCGGCATGCGATGGCCGACGCCAAACGGACCGCCTGTCCATCCCGTGTTCACCAGCCAGCAATCGGCCTTATGTTCCCCGATGAGATCGCGCAGCAGATTCCCGTATTCGGAAGGATGGCGTGGCATGAACGGCGCGCCGAAGCAGGTGGAGAATGTGGGCTGCGGCTCGTTGCCCAGACCCTTTTCCGTGCCGGCGACCTTGGCCGTGAAGCCGGAGAGGAAATGATACATCGCCTGTGACGGCGTCAACTTCGAGATGGGCGGCAGGACGCTGTAGGCGTCCGCCGTCAGCATGATGACATTTTTCGGATGCGGTGCCGTGCCGGTGCGCGACGCATTCGGGATGTAGTCGATCGGATAGGCGGCGCGCGTGTTCTCGGTATAACGGCCGTCGTCCAGGTCGAGCTCGCGCGTCTCGGGGTCCATCACCACGTTTTCGAGCACGGTCGCGAACCGCTTGGTCGTCGCGTAGATTTCGGGCTCGGCTTCGGGTGAAAGCTTGATCACCTTGGCATAGCAGCCGCCTTCGAAATTGAAGACGCCATTCTCCGACCAGCCATGTTCGTCGTCGCCCACAAGCGTGCGCGAGGCATCGGCGGACAGCGTCGTCTTTCCCGTGCCCGAGAGGCCGAAGAAGATCGCGGCATCGCGGCTTTTGCCGACATTGGCGGAGCAATGCATAGGCATCACGCGCTTGGGCGGCAGGAGATAGTTCAGGATCGTGAAGACCGACTTCTTCATTTCGCCGGCATAAGAGGTGCCGCCGATCAGGACGAGCTTCTGCGTAAAATTGACGGCAATCACCGTACCGCTGCTGCACGCATGCAGCTTCGGGTCGGCGTGAAATCCCGGCAGGTCGATGATGGTGAATTCCGGCGCGAACGCTTCGCGCTCTGCCGCTGTCGGTTCGATCAGCAGATGCTGGATGAACAGCGAATGCCATGCAAATTCGGTCACCACGCGCACCGCGACGCGGTGAGCGGGATCGGCGCCGCCGAACAGGTCCTGCACGAAAAGCTCGCGTCCCTGGGCATAGGACATCATTGCGTGGAACAGCGCATCGAAGGTCGCCGGCGTCATCGCCTTGTTGCTGTCCCACCAGACATGCGGATCGCTGGCGGCGTCACGCACGATGAACTTGTCATTGGCGGAACGGCCGGTGTGCTGGCCGGTCAGGGCGACGAGTGGACCATTCTTCGCGACCTGTCCTTCGCCGCGCAGAACGGCCTTCTCATAGAGCGCAGACGCCGGGAGGTTCCAGTGAACGGCCTTCAGATTGCGAAAGCCCTGTTGCCCGAGCCCGTGTGCGCTCGGATGCCGGCCGTTTTCCGTCATGACCACTCCATTCCCAATCGGCGCGCTCCCTTTCCGGCGATGGGCCGGAAGGCGGACGCTGCTTTTGTGCTACCCCGGGGAGGATAGGCCCCGGCCCTATAGTGCCGCAAGGAATCCCCTGCGACAGGGTGGGAGATGCCCTGAAACCGCCCCGCGCGCCACGGGACCGGTCGCCACACCCGGCGTGGCTTTCCGATGGCCGAAGCTTGCGCTATGAGCCGCCGGCCATGCCTTTGTCCGATGAACAGCTGGAACGCTATGCGCGCCATCTCGTGCTGCGCGAGGTCGGCGGCGCCGGGCAGGCGAGGCTTGTCGAGGCCCGGGTTCTGGTGGTGGGAGCGGGCGGGCTTGGCTGCCCCCTGATTTTGTATCTGGCCGCTGCGGGGGTGGGCACCATCGGTGTTGTCGATTTCGACACGGTGGCGCTGTCCAATCTGCAACGCCAGATCGCCTTTGGGACCGACGATGTCGGCCGACCAAAAACGGACGCTGCAGCACGCGCCGTGGCAGCCCTCAATCCCGATATCCGGCTCGAACTTCATCCTGCCCGGCTGGAGGCCGCCAATGCCATGGACCTGATCGGCCGGTACGATCTGGTCGCGGACGGGTCCGACAATTTCGCCACCCGCTTCCTCGTCAACGACGCCTGCTTCTTTTCGCGGCGTACCCTGGTTTCCGCGGCGGTCACGGAGTTCGATGGGCAATTGGCGACGTTCAAGGCCCACGCAGATCGCGGCCGGTTTCCCTGCTATCGCTGTCTGTTCCGCGATCTCCCGCCGCAAGACGCGGCGCCGTCCTGCTCCGAATCGGGCGTGCTGGGCGCCGTGGCGGGCGTCATGGGCACGTTGCAGGCCCTGGAAGTGATCAAGGAAATTGCCGGCATTGGCGAGAGCCTTGCGGGGCACCTGTTGATTCTTGAGGCGCTCGGCACGCGCTTTCGCAAGGTGAAGGTTCCTGCGGACCCCAAATGCCCGCTCTGCGGGGGCAATCCCACAATTCGCCCGTCCGGCATCATTTAACCCGGGATTAAAGTCGCAATCGACATAATTGCTGCGGATCGCCGAAGGCGCGGCATGACCCAAAGGGAGATTCACTACGAAATCCATCGGCGGCAGAGCTCGCAGCATGGCTGGAGCCTGCACGAAGTGGTGCTTGTCCGCGAAACGGCCCTGGAAATCGCGCACGAGCTGATTGCGGCGCACAGAGTCAACGGAGTCAGGGTCACCAAGGAAACCTTCGATCCCGACTCGGGTGATTTTCTTTCGCTGAAAATCTTCGAAGAAGGTCACGCACAGGCGCGCGCGGATGTGTCGAGCGAGGAGGCGCCGCATGCGCTTCCCTGCCTGACCGTGGACGATCTCTACGCGCCACCCGCGCGGGCGATCATGGCCCGTCTGCTGGGCGACTTTCTCGTTCAGCACCGTCTCACGATAAGCGAGCTTCTGCATCGTCCGGATATGGTCGAGAAGCTCGAGGCGACGGGAACGGTCTGGCAGCACGCGATGCAAAAGATCGCCGTCGCCCAGGCCGCCACGACCCGGCTTCCCGTCCAGCAGATCATGAAAAGTCTGGACAAACTGGCGACGGATGCCGCGCACCGGCTGCATCGCGATCTGCGCAGCGGTCGTCTCTCGGCCGTGAATCAAAGCGGGTTTGCCGCCTTTGCGGCATCGGTGCCGCACGATGCCGAAACAGGCTACAGGCTCAATGTCGGCATTGCCGCCTGTCTGGCTTCTGCATCGGCATGGAAGGAAAAACTCGCGATCCTGATGGCGCTTCTTGCTGCAAGCCCGGAGAAGCTTCGACCGATCGTCGCCCCGTGCATCGACGCCATTGTTGCGGAATTGCTCGCCACGGAATCCGCACTCCACGAACTTCTAGGCCGGCCTCAGGACCTCGGACAGATGCTCACGCTCCTGATCGATCTGGCACTGGCCGATGCTGGCGGAGCGATCGGCTCGGAATTGGAAGGCTTGAGGCCCCATTTTGCGCGGGACCACCTGCCGCTGGCGCGCACAGCCATCATCGCGCGCGTCCTGGCTGAGTTGAAAAGCCTGCGCAGACTGTGCCCGTCGGTCGAAGCGGAACTCGAACTGATGCGCGGGCTCGCGCAAAAGCTCGTTCTCTGCCAGGGAAAATATCTGAGCGCAGGCGATATCACGGCCGCGTTCATGCTGCGCTCGCGCCGGTTCGTATCCCAGGAATATGTCGACGAACTTCTCTCTCGCGCGGCCAATCCCGAGGAAAAGCTCGAGCGTCTTCTTCGGCTCGAAGAGAGCATCGTCGGCGTCGAAAGTCGTAAGCGGCTCGCCGAATTCGCGCACGCGCTGGTCGGATCGCTGCAATTCGAAACCGCCTTTCAGAATGCCGAGGATCCCGTTCTCGTGCGCCTTCGCCACATCGCCCAGATGCAATTGCGCATCCGCAGCTCGCGCTTGCAGGAAGGCGACCGCAACGAACTCGCCGATGTGCTCGACCGCCGGGCTTGCCAGATCGAAGCCAATGCCCACCTGCTCGAAACTCTTGCCCAGAAGCTTCCCGAGCCGGCGGCCCGGTTGAACGCGTTGTTGAAGCTGCACCTTGCCGGCGTGCTCACAGAAGGCCGCCTTTCTCAAAAAACGCGCGACCTCGTCCTTCGCGCGATCGGCACGCCGGGCTTTTTTCAGGCCTATCTGAAGACGCAGGCCAATGCCGGACAAACGGCCGATGCGCAACGTGCGATGGAGGGATTGCTGCGGAGTCTGGAGAAGATCGGCATTCCGCAGGATCGTGGCCTGGGACTGATTTCGGCCTGACCGAAATCAGTGCGCGTCGTCCCAATTGCCGGCCGCCCGCGCGTCCACCACCAGATGCACGCTGAGCGTGATGGCGGGAAGCGCCGCCTTCTCCATCGTCTTTGCCAAAACGTCACACGTCGCGGTCGCCTCCGCTTCCAGCGCTTCGCAGACAAGTTCGTCATGCACCTGCAGAAGCATGCGTGCGGACAGTTTCGCGGAGGCCAAGGCGGTGGGGACGCGAATCATCGCGCGCCGGATAATGTCGGCTGCTGTTCCCTGGATGGGCGCGTTAATCGCGGCACGTTCAGCGCCGCCGCGATGACCGGGAATTTTGGAGTTGATCTCGCGGATATGAATGCGTCGGCCGAAAAGTGTCTCGACATAGCCCTTCTCGCGCGCCATTTCTTTGGTGCGTTCCATGTAGTCGCGAATGCCGGGAAATCGCTGGAAATATTTGCGAATATAGTCGTCGGCTTCCGCGCGGGCGATGCCGAGCTGATTGGCCAGGCCAAAGCCGCTGATTCCATAGACGATCCCGAAATTGATCGCCTTGGCGCGGCGACGGACCTCCGACGGCATGTCTTTCACCGGAACGCCGAAAATTTCCGATGCCGTCATGGCGTGAATGTCCAGCCCCTCGGAGAAGGCGGTCTTGAGCGCGCCAATATCGGCAATATGGGCAAGCAGTCGAAGCTCGATCTGGCTGTAGTCGGCGCTGATGAGCCGCATCCCCTCCGCCGCAACGAACGCCGCGCGGATCCTTCGCCCTTCCTCGGTGCGGATCGGAATGTTCTGCAGATTGGGGTCGGTGGACGCGAGCCGACCTGTAGAGGTCGACGCCATGGCGTAGGACGTGTGCACCCTGCCGGTTTGCGGATTGATGTAGCCCGGCAATGCGTCGGTGTAGGTGCCGCGCAGCTTTTGCAATTGCCGCCAGCCGAGAACCAGCTTGGCGATTTCGTGACCCTGCAGCGCCAGATCTTCGAGGATGTCCGCATCGGTCGACCAGGCGCCGGTCTTTGTCTTGCGACCGCCCGCGAGCTTGAACCGGTCGAACAGGATCTCTCCAAGCTGCTTGGGCGAGCCGATGTTGAACGTGCCGCCGGCCAGCTTGTGAATCTGCCCCTCGAGTTCGGCCATGGCGCGGCCGAAATCGTTGGAGAGGCGCCGCAGCAGATCGGGATCGATCACGATGCCCGCACGCTCCATGTCGGCCAGTACCGGCACCAGCGGCCGCTCCAGCGTCTCGTAGACGCCGAGTTTGCGATCCGCCAGCAGACGCGGCTTCAATAGGGCATGCAGGCGAAATGTGACGTCGGCATCCTCGGCCGAATAGCGCGTCGCCTCTTTCACCGGCACGCAGTCGAACGTGACGCGTTCCTTGCCCGTGCCCGCGACCTCACCGAAGGTGATCGGCTTGTGTGTCAGATGCAGTTCGGACAGCTCGTCCATCCCGTGTCCATGCAGGGTGGAGTCGAGCACATAGGACATCAGCATCGTGTCGTCGAACGGCGCCACGCGAATGCCACACTGCAGAAAGATCAAATAGTCATATTTGAGATTCTGCGCGATCTTGAGAATGGTGGAATCTTCGAGAATCGGCTTCAGCCGCTGCAGGACATCGCCTTCGGCAAGCTGGGTGATGGTGCCCTGTGCCGCAAGATCAAGCCCGTTGCCGGCGCGATGGCCGCACGGGATGTAGCACGCTTCTCCCGGCGCGACGGCAAGCGAAACGCCGCAAAGTCCGGCCTGCATCGCATCGAGCGATGTCGTTTCGGTGTCCACGGCGCAAATGCCCATTTCGCGGATGCGCGCGATCCAGCGATCGAGCGCGTCCAGCGTGGTGACGGTTTCGTAGGCGTCATGGTCGATGGGTTTGAGCAGCAGAGCGCGGTCGACGACGGCGCCTGCCGTTCCGGAGGCGGAAGCGGGAGATCTGTCCTGTGAAAGCGGCGTCGTGCGTCCCGGAGCGGCGAGTGCGGCCTGCGCGGGGTCCGCCGCGGACGGGACAGCGTCCGCGACCTCGATGCCGAAATGCGAGGCCGCACGGCGGCAGAGGGTAGAAAATTCCATTGCCTTGAGAAAGCCGATCAGCGTCGCGGGTTCTGGATCGCGCACGGCAAATGTTTCAAGATCGATCTTGATCGGCACATGCGCGTCGAGCTGCACAAGCTTGAGCGAGATGCGCGCCTTGTCGACGTTGCCGAGCAGGGTTTCGCGGCGTTTGGGCTGTTTGATCTCTCCTGCACGCGCCAGCAACGCGTCGAGGGTCCCATAGATGTTCAGGAGTTCTGCGGCCGTCTTTACACCGATCCCGGGCACGCCGGGCACGTTGTCGACGGAGTCGCCAGCCAGTGCTTGCACTTCCACCACTTTTGAAGGCGGCACACCAAAACGTTCCATCACCTCGGCGGAGCCGATGCGTTTGTTTTTCATCGTGTCGAGCAACTCGATCTCGCCATCGACGATGAGCTGCATGAGGTCCTTGTCCGAAGATACGATCGTGGTGCGGGCGCCGGCGTCACGCGCCAGACGCGCATAGGTGGCGATCAGATCGTCGGCTTCGAAGCCCGGCTCTTCGATGCACGCCACACCGAAAGCACGGGTGGCGTCGCGCACGAGAGGGAATTGCGGAATAAGGTCTTCGGGCGGGTCCGGGCGATTGGCCTTGTATTGCGGGTAGATCGCGTTGCGGAACGTGATCTTGCCGGCATCGAAGATCACCGCGAGATGGGTCGGCCGGTCGCCGGCCTTCACATCTTCGAGCAGCTTCCAGAGCATATTGGAAAAGCCCGACACCGCACCCGTCGGCAAGCCGTCCGATTTGCGCGAGAGGGGAGGCAGCGCATGATAGGCGCGAAAGAGATAGCCCGATCCATCAATCAGGTAGAGGTGGTCACCCTTTGCCACAGGGCGGCTTGAGGATGCGGTCGGTGCGCTCAATGCGCCGCAGCTCCGGCCTTGAGTTCAAATCGGCGATCGCAATAGGGACACTCGACGAAGGTCTCGTCGCCCATTTCGAGATAGACGCGGGGATGCCCTAGCGCGCCGTCGCCGCCATCGCAAACGACCCGCTTTGAGTCGGCCAGTACCACCTCGGGGGCTTCGATCGGCATGTCGTGACTTCCGGTTAGGCGACGCCAGATTTATAGCGTCTGTTGCGCCTGTCGCAATGTCGAGGGGTGGTCTGGTCCGATTCAAGGCGCTAGGCTTTGTGCAATGGTCGTGCTCAATCGCATCTACACGAAGACGGGAGACAAGGGCCAAACCGCCCTCGGCGACGGCACCCGTCTGCCAAAGCACGCGCTGCGGATCGAAAGTTTCGGCACCGTGGACGAGGCCAATGCAGCCATCGCGCTGGCTCGGGTTCATACGTCGGGGGAGGTCGATGCCATGCTTGCCCGGATCCAGAACGATTTGTTTGATCTTGGCGCGGATCTCTGCGTCCCACCAGGTGGCGCTCGCGGGGAAAACGCCCTGCGCATCCTCGACGGGCAGGTCGAGCGGCTGGAGCGCGAAATCGACTCGATGAATGCCGAACTGGCGCCGCTCAACTCCTTTGCGCTGCCCGGCGGCTCTGCCGCGGCCGCCAGCCTGCATATGGCGCGGACGATCGTACGCCGCGCCGAACGGCTGATGGTCGAGCTTGCTGCAGAGGAGACGGTAGGTGCCCCTGCGCTCAAATATGTGAACCGGCTTTCCGATCACCTCTTCGTCTCAAGCCGCTATGTCAACGACCGCGGTGCCAGGGACGTATTGTGGGTGCCGGGAGCGAACCGGTAGGATCAGGCTTCGTCAGGCGGATGCCGTCCGAACAAAAACGCGATCACCACGCCTAACACACCTGGCGGCGCCCAGGCCGGTACCGTTAGCAGAGCAAGCAGCCATCCCGACGCGGGAGCGGGCACTCGCTGGTTGAGCCATGCCTCGAAGGCTGCGACGCTGTCATGGCCCATCAGCGACCACACCTGCTCGACGGATCGAACCGTGATCTGACCGCCCTTTTCCAGCGACGTTATCGCATCGGCTCCCAGAAGCGCCAAGGCAAGCGCGATCAGGAGAAGGCCGATGAACCGCACCACAGTACCCATCGGGCGATGGCCCCCTAAGCCGCGGCGAAGCTAGCGTTCAATGTCGCAGCCAGCAAGAAGGTGAGTAGCCGTTTCTACGCCGAGGGATCGCGCTCGGGATAGGACGTGCCGTCCCGGTGCGTATACTTTCCGACCCGGCTTTCGAAAATCATGTCGATGTCGGGATAGTCGCAATCGTCATTCGTCGCGCGGGTGCCGATCTCGAGCACGGTGACGGCAGCGGCGCTCTTGTTGATGAGATGATGGCCATCGGGCGCACCTTTGGGAAAGGCTGCGCAGTCGCCGGCGCGGAGGATTTCCTCGCCTCTGTCGCTCACCAGCGTCACCTCGCCCGACAATACGTAGACGAACTCGTCCTCGGCACTGTGCCAATGCCGCTGGCTCGACCACGCGCCCGGCGGGAGATGCAGCAGGTTGACTCCGAAATCCGAAAGGCGCCCCGCGTCGCCCAGGGCCTTGCGCACGCGCGCACCGGCAGGCAGGTGAAACGGCGCGGGATATCCGGAGCCTCTACGCTCCGGGACGGTCTGTATGTCGATCTTCGGCATGGTCGAGGCTTCCTTCGCGCGCTGCGCTTCTGTTTCCCATTCTGTCAAATTGCCGCGCGCCGCGCGAGAATCGATTTGCGGCCCGCCGCATAAAGTAGGTCCGGAAAAGCGAAAACCCCCGGTTCGCGGCCGGGGGTTTCCGTTTTTGTCAGGCGCAGGTCGCTGGCGGGTTAGCCGGCCTGCTGCTCGCCTTCGCCAGCCTGCTGCTTCTTGGAAAGGTCTTCGCCCGTTTCCTGGTCGACCACCTTCATCGACAGCCGCACCTTGCCGCGATCGTCGAAGCCCAGCAGCTTCACCTTCACGGTGTCGCCTTCCTTCACCACATCGGTGACCTTGCCGACGCGGCGGGGCGCCAGTTCGGAGATATGGACCAGGCCGTCCTTCGGGCCGAAGAAGTTCACGAAGGCGCCGAAATCCATCACCTTGACGACCTTGCCGTCATAGATCTCGCCGATCTCCGGTTCTGCCACGATCGACTTGATCCATTTGAGGGCGGCGCGAATGGACTCGCCATCGGCGGAAGCCACCATCACTGTGCCGTCGTCCTGGATGTCGATCTTGGCGCCCGTCTTCTCGACGATTTCGCGGATGACCTTGCCGCCCGACCCGATGACCTCGCGGATCTTGTCGGTCGGGATATGGATCACTTCGATCCGCGGTGCATGTTCACCAAGTTGCGCGCGCGCCTCCGAGAGCGCCTTGCTCATCTCTCCGAGAATGTGCAGGCGGCCTTCACGCGCCTGGTCGAGCGCCACGCGCATGATCTCTTCGGTGATGCCGGAGATCTTGATGTCCATCTGCAACGCGGTGACGCCCTGGTCGGAACCCGCGACCTTGAAGTCCATGTCGCCCAGGTGATCTTCGTCACCCAGAATGTCCGAAAGGACCGCAAAGCGGGCGCCTTCGAGGATCAGGCCCATTGCAATGCCGGCTACGGGCCGTTTGAGGGGTACGCCGGCATCCATCAGGGAAAGCGAGGTGCCGCACACGGTCGCCATAGAGGAGGAGCCGTTCGATTCGGTGATCTCCGAAACGATGCGGATCGTGTAGGGGAATTTCTCCTTTTCCGGCATCATCGGATGCAGCGCGCGCCATGCGAGCTTGCCGTGACCGATCTCGCGGCGGCCGGGCGCACCCATGCGTCCTGTTTCGCCTACCGAATACGGAGGAAAATTGTAGTGCAGCATGAAGTGCTGTTTGTACGTTCCCTCCAGCGAATCGACATATTGCTCGTCATCGCCCGTGCCGAGTGTCGCTACGACCAGGGCCTGCGTTTCGCCACGGGTGAACAGCGCCGAGCCATGAGTTCGCGAAAGGAGGCCGACTTCTGCACGAATGGGACGCACGGTCTTCAGATCGCGCGCATCGATGCGCCGGCCTGTGTCGAGCACGGCGGAGCGCATTACATGCGCTTCCAGTTCCTTGAACTGTCGCGACACGGCCTTTTCATCGGCCTCGGTGGCGAAATGCTCTTTCGCGCGCGTCTTGATGGCGCTGATCTTGTCGTGCCGCGCTCCCTTCTCGGGAACCTGATACGCATCCTTCAGATCGGCTTCCGCAAAGCTTTTCAGGCGTTCCGCGAACACCGCGTGTTCGTTGACCGGAAGCGCGCGCGGTTCTTTCGCAGCGCGTTCTGCAAGGCGGATGATGGCATCGAGCACGGGCTGCATGGATTTGTGACCGAACATCACGGCACCCAGCATGATTTCTTCCGAAAGCTCCTTGGCCTCGGATTCGACCATAAGCACCGCGTCGCCGGTGCCGGCGACGACCAGATCAAGCGCCGATTCCGGCATCTGGTCGATTTGCGGGTTGAGTTTGTATTCGCCGCCGATATAGCCGACTCGCGCCGCGCCGATCGGGCCCATGAACGGCACACCGGAAATGGTGAGCGCTGCCGACGCGGCTACCAGTGCCAGGATGTCGGTTTCGTTTTCGAGATCGTGGCTCAGAACCGTGACGACGACTTGCGTCTCGTTGCGGTAGCCCGGTGCGAACAGGGGCCGGATCGGCCGGTCGATAAGCCGCGAAATGAGCGTCTCGCGCTCGGTCGGCCTGCCTTCGCGTTTGAAATAGCCGCCAGGAATTTTGCCGGCGGCAAAATACTTCTCCTGATAATTCACGGTCAGTGGGAAGAAGTCGAGATCGGGACGTGGCGAATGCGCGCTGACGACGGTCGCCAGGACGACACTCTCTCCATAGGAGGCGAAGATGGCGCCGTCGGCCTGACGCGCCATTTTGCCCGTCTCGAAAACGAGCTTGCGTCCGCCCCATTCGATTTCTTCACGGATGATATTAAACATGCGATTGTTCCTTACTTTCCTGCCGCCGGATTGCGACAGGCTTGTGTTGGATCCGCGCCCATGCGCGATCCTCGTTCTTTGAGACATCCCAAAGAACGTGTGATGCCGGCGAGCGCGGTCGCGCTCCCGGGGAATTGTTTCGGCCGTACCGATGGGAGGCCGGTGCCGGGAACGGAGTGATCCCGGCTTCCGCCAGAGACTTTCTCAGCGCCGCAATCCCAGACGCGAGATCAGCGCTTCGTAGCGCTTGGTGTCGACGGCCTTGACGTAGTCGAGCAGCCGACGGCGTTGCGAGACAAGACGAATCAGTCCGCGCCGGGAATGGTTGTCCTTGACGTGCGATTTGAAATGCTCGGTGAGGTTGTTGATGCGCTCGGAGAGCACGGCCACCTGCACTTCGGGTGAGCCGGTGTCGCCGGTGCCGGTCGCATATTCGGCGATCAGCGTTTGCTTGCGTTCGGGAGTGATAGTCATTCGGTCATCCGGTTCCAAAGTTGAAAACACGAAACGGTTTAAGCTCTCCCCCTGCCAGTTCGGCGAGCGCAACTGGCTCACCCTGGGTGGAGGACAGATAGACCGTCAGCCCTTGAAGGTCTTCCTCGTGCGCCGGGACTTCCTCGCGGATGCGGGCAAACAGGTTTGCCCGAACCAGGATGGAGTGGCCACAGCGCAGTCGAATCGCATCGGATGCCGTGACGGCGAGCGCCGGGATGCCGTCCAGCGCCGTCGAAATGGGCCTCAAATGCTCAAAAGCGGCGGGACTATGCATAAATGACCGGAGCTTTTCCAGTGGAATTGCGTCTTCGACGGTAAACCGGCCGATTCGGTGCCGTCTGAGCCGGGAAACATGGCCGCAGGTGCCCAGGGCAGCGGCGAGGTCACGCACCCAGGCCCGCACATAAGCGCCCTTGCCGCAACGCATTTCGAATTCGGCATGGTCCCGATCCGGGACAGCAACAAGGCGGGCTTCGTGGATGGCCACCTCGCGGGACTTCAATTCTGGTGTTTCGCCCTCGCGCGCCAGATCGTAGGCCCGCTCGCCATCGACCTTGATGGCGGAGTAGCACGGCGGGACCTGGCTGATGCAGCCCACGAATTGCGGGATTCCGGCCTCGATGTCCGCCGTAGACGGCCGGTGAGAGGAGAGCGCTATGGGCCGGCCTTCGGCATCGTCCGTATCGCGGTTTTCCCCCCAGCACGCTGTAAAGGAGTAGGTTTTCTCCGCCTCCATGGCGTAGGGCACGGTCTTGGTCGCCTCACCGAGGGCCACCGCGAGGACGCCCGACGCCATCGGGTCGAGCGTGCCGGCATGGCCCGCCTTTTGGGCTTCGAAGACGCGTTTGACGATGCCAACGACTTCCGTCGAGGCGGCGCCGCTCGGCTTGTCGATGACGACCCAGCCATGAACCGGGTTTCCCTTGCGCTTACGCCCCATCGGTTTCATCACTCTCGGATTCGAGGTCGCGGCGCACGCGCTCGGATTTGAGCAAATTCTCGATCTTTTCCGCTTCGGCGAACGAGGTGTCCTCCGCGAAACGCAGGTCGGGCGTGAATTTCAGGGTGATCATGTGGCCGAGTTGGCCGCGCAGGAAGCTGCGATGGCGGTTCAGCGCGGTAATGACCTGTGGCGCATTCTTGCCGCCCAAAGGCTCACAGAAGACGAGGGCGTGGCGCATGTCAGCCGAGGGCTTCACCTGCGTTACCGTCACCGACACACCTTCCAGGTCCGGATCGCGGATTTCGCCACGCGACAGAATCACCGACAGCGCGTGACGCAATACCTCGCCGACGCGGAGCTGACGCTGCGACGGTCCCTTGTCGCGTGCCGAAGGATGGTGGCGCGTTGTCATAACATTCTACTCCCGTGCATATCCGAAGCGCTCCGCCCAGGGCGCCAGTTGTGGCAGGACGGGGGCGAGCTGCGGCGCGTAACGGCGCCAGTGCCCCACGCCTTGCGTGAAAAGTCCGCGTGCCAGCTGCGGACCGCTCGGCGTATTGACGGAACGGGCCGGAACGCTGCGCGCGAATTCGCGCAGACCCGCGTTCCACTCCACGCCGAGAAAGTCGCAGATGCGGCGCGTCTCGCGATCGAAATCGCCGACCATGTTTTCATGGCGGACGTCACAGAAAGTGAGCCCCAGCACTTCGCGATAACGTTCACGAAGCCGCATGACCTGATCGTAGTAGGATGCGGCCGATTCCAGGGCGGTCAGTTCATACATCTGCTGGGTCATCACAAATCGCCGGCGGAAACAGCTCAACACCACATCGCGCGGATCACGCACGGCAAACAGAATCTTCGCGCGCGGAAAAAGCTTTGCGATCAGGCAGAGGAACACGCTGTACAGCGGCATCTTGTCCACGAACACCTTCCGCCGCGGCGAGAAACCTTCTTCCGAGACCTGCTTCCAATAGGTGTCGCGCCATGGCCCCAGGTCCCGATGCGAGAGGGCGGCGAGTTTTGCAAGCCCGTCAAGCGGCACGGTGAAGCTGTCCTGCGCCGGCATGAGGCAGCTGCGCTCTCCCATCGCTTCGATATCCGGATGGCCGGCGAGAATCTGTTCGATCATGGTCGTGCCCGAGCGCGGAAAACCCACGACGAACACATGGGTTCCGGCAATATCGTCGCCACCGAAATTGGGGTCGGCGCGCCAGTCGGCTGGTGGTGCTTCGCGGAAAAAACCATTCAACCGCTCGACAAGAGCTGCAGCGGTTTCCCATTGCGGTGTTTCGAATGCAGGCTTGTGCCGGGCCCGTTCGGTCGCCTTCGAGGCAGAGTAGGCGACAAAAGCTTCGTCGGTACGACCCAATGCATCGAGCGCGTCGCCCGTCAGCCCCTGCGCAATGGCGCGATTGGTCGGATTTGAATTGTCAGTACCCGTGAGCGGCGCCATGCGCGTGAGCACGGCTTCGTACCGGCCGTCCTCGAGATCGGCCATCGCCAGGGCCAGCGGCGCACCCGGTTGTCGCGGATTGGCCTTTAACGCGCGCTCCGCGTATTGACGCGCGGACTTCGCGTCTCCGCGCTGAGCGGCAAGCGTCGCAAGGCGCGCCAGTGACTCCGCATGGTCCGGCTGCGTGTCGAGCACGCGCTCGAACTCCACGCGGGCACGCTCGAGGTCCTGAAGATCTTCCAGCGCTGCCGCCTTGTTGAAGCGCACCATATAGGCGGTCGGCGACTGGCGTAGCGCCGCATCGAATGCGGGAATGGCCGCGCGTTGCTGTCCGCGGGCCGCCTGTGCGACGCCGACAATGTTGAGGACGTCCACATTGCGCGGTGCGAGAGCCCGCGCCCGCAATGCGAAAGCCAGTGCGCTATCCGGCTCGCCGCGGCGCAGCGCTTCGTGCGCCGCCAGGGTCAGGAGATGGGCATGCTCATGGCCTTTGCAGCACGCCTCGTGTGCGAGCAGCAGCGCACCGTCCATATCGGAGGAACGCAGCAAACGTTCGACGCTCCGGAGATACGTCTCAAGCTCTGCGCCGTGAACGGCGCTGCCGTTGCGTGCCGTCTGCACTGTCATCGTCCATCGTGTCTCGACCGGTACTGCGCCCTACAGCGCGCGTTTGATGGTCTCGACCTCGTAGCACTCGATGACGTCGCCCTTCTGCACGTCGGGATAGTTGGCGAAGGACATGCCGCATTCCTGACCTGCAACCACTTCGCGCACTTCGTCCTTGAAGCGTTTGAGTGTCGACAGATCGCCTTCATGAACGACGACGTTGTCGCGAATGAGCCGGACCTTGGCGCCCCGGCGTACGACACCTTCCGTGACGCGACAGCCTGCCACCTTGCCCACTTTCGAGATGGTGAAGACTTCCAGGATTTCCGCGTTGCCGAGGAATTTCTCCCGCGTTTCGGGTGCCAGCAGACCGGAGAGGGCGCCTTTCACATCATCCACGATGTTGTAGATGATGTTGTAGTAACGGATTTCGACGCCATCCCTGCGGGCCCGCTCGCGGGCCTGATTGTTGGCGCGCACGTTGAAGCCCAGCACCGCCGCACCGCTGGCCTGCGCGAGAATGACGTCGGACTCGGTGATTCCACCGACGCCGCTCGTCAGCACCTGCACGCCAACCTCGTCATTGCCGAGCTTGTTGAGTGCGCCCTGGATCGCTTCGACCGATCCTTGCACGTCGCCTTTGATGACGAGGGGTAAAAGGCGCTTTTCGCCATCTTTGCGGTTCTTGAGAAGCTGATCGAGCGTCTGCCGTGACGAATTCGCCTGCCGAGATTCGCGGCGCTTGCGAGCCCGATATTCGGCAACTTCGCGTGCCCGCGCTTCGGAATCGACCACAACGAATTCGTCGCCGGCTTCCGGCGCGCCCGAAAGACCCAGGATCTCGACCGGCATTGCCGGGCCAGCGCTCTGCACGGACTCTCCACGATCGTTCTGCAAAAGGCGCACGCGACCGGATTCGGAGCCCGCGACAACGATGTCGCCGACTCTCAACGTCCCGCGTTGCACCAGCACTGTCGCGACCGGACCCCGGCCCTTGTCGAGTTTTGCCTCGATCACGGCGCCTTCGGCGGTGCGATGGGCGTTGGCCTTCAGATCGAGAATTTCGGCCTGAAGCAGGATCGCGTCTTCGAGCCTGTCGAGATTGGTGCCTTTGGTGGCGGACACTTCCACCGCCAATGTCTCGCCGCCGAGCTCTTCCACCTGGATTCCGTATTGCAGAAGTTCGGTCTTCACCCGTGTGGGATTGGCGTCATGCTTGTCGATCTTGTTAACCGCAACGATGATCGGCACGTTCGCGGCCTTGGCGTGGCTGATCGCCTCGATCGTCTGCGGCATCACGCCATCGTCGGCCGCCACCACCAGGATCACGAGATCGGTAACCTTCGCGCCGCGCGCACGCATGGCCGTGAACGCAGCGTGACCCGGCGTGTCGAGGAACGTGATCTTCTGGCCCGATTTCAGGTTTACCTGATAGGCACCGATATGCTGGGTGATGCCGCCGGCTTCGCCGCTGACGACGTCGGTTTTGCGCAGCGCGTCGAGCAAAGAGGTCTTGCCGTGATCGACATGGCCCATGACCGTCACGACGGGCGGACGTGATTCGAGTTCGCCGGCAGCGTCTTCGCCGCCCTTCAAACCTTCCAGAACGTCGGATTCGGCGACGCGCCGCACGGTATGCCCATATTCCGTTGCGACCAGTTCGGCCGTATCGGCATCGATCACGTCATTCACCTGCGCCATGATGCCGTTCTTCATCAGCACCTTGATGACATCGACGGCCCGTCGCGCCATGCGGTTGGCGAGTTCGGAAACGGTAATCGTCTCCGGCACCGTGATGTCGCGCGGCCCTGCCGGCGGCGCAGCCTGATCCTGTCCGGCCCGATTGAGCCTTTGCAGATGGCGCCGATAGGCTGCGACGGATCGCATGCGCTCGTCGTCGGCCTGGAGGGCCTTGGTGACTGTCAGCTTGCCGCGGCGGCGCGTGTCGGGGCCCTTGCGCGTCACCGGTGCCTTGGGCGCAGCTTTGCCGGGTTTCTTGGCGCTGTTCGCCTCTTCTTCTTCTTCCTGGGCCGGGCGTGCCCGGCGCGGCGCTTCCGCCGTCACTTCCGGCTTTGCGCCGGGTTCTTTCTTTTCCAGACGGCGGGAGGCTTCTTCCTCGGCATGACGCCGAGCAGAGACTTCTGCGGCCTTTCGCGCGTCTTCTTCGGCTTTTCGCTTTTCAGCAGCAATCCGTTCGCGGGCGAGGCGCGCATCTTCCGTGGCGCGAAGGCGTGCATCTTCGTCGGCACGCTTGCGCGCCTCGGCTTCCATGACCCGAGCGTCGGCGATGGCGCGCGAGCGCGCTTCCTTTTCCTCGTCGGTCAGCTGCCGCAAGACGACGCCGGCCCGGGGCTGGGTGTCGCGTGGCGCGGCCGGCGCTTCTGTACGAGGAAGCGTCCTGGTTTCGCTGACCGGGGGCCTGGGCTTTTCCGGCGCCTCGGGTCCCTTGCCGCCTGCAGGTGCAACACGGGCACGCTTCTTCTCCACCACGACGGCCTTGGTGCGGCCATGGCTGAAGCTCTGCTTGACGGTCGACGTCTCGGTCTTTTTCAAAGACAGGGTCTTGCCGCCATGTGCACGCGTCGCTGAATCGTTCGTCTCGCTCATTCCCGTCCTTTGTCTTCGGCAGGGATTGGACCTACCGCACCCGCTGGCTGTTGCGTGAAGCTCCGCCCGGCTGGCCGAAATCCCCTCAGCCGGCCTGCGTCGGCCAGAAGCCGCTGCAAAAGTCGTCCGGATTTAAGGGCTGCGTGTACCACATTCTCCCGCCCAAGAGCCAAGCTCAATTCCGCGCATGTCAGACAATCGATCACCGCCACCGCGGATTTTGCCTGGGCCAGCAGCTTGCGGCGGCCATCCGCCGCCCCGTCTTCCGCCTCGACAAGAGCTTCCACGCCGGGACCAGCGAGCGCGCGGCTCACATTGTCGAAACCTAGCAGCAACTGTCCGGAACGCCGCGCCAGGCCCAGATCCCCACTCATCCGCGCCACCAAGAGCATTTCCACCCTGTCGGGCAGGTTTTCCGGCGTGCGAAGCGCGGCTTTGGCGGCTCGCGAGAAATGGCCCTTGGCGGTTGCCCGTTCAAGAACATCCCGCCGAGCTGTCACCCATAGCCCGCGCCCCGGCAATCTGGCCGCGATATCCGGTACCACCAGACCATCGGGTCCAGCGACATAGCGGATCAGCTGCGCGTCCGGCAGCACCTGGCCTGTCACGATGCAGCGGCGTTCGCGGGCCGATTCCGGGCTTTCGGCAGTCGAATTCAGGGCGTGTTCGATCACTCCGTTCCCTGTTCCTCTGCCGGCTCGGCGTCCTCTTCCCCTTCGGCCGGCGCCTCGATCCATCCCGCCTTCACCCGGGCCGCCATGACGATGGCATTGGCGTCGTCCTGCGTCAGATTGAATGCCTCGAGTGCACCCGGAACGCGCACACGCTCCTTGTCCTTTACCTCGTAGTAACCAAGCAGATCGTCGGACGCGCAGCCTGCGAGATCTTCCAGCGATTTGATGCCGGCCTCGCCAAGCGCCACCAGCATGGTGGGCGTCAGACCTTCGACCTCTGCGGCGTCGTCCTCGACACCGAGTTCACGCCGCTTTGCGTCGAGCTCGGCATTGCGCGCCTCGATGAATTCGAGGGCACGGTTCTGCAACTCCTGCGCGGTATCCTCGTCGAAGCCTTCGATATCGGCCAGGTCGCCGGGCGGCACATAGGCCACGTCCTCGACATCGGCAAAGCCTTCCGACGCCAGCAACTGGGCAACGGTCTCGTCCACGTCGAGCGATTCCATGAAGAGCTGGGTGCGTTCGGCGAATTCCTTCTGCCGCCGTTCCGATTCTTCCTGCTCGGTCAGGATATCGATCTGCCAGCTGGTCAACTGTGATGCCAGCCGCACATTCTGGCCGCGGCGGCCGATGGCGAGCGATAGCTGCGCGTCGGGCACCACGACTTCGACGCGGTGCGTGTCTTCGTCGAGCACGACTTTCGTGACTTCGGCGGGCGCCAGTGCATTGACGATGAACGTCGCGGGATCCGGGGACCAGGGAATGATGTCGATGCGTTCGCCCTGCAGTTCCTGCACCACCGCCTGCACGCGCACGCCGCGCATGCCGACGCAAGCGCCTACGGGATCGATCGACGAATCCTTGGAGATCACGGCGATCTTGGCACGCGAACCCGGATCGCGCGCCACGGCGCGGATTTCGATGATGCCGTCATAGATTTCCGGCACTTCCTGCGCGAACAGACGCACCATGAATTGCGGGTGGCTGCGCGACAGGAAAATCTGCGGTCCGCGCGTTTCGCGGCGCACGTCGTAAATATAGGCGCGAATGCGGTCGCCGGTACGGAAGCTCTCGCGCGGGATCATCTCGTCGCGGCGCACCACGCCTTCCGCGCGGCCCAGATCGACAACGACGGAACCGAATTCCACACGCTTGACGATGCCGTGAATGACTTCGCCGATGCGATCCTTGTATTCCTCATACTGGCGCTCGCGTTCGGCATCGCGAACCTTTTGCACGATCACCTGCTTGGCGGCCTGGGCGGCGATGCGCGAGAAATCGACCGGCGGCAGTGTCTCGGCGATAATGTCGCCGACCTGTGCCGCGGGATTGCGCACGCGCGCGTCTTCGAAGGCGATCTCGATCTTGTCGTTGTCCACCTGTTCCACGACATGCAGGTAACGCGACACATGCGTCTCGCCGGTCTTCGGATCGATCTCGACGCGGATCTCGTTTTCGGTGCCGTAACGGGCCTTTGCCGCCCTCTGCATGGCTTCCTCCATGGCGTGTAGCACGACCGATTTGTCGATCGATTTGTCGCGCGCGACCGCGTCGGCGATCTGCAGGAGCTCCGTCCTGTTTGCAGCAATGGCGGCCATGTGTTTCTTCTCCCGTTCAGGCGTGCGACTTGCGCGCTCTCAAATCTTCTTCAATCAGTCTGTCTGTCAGCACGAGTTTGGCTTCCGCAATGCTCTTGTGCGGAAGGGAAAGACGCGTACCCTGGACTTCGATCACGACATTTTCTCCGTCGAGACCGATAAGCATTCCCTTGAATCGCCGCCGCCCATCGGCATCGGGCGCCACCAGCTCGATCTTCGCCTCGTGGCCAGCCCAGCGCGAAAAATCCGTCAGGCGCGTGAGCGGCCGGTCGATGCCGGGCGATGATACTTCCAGCACATATTCGCCTTCGATCGGATCCTCGCGTTCCAGGAATTCCGAAAGCGCGCGCGACAGGGTGGCGCAATCCTCGACATCCATGCTTCCGTCGGGACGTTCGGCCATGATCTGCAGAGTCTTGCGCTGGCCCCCCATCAGCCGCAGCCGCACGAGCCTGAACCCCGCGGCCTCGACAGCCGCCGTGATGATCGGTTCCAGATGCGACACAAGGCTTAACATTCCGGCTCGAATTCCACGTCCCGCCAAAGCAAAACCCGTCCCCCGCGGCGGTCTTGCGACTGCCACACAACAGCATTCTGTTGTTGGGGATGGGCGGCTATGTACGCGTTCGCGCACCAAATCTCAAGGTGGGCACACTATTTTTCCGGCAGCCGACAAAAGCGCAGAAACGCCGGCTTCCCGTGCAGCTCCTTCTGCTCATAGCGCGTTGCAGGCCAGTCGTCCGGGCGTGTTTTCCAGTCCTGTTGCCCCCTGGCAGTCCATGCGAAGGCGGGATGCGCAAGAACCCGTTCCAGCGTCCATTCCACATAGCCGGCATCGTCGCTCGCAAAGCGAAACTCGGCGCCGGGCTTCATGACGCGCGCCAGCGCATCGAGCATTTCCATTTGCACGAATCGCCGCTTGTGGTGGCGCGTCTTGGGCCACGGATCGGGAAACAACAGGAAAACGCGCCCAAGCGAAGCGTCGGGCTGGGCGTCGATGATGTCGCGCGCATCGCCATCGTGAAGACGGATTTGGGGGAGGTGCGTGCCCTGCGCATCGATTTTCGCAAGCAGTTTCGCGGTCCCCGAGACATAGGGTTCCGCGCCGATCAGGCCAACATCTGGATGATGTTCTGCCTGCCAAAGGAGATGCTCTCCGGCGCCGAAGCCGATTTCCAGCCACAAATCCGAAATGGGCGAAGGAAAAATCGCGGCCGCGCCGGTTCCGGGCACGAAGGCCAGCCTGGGCAGCAAAGTCTCGATCAGGCCGGACTGATGGGCCGAGAGCCTTGGTCCTTTGCGCCGGCCGTAAAGATGCCGTCTTCGGCGTTCGGCCAGCGCCGCCTCAGAATGCGCGGGCAAGCTCCGGCGCGAGCTCGTCGGTTCGCTCCCAGGAAAAGCCGCCTTCGGCATCGGGCTCGCGGCCGAAATGGCCATAGGCGGCGGTTCGCGCGTAAATCGGCCGGTTGAGCCCGAGCCTCTCACGGATCGCGCGTGGCTTCAGGCTTACCATCTCCGACAGGACGGCCTGCAGCTTCGTCACGTCCACCTGCCCGGTTCCGTGCAGATTGACATAGAGGGACAGCGGGTCGGCCACGCCGATCGCATAGGAAATCTGGATCGTGCAGCGCTCCGCCAGATTGGCCGCGACCACGTTTTTCGCGAGGTAGCGTGCCGCATAGGCCGCGGACCGATCGACCTTGGTGGGGTCCTTGCCGGAAAAGGCGCCGCCACCATGCGGGGCCGCGCCGCCATAGGTGTCGACGATGATCTTGCGGCCGGTGATGCCGCAATCGCCGTCCGGACCGCCGATCACGAAGGCGCCGGTCGGATTGATATGCCACACGGTTTTCCCGGTGATCCATTCCGCGGGCAACGCCTGGCGCACATAGGGCTCGACCAGCTCGCGGACATCCTGCGAACTCATCGATTCGTCGATGTGCTGTGTCGAGATGACGATCTGGGCCGCTTCCACCGGCTTGCCGTCGACGTAGTGCAGCGTCACCTGGCTTTTCGCGTCGGGCCCCAGTCTCGGTTCGCGCCCGCCCTTGCGGGCCTCGGCCAGCAAACGGAGCGCCTTGTGGCTGTAAAGAATCGGCGCCGGCATTAATTCCGGCGTTTCCCGGCAGGCATAGCCGAACATGATGCCCTGGTCGCCCGCGCCTTCGTCCTTGTTTCCGCTCGCGTCGACACCCTGGGCGATGTGCGGCGACTGCGCATGCAGCAACACTTCCACGGCCGCGGTCTGCCAATGGAACCCTTCCTGCTCGTACCCGATATCGCGGATGGCAGCCCTGGCGGCTTCGACCACCATCTCGGGTGAAATCGCCTTCGGTCCACGGGTTTCGCCGGCGATGATCACCCGGTTCGTCGTCGCCATGGTCTCGCAGGCGACGCGCAGATCCTTCGCATCGAATCCGTGCTTCGGCCCTTCCCGGAAAAACAGGTCGACGATCTCGTCCGAGATGCGGTCGCAGACCTTGTCGGGGTGGCCTTCGGAAACGCTTTCGCTCGTGAACAGGTAATTCGAAGCCGGCATGCACGGAACCTCTGGAAAGGCTAACTCCTCGCAAGGAACGCCCGCGCCGTCAACGCGCAAGAACGGATTTTCAGAGGATGAACCGCGACAGGTCCTGGTCCTTCGCCAGGTCTTCCACCCGTTCGCGCACATAGGCGGAATCGATCAACAGCCGGTCCCCCGTACGGTCGGTGGCCGAAAAGCTGATTTCGTCGAGCACGCGCTCCATCACCGTCTGAAGCCGGCGCGCCCCGATATTCTCGACGCTGGAATTGACCAGGGCCGCAATGTCGGCAATGGCGCCGATGCCGTCTTCGGTGAATTCCAGCGCCACGCCTTCGGTGTCGAGCAGGGCGCGATATTGCTTGATGAGGCTGGCTTCGGGTTCGGTCAGGATGCGGCAGAAATCGTCACGGCTGAGCGCCTTGAGTTCCACGCGGATGGGCAAGCGCCCTTGCAACTCGGGCAGAAGGTCCGAAGGCCTTGCCTGATGAAAGGCGCCGGACGCGATGAACAGGATGTGATCGGTTTTCACATTGCCATGCTTGGTCGCGACGGTCGTACCCTCGATCAGCGGCAACAGATCGCGCTGCACGCCTTCGCGGCTGACATCGCCTCCGCCGCGATAATCGCTGCGGGCGCAGATCTTGTCGATTTCGTCGAGGAACACGATGCCGTTCTGCTCCACCGACTCGATCGCATCGCGCAGGATCGCGTCGTTGTCGAGAAGCTTGTCCGCTTCTTCGGCCACGAGCGGCGCATGGGCTTCGGCGACTTTCGTGCGGCGCGTGCGGGCGCGGCCGCCGCCCAGCGCCTTGCCCAGCATGTCACCGATATTGATCATCGAGACCTGTGCGCCGGGCATACCCGGAATGTCGAACATCGGCGCGCCGCCCGCGTCGCGCATCTCGAGTTCGACCTCCTTGTCGTCCAGTTCGCCGGCGCGCAGGCGTTTGCGGAAACTCTCGCGCGTAGAAGCGCTCGCAGTGGCGCCGGCCAGCGCATCGAGAATGCGGTCTTCCGCGCGCGCTTCGGCCTGCGTTTCGACATCGCGACGGCGCTTTTCGCGCACCTGATCCAGCGCGATCTCCAGCAGATCGCGCACGATCTGCTCGACATCGCGGCCGACATAGCCGACTTCGGTGAATTTCGTCGCCTCGACTTTCAAAAACGGCGCCTGGGCGAGTTTGGCAAGCCGGCGCGATATCTCCGTTTTGCCGACACCCGTAGGGCCGATCATCAGGATGTTTTTCGGCAGAACTTCCTCGCGCAACTCGGGCACCAGTTGCTGACGGCGCCAGCGATTGCGCAAGGCGATCGCGACGGCCCGTTTGGCGTCGGCCTGTCCGACAATGTAGCGATCAAGCTCGGAGACGATCTCGCGCGGCGTAAAAAAACTCATGCGCTTTGAAGACTTTCGATTTGGATGTGATCGTTGGTGTAGACGCAGATTTGCGCGGCAATTTTCATCGCCCGCCGCGCAATTTCCTCTGCCGGCAAATCGAAACTGACAAGGGCCCGGGCGGCGGCCAGCGCGTAGTTCCCGCCGGAACCGATGCCCACAATGCCTTCCTCCGGCTCGACCACATCGCCCGTGCCCGTCAGAAGAAGCGTGGCGCGAGCGTCCGCCACTACCATCATGGCTTCGAGCCGCCGCAGATATTTTTCCGTACGCCAGTCCTTGGCAAGTTCGACGCAGGCGCGCGTGAGATTGCCGGGATGTTGCTCGATCTTGGTTTCCAGTCGCTCGAACAATGCGAACGCATCGGCCGTCGCGCCGGCAAATCCGGCGATCACGTCGCCTTTGCCAAGCCGGCGAAGCTTGCGCGCATTGGATTTCATCACCGTCTGGCCCAGCGTCACCTGGCCGTCGCCGGCCACGACAACCGTGCCCGCCTTGCGAACGGAGAGAATGGTGGTGGAGCGCCAGCGCGCGCTTTCGTCCGACATATCCGAGATCCCGGGAAACCGTGGAGTGGCTCTCACATAGGGCGCGCTCCGCCCCTTCGCAACATTGGCCGGCGGGCTTCCGGCATGAACCGCGGGTGAATGTCCCCCACGGACCCCGTTCATAGCGGCCCCTTTAGGTTCGCGATGTCGGGCGCGATTGGCGCCATCAACCGAAGGAACTTTCGCTATGAAAACTCTCACCAGACTCGCCATGGGCGCGGTTGCGGCCGGCACCTTGGCACTCTCCGTTGCGGCTCCGGCCGAGGCGGGCGTTCGCGTCGGCGTAGGCATCGGCGTGCCGGTCGGCGGCTATGGCTACTACGGTGTGCCCTACTGCCGCTTTCACCCCTGCGGCTACGGATATCCGGGCTTCGGCGTTGGCGTGGGGCCCGTGGCCGTAGGCTTCGGCGGCTATCACGGTGGGTACTGGGGCGGGCGCGGATGGTACGGTCATGGCTGGTACGGCCGCGGCGGGTTCGGCCATGGGTTCGTCGGCCATCGCGGGTTTGGCGTCGGCGGCTGGCACATCCACCGGTGATCGCGGCCAGTGATGCGGGTCCGCGGGCGGGCGTTCCAGAGGGAACGCCCGCCCGTTCGCATAACACCGCGAATTTCTCTAAGAGAGACTTCGATCTGAACACCGGTGCGGCGTGGGATGAAGCTCGATGCGCAGGAGCTGGGGCGCGTGGCCGCCCGGACTCTTGAGAACTATCAGGCGCGCGCCGAGCCTTTTCGCGACGGCACGCGAGACCATGACGTCAGCCAGAATATCGCGGCGCTTCTCGACCGGATCGAGGCACCGCCGCCCTTCTCCATCCTCGATTTCGGCTGCGGCCCGGGCCGCGATCTGAAAACCTTTGCCGCGCTGGGACACAAGGCGATTGGGCTCGAGGGTTGCGCCGCTTTTGCGGACATGGCGAGGCGAACAGGCGCTGAAGTCTGGCAGCAGAACTTTTTGGAACTCGATCTGCCCGCGGAACGGTTCGATGGCATTTTCGCCAACGCGTCGCTGTTCCACATTCCGAGTCAGGAACTGCCACGCGTCCTTGGCCAGTTGCGCGCGACGCTTAAGCCGAACGGCGTTCTCTTCAGTTCAAACCCGCATGGCGCCGACGAGGAAGGTTGGGTCAACGGCCGCTATTGTGCCTATCACAGCCCGGACACCTGGACCCGCTTCATGCGCGAGATAGGGTTTTCCGAGCTCACGCATTACTACCGACCCGACGGGCTTCCCCGTGAACAACAACCCTGGCTCGCCGGCGTGTGGCGCAAGCGGGGTGCACAGTGATATTGGTGTCCCACGGATGGGGGAACGAATGGCAAGTGCTTTAGACTCAGCGGCGCCGGCGATGTTCGGCATTGGCCGTGTTATCGCGCGAACATTTGAAGTCTTTGGCCGAAATTTCGTTCCTTTCTGCACGCTCTCTGTGCTGGCCGTCGTTCCCACCATGGTTCTGGACATGTTTTGGGGGCGGAATGTCCTGCTTCAGGCCACGGGTGGCCATGTTGCCCCGGGCTTCTGGTTAACCTATCTCGGTACCGAGTTTGTGACGGTCGCCATCGCCCTCGTCTTCAGTTCGCTGCTGCAGGCAGCAATTGTTCACGGCACGATCACCACCTTGAACGGAAAGCCGGCAGGTTTCGGCGAATGTCTTTCGACTGCGTGGCGCTATTGCCTGCGCGTGATTGGCATTGGCCTCCTGGTGTCTGTCTGCGTCGGGCTGGGCGTGCTGGTTCTGATCGTGCCGGGCCTGATTTTCGCGATGATGTTGGCTGTCGCCGTGCCTGTCTGCGTCGCTGAAGGCAAGCCCGTTCTCGATTCCCTGTCGCGAAGTGCTGAGCTGACCGGAGGGCATCGCTGGGCGATCTTTGCAGTCTTTACGGTTGGATTCGTTGCCAGTGCAGCGGTCAACTTCGCAATCCGGCCCTTGCTGGGAGTGGGACTATTTTCGACGCCGGAGAACTTGATTCCCGGTTTCGGCATCTTCTGGATCGCAAGCGCCCTGTTGCGCGTGCTGACAACCGCGATCTTTGCGACCGGCGTGGCCTCGATCTATTACGAGCTGCGCATGATCAAGGAAGGCGCGGGACCCGAACAACTCGCCGAGGTGTTCGCTTAGAATTATCCCGTATCGTGCTTGTCGCGGCGGCGGCGGCCGAACAGCAGTCGCTGTTCCAGTCGGCCCCGCAGTGCCGCATAGTAGGCGAGCAAGAATTCCGCGTCCGGTTCGTGCGCAGCGAACTCGATCTTGGCGCGAATGCGGGCGGCCACTGCTTTCATCGTGGCCGGATCGCGGCTGCGCAGCACGTCCTCCAGAACGTTGAGTTCCCTTATCCCATAGGCATCGAGGGCAGCCGCCGAGAATTTAATTGCCGAATCGCTGGACGAATCTGCCAGATCAATCCTGAGGCCACGCCGCGCTGCATGCACAACCCATGTGCCGCCGACGAGGTCACCCACGCGCAGGCGGTCGCGATTGAACAGAGGAAAGAATACAAACACGGCACACCACAATGCACCGAGCAGCGTGATCCATGCATCGATGCCGGAGGCCGAGACGACGAGAAAGGTGAGTGGCAGAAACACTTCCAGCTCCCGCATCGCATTGCGCGCGAAGATCGCTTCTGCTGTCAACGGGCCGCCGTTGCGGGAGACAACCCTGAGACCGAGAGCGCGCTTGCCGGGGCTGGCCGCACGCGGTGAAAGTTCGAAGCCGATGAAATAGAAATTGCGCAGCAGAAAAAATCCGAGGAGCCAGATGGCAGGAACGATTTCGAACGTGATTTTAGCGGATTTGCCGAGCCACGCCGCGATGAGCACGACAATGGTCAGGCCAATAAGCACGCCGGCCATGATAACCACATCGAGCAGGAAGGCTGCCGCACGTTCGCCTGCGTCGGCGAGAACTAACCGCAGATCCACGCCTTCCGGCGTGACGAGTTCGCGCTCGCGCCTGTCACGCGGCTCCGCCGAGGCGGCCAACGCTGCCGTCCTCATCTACGCGTCCCAAAAATAGAAATAGTACGCCCAGAGAATCGCGCTCGCAGCTGCCAGGGCATAGCGCAGGGACGTCAGCGTGATGAGTTGGCGGCCGAAACCTTCGAGCAATCCCGCCACCGCGAGCATGACGATGACGCCCGCCATCACGACCGCGGTGTGGCGACCTGCTTCGATGAGAGCGTCCAGGCGGCTGAGCGCGCCGGGAAATGCGAGTGCCCAGCCGATGCGGAATCCGGATGCGCCTGCAAGCGTCACTGCGAAGAGTTCGGTCACGCCGTGAATGAGCGACCAACCCCCAAATTCGAGACCCAGCCCATGCGCCTGGAATACGGCAAAGAATGCTCCCAGCATCAGGCCGTTGTAGAGCATGAGCAACGCCGTAGGCAGGCAGCAGGCGAAGCCAAGCGCAAAGGCGAGCAGCGCGATCTGCGCATTGTGGGTGAACAGAAAAGTCGCGAACACCGTCAGCCCGTTCGCGCCGTGATGGCCAAACAGGGTGTCGCGGAGCAATTGGGCCGGAGCTTCGGGCCCACGCCCCTCGGCGAGGTCCATGGGAACGAACGATGCGAACCATGCCGGCGACTGCCGCATCAAGAGAAAAGCTGTAACGGCACCGAGCAGCGTCAGCGCGCCTGCCAGTAGCGTCTCGCGCCATAGTGACCGCACCGCGTGCGGCCAGTCTTCGCCGAAGAAACGCAGAAGCCGCTCGCCCAGCGTGGCTCTCGGGCCGTAGACGCAGAAATAGGCACGAGTCGAAAGACTTTCGAGATATTCGAGCAGACCCTTGTCGAGCGAGATGGCACGAGCTGTCGAGAGCGAAGAAAGCGCCGAACGATAAAGAAGGGGAATGGCAATAATCTCGTCTTCGCTCAGGGTCGAAACGCGGCCCTTTTCGATGCGGTCGAGCAGCTGCTCAAGCCTCCGCCAATCAGCTTCGCGCTCGCGGCGGAAACGATGGCTTTTGAGAACGATCTCCATCCCGCCTCAATAGCCTCCGAGCCGTTTGGACGAAAGATACGTCGCGAGCAGTTTCATTCCAATTCGTGAGACAGGGGCGTCTACGATATTCGCGCCTAGCCGCCGCAACCTCTCGATCACGATGTTGCGCTCGCGCAGCAACGCATCGGCGACGACAGCGCGCGAAACATCTTCGGGCGATCGGGGTTCCGCGTTCCGCAGGCCCTCAAGCTCCTGATCACGAAAGACGACGAACAGCACGACATGACGTGCAAGCAGTCGCCCCACATTTTCAAGCATCAATTCTGCGCTCGTCGTATCCACAAAGTCGGTGAAGATCACGACAGTCGAGCGGCGTTCCAGGTCGCTTCCCAATTGCGTCAGACCAAGCGTGAAATTCGTTTCGGCCGTTGAGTAGTCGAGCGCCGAGGCAAGTCGCTGCAGCAGCGGAAAGGCCTGTGCGCCGGCAACCGTGCCGCTGGCAAGGCGTGGTTTTTCGTCGAACGCAAACAGGCCCACCCGATCGCCAAGCCTCAGCGCGACATAGGCGATAAGCAAGACTGCGTGAAGCGCGCGGTCGAGGCGGGGCTGGCCGTCGAGCGGCTCGCTCATCAGCCGGCCCGTGTCGAGAGCGAGCACGATGTGTTGATTGGTCTCGGCCTGGAACTGCTTGGCAACCAGGGCCCCGTGTTTTGCCGATTGCTTCCAGTCAATGCGACGTCGGTCCATGCCCGGTTGGAAATCGCGCAACGCATGAAACTCGGCGCTATCCCCGCTGTCGAGCAGATGGTTGAGACCAAAAGGGGCTTCGCGACGGAATAGCCGGAGCGCTTCCTCTTTCACCCCTTGCAGATTGGGGATTATCGGCACGTTGCGGCCGATCTCCTCAAGGCGCTGCCGCCAAACGAGGCCAAGCGGCGACGGCCATCGAATCCAAAGACGCTCGAAGCGCCCCTCCCCGCGGCGCCACGGCACGACGGCGAATGCGGCTGTATTTGCGACGCCTGCGGCTGGTACGGTCTGGCGCGCCGGCGCAACGTCGAGCTGCGGGCTCGTATCGAGGGCCACTTCGGCTGAGGCGGGTACGAGCCTTCCAGTGAATTGCAAATCGATATGCACGATGGGTTGGGTTCCCATCGCGATGGTGTCGGGCAAATGGGCGACAACACGCAGCGACGACGGGGTGCAGGTGGCCATCGCATCCAGCAGGATGACGCCCAGGGCGAAAATTGACCAGGCTATCCCGGCAAGCCACAGGCCCGGAGCCATCACGCCAAGGATGAGCGCCAGAGGCACGCCCACCCCGACGAGAAACACGCTGCGGGCGCTGGGGTAGAGAGACGCGGTCATGGCCTCAGCGCGGTGCCCCGACGCGCTCGATGACCGCGCGCACGACGTCATCCACACGTTTCCCGTCGATCTCCGCTGCCGGTGAAAGGACGAGGCGATGACGCAATGCTGGCAGCGCCAGGGCTTTCACATCATCGGGGACGACATAGTCGCGGCCCTGAAGTGCGGCAAAGGCACGAGACGCGGCAGCAAGGTTGGCAGCACTACGCGGACTTGCACCGTGAGATACATCGGCTGAAACCCGCGATTCGCGTACGATCGCCACAATATAGTCCACTATCTCGTCGCTCACGCGGATCTCGCTCACGCTTGCGATTGCGGCAGCGAGGGTCTGGCGATCCGCCGTCGTCATGATGCCGAGTCCATCGGGATCTGGCATGCGCACGCTCGTGCCCATGGCACGCACGATGGCGCGTTCCTGGGTCTCGTCGGGATAGGCCAGCACATGCTTGAACAGGAAGCGGTCGAGCTGCGCTTCCGGTAACGGGTAAGTACCCTGCTGCTCGATAGGATTCTGGGTTGCCACGACCATGAAAAGCTCGCCCAGCCGCTGCGTTTTGCCGTCGAGCGTGACCTTGCGTTCCTGCATGGCCTCGAGAAGGGCAGCCTGTGTCTTGGGTGGCGTGCGATTGATCTCGTCAGCGAGCAAAAGTTCGCAGAAAACCGGACCGCGGATGGTAGTGAAAGTGCTGGTCTGAAAATTGAAGAGATTGGTGCCGATGATGTCGCCCGGCATCAAATCCGGAGTGAACTGGATGCGGCCGAATTCGAGTGCAAGGCTCGCGGCGAGCGACTGTGCGAGCAGTGTTTTGGCCGTTCCTGGCGGCCCCTCGAGCAACACGTGACCGCCGCAAAACAGCGCTGTCAACATGAGATCGACAGTCTCGTTCTGCCCCACGACCGCCTTTGTCACTTCGCCGCGGATGCGATCGGCGAGATCCTTTACCTCGCTAAGCTGCATGGGTGATCCTTTTTCTCCAGCGGAAGAGTTCCGACGCCGTGTCCAGCAGCCGGGACCGGGTGTCCGCCCGGCCTGCGTCATTCAGAAGTTCGGCAAACCGCACGCCATTCCCGCGCTCCAGGGCGTCGATCAGCGCGTCGGCATCTTTGGAATCACGCCGCGCGCCCAAGGCATCGAGCGCCATGTTGCGGGTTGCAACCGCGTAGCGCACTGCCATCTGCGGTTCGCGCTGCATCATGCGAATGAGATCAGCAGTGTTGTCCACGAGAGCCCGTTTGCCGAGCGCGATGGCGCGCCCTCCGCGCAATGGTGAGCCAAAGCGGACGACGGCGTGATATGCAAGAACGGCCGCAGCAAAGATCGCGCAAAATGTGGCGCCCAGAAATGGCGGTGCGAACACGTCGCGCAACAGGCTTGGAGAGCGGCGAAGCCCGTTGAGTGTCACATCGAACGCTACCGGACCCGAGCCGATACCGACGAACCGGACGATCGAAACGGCCATGGCGGCTGTCGCAACATCGCGCAGGCCGTGGGTGTTCATCAGATCGGGATCGGCAAGCACGTAGAGGTCACTGGACTTCAGGCGCGCCAGCAGCGCGCCACCTCGCGCCGAGACGATGATCGGTTGCCAATCGCGTCCACGAAGCGTTTGAAGGGAATCGATGTCGGCGAGCCTTGCCGGTACAAACAGTCTTGCGCCGGGCCACGCGAGGCTCAGCTCTGGCGGTTTGTCGCCACGTGTCCGCAAAATGCTGCTTGTTGCGGAGAAGCTCTTGAGCAGCGCTGCGACCGATGCTGCATCGATCGTACCGGCCTTTACCACGCGGCCGCGCTGCAGCGGATCGCCGACCGGCAGCCATTTCGGCAAAATGAGCAGGCGCGGTTCCAGATATTCATGCGCCCGAACCTGATCGCTGGAATTGTCCAGTTCCGGCGTGAGAACCGTCAGAGCGGGCACGGCAAATCCGTGGTTCAGGGCGCCGCGGTCGACGACCGTGGGAATTCCGGCCTCGCGCAAAAGGTCCCGCAGTGCGGCAAAGCCGATCGCGGATTTCGAGAGGGCATGCGCGCCACCATATGTTTCATCGCGAAAATCCGGCGCATAGGCCAGCAGGGCAAAGAACGCGATGAGCGACAGCATGCTTGCCGCAACGAGGCCGAGAACCAGCCGCAGCGAGATGATGTGCGCAGTCCGGGAAGGCCCCATGCTCATGTCGCGGGCTCCGCCGACCAGCCGCCGGGCAGTGCAAAATGTTCGTAGGCGAGCCGGCAACGCGCAAAATCATCTGCGCCGATGGTGTGACCGGCGAAAAGGGCGCGTTCCACAACCTGGGCAATTCGTGCGAAGGCCGTGCGTGGCGCCGTGGGGAGCTGTTCGAGGGCCGCGATTTCCCGGCTCGTCAGCGCCTGCTTCACAAGCATCGGGCGCCGTTCGACGATGTCTTCAATGCCGCGCAACAGCAGCAGATGAGCCGCCTCGCCAAATTGTCCCCGCGCCGCCAGGGTGTCGGCCTCCAACAGCAGGAGACGCGCAGCCTGGGGGGCGGGCCGCCAGTCCGGCAGGGAGGGCGGGGGGGCCACATGTTTCGAGTGCGAGTGGAAACGGCGCCAGGTCGCGCGCGCGCCAAAATGAAAAAGCAGAAGCAGACACACGCACAGGGCAGCCCAAAAGGCATCTCGCAGATAGGGTGCCAGAGGCGTCAAAAATTTGACCAGGGCAGCCAGCCAATCCGGTGGAGCAAGGTGCGGAAGTGGCTTGAAATCAAATTGCAGATCGCTGCGGGCCAGCAGTGCCTCATGTGCCCGCACCATGCTGGACGGAATGGGCGCGGTGTGAGCTGCCACGATCACGTCCGAATGCATCTGAGGACCGGGCGTCTGTCGCCGGATACATTCCGCCCCATCCCCAATTCGCCCCGCAAAATCCCTGAACTGTGTGCATCAGTATGTGCGTTGCAATTGTACTTCACAAGGCGAAGCGCGGAGCGGGCCGCCTCAAAAAGGAGTCCGCTCCCACTACTCTTGTCGCGCGCCAAGGTCGCTCCGCCGCATGCCTCAAGTTGACCCCCGAGGGGACGCTCCTTGAGTTTTGCTGGCGTTTTGGCTCCTGGGGGTTCTCACGACGGCAAAACCACTGGTGACAACGCTTCTGCTGACTGACGCTGCGACTGTATCGGCGGCGTGCGGCCATGCCGATCATTGGCTGGGCGCACCCGCAACTCCGCCCACGACTGCGCAACCATCAAGGCTCGTCACGATCTTCGACAATCTGGCGGAAAAATATCCGGACGCACTCTTCGCCGATGACACGGGAGTTCCCGTTCAATCGCCGCCTGCGCATTCGCAGCGACTGCAGCATCTGCGGCCGAGGACATTGGCGTCGTTCTAAGGCCCGACGGAAAAACCATGGTGGCCATCGAGCGTGCGCGGCCCTACCATCGGTCCAATCTCGCCGATTCAAGGCTCTTCATGATCTGCAACGATATCGCCAGCAAAAATCCGAAAGGCCTCCACGGGGGGGGCGATGGGCACCGTCATCTTCGGGCCGCGCGGGCAACCGGAATCCTGGCAGGCGGCTGCGTTCACGCTTGCGGCCGATCAAACGGCGACCAAAGTCGACATCGCAACGTCCCATGTGCGCGGGACCGAAGGCGTCGTCGTCAGCCTTTACAGCGACACGGCAGGCCTGCCCGGTACATCCGTTCAAGCCTGGAATGTGAGCAGTTTGCCGACGTCCGGTATCTGCTGCACCGTCGAAATCGCGACAGACAGGGGCGGAATTCCGCTGACGGGCGGAACACAATACTGGATCGTGGTCAGTACCGATGTCCAGGAGTCGAACACCTGGGCGGGCGCACATCTCAACGCGGAGTGACCCATGGCCGGACGTGTCGAAGGCAAGATCGCCCTGATTACCGGCGGCGCACAGGGTCTGGGTGAGGCGTCGGCGCGAATGCTGGCGCGCGAAGGCGCACGCGTAGCCATCACCGACATCAATGCGGACGGCGCGGCCAGGATCGCCGCATCATTGAATGCGGCAAGGCCGGGCACGGCGATCGCCATCCATCATGATGTAACCATCGAGGAACAGTGGCGGCATGCGCTTGAGGAAACCGAAGGCGCATTTGGCGGTCTGCATGTGCTGGTGAACAATGCCGGCATCGGGCTTACGAAAAACTTCGAGACAATCACACTGGAAGAATGGCACAGGGTGCACGCGATTGATCTCGACGGCGTGTTTCTCGGCTGCAAGCATGCGATTCCGGTCATGGCGCGGTCGGTCATGGCGACGGGGCTCGGCGGTTCCATCGTCAATATCTCGTCGATCTCCGGCATCATCGCGGGCCACAACATGGCCGCATACAATTCGGCGAAAGCCGCGGTACGGCATCTTTCGAAATCCGTGGCGCTGCATTGTGCGAAGCACGGCTATGGCATCCGTTCGAACTCCGTGCATCCGGTTTTCATCGCCACGCCGATTCTGGACGGGCTGGTAGGAAGGCTGGGGCGTGAGGAGGCCTATGCAAAACTTGGCAGGCAAGTGCCGCTCGGCCATATCGGCGAGCCGGACGATATCGCCTATGCAGTGTTGTATCTCGCCTCCGACGAATCCAAATTCGTCACCGGCGCCGAACTGAAGGTGGATGGCGGCATTTCGGCGATGTGATCACCGCGTGATGCGCGTGGCGACCTCGGCCAGAAGCACGCGCGCACCCGGATGATGCAGGGCGCGATCGGTGACGCGTTGCAGACGCCGCGCAATGTCATTGACATCGGGCTGTTCCCAGATGCGCACGCGCGTCCAGGCGAAAGAGGCGAGATTGCGAATATAGGCGTCGCGAAGGATGGGCATCGCGCTTTCGGCGTTGTGGCGCAGGTCCCGATCCGGAATATCGAGCCCAATGGCAACCATCAGCGTGCCACAGGGCCGGTCTGCATCGGCAACCGTCACATAGAGCGGCTCGAGCATGATGTAGCTCTCCGACTGCGTGATCTTGTGTTCCGGCGCCTGGGTCCCACCCTGATCGTCCGCGGCTTGGGCCAGGGTTGGCGCCAGGACCGCACAAAGGCCCGTCAATACGCGAAGAGGCAAGTTCGATCGCATTGCGCACTACATAGAGGACTGCGGTAAATCCCGGGTTGACGGGCGGTTTGCCTTGACAGTTTGCTGGCCCCCTCCATACATACCCCTCCCGCGCTGGCTGGCCTGTCCGGCTTGCGCCTTGGGGCTGTAGCTCAGTTGGGAGAGCGCCTCGTTCGCAATGAGGAGGCCAGCGGTTCGATTCCGCTCAGCTCCACCAGCCTTCCCAAGGCGGCTCAGCGGTCTGGTGGTGTCCGCCGGCCGCGAGGGGCGTCGCGCTCCGCACTGGCAGGGGATGGCCTATTTCCGGGCGAGCGCCCAGACCACGATCGGGAAATCCGGCTCATTTTCCAGCGCGTGCAGATGCGGATCGAATTCGACCCAGCTCGTGAAGTTCGCCTGAATGCAGGCGCGGTTCCCCCAACTGTCGACCGTCATCCGGGACCTGGGGAAGCCGCATTCCTCGAGAAAATAGGAGAGGCCCTGTGCCGTCCAGCGGCAGCAATCGTTGGGCGTATCGTGAACTTTGATCAGAAAGGGCGTCGTCAGCAGAAAATATCCTCCGGGCCGCAGCATGCGGTGGACATTTCTGGCCGCGCGGTAGGGATAGAGCAGGTGCTCAAAGACCTGTTCGGCGAAAATGATGTCGAAGAGGCGATCGAAAGCCGGAGCAGCACAGATATCGATCTCGGGATAGTGGACGGTTTCGAAGCTTTTCCATCGAAAATTCCTGGCCCAGTGATCGCCCGATATTTCCAAAGCGTCCATGTTTTCGACGTCGAGGCGGGAGACAAGTCCGTCCGTTCGTGCGTCCATCACCGCGCGTGCCCAATGAACCATGATGCCTCCTTACGCCTGGCCCCTTCTCGCGTTCCGCGCGGGTGGCCCCGCGACCATGGCAGGGTTGTCCGCAATCGCAACCGGTATGGCGCGCCGCAAGCCTGCCCAACCGCTTGCCGGAAGACGACCGCCTCCTCTACAAAGTCCGCGTCCTAATTCTGCCATCTGTCCGGAGAGGCGGTTCCACGCATGTTTTCCCCTCTAGTCGTCACGCTTCTGTGGCTCTTCAACACGCTGGTCGGCATTTACATTTTCGTGATCATCGCCGCCGTCGTGGTGAGCTGGCTGGTCGCGTTCGGCGTGCTGAACACATATAATCCCGCCGCGCGCGCCTTCATCCGGACATTGGACGCATTGACCGAACCCGTATTTCGGCAGGTCCGCCGCGTCATCCCGCCGATCGGCGGCCTCGATCTGTCGCCGATGATCGTCCTCATTGCGCTTTACGCGCTGCGGATGCTCGTCAACGGTTATGCCTACATGCTCATGTAGTCGGAGACTCTCCATGACGGCGAAAATCATCGACGGCAAAGCGTTCGCGGCGGGACTGCGCGCTCGGGTCGCCGCAGCGACGACGCGGCTCAAGGATGAACATGGACTGGTGCCGGGCCTCGCCGTGGTGCTGGTGGGCGATGATCCCGCCAGTGATGTCTATGTGCGCGCCAAAGGCAATGACGCGCGCGAATGCGGTTTCCGCGCCTTTGAATTTCGTCTGCCGGCGGCAGCGCGCGAGGCCGAGGTTCTCGAGCGCGTACAGGTCCTCAACGACGATCCATCCGTACACGGAATACTCGTACAGTTCCCGGTACCGGAGCAAATTCGCCAGGACGCGATCCTCGATATGATCGATCCGGCCAAGGATGCCGACGGGCTGACGCCGACTTCGGCCGGCCTGTTGGTGAGCGGCCGTGCCGCTCTGGTTTCCTGCACGCCGCTCGGCGTGACGATGCTCATCAAGGACACACTGGGCGATATCTCTGGCGCGGAAGCGCTGGTGATCGGGCGCTCGATCCTGGTGGGAAAGCCCATGGCGCAGCTCCTTCTGGCGGCCAACGCCACCGTGACCGTCGCCCATTCGCACACGCGCGACCTGCCGGAACTGGCGCGCCGGGCGGATATTCTCGTTGCCGCCCTCGGCAGGGCGCAATTCGTCAAGGGTGACTGGATCAAGCCCGGCGCCTGCGTGATCGATGTCGGCACGACCCGGCTCGATCTGGGCGGCGGCAAAACCAGGCTTGTGGGCGATGTCGATTTCGATGCGGCGCGCACGGTTGCCGGTGCCATCACGCCCGTGCCTGGCGGGGTCGGCCCGATGACGCGGGCCTGTCTGATGCGCAACACGCTGGTGGCGGCCGCAATGCAGTCAGGACTGCCCATCCCGGAATTTCAGGAGTGACATGCGCGCCAGCACCCATTGTCTTCTTCGATATCGCCGGGCCCGATGCGGCCGCGCTGAAGCAGTTTTACGGTTCGGTGTTCGGCTGGGTCATCAATGACGCGCTCGCCATCGACGGCGCGTCGACGGGCGGCGTGGGCGGAACGCTTCGCGCCGATCCGCCAGAGAAGATCATCTATCTTGGAGTGCCTGACATCAATGCGGCGCTCGCAACGATCACGCAAGCCGGCGGCAACGTGGAAATGCCCCGCATGGTCATTCCCGGCGTCGCGACCTTCGCGCTGTTCAGCGATCCCGCGGGCAATCGAATGGGGCTGGTCGAGACAAAGGCCTAAATCCTCGCCGCGATATCTTTTGCGAGCGCGGCAGCACCCTCCTGTGTGTCGAAGACCGTCACGAACGTGCCCGCGGGCGACAGGAGGTAGATCGTGCTTGCGTGATCGACGGAATAATCGCCGCCGGGCAAGGGATGTTTGGCGAAATAGACACGATAGGCATGGGCGATTGCCGTGATCTGCGGCAGCGTGCCGGTCAGGCCAACGAATTGCGGCCCGAAGCTTGCCAAGTAGCGCTTCAGCGTTTGCGGGTGATCGCGATCGGGATCGAGCGTGACGAAGACCGGCACGATATTGCGCGCTTTGGCTTTGAGGCGTGGCAGCGCATCGGCGATGTTCTGCAGGGTCGCCGGACAAACATCGGGGCACGACGTGTACCCGAAATAGAGCAGCACCCAGTGGCCCCGAAAATCGCGGTCGCTCCGTATCCGGCCATCCTGATCTATAAGCCGAAACGGCCCGCCAATTGGCGCCGCTCCTGCCATTTCCCCGCCGGACTGATCCATCGCGCGCCACATCAGACCGGCAGCGGCCAGGGCAAACACAAGTGCCACACCCAGAAGGATAACAGGAACGCGGTTCATCCGGGACCGATCCAGGAAGCGACGAAAGCTGCCGGGATTGATAGACTTCGCTCGCGCAATGACAAGCGGCGCTTTGCCGCTCGCGCGGGGGAATTTTGCTCATGACGGGCGCGTCGCCCAGCCGCATGTCGGAGTTGCGTTTCTGGCGGCGGCCGCGGCCGCCGGAATCGGCAACGCAAATGGCTGCATCCGCGCCGCGCGGACGCGTGCGCCTGCGCACGCTCAACAATCTGCGCTGGCTGGCGATCGGCGGACAGGCTGCGGCGCTTTTTGTGGTGCATTTCGGATTCAACTATCGGCTTCCGCTCCTCGCCTGCCTGATCGCGATCGCGGTCAGCATGGCGCTGAATATCATCGTGACGCTGCGCTTCCCCGCCACGCACCGTCTCACCAATCGCGGCGCAACAGCGTTTCTCGGCTTCGACGTGGTGCAGCTCGCGGCGCTCCTCTATCTGACCGGAGGCATCGAGAATCCGTTTTCGCTGATGTTCATCGCACCGGTCGTGATCGCCGCCACGACGCTCAATCTGGGCAATACGCTGATCCTGGCTGGGATCGCGTTCGCAGCCGTATCCGTCATCGCGATCTGGCATGCGCCCTTGCCGTGGGAGGCGAGTCAGGAAATTGGCCTGCCCGCGCTGTATCAGGGCGGAATTTGGGCCTCGCTGGTCATCGGGATCGGCTTTACCTCGATCTATGCATGGCGGATCGCCAGCGAGGCCGTGAGGATGCAGGCGGGGCTGGCGGCTACGCAGCTGGCGCTCGCGCGGGAACACCGCCTGGCTTCCTTGGGCGCGCTGGCAGCGGCCGCCGCCCACGAACTCGGCACCCCGCTCGGTACCATCGCGGTTGTGGCCCGGGAGCTGGAGCGTGCTCTGCCTCCGTCGTCGCCGGAGGCCGACGATGTTCGACTTCTCAGAGCCGAAGCCGAACGCTGCCGCGGCATCCTCACGACCCTGGCGCGGCCCGAGGAAAGCGCCCTGAGGGCCGCGGAACGCCTGCCGCTGGGCGCCTTGCTCGAGGAAATCGCCAACGAATATCGCGGCGGCGACGTCGAAATCCTGTTGCCGCTGACCTCCGACGGCAGCCCGGAACCCAAGGTCTGGCGTGTGCCGGAATTGCTGCACGGGCTCGGGAACCTGGTCTCCAACGCCGTCGATTTTGCCCGGCTCTCGGTCTGGGTTCGGGCCGAATGGAGCGCGGCGGAGCTGACTCTCACCATCGAGGATGACGGGCCGGGCTTCGACCCGGAAATCCTGGAACGGATCGGGGAACCCTATGTGACCTCGCGGCCCGGCAGCTATGCGCTGGGGACGACCGAACTCGGTCCCAGCGAGAGCTTTACCGGCCAGCACGGCATGGGGCTGGGCTTCTTTATCGCCAAGACCCTGATCGAGCAGACAAGGGGCAGCGTAAAGGCGGGCAACCGCGAGCAGGGAGGCGCGCGGATCGCCCTGCGCTGGCCGCGGGGCGCCATCGACGGGGATGACCGGCCCGGCCGGATCGAGACTCTTTGATTGCCGGACCCGGGTATTTATCTTGCGCGGGCGCCGTCGCGCCCGATAACAGTGTCGCAGAGCCTGCCACAGACGGGGCGGCGGAGATCAGCATGAACCAGACGCAGCAGCCAGCCGAGGAACGGACCCTTCTCATCGTGGAGGACGACCGGCCGTTTCGCGAACGTCTTGCCCGGGCCATGGAGGCACGCGGCTTCCAGGTGGCCATCGCCGAAAACGTCGCGCAGGGGATCGCGCGGGCCCGCGAAAATCCGCCCTCCTTCGCCGTGGTCGATCTGAAGCTCGACGATGGCAGCGGTCTCGACGTGGTCGAAACGCTGCATGCGGTCAAACCCGAGGCGCGCGTCGTGGTGCTGACCGGCTTCGGCAATATCGCGACAGCGGTCGCCGCGGTGAAGTACGGCGCGATCGACTACATTCCCAAGCCCGCCGATGCCGACGATATTCTGGCGGCGTTGCTCGCATCGCCCGGCCACAAGCCGCGCCCGCCGGAAAATCCCATGTCGGCCGACCGTGTGCGCTGGGAACACATCCAGCGCGTCTACGAACTGTGCGGCCACAACGTCTCGGAAACGGCGCGGCGCCTCAACATGCATCGCCGCACCTTGCAGCGCATCCTCGCCAAACGCAGTCCGCGCTAACGCTTTGCGGCGCGCGCCGCGTCGAATTCCCGGATGGCTTTCTTCGGCGCCATGGCGCGCCAGCGGCGTTCGAGCAGGCCGCGAAACGTTGCGGCATCGGCGCAGGCGCGGCGCATGAGGACTGCCGGATAGTTGCGGTAGTGGTCGGTGATGAAGAACAGCGCGGGATCGCTTTCCAGCAGCATGTCGCGTTCGTCGATGCTGCCCACGACCAGCACCAGCGAATCGTCTTCGCTGCGCAGGCGGGTGAAGAATTTCTTGCCCAGCACGAAGCTCGGCTTCCCGTAGGACGTGCCTTCGCTCACGCCGGGAAAGGCGCGCGCGATTTTTTTGATCTGGGCCGGTGAAAGACTCATGCGACTGTCGCTTTCAGAATACGGGTTGGATCGGCCGCGAGTTCGAGCGTCAGCGCAAGCCGCTCTGCGGCCACTTTCGCAAAGCGCAGCGTGACCGCCTTTCTGCGGCTCGCATGCAGCACGGACATGGGCGCGGGCCGCACGATGGCCCCGCCATAGCGGTCCGCCACGATCAGTCCCGTGCCTTCCGGCACATGCTCATCGGGAAAATCCGGCGGGATGGCAAAATAGAAGAGCTCGCAGAACTCCAGATAGTCGGGCCATTTGCCGTCGCCCCTGAGATCGGCCAGCGCGACCTTGATTTCGACGCCCACAACCGTCCCGTCGCCGCCAAGCGCCGCCACATCAAGTCTGCGGCCATTGGCGAGTGTGAATTCGAGGATCGGGCTATAGCCCTCCTGCATCAAAAGCCGGCTCACGCCGCGTGCAACGTCGGCCGCTGTGATCATACAGGCCGTTAGAGCACAAAGAGGGAACGGCGTTCAATATCACGCCGGTGCCTTTTGTCCGCGCGCCTCGTGGATGGCGGCCGCAACTCTTGATAGCGAAGGTCAGTGTCAGTGCTTGTACGGAACGCTCTGCATGCGCTGGAGCATGCGCTCATCGGAGTAGTGGCGTTCGTCCCATTCGTGCTGTGTATGACATTCCCGGCCTCCGCCAATACGCGATCCCACCGGGGCCGGCGCCTCGTGGCAGACGATTTGATCGGCGGTGCGAATGGCCGGCGGTGTCGCTGGCACGGCCGCAGCGATCGGCGCAGCCGGCACCGGCGAGGCTACAGGTGCCGGAGACGCGGCGACCGTGGAAGCCGGGGCCGTGGGCGCCGTCGCGGATGTTTCCTGGGCAACAGCAACCGTAGTCATCAACGCCGAGACCGCGATGGCCAACGAAGCGCCACGCACGAAAAAGAACGAACCCATGATGCCCTCCAAGACTGAACCCGTGTCAGGCCGCATCCTATCGGGTCGTATTCCCCTGGCGTTCGTCACATTCGCGTGACAAACGATCAGGGCGCCGCATCATGCCCGATCAATAATCGACGCCCTTCCAGTAATCCGGCGTGTCCACATATTGGAAGCGCTGCGGATCGCTTTTCACCAGCGCTGCAGCCTCGTTGTTCCACACCGTGCCATGGGCACTGTTTTCATTGTCCTGGATGACGCTCTGGTCGAGGAGATAATTGCTGAACCCCTGGGCATTGCGGTCTTCGCTGTCCCAGTGGCGTTCGACACTGGCTTCCTGTGCGTCCTCCTCGGCATGGGTGGTCGCGATCCGCGCCTCCACCTGGCGCCCGATCTCGTGAATCGCCGCGATGGCTGGCGCCGCCAGGGCGCCGGCCTCGCGTGCGACGACGGCCTCGTTCACATTGAAGCTGGCCAGGATAGCCCCGATTGTGGCGCGCTCCTTGTCGGCATACGCGACCGGCACCGCGGTGTGGTAGGCGAGGTTCATATACTGCCCCATGGGTGAAAGTGGCCCGGTGCAGAACACGGTGTTGAATTCCTTCTGACCTTTTCCGTCCTGTGCATCGACCCGGCCGGTCAGATGGGCGCATTGTTCCATGCCGCGCGACGGAAGCGGAGACACGTCGGCGAGCTGGAACGATGCCGGTTGCAACCCGCTGCGCTGCCGCGTCATCTGGAAAAGGTCGACAAACGTGCGTGCCGCGCCGGCGCCGTAGGGATAATACAACGCACGCGCATAGCTCGTGTTGCGCCCCGCACCCTGCGCGAACCGCATCGTTTGCTGCACCCGCGGATCATTCGCGTTCATTGCGAGGAGCGGATAGCCGAGCAGCACCGATTCGCCGTTGGTGCCCTCCGCGATGATGGTACCGCCGCCGCTCTGCGGCGACATCGTCCAGCCGTCTGGCAACGAGGCTGTCGCCGACCCGTCAGGCAGCGATACGGGATGCATCGCCATCACGCGACCGCTGCCATGCCTGCCCGATGCACCGGGGCCGCCATTGCCTCCGCCACCCGGATGCCAGACCGCGAACAGCGATTTCAGCATCGGATTGATGCTCGTGCCGAATCGTTCCGCATCGTCGGTGAGCAATGCCGCTTCGGGATGGCCGGGCGCGACGTCGGCCACGATCACCATGCCCGCCAGTTTCGCATCGCCCTGGGTGTGTTTGGTGGCAGTGAAGAACGCGGCCACCGAATGTGTACCGCGCAGCTGGAACAACTGACCCACCTCGGGCCTGTCGCCGCATTGCGCATGGACCGAGCGCAGAACCGCACCCATCGCCCCGGCATCGGTGCTTTCGCCCATCACTTCGCCATAGACGATCTTCCCACCACCGGGACCACGAATGGTCTTCAACCCGTCCTGCGCCAATGCAGCACCGGCAAGCGAGCATGAAAGACAAAGGGCCGCCGCGGCGGCTGCGCGCGTAATCATGGATGGTATCCCCCTGACGACCACAACAGCAGACGGGCAGTCCATGCGACCTGTCAAGCGGCGCAGCTAGCCGATGGCCGCTATTCCGCCGCGAGAAGCGAGGCGCCGGTGCCGCGAAAATTCACGGCCTTGAGGAATTTGATGCCTTCCTCGGCGATGTCGTCACCCACCATGCGGTCGCCTTCGCGCTTCAGCTCGTCCATGTCGACATAGAACGCATAATTGGCGCGCGTGCGGTCGGTGATGATGCCGGCATTGAGCAGCGTTTTGATCAGCACACGGAAGATATTGGCCGATTGCTTCATCTGTTCGCGCCGCTGCTCGTCGCCGAAAGCTTCCTGGATGGCCGCCATGGCTTCCTGCCAGTCGATGCCCACGGCCGCATAGACCGGCTTCATCTGCTCGGGATTGACGAGATTGAACAGCAGCGTCTGGAAACATTGCGCCGCCCAGTCCTCGACCAGATTGTGTTCCTCGGGGCTGAGCTTGGGGATCGTGCGATCGGCCCAGATCTTGCCGAATTTGTGATGGAAGGCCTCGTCGGTCATCACCAGCTGGCAGAGCTTGACGAGCAGGGGATCCGAGGAGCGCTGGTAGAGCGTGGCGAAGGCGCCCATGGCGAGGCCTTCCACCAGCATCTGCATGCCAACGATCTTCTTGTAGACCTCGGGCGCCAGCACGAGTTCGGTGAGCAGATTCTGCAGCGTCGGGCCGCAGGACAGCGGCGTGCCGAAACGCGTCTTGATGTAGGCGCTGAACGCCGTGACGTGGCGCGCTTCCTCCCGCGTCTGGTTGGCCGCGTATTCCTGCGCGCCGGGATCGTGAAGGATGTGGCAGAGCGAAGCCGACAGCGCGAGCGCGCCCTGTTCGCCATGCAGGATCGAGGAAAGCGACCAGCGCGCCGACTGATTGGCGAAGCGGATATGGTCTGCGCCTTTCAGCTGCTCGCCGAGCCGCGTCTGGAAGATCGGAAAGAAATCGTCGGGCAGGATTTGCTGCGTGGCGATGTCGAACGGTTCGGCGAAGTCGATGTATTTCTTGTCGAGCGGATCCCAGAAATGGTCATGGGTGGCCGAGATGATGCGGTCGAAGGCCGTGGAGCGGCGGCCGTAGCGCCCGGGCTCGAGCATGGCGGGAAAGTCGTCCGGCGCCACGGCGTCATAGGCGTCGTCCTTGGTGATCTGGACCATGGCGCACTCCTCGCTCCCTTGCGTGAGCACTATGCGGTGCAAGAGGTTAAAGTCAACAAAAATGACGCGTGCGTCAACATTTTTGGTTGGGAGGGGCGCGACCAGCACCGACGAGTCCAGGAACGCCTCCCTGGCTTAGGAATCGCGCGCCGCACCCTCGCGCGCCGCGAAGTACGGTTTTCGATTTCCGCCGCCGACACGCGGCGAGCGCTCCGGAACGCCCACGCTCCGCCTTCACAGCAATGGATCTGTGGAAAATAAGCCTAAGGCAGATTAGCCGGGTACAAATTGCGAACTCCGGCAGTTGTCGACTCAATCGCCTCGATAGAAGGGTGAACATTATGGCGACGCATAAAGTCCTTGATCCGTCTGATCAAATGCTCTAGACATTCCGTCATGATCGCATTGCTGCGCTCGCTTTCCTTTCAACCTTCCGCCAACGTCCCCTTGACCGACGGCACCTGGCCTTCCAGCCGGTCGTCGGGTGCGATGGCATCGCGCAACGCGCGCGCCGCGCCCTTGAAGCAGGTCTCCACGATGTGATGGCTGTTCTGGCCATAGAGATTTTCGATGTGCAGACAAAGGCCGGCGTTCTGTGCCAATGCCTGGAACCACTCCTTGAACAATTCGGTGTCCATCTCGCCAAGCTTGGGGCGCGGAATTTCCACGCGCCACACGAGATAGGGCCGGTTCGAAACATCGACAGCGACACGCGTCAACGCCTCGTCCATGGGAATCAGGGCCTGACCAAACCGGCTGATGCCGGCGCGATCGCCAAGAGCTTTTTTCACGGCCTGGCCGATCACGATCGCGGTGTCCTCGGTCGTGTGGTGAAAATCGATATGCAGGTCGCCCTGGGCGCGAACCTTGAGATCGATCAGGGAATGGCGGCTGAAGCTCTCCAGCATATGATCGAGAAAGCCGATGCCCGTGTCGATATCGGCTTCGCCCGAGCCATCGAGATCGAGGGAGACCACGATCTCGGTCTCCCGGGTCTTGCGTTCGACGGTGGCGGTGCGCATGCAAACGGCCTCGGAATCTCGTGGCGAATCCTGTCTACCGCATGCGGGCCGGCCTGTCGAAGACAGCCATGGTTCTTGCCCAGATTCCCATTCCTGACGGCATACCACCATGGTCTCGCCTCGCCAGTTTCGACAAGGCTTGCGACCCGAGATCGACATAGGGAAGCTTGGGCAGTACAGGGAATTTCACAAGTCCGTTGCCCGTAGCAGCGCTTCCTTACCCAGATGGGTAGCCGCCACGCTAGGCGGCGGCGACCGATGATGGCGTGGCGCCCGCCCGGCCGCCGTTCAGCGCACGCAGATATTTTATACCCTCTTCGGCAATGTCATCGCCGACCATGCGGTCGCCTTCGTCGTAAAGTTCCGCCATGTCGATATAGGCCGCGTAGATGCCGCGCGTGCGGTCGGTGATGATTCCAGCCTTGAGCAGCGTCTTGACGAGAACGCGGAAGATATTGCTCGCCTCTTGCAGCTCTTCTCGGATGAGCGCGTCGGTCATCGCTTCCATGAACGCCTGCTGGCACCAGGCGGGGTCGAGTCCCACCGTTTGATAGAGCCATGGCTTCTGATCGGGGCTGGCGAGATTGTAGAGCAGGATCTGGAAGACCTGCGCGGCCCAGTCCTCGATCATCTCATGTTCGCTTTTCGAGATGTGCGGAATCGTGCGCTCCGCCCAGATCTTTCCGAATTTGTGATGAAACGCTTCGTCGGTCATGACAAGCTGGCACACTTGGCGCATCAGCGGATCGCGCGCTTCCTTGTAGAACATCGCGAACGCGCCCATGGCCAGCCCTTCGACCAGCATCTGCATGCCGACGAGTTTTTTCCAGACGAGCGGCGAGGCGACGAGCTCGTTCAGGAGCGAACCCAGCGACGAACCAACCTGCACCGGGCTACCCCATCGCGCCCGGATGTACCTTGTGAAGGCAGTGACGTGCCGGGCCTCTTCGCGCGTCTGGTTCGCGGCATATTCCTGCGCGCCCGGATCGCGCAGGATGTGGCAGAGCGATGCGGACAGCGACAGGGCGCCCTGCTCGCCATGCAGGATCGACGAGAACGACCATGCCACATCGAGATTGACGAGCTTGATCTTCTGCCGTTCATCCAGGCGGTCGCCGATCGCCGTTTTCAGATCGGTGTTGGCGGCCGGATTGATGATGTATTCGTTTTCGACGTCGAAGGGCAGCGAGAAGTCGATATATTTCGGATCGAGGGGATCCCAGAAATGATCATGGGTGGCGGAGATGATGCGATCGAACGCGCGCGTGCGCGCGCCATAGCGCTCGACGTCCAGCATGGCGGGGAAGTCGCCGGGATCGACGGCGTTGTAGGCGGGATCCTTGGTAATGTTGTCCATGAGCGGGCTCTCGCGGCGGGCTTTCCTGCGAAGAAAATCCTAGGCCGCAGACCAGGCGGCCGCAAGGAAGATGACGAGGGCGTCACTTAAATTGATGTCGACCCTCCTCATCCTTGCCGTCGCGCTCGGCACCGGCTGTGCCACCTTTGCTGGTGGCGCATTGGCGCTCAGACTGGCCGACCGGCTTCATTTGCTGCTCGGCTTCAGCGCCGGCGCGGTGATTGCGGTCGCCTTCTTCGATCTCTTGCCGGAGTCGATCCGATTGGGAGCGGGCACCTGCGACCCGGCCACGATCCTGTCGATTTCCGCGCTTGGCTTCTTTGCCTATGCCAGCCTCGACCGGCTGATTTTCCTGCACGGCCACGATTCCGACAATGCTCATCCCGGCGCGACCACGTTTCCGGCCAAGGGTTGGGCGGGAGCGGGGAGCCTGTCGGTTCACAGCTTCATGGACGGCCTGGCGATCGGCGTCGCCTTCCATGCCTCGTCCAGAGCAGGCATCGTTGTCGCGGCTGCTGTTCTGGCACATGACTGTTCCGACGGGATGAACACGGTCAATCTCGTGTTGAAGAGCGGCGGCAGTGTGCGCGATGCATTCCGCTGGCTCATCGCGGACGCGGTGGCCCCCGTTCTGGGCGTGATCGTGAGTCTGTTCCTGGTTCTTCCTGCGACAGTGAGCGCACTGGCATTGAGTCTGTTTGCCGGCTTTTTTCTCTATATCGGCGCTAGCGATCTTCTACCCGAAAGCCGTCACGCCCATCCCAAATTTCTCTCGACCATCACAACGCTGGCAGGCGCCCTTTTTCTTTATCTCGTGATCCGCCTGGCGGGGTAAGCCGCGTCGATCGGCAGCATAGGGCCGACCGTGCAGGAAATTTTGCGCGAAGCGGTTTTATTCCGGCCGAAGTCGCGTGTTAGATTCGCTGCTTCGGCGAATGCAGAAATCCATAAGCACGCCACGGATATCCAATGGACGCTGGGGCAAGGCCGTTTCCGATCTGGCTGTTTCCGCTTGCCGTCCTCGCGGTTGCGGCGGCCTTGATGATGACCGACGCAGGCGGTGTAGCGTCGCGTTTCGCCGCATCCGAGTTTGACGCGTTCCAGCAATTCCGGCCCCGTTCGTATGAAGATACGGTCGCGAAGAGCGGCTATGCGGTGCGCGTGCTGAACGCCGATGCCGCCAGCATGGCCCGTTTCGGGCCATGGCCATGGCCACGAAGTGTCCTCGCGCGGCTTTGCAACGAGATGGCCGCGGCCGGCGCCGCGATCGTCGTGCTGGACATGCCGCTCGACGAATCCGACCCAGCCTCGCCCGCCCGTGCGGGGGCGTTGCTGCCCGACGATCCCGCGATGACATCTGCACGGCAGTTTCTGGCGCTTCAGTCCTCGCCAGACGATGCCCTGGCGGCAGCGATGCGAAAAACCCGAACCGTCATCGGCTATGAGCTGGGCGAGAGGAGCGACCCGGGCCCGCAGCCGCAGCACGAGCCGGCCGGCGACAAGCCCACCGCGACGGACTCGATCCCCGACTTCGAGTCGGCGGATGGCGCGGAGACGGGATTCGCGCGCGCGAGCGCCGACATCGGCGCGCTTAATGTCAGGCAGGGAGAAGGCTCGGCCACGCACGGGCTGCCCCTTTTGTTTCGCCTGAAGGGGCGGGTGGTGCCGTCGCTCGACGGCGCCGTGCTGCGCCTGATCGCTGGCTCGCCCAACCTGACGATCATGACCGGGCCCGGTGAGATGCTGACGCTTCGTGCCCGCCCGCAGATCGTCGGTGTGAGCGCGGGCGCCTATTCCGTGCCCCTTGCGCCCGATGGGTCGCTGCAGATTTATTTTTCCGGACCGCAAGCCAGACGCATGGTGTCGGCTGCGGCGCTGGACACGGGAACGGTGGCGCCGGGAACGCTTGCCAAAGCCGTGGTCTATTTCGGGCCACCGCGCATGCGCCTGCGGACGCCCGACGGGCCGGCCTCAATCGGAGAAGTCCGGGCGGAAGGTCTGGAAAATATCCTGCTGGGAACGGCGCTGAAGTCGGCCGCGGCTCTTTCCGCACAACTGCTTTTTCTCGCCGTGACGGGCGGGGCGCTTGTTTTCCTGTTCGGCTGGCACAGGCCTGTCTGGGCCGTCGGTTTCGCCCTGCTTGCGATCGGCTGTGCCGTAGGTTTCAGCTGGTTTCTTTTCGCAGGTAGCCACACCCTGATCGCGTCGGCGAATGTCAGCCTTGCGCTGCTGGCCGCCGCAACGTCGGGTCTGATGGCGCAGGGGTTCGATCTCAGCCGGAGGCGGGCGCGCATCACCGAATCGTTCGGAGGCATGCTGTCGTTCAGTGCGGCCCACGACATCGCTCGCGCCCCCGCCGTATTGAGCAACAACGGTGAATCGCGCGTTGTCACGTCGCTCGCCTGCGGCGTGCGTCGCGCGCCCGAACTGGCGCAGGCGTTCGGTGAAGACAGCGCAAGTTTCCTGCGGCTTCTCAACGCAGCGATGGCGCCGCTGGTCGACGACGCACTCTCTCATGGTGCCATGATCGGCCGATTCGACGGTGCATCCTTTGTGGCGCATTGGAATGCGCCGCTCGACGAACCCAGGCATGCGATCCAGGCCTGCGAGGCCGCCGGCCGGATGACGCTGGCGCTTGCCGCTGTCAATGAACGACTGACGCAGGAACGCCGCCATGATGGCACCGCGTTCGAGCCGATCGAGATCGGAATCGGCCTGTCGACAGCTCGCGCATCGGCGGGCACTTTTCATTTGCGAGGACGAGCGAACTATTGCGTCATCGGCGGCGGCACGATCCTGGCCGAACACATCCGCCTTATTTCGGATCAATATGGTCCTGCCGTGATCGCCAGCGAAGACACCCGCGACGCAGCAAGCCGTGCCTACGCCTTCCTCGAGGTCGATTTCATCGCACTGGGACCGCGCGACGAACCCGTCAAGCTATACGCCCTGCTCGGCAATCCGCTGGTGCGGGCCAGTCCGAAGTTCCGCGCGCTGGCCACCTTTCACGAGCACATTTTCCAGACGCTGCGAATGCGACAGTGGAGCAAGACGCGCGAACTCATCGAACAATGCCGCAAGCTCTCCGGCGCCAGCCAGAAAATCTACGATCTGCATCTGGCGCGCATCGCCTGGTTCGAAGCCAACCCTCCCGGGCCGGATTGGGATGGCGCTTTTCGGGCGGTGCTGAAATAACCGAGCCTCGAGAAGGGCAGACGGGTGGCTTTGACAGGGCTATGCTCGCACCGCCATGTCCGACGCATCCGCATCCCATTTTCCGCGCGACTATCGGAGCGGTCGCGACGCGTTCGTCGCGATCTGCGGCGATGCCGGCCTCGGCGTCACCACGCGCATGCACCCCACCGCGCGCGACACGAACGGCAGGCCGCTGTTCCTCGATGTTGCCAGCATCGGCGCGCGCAATGCGAAGAAGGCCCTCCTGCTGATTTCCGGCACCCACGGTGTCGAAGGCTATTTCGGTTCCGGCGTGCAAACGGGATTGCTGCGTCGCGGGCTGGCGAAGCGCGCGTTGAAAAATGCGAAGATCGTCCTGCTGCATGCGCTCAATCCTTTTGGCTTCGCCTGGGACCGTCGCGTGAACGAAGACAACGCCGACATCAACCGCAATTTTGTTGATCACGTCCATCCGCCAGCCAACGAAATCTACGAAGTGCTGGCCGATGCGATCGCGCCGCGAACCCTCGCGCCGCCTGCCTTGCGGAAAGCAAATGCGAAACTGGGTGCCTTCGCGAGAGTGCATGGCGCCCTGGCGCTGCAGGAAGCGATCAGCCGTGGCCAGTACCGCCATGCCGACGGCCTCTATTTCGGGGGCGCGCGCCCCAGCTGGTCGGCTGAAATGTTGCAGGACGTGATGTGCGAGGAGCTTGTCCATGTCGAACGGCTCAGCGTCATCGATTTTCACACCGGTCTCGGCGCGTGCGGCGCCGCGGAGATGATGACCGAGGACAGACCGGGCACCGAGCCTTATGCCCGCGCGCGTGCCATCTGGGGCAGCCTCGTGCGATCGAGCGTGGCGGGCGAATCGCTTTCCACTCCGCTGTCGGGCACGATCGATCAGGCGATGGCGACGTGGATGAAGGGCAAGGAACTGACCTTCGCCGCACTCGAAGTGGGCACCGCGCCCTTGCGCCAGGTGTTCGATGCGCTCCGGCGGGACAATTGGCTTCATGTGCATGGCGGGCTCGATGGTCCGAACGCCCGCGCCATCAAGGCGGAGATCCGTGCAGCCTTTTATCCGGATACAGCGGCCTGGAAGGCGAGCGTCTGGAAGCACGCGGAGGCAGCCGTCGCCGCAGCTGTGGCGACACTCGCGTGACGGCACATTTGCCCGACGGGCCGCCCTCGCGCTATACCGATCCAACGCGCCCGTAGCTCAGCTGGATAGAGTGCTGCCCTCCGAAGGCAGAGGTCACAGGTTCGAATCCTGTCGGGCGCGCCATCTCTCTACGGTCCATACCGGACACATGGGTTACAGATTATTCTGGAGACATAGGTAACACTTTCGGGCCGAAGGGGCTTTGGAGTGGTTCGAGCCTGCAAGTCTCATCGTCGAAGTATCCGAGATCGTAATGCATGAAGCTGACGAGCCAGATTCGGTCGTCGGTTTGCCTGATGCCGACATTTTGGCCGGCGAAGACGGTGCTGAGATTGATCTTGCGTTGTTTGTAGCAGATGCGGCCGCAGGTGGTGACGGTGATTGTCTTGTCGTGGAGCGGATAGTCGAGTTGGGGCAGTCCACGGTAAGCCCGGCTTGACGGGCAATAGAGCTCGGCCGGCAAGCGCATGCCGATGGCCTGGTGCGGCCGTTCGGTGTTGAAGGTGTCGATGAAGGTATCGAACCTTTGCTGCTGCTGAAGGAAGTTTGCGCCGGCAGGCTTGGTGGTCTCGAGCTTCAGGGTCAGATGCATGCGCTCATGGCGGCCGTTCTGTTGCGGGCAGCCCGGTTTGATGCGCTCGATATCGATGCCGAGCCTAAGCCACCAGACAGAAAGCCTGGAGAGATTGAACAGCGCATTGGGGCTGGCGAAGGGCACGCCATTGTCTGTCCGAATGGCCTGCGGCAAGCCGAACTCCTTAAAGAGCCGCTCAAAAACCGTGAAGGCATAGGCTTCCCTGGTTGAGGAGAGCGCTTCGCAGCCGATGAGATAGCGGCTTGCGAAGTCGGTGACCGTGAGCGGGTAGCAATAGCGCCGGTCGGCCAGCATGAACTCGCCCTTGTAATCGGCGCACCACAGTTGGTTGGGCTCAAGGGCTTGGGAAAGGGACGTGCCCTGGCGCAGTTCGCGCTTGTGCCTGCTGCGCCGCTTGACCAGACCATGACGATCGAGAACGGCGTGGACCGTGCTGATGGCGGGCAGGTGAACATCGGGATGGAGCCGCCTGAGCCGCTCGCGGATCTTGGGGGCGCCCCAGCTCGGCTTGTCCTGCCTCAACCGGACGATCAGCTTCTCGATCTGCATCGGAAGCTGATTGGCTTGGCGGTAGGGGCGCCGCGAGCGGTCCGTCAGCGCCTCCAACCCGCTGTCGTTGTATCGCTGCTGTATCTTGTAGCCGGTCTTACGCGAGATACCGAACTCGCGGCACAGGCTTGCCATCGGATCGCCGTCCAGGAGCCGGGCAATGAACTTCAGTCGCTCATCCATGGGCTTACACACCTTCCAGGGCATTTTGCTTCCCCCGCAAAAAGCCCAATTGTGTTACCCATCTGTCCGGAATGAAGTGTCACCCTTCACTCAGGAAGGGCATACGAGAGGGGACACACCGCATGCGCCTTTGGCCCATTTTCCCTCGCCTGAGGGCGGCATTCCACGGCGATAATGTCGTCGCCGTCGCAGTAAAGGCGATGCCTCGCTATTTTGCTGCGCCGCGAGCATTGTAACTGAGCGCCATCTTTGCTGATGGAGCCTTCCTTGAGGGGCGCAGAAAACCGCATTGATTAAGTGCACTGCGCGAACCTATGGCTTATGGTGAAATGAAGAAGGCATGGACCGCCGGGAATGGTAGAGGGTAGTGGTCAACGCCCGCGCAAAGACGAAAACGCCGGCTCGACGGATATGAGCTCGGTCTTGCCCCGCTGCCCGATCGTCGCCATCGGCGCTTCGGCTGGGGGCGTCGACGCGCTTCAAACCTTGTTCGAGGCGTTGCCCGATGACCTGAATGCCGCCTTCGTGGTGATCGTCCATCTCGATCCGGGACGGCAGAGCGAACTCGCGGAGATTCTGTCCCGGCGCACCGCGATGCCGGTAAACCAGGTCCTGGAAAACATCGAACTCAAGCCGAGCCGTGTCTATGTTATCCCGCCCAATCGCCGGCTGCTGATTTCCGACCACGAGATCGCCACGGCCGAATTCGATGAGCCGCGCGGCCAGCGCCTGCCGATCGATCTGTTCTTTCGCTCGATGGCCGAGCAACGCGGCGACGGCGTCGCGATCGTGTTGACGGGCTCTGGAGCGGACGGCGCCGTCGGTGTCAAAGCCGTGAAGGAAGCCGGCGGCGTGGTGCTCGTCCAGGAGCCTAAAGAAGCCACGTACAGCTCCATGCCTGCGAGCGCGATCGCGAGCGGGGTGGCCGATTTTGTGCTGCCCGTCAATGGGATCGCCGAGCGTTTGATCGAGTTGCTGCGCAGCAAAGAGTTGCTTGCAGCGCCTGAGGCAGGCCTGGACGACGAACAGACGCTCGGGCGGACTCTGGCGCAATTGCGAGCCCGCACGGGTCACGATTTTTCGGGTTACAAGCGGTCAACCGTGATCCGGCGATTGGCTCGCCGAATGCAGATTTGCAAAACCGACCGCCTGCAAGAGTACCTGAAATATCTTCACGACAATGTCGAAGAGGTGCAGGCGCTCTTCGCCGACCTGCTCATCTCCGTCACCGCATTCTTCCGCGATCCCGGCGCGTTCGACGTGCTCGCCGCGGATGTCATCCCGAAGCTCTTCGACGGCAGATCCGAGGACGAGACCATTCGCGTCTGGGTGCCCGGCTGCGCCACCGGCGAGGAAGCCTATTCGATCGCCATGCTCCTCCTGGAGGAAAGCGCGCGCCGCGACAATCCGCCAAGCATCCAGGTCTTTGCGTCCGATCTTGATATGGGCGCGCTGGCCACGGCGCGCGAAGGCCGGTATCCGCGCGCAATCGAGGCGGATATTTCGGAAGCGAGATCGCGCCGGTTCTTCATGCACGACGCCGACCATTACCGCGTGAAGAAAGACCTCCGCGACGTTGTTTTGTTCGCCACCCACAGCCTGTTGAAGGATCCGCCGTTTTCGCGAATCGACCTGGTGTCTTGTCGCAATCTGCTCATCTACCTGGAACGCGACCTTCAGCGTCAAGCCTGCAACACGCTGGCATATGCGCTTCGCCCTGGAGGCTTCATGTTCCTCGGCTCCTCGGAAGGAATCGAGAGCTCGGTGAACTCCGTTCGCGTCATTGACCGGCAAGCGAGGATTTTTCAAACCACCGAGCGCACGCGGGCGCGGTTGCCGGAGTTGGCCAGGCTAGAAACGACGCACCTGTCCTCGCAGCAGGCACGCGAGGCTTCGCGAGACCGCGGTCCGCGCGACGAACAGCCTTCACACCGACAGGCGTTGGAAACGCTCGCGCCGCCCAGCATTCTGGTCGACAACAACAACAAAATCCTCAATCTGTCGGAGAGCGCCGGCCGCTATCTTCTGCCCCCCGGTGGCCCCCTTTCGAGCGACGTGACCGAACTGGCGCGGCCCGAGCTCCGGCTCGATCTCCAGACGGGTCTTCATCGCGCGTTCGAGTTGAATGAGGCGAGCGTGAGCCTCTCCATTCCCGTGCGATTTAATGGCCATGCGCGGACCGTCTATCTGCAGATTCGCCCCGTGCCTTCCGAAACGTCGAATGGGCGGGCGTTGGTGCTCTTCATCGAAGGTGACGAGATTGACAACGCGGCCCGGGTCGAGGGCAACGCGGGCGATAATGGTGACGCTACTGCGAGCGCGGTGCGGCAACTGCGCGAAGAGCTGAACTCCATGGGAGTTCGGCTTAGCGAGAGCCGCCTGCACTACGGCGAGGCCATCGAGGAGTTGCGGGCGGCCAACGAGGAGCTTCAATCGACCAACGAGGAATATCGTTCAACGGCGGAGGAGCTGGAAACCAGCAAGGAAGAGCTGCAATCGACGAATGAGGAGCTCCAGACCGTCAACAGCGAACTGAAGCTGAAGCTCGAAAGCATCTCGCGGGCGCACAGCGACATCGAGAATCTGATCACCTCGAGCGACGTCGGCACTCTTTTTCTTGATCGTGAGTTGATGATCAAGCGGTTCACTCCCCAGGTCTCGAACGTATTCAGCATTGCGCGAGGCGATGAAGGACGCCTGATTACCGATTTCACCCATCGGCTGGACTATGGAGATCTCGCATCCGACGCCCGTTCCGTTTTGGAGCAGCTCACGCCGATAGAGCATGAGATTCGAAGCAACAACAATCGTTGGTATCTGGCGCGGCTGCGGCCCTACCGGAGCACGGAGGACAAGATCGAAGGCGTTGTCATCACTTTTGTCGATGTGACGGAACGCCGGGTCGCGGAAGATGCGCTACACGAGCAGCAACGGCGATTGGAAGACCTGATCACCGCGTTGCCGGCCGCCGTTTACACGACCGACGCGCAGGGCCAGATCACCTTTTTCAATCCGGCGAGCGTCACTCTCGCTGGCCGTACGCCGGAAATCGGGATCGACGCGTGGTCTATCGGTTCGAAGCTGTACCATCCGGACGGCACGCCAATGCCGAACGATAAATATCCCATGGCGGTCGCGCTGAAGGAAAATCGCGAACTTCGAAGTATCGAAATCCTGGTAGAACGTCCCGACGGAACGCGCGTGCCGGTCCTCACCTTTCCGACACCTTTGCGCGATAATGAGGGCCATGTCATTGGCGGCGTCAATATGCTGATCGATGTCAGCCAGCAGAAGGACGCCGCAGAGCACCAACTGATTCTGATCAACGAGCTGAATCATCGCGTGAAGAATACGCTCGCAATCGTGCAGGCTGTTGCATCGCAATCCTTCAAGGACGCCAGTTCGACAACGGAAGCCCGTGATGCCTTCGACGGCCGCCTCAAGGCCCTCTCCGGCGCGCACGACATTCTCACGAACGAGAATTGGAAAGGCGCAAGTCTTGTAAGTATCGTAACCCGGGCGGTTGCGGCGTATCACTCCAAAAATGATGACCGATTTGTGGTTCGCGGACCGGAATTGCGAATTACGCCCAAAGCCGCGTTGGCACTTGCGATGGTCTTGTACGAACTCGCGACGAATGCCGTGAAGTACGGCGCCCTTTCCAACGACACCGGGCGTCTTACTATTGAGTGGACTGTCGACTTTGCCAACAAAGCTGCTCCTGTGCTGAGACTGCGCTGGAGCGAAGAGGGCGGCCCGCCTGTCAAAGCGCCGAAACGCCGGGGATTCGGATCGCGGCTTATCGAGCGGAGCCTCGCCCATGATCTCGGCGGCGAAGCACGGCTCGAATTCCCGGTCTCGGGCGTTGTTTGCATGATAGCTGTGCCCTCCGAATCTTGGGGGGGTGAGTAGCCGACCTGGATCGCGGGAGCCGGCCCATGGAAAATCGCATAGCCGAACCTGGGATCGCCGGACAATCGATTTTCATCGTCGAGGACGAATCCGTGATAGCGATGCTGATCGAGGACTTCCTCGGCGAGCTTGGGTGCGTGGTCGCGGGCGTGGCGTCGCGCCTTGAGGAGGCAGTTGAAAAGATATCGGCACTCTCGTTCGATGCCGCAATCGTCGATGTCAATCTCAACGGCCGTCAGACCTATCCGCTCGCCGAACTGTTGCGGAAAAAGGGGTGTCCCTTCGTATTTGCCACCGGCTACGGTACCGCAACCTTGCCCAAGGCACTGGACGGCATGCTCGTCATTTCGAAACCTTTCACCTTGTGTGATTTGGAGAAGGCCCTCACATCTGCTTTGATGACGAGGAGCAATAAGGGCAGCTTTATTTAACCAACCCCCAGCCGGTCGAAGTGTCGTGACGATCCCCTCAGACTTTTTAGACTAGTCTGGGGTACACAGCGCGTCAGGCGGCAACAGGCGAGCGGACGCGCCGCGGCAAGGGTCAGCCTTGTCGCCTCACGGGGCGGAAAATGCGCTGTGGACGAAGGCGAAGCATCGGATCAGCTGCAGTTATATTTGCCCTGCAAAGGTCACGTTCGCCGTCTGGGCGACGCTGTAAGGATCCGCTGGATCCCGAAGTCGATTCGGACGTCAAGACTGCCGAAATCGGCAACGAGCAGCACTGCGTAAGCCGGACGTAAGCAGCAGGAAAAAAATGGCGCTCGTCAGCTTGGTGTGCTCGATGTTCGCGCGCCTTAAATTCTATAATTATCTCAACAACCTGGACTCGCGGGTACGCGGGCGATTTGGGTGTATGTCAGAAAATTGCGCTCCGAAGGCAGAGGTCACAGGTTCGAGTCCTGTCGGGCGCGCCATTTCCCCAATGTTCCATTCCAGGCAGACACAATTGGTCCTTTCCCCGAATTGGACGGATAGCGCGTCCCGTGCGTGGTTGTTTTTCCGGTCCGAAATCTGTCATCGTTCGTTTTGAGGTCGTGACCATGCCGGCATGACCCACCGCGTCGGGGGGCGGGGATGAGCGAGGCGGCGAACGAGAAAGGCTTTTGGGCCGATCTGCTGGCGCGGATTCGCAAGCGCACGCGCTCCGACCAGGACGCCGAAGACCTGCTTCACAGCGCGTGGCTGCGGCTTCAGGCCTATCGGGCTGAGCACGAGGTGCGCGAGCCGGTGGCCTTTCTGGTGCAGACCGCCGCCAATCTGGCCGTGGACGGGCACAGGCGGACCAGACGTATCAGCGGGACGGCCATCGAAGATTTCGGCTCCGTCCTCGAAGACAATTCGCCGCTGCAGGATGAGGTTTTTGCTGCCCGCGAACGTCTGAGGAGGGTTCAGGCCGGGCTTGAGAAGCTGCCGCCGCGCACACGGCAGGTCTTTGTCATGCACAAAGTTCAAGAGATGAAATTGCGAGAGATCGCGGCAGCACTCGGCATTACCCAGAGTGCGGTCGAGAAACACGTGGCCAAGGCGGTTCTGTTTCTGACGGAATGGACGGACGGATGGTGATGACGCGTCCCACCAGAGGCATCGGCCCGGACGTCAAGGCGGAGGCCGCAACATGGCTCGCACGCCTGCATGCCGATGACCGGACCCTCGCGGATGAAAAAGCCTTTCGAGCATGGCTCGCAGCGCGGTCGGAGCACGCGCGCGCCTTCGAGGCGGTCACCACGCTCTGGGAAGAGGCCGACGGGCTCCGTCTGGAAGACGCAACAGGGCACGTGGCCCGCCCGTTCTTCCGAAGGCGGACGGTGTTGGCGGGGCTGGGCGCTGCCGTTGCCGCAAGTGCCGGATTCACCGTCTGGCAGGAAGCCTATGCCGGTGTCTACGAGACCGGAATCGGCGAACAGAGGCACGTCGTGCTGAGCGACGGTACGCTCGTTTTTCTCGACACCGACACCCGCATTCGCGAACACTTCACCGACACGCTGCGCATCGTGGATATCGAACGCGGCCGCGCGAATTTTCGCGTGCGTCCCGATGCCGGCCGTCCCTTCGTCGTGGAGGCCAACGGTCAGCGAATCGTCGCCGACCGCACCGCTCTCGATGTGCGCCGCGACGCGGGGCGCCTCTCCGTCGTGCTGCTGGAAGGTCGGGCAACGGTTCTGGCAACGGCCCGCACGGCTGGGCGGCGTCTCGAACTCTCGCGCGGCGAACGTGTCGTGGTATCGCCGAATATCGCCGTGCGAATTGACCGGCCCAATCTTGCACCGCTCACGGCGTGGCAGACGGGACAGGCGATGTTCGAAGGCGACACGCTGGTTGCGGCGGCGGCAGAAATGAATCGCTATTCAATCGTCCGGCTGGTGATCGACGATGCGGCGATCGCGAATATGAAACTGAGCGGCGTCTATCGCGTGGGCGACAATGAAGCCTTTGCGCGCTCGGTCGCCCAGCTTCTGCCAGTGTCGATCGAGCACTATCCCGATCATATCGAATTGGTGCGCGACGAGTCGCGAATGCCGGAGGGGTGAGGAAACGCGTTCGGTCGTTCGTCTGTATCCAGGACGGGGGAACTGCTTGCGGGAATAGGGGGCGCCGCAATGAATCGAGGGGGCATTAGGGGTCTGCGACTGGCCTTGGTGGGAGGTGCGGCGTTGATCGCGCTTGGCACCAGTGTCGCAAGTGCGCAGGAAGCCGACATTGCCGTGCCCGCGCAGCCATTGGCGCAAACCTTGAAGGAAATATCGCGGAAGACCGGTGAGAACATACTGTTCACGCCTGACTCCGTATCCAATCTTTACGCGCCTGCGTTGAATGGAACGATGAGCGCGCAGGACGCCGTGTCGCGCGCGCTGGCCGGCACAGGCCTCCAGGCAATACCCGATGGCAGCGGCGGTCTTGTCATCAAGGAATCCCCCCCAAAAAACCGGTTCGCCGCCTTCGGCACGGGGGCGGCTGAAAAACTCTCCGATGTCGAAACGGTCATCGTAACGGGCTCGCGCATTCCGCAGACCGGCCTTACCAGTCCAAGCCCGGTGGTGGTGATCGGGCGCGACGAAATCAAATTTCAGGGCACGACCGATGTCACGGCGCTGGTCAACAGTCTGCCGGAAGCCTTTGTTTCGCAAAACGCCCAGGTTTCGAATGGCGCGACAGGCACCGACAACGTCAACCTGCGCGATCTGGGGCCCTCGCGGACGCTGGTGCTGATCAATGGCTCACGCCTCATGCCCGGAGATCCCGAAGACCCGGCGCCCGATATCAACACAATTCCGGCCGCTCTGGTCGATCGCGTGGAGGTGCAGACCGGCGGCGCTTCGGCGGTGTACGGCTCCGATGCACTGGCCGGCGTTGTGAATTTTATTCTGCGCCGTGATTTCGAGGGCGTCGAACTGAACGGCACCTACTCCATCACGCAGAACGACAACGGCACGGCGCGCTGGCGCGATCTCACCCAGGTGCAGGTCGATCAGGGATCACCGGGCTATGCGCAGTCGCCTTCGGGGATATGGAATGGGCAGACCACCGATGTAACCCTGCTGATGGGCGCGAATGCCCCCAATGGCAAAGCCAATGTCAGCGTCTATCTCGGCTTTCGCAGCATGGCGGCCATCCTGGAGCAATCGCGCGAATATTCCGAATGCACACTGTCCTTCACCGACCAGGGCGAGGAATGCCTGGGCTCGTCACAGTACAATCACTGGGTTTCCATCGACAACGCCTACGGAGGCCGGTCGTATGATTTCTTTGAGACCGGCAACGGAAAGGCCGGAAGCGGCAATTTCGTACCGTTCACCAACAGCCCCGAACAGACCTTCAATTTCAGTTCGTCAAACTATTTCCAGCGCCCGGATACGCGCTACACCGGTGGATTCTTTGCCCATTACGACGTGAACAAGGAGGCCGAACTCTACGCAAACTTCATGTTCGCCGACGATTCCACCGTGGCGCAGATCGCGCCGTCGGGCCTGTTTCTCGGCTCGGGCACCGAATCCGATTTCACAGTCTTTGTGAATTGCAGCAATCCGTTGATGACGCCCCAGGAGAACCGCACGCTCTGCGGCGAGTTGCGTGGCGACAAGCAGGTCACCATCAACGGACGCACGTATTGGAATGGGGCCGGCAATGATCCGGCCCAGACGGGAAATCCGGATGGCGCCACAGGACAGGCGGATCTCCTGATCGGCCGCCGAAATATCGAAGGCGGTGACCGCCAGAGCGCCTTGCGTCACATCTCCTATCGCATGCAGGCCGGAATCAAAGGCGATATCGACGAAGGCTGGTCCTACAATCTTTATGCGCAGGAAGGCTTTTCGGATTTTGCCAGCAGCAACACCCAGAATTTCTCGGCGACGCGCGTCCAGAATGCGTTGGAAGTCGATCCCGCGACCGGCAAATGCTACGCGGCGGAATCGGGCAGCTCGCGAACCTGTGTGCCGCTCGACATCTTCAACGGCATCGGCTCGATCTCGCAATCCATGCTCAATTATGTCGCCGCGGCGGCGCTCCAGACGGGCTGGACAGAGGAGAAAATTGTCAGCGGGTCATTGACCGGCGATCTCGCAGATTGGGGTGTTCGATCTCCCTGGGCCCGCGATTCCGCGGTGGCTGTGCTGGGCGCGGAATACAGGCAGGAAGGCCTGGCGTTTCTTCCCGACCGTGAATATCAGACCGGCGACATCGAAGGCTCCACGCCCGTTCCTGCCGTTCCCTCGGCGGGCTTCAACGTGAGCGAAGGGTTCGGCGAATTGCAGCTGCCCCTGGTCCAGAATCGTCCTTTCGTCGAAGACGCGACGGTGAAGGGGGGGTATCGCTTCTCGTCCTATAGCGCGGCCGGAACGACCAACACTTGGTATACGTCCGCGGACTGGCAAATAGTCGACGATTTGCGCTATCGCGCCAGTCTGCAGCGTGCGGTGCGCGCCCCGAATGTGCTCGAACTCTTCACGCCACAGGTCACCGAATTGTTCGATTCGAACTATTTCGGCGGCGATCCCTGCGCGACCATCACGACCGGCCAGTGCGCCAAGGTGGCGAACGATGGAACCCAGCTGCTGCAATGTCCGGATTCGTCATGCGACAAGCAGATCGGGGGCAATGCCGCATTGAGCCCGGAAAGCTCCACCACGCGAACCTTCGGAATCGTTATCACGCCGAGCTTCCTGCAGGGCTTTTCTGCGACGTTCGACTACTGGAACATCAACGTAAAGAATTATATATCGGTGTTGCCGAGCGAAGAAATCCTGGACGATTGCTATGGTCCCTCGGCGACGCCGCAAAGCGAGGCATATTTCTGCAGCTTTGTGCATCGCACGGCTTCCGGCACGCTGTATGGCGGCGGTTTTATCTCCAACGATACGATCAATACCGGCTATCTGAAGACCAAGGGTGTCGATTTTTCGGTCAATTATCAGGCCGACACGACGGACTGGTTCGGCGCCGACGAAGGAACCGTGGGCTTCGACCTGATCGGCACGTGGCTCGATACGCTGCTCAACGAACCGGTGCCCATCACGCCCAATACTGCGCTTAGTGCATCGCGCAGCGTCTATGACTGCGTTGGCCTCTATGGCGAGATTTGCGGTCCCCCGGCGCCGAGATGGCGGCACAAATTCCGCGTGACGTGGTCGACACCATACGATTTCCAGCTATCGATGCAGTGGCGCTTCATCGGAGCGACGAAATTCGACAGCGACACGCCTTCGCCACTGCTAGGCGGCGGCCCGGGAACGTTCGCCTGCGACCATGGCCGTTTTGCCGTCTCCGGATTTGAGGATTGCGCCGACGCCCATATCAGCTCTTACAGCTATTTCGATCTTTCCGGTGCCTGGCAGATGCGGCCTGGCGTGGAATTGCGTGCGGGCGTCAACAATATTTTTGACATCGAGCCCCCCATCCTGACGCAGTTCGCCTTCGGCAGTTCTTTCGGAAACGGCAACACTTATACGGGCATGTATGATGTTCTGGGGCGCACAATCTTCGTGGCGGCGACGCTTAAATACTAGTCGATTTGCCCTTAGCATCGGGCTGGCGTGGATTGTCGTATCGCACATCCCCGCTTGCGCAGCTGCTGCGCAAATGCCCGTTGTGCGCGTGCAGGATGTCGCACGCGCGCCAACGCCTGCACCGTCACACTATCCGCCCGCGCGTCGCGATAACACGGTCGATCACTACTTTGGAACGGCTGTGCCTGCGCCTTATCGGTGGATGGAGAATATGCAGGATCCAGCGCTCCATGCCTGGGTGGAGGCAGAGAACCGGTTCAGCGACTCTTATCTCGCAAAGATTCCGCTCCGCGATCGCATCGCCACGCGGCTCACGGAATTGTGGAATCATCCCACCGAGACGACACCGATCCAGATCGGCGGCCCGCGCCTCTTCTTCCGTCGCAATGCCGGGCTGCAAAACCAATCGGTGCTCTATGTGCGCGAATCCGCGTCCGCCGCGCCGCGCGTCCTTCTCGATCCCAATATCCTTTCGGAGGACGGCTCGACAGCGCTCGCCGGTGCGTGGCCTTCACCCGATGGAAAGTATCTCGCCTATGCACTCTCCGAGGGAGGATCGGATTGGCGCATCGTGCGCGTGATGGAGGTGGCCTCGGGAAAGCTGCTGCCGGATGTGGTGCGCTGGCTGAAATTTTCCAATGTGGCCTGGACCAATGACGACAAGGGGTTTTTCTATTCGCGCTATCCTCAACCGGCAGCAGGCAACGCAATCAGCCAGGAGATTGTGCAGGAGTCGATCTATCATCACGCGCTTGGCGCGGCGCAATCGGCCGATCGCCTGATTTATTCGCGGCCCGACCTGCCACACTGGATCATCGAGGGCAGCCTTGGCGAAAGCGGCCGCTACTTCTTCGTCACGCTGGTGAACGGGACGGGCCCGCAGAACGAGCTTTATATCGCCGATCTGGGCGATCCGCTGAAGCCGAACATCATGGCGCCCCTGAAGCCGTTTTATGCAAAAGACGACATCATCCTGCAGCCGGTCGAGATAAAGGACGACATCCTTTATCTGCAGACCAATCTCGACGCACCGCGTCAGCGTATCGCTGCGGCCACGCTTTCCGATCCCGTTCCCGCGCATTGGCGCACGGTCGTGCCGGAAGGCAAAGGTGTCATGCAATTTTCCGGTATCGCGGGCGGCAGGCTGGTTGTCGACTCGCAGATCGATGCGACAAGCCGTGTCGACCTTTACGATCTGAACGGCAAATCCGACGGCTCGCTTCCCCTGCCGGCGCCCGGGACCGTCTACGATCTCAGTGCGCGCATGGACTCGTCGATCCTCTATTACAATTTCACCTCATTCCTCTATCCCACCAGCATCTACCGCTACGATCTGCGGAGCAAAGCGCTCAGCGTCGAGTTCCAGCCGCATACCGGGTTCGATGTCTCGCGATACGACACGAAGCAGGTTTCCTATCCGTCCAGGGATGGAACCAAGGTGCCGATGTTCATTGTCGCGCCGAAGAACCTGAAACAGGACGGCGTCAATCCGACGATTCTTTACGGTTATGGCGGCTTCGACATCACCATCACGCCGCTCTACAAGCCGATCCTCCCGGTCTGGCTGGAGCAGGGGGGTGTTTACGCCGTCGCCAATCTGCGCGGCGGCGACACCTATGGCGAGGCCTGGCATCGCGCCGGCATGCTGGGCAACAAGCAAAACGTGTTCGACGATTTCGCCTGGGCTGCGAAATATCTGTTTGCCAACGGTTACACCTCGCCGAAACATCTTGGCATCCAGGGCTATTCCAATGGCGGCCTTCTCACGGGTGCCTCGATCACCGAACGGCCCCAACTGTTCGGCGCGGCCTATGTCGGTCATGGCGTGCTCGACATGCTGCGCTATCAGCATTTCTCCGGTGGCGCCTTGTGGGGTCCGGAATACGGATTGTCCGACGATCCGAAGGCGTTCCAATGGCTCCATGCATATTCGCCGCTGCACAACGTCAAAGACGGAACGTGTTATCCGCCGACGCTGATCACGACCTCCTGGGATGACGACCGCGTCGTGCCCATGCATGAGTTCAAATTCGCCGCCGCTCTCCAGCATGGCCAGGGTTGCGACAATCCAATCCTGCTACGCACGACGGGCGGCACGGCCCACAGCTACATGCCTACCGACAAGGATATCGTGCAGACCGCCGACATCTGGGCTTTCGAAGGCCAAGCGCTCGGCATGGCGTCGAGACCGGATTCGACAATCCATTGACGAGGGATTCCCGCATGCGCCGTTCGACTATCCTGCTTTCCACGGTTCTCGTGTTTGGAATGGCCCATGCGGCCGACACGCAGTATGTGCCGCCCGCAGCGCCGGTGCGCCCGGTGATCGACACCTATTTCGGGACGAAGGTCACCGATCCCTATCGCTGGATGGAGAATCGCAGCGCCCCGGAATTCGTCCGCTACATTCTCGCGCAGGGCGCCTATGCGCGCCACGTCATCGACCGCATTCCTGGACGCGACAGGCTCGAAGCGCGCGTGGCCGCGCATACCGGCGCCGGCATCACCGTGCGTCAGGCCCAGTTCACGGGCCCGCATCTGTTTTTCATGCGGCGCAGTCCTTCCGACAACACCTACAAACTTTATGTGCGCGACAGTGCAGCCGGCCCGGAACGCCTGCTGGTCGATCCCGACCACTTTGCCAGTGCAGGCCATCATTCCTCGATCGACTGGTATGTGCCATCGCAACACGGTGAGAAGATTGCCGTCGGTATCTCGTCCGGTGGCTCGGAACACAGCGTCATCCATGTGCTGCAGGTCGCGACAGGCAACGAGCAGGCCGAAACGATCGACCGGGCGGAGAATGGCGGCGTGTCGTGGCTCCCCGATGCGTCCGGCTTTTTCTACAACCGCATGCAGGCAACGAAACCGGGCGACCCCGAAACCGCGCGCTATCTGAACAGCCGCGCGTTTTTGCACCATCTCGGCAGCGATCCCGAGAAGGATGTGCCGCTCATCGGCACCAATGTGCCCGGCACGCCGCTTGTCAGGCCGCCGGATGTGCCTTCGATTTACGTGCAGCCGGGAACCGATATCGCCTTCGCCATAGTCCTGCATGGTTCCGAACAGGCAATGGAGGTGCTGGCTGCCCCACTCGGCGAAGCGCAGCATCCGGGCGCGCATTGGCACAAATTCGCCGATTCGCCCGATGGCGTGCAGAATGTCGCGTTGCGCGGCAAGACAATATATCTCCTCACCCACAAAGATGCGCCGCGTTACAAAGTCGTGGCGATGGATATTGCGACGCTCGACTGGGCAACGGCCCGTACCATCGTGCCCGAGAGCACGCGTGTGATTCAGGACATCGAACCCGCGCGTGACGGCCTTTACATCCACGATCTCGACGGCGGCCTGGGGCGGGTGCGCTTTCTCGATTACGCGAGCAACACTCTCACGGATATCGCGTTGCCAGAGCGGGGTACGCTGAGCGGCCCGGTGACCGATCCGCTGCAGCCCGGCGCCGTCGTCGGTGTCCAGGGCTGGCTGCAACCGCAGCAATGGTTCACGATCCACGATGGCCGCCCCGCGCCTCTCGCGCTGGCGCCAGCCTGGAAAGACGATCTGTCGGCTTTCGCATCCGAAGAGATCAGCATCCGCGCCCGCGACGGCGTGATGGTGCCGCTCTCCATTCTGCATCGAAGGGACCTCGCGCATGACGGCAAGGCACCCCTGTGGCTGACCGCCTATGGCTCCTATGGCATTCCCTTCCCGCCGCGATTTGTTTCGTCGATGATTCCGTTCCTCGAAGATGGCGGCGTCTATGCCGTGTGTCATGTGCGCGGCGGCGGCGAGCTCGGCGAGGAGTGGCATCTGGCCGGCATGAAGGCGACGAAGCCCAACACGTTCCACGATCTCATCGATTGCGACGAATATCTGCACGCCCACGGCTATGGCGCGCCGCAGACCACTGCCATCGAAGGCGGCAGCGCCGGCGGCATCACCGTTGGCATGGCGATGGTGGAACGGCCGGACCTGTTCCGTCTCGTCATCAGCGAAGTCGGCGATTCAAACGCCTTGCGCGCCGAATTCGAAACCGATGGCGACGGCAATGCGCTGGAATATGGCAGCGTGAAAACCGAGGCTGGTTTCAAGGGCCTCGCGGCGATGGACGCGTTCTCGCGCGTGAAGGATGGCGTCGCCTATCCGGCGGTGCTGTTCACCACCGGGCTCAACGATCCGCATGTTGCGCCCTGGCAGCCGGGCAAGATGGCCGCGCGCCTGCAGAAAGCTACGTCAAGCGGCCGGCCGGTGGTGATCCTCGTCGACAGCGATGCCGGCCATGGCACGTCGCTGGTCAAGCACCAGAAAGATCGTGAGATTGCCGACCAGATGGCGTTCTTCTACTGGCAGATCGGCAAAAGGGGTTACCAGCCAGTCAACTAGACGCTTGCTGTTCGGCAACGTCGATGTGGAAACGACCGGATGCGGAGTGGAGGCTAACAATATCGTCGTCGCTGCGGCTTTTGCCTCGGGGGACTCAACGTCTCTCACGCTCGAGGCACATGGCGCGATTGGGTCCGGCGCTTCCACCAGGGTCGCTGGCGAGGCCCCGAGCTTGCCCGCGTGGACAGGCACATCCCGCGATCCACCATCCGGGTCTCACCCCAGCGCGAACCCCGCGGCCAGTCCAGCGAGGAGGAAGCGCACGAGATAGCCGGCGCTATGGGCGACAGTGATCAACGGATCGAGCTTGATGAAGAAGCCATTGACCACGAGCATGAACAGCGATCCAGCGCGCCCGTAGCTCAGCTGGATAGAGTGCGGCCCCCCGAAGGCAGAGGTCACAGGGTCGAATCCTGTCGGGCGCGGCAGTCCCGCGTAAAGGTGGGAACTGTCTCCGCCATATCGCCAGCCGCGACGGTGGGGCACCAAGCGAACGGCGCGCTTGAGCTCATTCATATGCAAAAAGTCAATTTGTCAGCATCTCGCAAGCAACTCGTCAGGTCTTCGGCCTTTCGACAGCTCCCAATGCTGGCCCAACTGATCGCGAAACGCGGGACGGGGCTGGGACAGGGCCTTCGGGGAAAGACGGGCGATCTTCGGGGTGCAACCCCATGCCATCCTTGAGCCAGATGCTGCTCCACCGGTTCGCGATTCAACCAAAGCAACTGGACACGGCAATGCCTGTCCTCAACTGATGGAGCCAACAATGCTTAATCATACTCTCGCCCAATCGGTGTTCCTCGGGAGTTTGGGCTTATTCGCACTTTCGACCGGCCAGTCCATGGCTACGACAACGCCGACCTCGTGGGATGTCGCGTCGGAGTTTACGGACGCGACCAACGGCACGTCCGGCGTGTGGTCCTATTGCGAGGAGGCCACGCTGAACGCAAGCTGCACATTACTACCGGTTGTCACCAACCCATATAGCGGAAATATCCTGGGTTGGACCAACGCAGCCGGTTATCCAATCGTCGAACACAATGTAAATCAAACATCCTATGTCGCCACCGGTGCCGGCGGCCCCGTTACTTTCGCGCCGCATGGCATGATGATGCATCCAGGTGCGAACTGCGAATATGCCGTTGCACGGTTCACCGCTCCTTACACCGGAAAGTACAAGATCAGCGGGCAATTTTTCGGGCTCGACGACAACGGCAGCGAGACGACTGCCGACGTCCATATCTCGGTCAACTCGGCTCTGCACTTTAACGGCAGCGTGAACCTGAATAACGCGACAACCCACTTCTCGAGCTTCACTGTCCAGAATGGTATCACCCTCGCGGCCGGGAACACCGTGGATTTCCAGGTAGGCTGCGGAGGCGACGGATACGGCTACGACAGCACAGGCCTGAACGCGATCGTTGAATTCTACAAAGCCAAGAAGCGTTGACATTTATTGCATCACCGATACTCCCGGCGCGGTCTAGCGCCGGGAGTATTTGTGAGCGGCGACGGGCAGGCGCCAAGGCGGTGGGAACTTACTGCGACAGGGCGGCCGAGAATATCCGGTCAAGGCGCGCCCAGAAGCTCGGCGGGTGGCAGGCATCGGTGTCGAGCTGCGGATCGAGCATGGGGGCCGCGCGAAGGTCCTGCGCCGAAAATCGGCTCAAGCCATTGGCAAGCGTGGTTTCGCAGATTCGACGTATCAGCTCGGCACGAGGCTCGGAAACCATTCTGGCGACATTCCATATCTGCGCGTCGCTGGACGCCGTGACGATGCGTGTGCCATCGGGGCTGAAAGCGGCGCTGCTGAGAGCCTCATCGAGTCCGCGCAGGACAGCGATCAGCCTCGCGGTTTTGGCGTCCCATATCCGGGCCGTCTTGTCACTAGACACCGTGACGATGCGCGTTCCGTCCGGACTGAAAGCGGCGCTATTGACAGCTTCATCGTGTCCGCGCAGGACGGCGATCAGCTTCGTGTTCTTGGCGTCCCATATGCGCGCGGTCGTATCTGCGGACGCCGTGACAATCCGTGTGCCGTCACGGCTGAACGCGGCGCTCCAAACAACACCCTCGTGCCCGCGCAGAATGGCGATCTGGCGCGCCGATTTCGCCTCCCAGATTCGCACGGTCCTGTCTGCGGACGCCGTGACGATGCGCGTGCCGTCGGGGCTGAACGCGGCACTCCAGACCGTGCCATCGTGTCCGTGCAGGACGGCGATCTCTTGTGTGGATTTGGCGTCCCATATGCGCGCGGTCGCATCTGCGGACGCCGTAACAATGCGCGTGCCGTCAACGCTGAACGCGGCGCTCCAAACAACACCCTCGTGTCCGCGCAGGACGGCGATCTGATGTGCGGATGTCACGTCCCAAATCCGGGCGGTCCTGTCTGTGGACGCCGTGACTATGCGCGTCCCGTCGGGACTGAACGCGGCGCTGTTGATATAGTCATCGTGGCCACGCAGAACGGCAATCTCGTCTGCCGTATTCGCGTTCCATATCCGCGCAGTCTTGTCATTGGACGCCGTGACGATGCGCTTTCCGTCGGGACTGAACGCGATGCTAGTAATAACGCTGTCGTGTCCGCGCAGGACGGCGCTCTCGCCAGCTTTTTTTGCGCTCCACATCCGCGCGGTCTTGTCCATGGAGGCCGAGACAATGCGCGTGCCGTCGGGGCTGAAAGCGGCACTGAAAACAGGGCCTTCATGTCCCCAGAGGACGGCGATCAGCCTCGCGGTATTCGCGTCCCATATCCGCGAGGTCTTGTCACCCGACGCGGTGACAACGCGCGTGCCGTCGGGACTGAACGAGGCGCTGAATACAATCCTGTCGTGTCCCCGGAGGACGGCGATCGGCACCGCAGTTTTCGCGTCCCATGTCCGCGCGGTTTTATCGAGGGACGCCGTGACGATGCGTGTGCCGTCGGGGCTGAACGCGGCCCACTCGACAGTGTCATCATGTCCGCGCAGCACGGCGATAAGGCGCGATGTATTCGGGTCCCATATTCGTGCGGTCTTGTCCTGGGACGCCGTGACGATGCGCGTGCCGTCGGGGCTGTAGTTCGCGCGCAGGACACGGCCACCGTGTCCGCGCAGGACAGCGATTTCATGTCCGGTTTTCGCATCCCAGATCCGCGCGGTCCGGTCTGCAGACGCGGTGACAATGCGCCTGCCGTCGGGGCTGAACGCAGCGCTCCCGACAATGCCTTCATGTCCACGCAGAACAGCGATCAGTCTTGCGTTTTTCGCGTCCCATATTCGCGCAGTCTTGTCCCATGACGCGGTGACGACGCGTGTGCCGTCGGGGCTGAACGCGGCGCTTTCGACAACGGCATGGTGTCCGCGCAGAACGATGATCTCACGTGCGGTTTTTGCGTCCCATATCCGCGCCGTTTTGTCGTCAGATGCCGTGACAATACGCGTGCCGTCGGGGCTGAACGCCGCGCTTTCGACCCTGTTGTCGTGTCCGCGCAGGACGGCCAATGCGCGCGAGCCACTGCTGTCGCCGCTGAGTTCAGCTTCCGCGGCGTCGCCATGAAGCCCCAGCATTGGCCAATCCGCCGCATTCACGGACGCCAAGGCGTATCGTGCCGCACGGTCGTAATAACCGGCGGTCGCTTCGTTTCCGGCAATCTGCGTAAGTGAATCGGTGGTTCGCGCGGCCACGGCCGTGAGAATCTGAAAAATTCCCGCGCCAGCAATCAATATTACAATTGCCGCGATGGCGATGAGGGCGCCGATGTTGCGCTGAAGGCGGCGCGTGCGTGCGATTCCTCTCTTCTCCGCCAGGCGTTCGGCGTCCTCCATCGCGCGGCAGGCGGAGAGGTATTCTATTTCGCCGGCCGTGAGCGCCTTGGCAAAACCCGGCCGCGTTATCAGAGCTTCGGCTTCTTCCAGGCGGCTGCTGTGATGCGTGAGCCAGCTCTCGCTCTGTTCCGGCTGACCCGGGGTTTGGTGCTTGTCCCATTCCGCTGCTGCGGCACGCACACCATCGAGCGCACAGAGCGATTCGCGTTCCTCGGCGATCCAACCGCGCAACGCCGGCCATTGGCGCAGGATTGCTTCGTGCGCGACTTCGACCGTATCGGTCTCGATGCCGTCAATAGCACTCCAGTCGCTGACAAGCAGGCGCTGGTTGATCAGGTGACGGACGAGCGGCAGTGTTGCTTCAGGCAGGGCGTCCAGGCGCTCCACCCGGCGCCGCGGCTCACCATCTGCGTCGTCGAGCTGCACAAGGGATGGAATAAAGGCGGCGCGGACCAGCCTCTCGAGTTCGACCCGCTCACACGATATTTCAGCGTCACGCTGCGCGAGCGCGAGCGCCGCTTCGACCGCGCCCTTGATCGCGCCCTGCAATCCGCCAAGGTCGTCAACATATTCGGCAAGTGTCAGTGTTCCTCCGCCACGGTGGCGCAGCCAAAGCCGCTCCAGCGTGAAAGCGAGCAAAGGCAGCGCGTCCCCGGCTTGCAAATCCTCAAGAAGCCGTTCGGTTAAAGCAGCCTCTATGGCGAACTTCGGATTGGCGAGCCGCGCGGGTCCTTCGATCACCTCCTTGAAGGCTCCGTGCGGGAGACGCGCGAGACCGAAGGGGAGCATTTGAACTTCTGCCAGCCGCGGCTCGTCTTGCAGTTTTTCGAAGGAGTCGGAGCGAATCGTTGCGACAATGATCGTATCCGGGTCTGTGCGCACGGCGCCTGCCAGAAGTTCGAACACATGCCCGGCCTCGCTGTTCTCCGCGGCGAACAGCTCCTCGGCCTGATCGATGGGGATCACGATCGTAGGAGGCCTCGTGGCATAAATTTCGCCGCTGTTTTCGGCGATGCGACGTAGGCGTTCAACGACTGGCGCCCGCAGTCTTGCGAACAAGTCGACAAAATCCGGAAGGGCCTTTAGATCGGCCGGATCGCAGGAAAGGCTTGCAGCCATTCCATACGTGCCGGTGAGTGCGGCACGTTCCGGCCGGACTACGGGCAGGACAAGAAAATTCCCCCCGTCGCGCTTTAGCCGGGCGAGCAGCCCGGCTTTGAGGAAAGAGGATTTCCCGGCGCCTGACGCCCCGAGAATCACCAACATGCTTTTGGCGCTACCATCGCGCATGCGCCGCAAGGCATCGATGCCTTCGGCGATGGGCGCGTCGCGGCCGAAGAAGATATCCTCGTCCTCTTCGTCCAGAGATTGCAGGCCTCGATAGATGGCGCGCCGAGGTGCGGCCGATGGTGGCGGCGCTACGGCCAAATCCGGCCCCCCTGCCGGATGCGGTTCCCCTGCGGCTGCAGAGAACTCCGCAACTCTCAGGCGGTACCCCACGCGCGCCAAAGTCTCGATCGAGAAGGCATTGCCGCTCGCCTCGGCGGCTCTCCGAAGGCGGCTGATGCAGCGGTGGATCGCCGTGTCGCCCACGATTATCCCGTCCCAGCAGCTTTCGATCAGGTCGTCGCGGGAGATCACCTTGCCTTTGGCGCGGGCGAGCGCCACCAGCACCTGCATCACCCGCTGATCGATGGTCTCCTGCCAGTCGTCACCTGCAATCTGCCGGAGTGAGGGACGTATCTCGATCCTGCCCAGCGCGAAGTCCGGCTCATGCGCCAGGTTTACCCGCGCGATCGCACCGGCGCGGGCAAGGCGCTCATTCATCGGTAAATTGCAGCTTGTTACAGATTTGCAGGCAAGTCGTCAGACTTTTATCCGCGCACACAAGCGCGATCAGCGCCCGGCATGTCCAAGAACGGGAGCCGGAACCCTCGCCATGGCCCGAAACCACGCAGTGGAACGTAATCCCCATTTCCCCCTCCCCAAGGATAGTAACCGGCCCCGGGGTTTAGTGCATCCGGCAGCGGTTCACGAGTGCAATCGTCCACCATAAACTTTCCACCCCGCCTTGCGCGTCGATGGCGGCCGGGGGGACAACAGTCGAACGCTCACACATTATGGCCCGAGGGTCGCCGGTCGGGATCTCACCGCAGCGCGAACCCCGCGGCCAGTCCAGCGAGGAGGAAGCGCACGAGATAGCCGGCGCTATGGGCGACCGTGATCAACGGATCGAGCTTGATGAAGAAGCCATTGACCACCAGCACGAACAGCGGGCCTGCGGCCCAGGCGAGGCCAGAAAGAACGAGTCCGCCTTTCACATCGTGCACGCCGGCCAGCACACAAAGTGCTGTGATCGCCGCGGCCGAGAAATAGCCGAGCAGCGTCGCCCACAGAATGCCCTTGCGTTCCTTGCCTTCGCGCACGCCCGGCCACCAGATTTCGGGATAGGAATTGTAGCGGTCGTGAAACAGCACGCCCATGAAGACCCAGTCCGTAAGACTGGCGACTGTGCCGGCTGCCAACACCGCAACAAGAAGATGCCAGTTCATGCTTGCCCCCGAGCGACGCGTCCCCCGCAGGAGAATGATTCACAAGGTCGGCTCGTGAGTCGAGAGGCGTCGGTTCGGTTGCCATGCTGCACTGCGGCGTAAAAGCTCCCGGCCCGGCCGGTCAGTGGAACGCCAGCGACGAGTGGAATTGGGCCCTTATGGCGTAGTGCACGGGCTTGTCGACCGTGCGCATGGCCCGTCGCATGCAGGTTTCGTGTTGCTGTTCGACCGGGTCGTCCCAATGCGCGGCGATCGTATCGATCGCGCCGGGCCTGGTGGTGCCGAGCGGGCATTTCTGCAGCGCAGGCGCAAATCGTGTGGCAAAGACAGGCATCGGCAGGCCCCAATAGGTGGCCAGCGTGCAGGATTGTGACGCGTCGAGTCCCCTCAGTCCGGGCGATGTCCCCGTGCCTCCGTCGGTCCAGCAGGTCGCATCTGCCAGCGCGCGCCGCCGCCGGTATTCTTCGGTGCTGATGCCATAGACGCGCGACCAATAGGCGATCACCAGTTCGTCATGAATAGGATCGTTTTCCGGGACGAGCGACTCGATCTCCTTCTTGGCATAGACGCGCATGCCGACGGGATCGGTGTTGACCATGATGTCGTTGAAACTGTCCGTGACATCCATCTCGGTGACATAGGCGTGGATGTCGGCGAGCATCTTGCGCATCGTGCTCACCAGCTGCGAGGGCGGCATGGGCGTGCCGGTGAAATAGGGCCGGTGCAATCCGATCGAGCCGAAATTCTGCCGTGTAACGCCCGCGATATAGACGAGGGCGCAGGCGCTGAGGCACCGGTCGCGCACCCAGACGCTGAAATCGTTTTTGCGGACGGCGCGGCCAAGTTCCATCGCCGCATAGGCGTCGCCGCCATCGCTGCTCTCAAGCACGAGCAGCGGTGCGCCCAGTTTTTTGGTTACCAGAATCTTCTTGAATTGGCCGACATCCTGCCAGCCGATTTGACCAACAAGCGCGACCGTCTGCCCCTTGTCGCTATTCTCCAGAACGATCTTTCCCTGCGACGGTGCGACGCCCGCGAGAAAAATCGCGAACGGGAGGAGCCATCGAAGGGGTGCAGAAACACGCATTTGCCGGGCATTCGGGCCAGTTTCGCCATGACGCGGCCCGCCGCTCGTCGGCAAGGCCCCGTCACTCTGACAGTGGCGGCGGCCTTGTGCGAGTCACGGATTTTGCCATTGGATGGTTAACGCCTGCGGCGGCGCAAGACGCCCGTCAGAGCCCGGACCGGCCGATCGTGAACACCAGGCGCGGGACGCCCGTGTCCTTCCCCCAGGCGTCGTCCACTTGGACGAGGGGCAGGGATCGGGTCGCGATGGCGAATTTTGCCGGGCCGGCCGCCAACAGCATCTCGCCGATCGCAGCCAGCAAGCGCGGCAAAGATACGCTGCCGATGCCGCTTCCCATGAGTTCGATTGCGGCGGATCGCAAGAGTGCGCCCGGCAGGGCGATGTTCGCGCCGCTGGCCGAACCGATCTGCACGATCCGGACAGGCGCGGCAGGCCGGCCGGATTTCGCTGCCGCCGCCAGGAAGCATTCCGCGCTCGGGCCCCAGAGATAGTCGAGAACCACATCGATGCCGCGTGCGAAATGCTCACGGAACGCGGCTTCCAGCGCAGCGCGATCTTCGACCAGCGGAATGGTCGCGTCGGCTCCCAGCGACTGGAGGATTTTGGGATTTCTTCCCGTGGCGATGATTCTGCGCGCGCCGAGATGTCTCGCGATCTGGACCGCGAGGCTGCCTGCCGCGCCGGTGGCGCCATTGATGAGAACGGCATCGCCGGATTTGAAACGCGCCCGCTCGGTCAGCGCCGCCCAGGACGACATGCCGGGATTGGCCAGCGCGGCCGCGGCGACGTCGTCCAGTGCACCCGGAACGGCCACGCAATGCGAAGCAGGTACGACGGCCGTTTCGGCCATGCTGCCATAGGGTGCGGAAGGCAGGATGAAATAGACACGTTGCCCGTCCTCGCGACGCCCCACGCCATCGACGCCCGCGATGAAAGGGAACGCGTTGTTGGCGCTGTAATGGGTTCCTGCCGCGCGCCCCTTGACGAGCGGGCTCAGCGCCGACGCAGTGACCGCGATCCGGACGTCTCCATCCGCCGGCACCGGATCTGCGAAATCTCCATAGACAGGCGTGGTGCCGGCCTGGCGAACGATTGCCGCTTTCATGGGGCGCCCTTCTTCAGATCTGATCGCGCAAGGTGAGCGTCGCCGCGTGATCGCCCTGCATGGTCCTGACGGACACATGCACGATCGTGCCCGGGGCTTCGTTGCGCAACGTCCGGCGCAGATCGTAAAGCGTGAGGGACGATACCGGCTTGCCGTCCACCGCGGTGATCACGTCGCCCTTTTTCAATCCTGCCTGCTCGGCCGGGCCGGCTTTGGTCACATCGACGATTTCGAAGCCGCCATGCTGCGCATTGATCCACATGCCGGATCGATCGAACGTATCGAGGTCCGCGACCAATCCGTCGACCGGCTTGAAGAAGATGCGGTAATGCGCGTAGTCGAGCGTCACGACAAAACGCTTGAGCACGCCGCCTCCGACATTGTTGGGAAATGCTTCGGATGCGTCGGCGCCGCCATGGTCGATGCTGAGTTCGGTCAGGGGATGGGCGATGTCGAGATCGCCAAGCCGCAGCATTCCGCCGCGCATGACGAAGGCCCGCGAGGGTCCGCCGACACCCCAGCCTGTCAATGCCTCCACGCCGGATTTTGCTCCGGCGCGCAGGCCATTCTGTTCGACGAAATACCGGTTGAGCGACAAAGGCGTGCGCGCGCCCGTGTCGATGCCAAAGCGGCCGGGAATGCCGTCATAGGAGCCGAGAATTTCCGGGAACTGGCCATAGAAGCGGAAGGGAACCGCAATTCCCGCGCCCCTGGGATCGAAGGACTTCGTATCGATGAAGGTCAGCGTATGCCGCCCATAGTCGATCTGCGTCGCGAAACGCGCGAAAAACTCGTAGCCGATCATGCCCTGTTCGTTGACGCCCTCGGCGGGGTTGTCGAATTGCAAGATCGAGACGGGCTGGTCGTTGAGAGTCGCCTCGCCCACGCGAATGGACTGAACGCGCGCACTGCCGCTTGTCGAGACATTGTCGCCGCCACCGGTGGATGTGCTGGCGCCGATCGATCTCACGCCCAACATGGTCGCGGTGTGCGGCGTAAGGATGTCGTGGCCACCCGTGTCGAAAATAAAGGTCAGCGGCTTGCTGCCATTGACCGAAACGTCGGCATAGATGTGATTGTTGATAAGCCGGAAGGGCACGGTCGTGCGGCCACTGCGTGACAGGGTGAAGTCATGCAATGCCTTCGCCGGCGGCGCAAAATCGGATGCAGGCCGCGGCGGGGAGAATTGCGCCCGTGTCAGGGTCATGGTCTGCCGGCTCGCAGTCCCGGTGCTGTCGTCCACCACCTGCCTGTGCGCGATCTGCACGCCGTCGACAGGCGAATATTCCGAATAGAACGTCGTGATGGGCAGGGTTCCCTGGATTTCGCGGGTCCTTGCCAGCAAATGCGAGTTCGCGTCGAACCAGGCGTCGAACGGCTTTCCGCCTTTGGGTGTGATCGTCAGGACAGCGTAGCGTTGTCCTGCATCTGCTTTCTCGCCTCCATCGGTGATGGTGGCGCCGCCGAAATCCTTGCGCCACCAGAGATTCGCGTCGCGATAGGATTCATTGATCGCCAGCATCGCGCTGTCGCCGCCACCCTGTTCGGTCACCGTGCCGGAAGGCTCTTTCAGCCACACATGGATACCGTCGTAGCCGTTGCCGCCCGCGGTCGGACCGATGGCATAGCTGTCGACAAACGACCCCGTGCGCACATCTTCCAGCGATGCTGTCGTGCCGGTCATCCCCTGGCCGGCATAGGCGTAGTCAAGCGACAGCGTGGATTTGCCGGCCCACATCGCGGCATCGGCGGTCGCCGTGCGGTTCTCGGCAAGAATGTCCGCGACTGAACCTGCCGCGACCGCCGAAGGGATCCCCGAAAGCGAGAGAACACCAATAACTGCAAGGATTTTCTGCATGACGGTCCCTGACGAAAATTGAGTGGAGGACAAGCGGCGGTAGCGCTTACCCGCCATGCGCTTTCAGCCTCTCGGCGTAGTGAAGCAGTTCGGCCTGCATTTCCGCGATCACCCGTTTGCGGTGGGCGATCACATCCGCGAGAGCGCCATTTGTCTGAAATTGTTGGAACGTGGCCCTGTAGAATGATTTGTGGAATTTCGCCTGGTTTGGCGGTTCGGCACGAAACGTGGCCAGCCGTTCCGCACACTCCGGCGAAACGGGCCTCTGAACGGCGAATCGCTGCAGAGCGGTTTCGTACAGGATCAAATCCTGATCCAGACGCGCCGCGGAAAAATCGACATCCTCGTCCAGGCCGGTTTCATCATATTCGCCGACGTTCCAGTTCCTGTCGATGGGCGTGATGTCCAAAGCCTGAAAGATCGGCGCAGCGGATTCTTCGAACCGCTCGGAGAAGTACACGCACCAACAGTGGTCCAGGACCTTCAAGGCGCGCTCCGCCAGCGTGCCCTCGCCAGCCAGTGCAGGGAAGCGCGTGACGATGGCCCGGCACATGCCGTTGTCCTTGTGGTCGACCTCCTCCTGCATGCTGACCGCGGGAAGGCCCTGTTGCTTTCGAAGCCTCGCCATGAAGAAGAGCTGGCTGCGGAATCGGGCATGGGGTTCTCGCAGACCCATGAAGATCTGCACCGGACCGGTAAGCACTCTCAGCATTTCTTCATGGACGAAATGACCGAAGACGAGCCTCAGGGTCGAATAGTCAGCGAGATGCGGAAATTCTGGCCTGTTCTCCCGGAAATTTCGCATGATGTTGGTACATTGATAGATTTCGTTGAAACGCAGATGCCTCATTGCTCTCAGCAGAAGGGTCGTTCCGGCACACTTCGGAACATGCAGTCCGAATAACACCATATGCCACCAAGCGCCCCATTCTGCCGCGGCGCACTGTCGTCAACCCGCCCTGCGGAATCAAGCAGCGTGTCCGCCGGCGTTCGACCGGTACGGCTGCCACCGGGAGTATGATTGCTTGAGCATCGCCATCCCTCCCGGCGATACCGTCAATCCCCGGAGACCGCCGTTTTCAGCACAATCCCGGGTTAAAGTTGCCACTCAGGGGCATGGATGTTACGTCTGCCCGCGAAGCTTGCCGATCCGATATCGGGTGGGCGTAAACAGGCGAATTCCGTTGGTAGAAGCATCTCGGTTTCAGGGTTGTGCGCGCGGGTTGCCCGCGTGAGCGCCGAAGGTCCGTCGGCATATCATGCCAGGGATGAATTTGAACTGGGCGTTGCCGCGCAGGAACGCGATGACCATGCAACGGCGGCCACGCATTTCGAAGCGGCCGCAACCGCAAATCCGCACGAACACCGGTACCGATTGCATCTGGGCGAATCGCTGGCCAGGCTCGAACGCTTTGACGAAGCAAAGGAGATTTATCGCAAGATTTTGAAGACCAATCCCGAACATTTGGGAGCCTTGATCGGGATGGGCCAGCTGGCCGAGCGGCGCGGCAAGGCCCGCGCGGCGGACAAGTTTTTCGGGAGGGCAGCAGAAGCGGCGCAAGATGACCCGCAACGTTTGCTCCGGCTCGGGATGGCCCTTCAGAAGCTGGGAAAATGGGAAGGCGCCGAGCGCGCCTACCGGCAGGTGGTTGCGAGTTCCGACAGCGACGCGCAGCTGCGCGCTTCGAAGGCGTTGAGGGCGGTGGCGCGACTGCGCGGTGACGGTATTGCGCAAGAGAAGGATTTCGAAGCCATCCTTGCGGCCCATCCGGGCGACGTCGAGCGAAAGCTGCAGGTGGCCGAGGGCTTGTGCCGCAGCCACCCGGATTGGAACAAGCGGTCGCTGCCGAAGTTTTCAGGCGCCCCGCGCGCCGAAACCGGCCCGATCGATCGTGCGGACACGCTTTTGCACGAAGTGGTCGAAGCATCGGTCGGCCCAACGCGGGCGCGCGCGCTTCTCGATCTCGCCGAAATCGCGCGCTTTCGAAGGGCTTGGCAGGATGCGGTCGAGCTTTTGCAGCGCGCCGTGGCGGACGATCCGGGCGATGCCCGGATTCGGAGCGAATTCGGCAATGCGCTGCGCGACGCTTCGCGACTGGATGAGGCGAAGTCGGAATATACCCTTGCTCTGGAAATCGACCCGCACAACGTAACGGCGCTTCTCGGTCTTTGCGATATTGCGCAAGCGGAAAACGATGCTGCCGGTGCGCTGGCTCTTGCCGAGCGCGCAGCCGCGGTGGCGCCTAGCGCGCCGCTTGTGATGAAGGCCCTGCGAAAATTGCAGGCTCAGCGCGGGGCCTATGACTGGAAAGAGGAAATCCACCGGGCCATCGCAGTGGTGAATGATGAGAACGCCCCTGCTGCGGAACTATTCCAGGCGGCCTCCCAGCTTCTCGAATATGGATTGACCGGCGCGCTTAAGCCCGCCATTCCAAGGCTTGAAAAACTTTCGCCACAGGCGCGCCAGTTGCTGGCGACTGCGCGGGAACTCGAACGGGCGGGATTTGCCCAGACCCTTAACGCCGAGAGCACTGCGCCGGAAGGCGAGGATCTGGACCTCAACGAGGTCCGCGGTTTTATCGAAAAGCCAAATCCCGGGTCCGACGTGCTGCTTGTGGCATTTGCCGGCAGCAACAGTCGCGTTGCGATCACCTTTTCGCTGCTCCACCGCTATCTGCGCACCACGGGCGCAAATCTTGTCTACGTCCGCGATATCCAGGAGACGCGCTATCTGCGCGGCATCGTCGGATTGGGTGACGATTTCGCCTCGACTGCCGACGCGATCCGGGAACTGGCCGATCGCGCGGGCGCCAAACGCATTCTCATGCTCGGCAATTGCGAAGGATGTGCCGGTGCGTTGCGTTATGGCGCGGCTGTGGATGCTCAGGCCGTGCTTGCGGTGAGCCCCAATATCGGCGTACCGGCATCCCAGGTGTTGAAGCCGATGGATTCGGGGAAGGTGGATCGAATCCGGGCGGCCTATCCGGGCCTCCTGGATGTTCCGGCTCTTTACAGGACCGCCGGCGAAAAGCCTCGGGTGACGCTGATCTTCGGCGAAAAGGACGAGCCGGACGATTCGCGCGTCCGCGAATTGGCAAACGTGCCCGGAGTCGCATCGGCGGGAATTGCTCAGCATCGGTTTCCCATTCTGCGAATTCTTCTGACCGAAGGCCTGCTGCAACCGATGCTGCAGGAATTCGTCGCGAACGGGGTCGTCTCCGAAGCGCTTCTCGACAAAGTCCGCCGCGCGAATGGCTGATGGAGCGCTGCGTGGCCAGGAGCGAAGCGAAGGGCCTGTCGGACTGCGCGACGATCGTTGAGGTTTTGCGTCGCCGTGCCGGCTCGAACGCTGCGGCGCCCGCTTTCAGCTTTCTTGCCAATGGCGAGACGACGCAGATTTGCCTGAGTTATGGCGAACTCGACGCGCGTGCGCGCGCGATCGCGCGGTCGCTTTGTGCACGAGGCTGCGCGGGCAGGCGCGTGCTTCTGGTGTTTCCATCGGGCATCGATTTCGTCGCGGCGCTGTTCGGATGCTTTTATGCTGGCGTTGTCGCCGTTCCCATACCGGTTCCCATCATGTTGCCGCAGCGCGCCTTCACCCGTGCGCTCCAGATCATGAAAGATGCGCGCGCCTGTACGGCTCTGTCCTGCGCAAGCCTGCTGCAGGCCATGCCCGAACTGGAAGCGTTACGCGCCGTCGAGTGGATCGACATTGCGGAAATCGAGAGCGACGAAGCCGCGTCCGTCCCGGCCGGGATCGATGGCAACGCGGTCGCGCTGCTGCAATATACCTCCGGCACGACCAGTATTCCGCGCGGCGTCATGTTGACCCACGCCAACCTGATGCACAACCAGATGTTTCTGACCAGGGCCGTCCAGGCCGGTCCGGAAGACCGTGCCGTCTGCTGGCTGCCGCTTTATCATGACATGGGATTGATCGGCGCCATTTTGCACACGGTCTGCGCGGGCGGCGCTTGCGCGCTCATGTCGCCCTTGTCGTTTCTGCAGCGTCCGATGCGCTGGCTCGAGGCCATCAGCGCGTTTCGCGCCACCATAAGCATGGCGCCGACCTTTGCTTTTGAACTGTGCGCCCGCCGTGCCGATCGACGCGATCCTGCCCTCGATTTGTCCTCGTGGCGGGTGGCGATCTGCGGTGGCGAAACAATTCGTCCCGAAACGCTGGAGAATTTTGCCACGGCGTTTGCGCCCGCCGGATTTCATGCGTCTTCGATTTTGCCCTGTTACGGACTCGCCGAATCGACGCTTCTTGCCACGGCGGGCCGCCCGGGCGAGGGCATGATCGTGCAGGAGCCGGCGCAGGACGAAGTTCGCGACGCCGGCGGAATCGCCGGACCCAGCGCCCGGCGCCGCGTGTGCTGCGGTCAGGCCGGGGATGGACACGCGCTTGCGATCGTCGATCCGGAAACGTGCCGCCGTGTACCGCACGGCGAATGTGGGGAAATCTGGCTGCGCGGCCCCAGCGTCGCGCAGGGATATTGGATGCGCGATGCCGACACGGAAGAGACGTTTCGCGGCGTGCTGGCCGAATGGCCGCAAGAGGGCTCGTGGCTCAGGACGGGCGATCTCGGATTTCTGTCGTCCGACGGACTTTATGTCACGGGCCGGCGCAAGGATCTGATCATCGTTCGCGGCGCCAATCTCGATCCGCTCGATCTCGAGATCGCCGTCAGTCAATGCCATCCCTCATTGTCGAATGGCGCAGCCGCGGCGTTTTCGCTGGAGCGCGAGGACGGAGAGGCCGTGGTGCTCGTGCATGAAATCGATCGCGCCGCCATGAAACAGCCGGACATGCAGGGCATCGTCGATCAGGTTGCGAGAACTATGAGCCGCAATTTTGGTCTTACGCTTCACGATCTGGTTTTGTTGCGGCCGGGTTCCCTGCCCCGTACCACCAGCGGCAAGGTGCAGCGACAGGTCTGCAAACAATCCTACGCATCCGGCGAACTTGCGGCAGTGGCCACGCTCGAGCATCCCGCGCTCGGTCGGTGCCGTCGCACTGCAGCGGGTCTGCCGGCATGACTGTGCCTGCCTCCGATCCCCTCTCCGGGCTGCGACCCAACGCCCGCACGGCGGTCTATCGCGCATTGCTGCGCGAATCTCCGGTGCATTGGAGCCGTGCGCATGCGGCCTGGGTACTCATGCGTTATGGCGATGTCAGTCTGGTGCTGCGGCATCCTCAGGCGCTTGCGCTGAAGGTAGCGCCCTTTCTGGAAAAGTTGTCCCGCCGCGGCAATGCCGATCTGACCAGCCTGCTCGCCTTCACGTCGTCCCTTTCGCTGATGATGCGGCCGCCGCGTCACGACGTCGTACGCCGGTTGTTTGCACAGGTGATGGGCAATTTTCGCCGCTCGAAACTGCCGGGCCTGCTTGAAGCGCGTGCCGACACATTGCTCCTGGCCGGCACGAAAGATGGTTCCATCGATCTCGCGCGAGGCTACGGCAGGGAACTTGCGCTTTTCACGATTGGCACAATTCTCGGCATTCCGGCGCAGGATTTGTCGAATCTCGGCGATATCGGCGGCGGCCTGATCGCCATCTTCGATCGCATGCTGCCTTCGATGAGCCGCATGGCGGAATTGAATCGCGCCGCGGCGATGCTGATCGAGTATTTCGAGCGCCTCATTGCCGACCGGCGCCGCATGCCGCAAGACGATGGTCTGTCGGCAATGCTTTCATTGGCGACGGGCGAATTGGCATGCAGCGATCAGGAACTCGCGGGATTTTGCTCATTCTTTTTCATTGCAGCGGAAGAGACGACGGCCGCCGCGCTTGCCGCGGCAGCCTTTGCGCTTCTTGACGACGGCGATTTGCGCGCACGATTGACGCGCGACCATACGAAGATTGCCGGATTCGCGCGCGAAATCCTGCGTCTCAGTTCGCCCGTTCAGTATGTCGCGCGCGAAGCGGGGATCGACCTCGACATCGGGGGGCAGGCCATCCGTGCCGGCCAGGGCATCGTGCTCATGCTGGGCGCGGCCAACCGCGATCCGGACGTCTTCCCGGAGCCTGATACGCTCGACGTCGACCGCGCGGGACCGGAGCCGCTGGCCTTTGCGGCAGGGCCGTATCGTTGCATCGGCGCCCAGCTGGCGACGTTCGAAATCGAGCTGGCGACGACCCGGCTGCTCGAATGGCCGAATCTTTTCCTTTCGCCGGAAGCGCCGGTGTGGGAAGAGCGGATGAATATTGCGGGGCTGCGGCGCCTGACGGCCTGTTTTTCCCGGGAGGGGTTACGAGATGCCCGAGATTAGTCTGCGCGATTGGGTCCGGGACTATCTGGCGCAATTGCTGCGCATTGCGCCCGGCGAAATATCGTTCGAACGCACGCTCGGTGATTACGGTCTGGATTCCGTGGATGCCGTGCTCATGGCCGGCGAGATGGAACAGCATTTCGGCATCGAGATCGATCCTGCGAGCTTCATTCAATACGATACGTTCGAAGACATGATTTCCGCGCTCGAGGGAGCGCTGCATCGACATCCCACAGCGGTGCCGTGATACTCGTTTATCAAATGGCGAAAGTGGCTTCGCGCAGCTGGGTGGAAGCTGCCAGGCCTGCGGCGGCCCTTGCCGGAGAGTTGCCGCTTCACGCGCATTACATCACAGCCGACAATCGCAGGCGCATTGAATCGGCCTTCGCGGCGCCAGAGCCGCAACAGACCATCGCAAACATGCTGCTGCCGAGAAACCTGCTTCGCGTCGGAGCCTCGACGGACTCTGCCGTCACCGCACTTCGCGCGCGTGGCGAAAAGGTGCGCGTGATCACGGGCATGCGTGACCCCGTGGCGCGATCGATCTCGCTCCTGCTTTTCATGGCGGATTTTTACGGGCACGTTTCCAAACCGCTCAATCCCCGTGCCGCAATGGACCCCGACTATCTGATCGAGGCGTTGCGCGATCTGTGGGAAGGCGTCCTGAACAATTCCGAGCCGCGCGATACATTCGCATGGCTGGCCTGGTTTCTGACCGGTGCCTATCGCAACTGGTTCGACGACGAACTGAAGGCAAGTTTTGCCGTCGACATCTTCGATACTCCTTTTCCCAGGTTTGGGGGCGCCCAGATCATGGGCAACTCTGGGGCACAGTTGTTCGTTTATCGGGTCGAGGACATGGCTCTGGATGCGCCGGCGCATGCCATGCTGATCGAATCTGCCCGGGATTTTCTGGGTACGCCCATGAATTGCCTGCCGAGCGTCAATACCGGCGCAACGCGCCGTTCGCGTGGGCTTTCGGCCGAAGTGGCTGGGCGATTCTCGCTGCCAGCGCGCTGGCTCGACGAAATCTACGCGCAGCGTGCGGTGCGCCATTTCTACGACAGCGGGGAAATTCAGGCTTTCAAGCGCCGATGGTCACCGCGCGCGCAACCCGGGGAGCGCAAGGCGGGCGGGGATTCACAGGACGCTTCAAGGATGGAGCGATGATCTGGCTTTGGTTGGCTTTGGCGGCGGCAGGGTTCGGATTCGTTCTCCTGGTCGCCGGCCTGGGTCATCTGCTGGGCGGCCGCCCCTTACGAGCCAGCGGCCATCTGGCCAGCGGAGCACCTCTTGCCGTCTTCGGCTGCGCTGCGGCTCTTCTGGGCGTGAATGTGCAGAGTTTTGCGCGGCTGACGCATGAAGGGCCGGTGGCGCTGGTCAGCGTGCGAAGCCTTGATCCGAAAGCATCGCTTTATGTCGTGACGGTCGAGCGGCTTGACGCGCCCGTGCGTCAGCAGACCTGTGTGCTGCAGGGCGACGAATGGGTTCTGAGCGGGCGTGTGCAGAAATGGAAGCCCTGGGCGAACATGCTGGGTCTCGATGCGACCTACACGCTCGATCAGATTTCAAACATGTATTTCACCGCCGCGCGTGGCAATGGGCAAAGGATCACCGCTTGCGACATTGCCGGTCGGCCGCCGGACGTCGATCGATACGTGCCGCCACAATGGCTCGACTGGCTGGCGGCTCAATCGTACAGCGTGGAACGCCGCTTCGGTTCGGCGAACTACATGCCGTTGGCCGATGGCGCCATCTATCGCGTGCTGATCACGCAATCCGGCTTCAACGCCGAGCCGGTCAACGACATCGCGCGCACTGCGAACGCCCGGCGCCCCTGACCGGCGATCTGTGCAACGCCTGCTTACTCGGCCGGGACTGTTTCCATCGCAACGCCGCATCGGGCGAGGAGGCTGCGCAAATCGCGGATCGCCGGAAAAATCTCGTTGTTCCAGTCGCCTCCCTGCGCATCATGTGCGGCCTGCTCGTGTTCCACGATCTCCTTGTCCTCGCGGAAGATGCTCTCGGTGAACCAGGTAATGAACGGCCACGCGAGATAGAGCGGGAACGCCAGTTTCGGCTTCTTGACCGAGAGATGGCCGAAGGTGCGGTTGGTCCGCTGTTCGCGATCGAGCGGTGTATAGCCGAGCCAGACATCGAGCACGGGATCGCCTGAATCCACCCAGAATTTCAATCGCTGGTAGGGATAGTTTGTGCGGATGGTCATCAGATCGCGCTTTCCGCCGTCACGCTTCTTTTCCATGACATTGAGAATTGCAGCTTCCCCGACCGAACTGCGGCCTGCCGTGCGCCGGAATGTATAGTCGACTTCGCACCAATCGTCGCCCTGGCGGCGACCGACACATTGCGCGCGGATCAAGCCCATCTGCCGCCGGTGCAGGAATTGATGATTCATGTCGAAAAGATTTTCGTGCATGAACGTATAGTGGCAGGCGACCCGGCGATTCAGCCGTCGCGTCAGGTAGCGTCGATCCGACCGCGAACCGACTGCCTCCGGCTTGCGTGCCTCGGCCAGTGCGGGATTACCGGGAAAGATGAATATCAGGCCGTCCACTTCGCAGACGGGATAGCCGCGGACACCGTTCGGCAGGCGCTCGCGGCCAAGATAGGGCACATCGATGCATTTGCCTGCACAATTGTAGGCCCAGCCATGGTAGCCGCATTTCAGCGTGTCGCCCGCCACGCTTCCCAGATGCAGTGGCACCTGCCGGTGGGCGCAACGATCCTCCAGGGCGAAAATGCGCCCGCTCGTGCCGCGATAGAGCACGATGGGTTCGCCGGCAAAATGTGCGGCGCTTGTTTTTTCCGGCTTGACCTCGTCAGACCAGGCGATCGGGTACCAGAAATCGGGATGCGTACCGATCCGGCGCAGATCCGGCTCCTGGCGGGCAAGGGGGCGGGGATCAGCGAGCATGACGGTGGGCCACTCCGGCGAGTTTGGTCGCGGCAGTCTAGCCGCGCCGCCAAGTCATTGACTACTGGCTGAGACCGGGGATAACGCCGATTTGGTTCGTATATTCAGCGGGGACTGAAGCGATCCAGCCTGAGATCACCGATCGTCAGGCGGCCGATCCGCAGCTCGCGCGCGTCGCCGCGGCGGATGAAAATATTGCCGACGACGAGCCGTCCGATCGCGATCGCTCCGAAGGCAAGACAGCCGATTGCAAGGGCGCCAAGTGCGGTCGCGAGGATTGCCGGTGCCCTGGGAGCGCGCGCGTCCATGGGCGCCTGAGGCGCCCAGATCGCACTTTCATCCAGATCGGTCTGGTTGGCGTAGCTCATCCGGCGGCAACCTCGCTTTTGAGTGGGCAATGTGCCGCGGGGAACGAGGCGAAATCAAGGAAGTGCGAGGAGGGCCCGAACGGTCGCCATATCGACGGCGTACAGTGCGGACGTCACCACGATCACCGCACCGATAAAGACGGCAGAGAAGAGGAGCTTTTCGCCCCCCGCGTTGCGCCGCTGAATTTCTGCAAACTGGGCTTGCCGCATGTCACATCCCCCCCGGTAATGCGAAACCGAGGGGATGATGTCAGAGTTCCATTACCGGATGATTAGCAATTGGCAGGACTTTTTTACTTAAATGTATTCTTGGTGAATGGCGGTTGCGGCATGTCGGTACGCCTCCCGAGTGCATGGCGACAGCCGCTCGGCGGTGCCCCCGACGCTGCCTAGTGATCGGCTGGGGGCAGCTCGTGAGCGCTGAAATCTCCGTGCGACGCCACGACCGGAATTGTGATCAGATAGAGGAGGAGGCCGGCCGTCAGCGTCGCCCACGGCCAGAACACCGCCAGCGCGACCAGCACACCGGCGAGGACGACGGCCGACCGGCGGAATTGCCGCGGCACATGGACATTCTTGAGCGACAGGGTGGGCACGCGGCTGATCATCAACCAGGACATCAGCGCGATCATGGCGGCGCTGAGCCAGGGGTGGCTGAACGCATCGCCCTTGAACTGAAACGCGAGCAGCATCGGCAGCAGAATCAGGCAAGCCGCGGCCGGCGTCGGCAGGCCGGTAAAATAGGGTGGCTGCGGACTGCCCGGCTCGCGCTCGGCGCTTTCCACATTGAAGCGTGCCAGGCGGATGGCACTTGCGGCACAAAAAATCAGCGCAATGGCCCAGCCGGCACCCTGTGCATGATAGAGGGTCCACATATAGACAAGAATGCCCGGCGCGATTCCGAAGCTGACAAGATCGGCAAGAGAATCCAGCTGTGCACCAAATGCACCCTCTACGCCGAACAGCCTCGCAAGTTTGCCGTCGAGCATGTCGAACACGGCGGCACACATGATGGCCGCAACGGCGGCCTTCCAGTCGCCGCCCACGGCGAACCGGATCGCGGTGGCGCCGGAACACAATCCGAGCAGTGTCAACGCGCTTGGCAGAAACCGGCCAAGGCTATTGTCCTCGCCGAGCGCGGCTGCCGTGCGTACCAGATTCTCGCGGCCGATCTTTCCCACGTTCGCCATCAGACTGGGAATTCTGCGAGGATGGTCTCGCCGGCCCTTACCTTCTGACCGTCTCGCACCAAAACGTGCGCGTCCGGTGGCAGATAGACTTCGACCCGGCTGCCGAAACGGATTAGGCCAAAACGATCTCCGCGGCATACGTGCTGTCCTTCTCGCAACCCGCACCAGATGCGGCGCGCAATGAGCCCGGCGATTTGCACTACGGCGATGTCGCGCCTTGTGCCGTCTTCGCCACCCGCCTCAATGCGGATCGACATGCGCTCATTGTACAGGCTCGCTTTGTCGAACGACGCATTGAAGAATTTGCCGGGCCTGTACGCAAGGCCCGTCACAGTCCCGTCACACGCATTCCGGTTCACATGTACGTTGAATATTGACATAAAAATACTTAACCGCAACTTGGGCTCCGGGCCGAGGCCCAGTTCGGGGGGCGGAGCGGCCCTGACGATGGGCAAAAGCAGACCATCGGCAGGCGACAAAATCAGATTGCCGCCGGGTGGCGGCCTGCGATCCGGATCGCGGAAAAATGCCACCGTCCACACCGTGACCGGCAGGAACAACAAGCCCAGCCAGGATTCCAGGGCGAAAAACAGAACATTGAGACCCACCGCCGCGGCGATGAACGGCCAGCCCGCGGGATGGATGGGGAGCTTCATCTCTAGATCGTCACCTGAGTGCCGAGTTCGACCACGCGGTTCGCCGGCAGGTGGTAGAAACGCGCGGGCGAGAGGGCCGATGCCGCCATTTTCATATAGAGCCATGCCCGCCACTTGCCGATCGCGGGGTGCTGGGATGGCACCAGCGTCTCGTGGCCGATGAAGAAGGTCGTTGCCGTGATGTCCAGCGCCAGGCCGAACGGACGCGCCAGTTCAAGCGCAAGCGGAACGTCGGGCGTTTCAAAAAAACCGTAACGGATATCCACATTGAAGAAGCCCTTGCCAAGCTTCGTCACCTCCAGGCGCCGCGAAGCCGGCACAGCGGGGACGTTCTCGACCACGACATGAGCAAGCACGATGCGTTCGTGCAGCACCTTGTTGTGCTTCAGATTGTGAAGCAGCGCCCCCGGCACCGCATCGCCGCGGGGGCTCAAGAACACCGCTGTTCCTGCGACGCGAAGCGGTGTCTTGTCGGCGCGTTCGAGAAACAGATCGAGCGGCATGGCTTCGCTGCGCACTTTCTCGAGATGGGCGCGGCGGCCCCTGCGCCAAGTTTCCATCATCACGAAAACGCAGGCTGCGATCAGCAAGGGCAGCCAGCCACCCTGCACGATCTTGAGCGAATTCGAGGCGAGGAAACTCAGATCGATCAACGCGAACAGCCCGAATACCGGAAGCAGGAAGCGCAATCGCCATTTCCATTGTCGCGCCGCAACGATGGCGGCGAGCAGGGTGCTGATCACCATGACGCCGGTGACGGCGATGCCATAGGCCGCGGCCAGCGCGTCGGAGCTGCGGAAAATGAGCACGATCAGCACCACGCCGACGCAGAGGTAAAACGTCATGCGAGGAACGTAAATCTGGCCGAACTCGGTGGCGGAGGTGTGCCGGATCTCCATGCGCGGCAGCTGGCCGAGTTGAACGGCCTGCTGGGTGATCGAATAAACGCCCGAGATCACGGCCTGCGAAGCGATGATGGTGGCAAGAACACCCAGCGAAAGAAGGGGAAGGTGGGCCCATCGCGGAGCGCCTGCATAGAAGACGAATTCGATCGTATGGGGATCCCTGAAGATCGTCGCTGCCTGACCGAGATAGTTGACCACAAGCGCCGGAAAGCTGATGAACAGCCACGCTATGCGGATGGGCCGTTTTCCGAAATGTCCCATGTCGGCATAGAGCGCTTCGCAGCCGGTCACGGCCAGCACCACCGAGCCCAGCGAAATGAAGGTGATCCAGGGTTTGGCGATGAAAAATGCTGCCGCATAGTAAGGGTTGAGCGCAAGCAGGATCTGCGGTGTATCGGCGACCTCATGCAGTCCCATGATGGCCATCACGACAAACCAGACGACCATCACCGGACCGAACAGATGCCCGATCATGGCTGTGCCCTGACTCTGCAGCACAAAGAGTCCGACCAGGATGATCAGCGTTACGGGCACGACCAGCGGGACAAAGCTGGGCACATCGGCGCCGATATATTCGACCGCGCTGAGCACCGAAATCGCCGGCGTCAACATGCCGTCGCCATAGAAGAGCGCCAGCCCCAGGATCGCGCCTACGCCGATTGCTGTTTTGATGCCGCGGCTGAGTGCCGAAGAGCGATGGGCAAGTGCCGCCAGTGCCAGCACGCCGCCTTCGCCATCATTGTCGGCGCGCATGATGAGGGCGACATATTTGAGTGTCACCACGATCACCAGCGACCAGATGATCATGGACGCTGCCGCCAGCACGGAGAATTGGTCCGGCACCGCACCGCCGGTCGCGCGCACCGTCTCGCGCATGGCGTAGAGGGGGCTGGTGCCGATATCGCCGAATACGACGCCGAGCGCGCCAAGCGTCAGCAGCGCAGTCCGCCGACCGCCTTTTGCGGCGTTGCCGTGTTCCGGGCCCGACACGTTGCCGTGCGGTTCTCCGGGCATATTTCTCAAGCGCTGGGGGTCGTTCACGATGGCTCGGCGCTCACGCATTCCCGGTCGGAGATGCAACGGTTGGTGGTATCCGTCCGCCCGCGCGGAGCTCTGGTCGAAAGGCGCGGGACCATAGAGAGGCGTGCATTGCCGCAAAAGAGGGGCGAGGCAGAATGGCGCAGTGCCATAAAAATCCTCGAGGTTTCGCGGGCGGGCTTCAGTTCGTGGCGACTCTCGCCGTGCGGGCTTCAGCCTCGGGGCCGATAAAACCCTGCACCAGATAGGTGCGCACGCCCCAGGAGTGGGCCCGCGTGTTCCAGACCCGCACCTCGCTCCAATCGTTCTCGGGGCTCACATCCACGGCCGGATCGTCGAGATAGATGGCGCCATCGCCGAGCCAATTGGCATGATCGAGCATGACCTCGCGCCTCGAGACCAACTCCGTCACCACCGCGACATGGCCGCGGCCGGGCCCGGCATATCCGGTCAGGACCATCACGGAGCCGGTTTTCGGGTTCGCCCGGCGGACATAGCGTCCCTCCGCCTTGACCCACCAGCTTCCCGCGTCGCCATAGAGCGTCACGCCGGAGCGGTTGCGCGCATAGGGTACGCATTCGACGGGGGTCGAGGGCATTTCAACGCGCGAGCGATCGCCGGAGACGTGTGGCAGGGCGCTGTATTCGACGTCGGACGTTCCCGCGCAGCCTGCTGCCGCAAGGCCCAAAGCGATGACCATCGCCGATCGGACGCACAGCCCCTTCATGATGACTCCCCGCTCCCGCCTGTCCCCTGGCAGTGACTCGAAGCGCCACCTTATACCGCGCCGCTCAAGTCGCAGTTAGGCCATTCATTCGAAATCGAAGCAAATTCGATCAATTTTGATTTGTGACGCGCAACGCCTCACGGGCGGGGATTTCGCCTGTTCCGATCCAGCCCATGGTTCCCACGGACAGGAGGCCGGCCGCGGCAAAGACGAAGAACGGAGCACTCCAGGCCTGTTCGGCCAGCGCGAACACGGGCAGGAGCAGGCCTGCCACCAGTTCCGGGCTGCCCCGCCAGCCGCCGACGGCAATCTCGCCGCTCCGCGGTGTGCGCACGAAGACCATGTGGGCGCCGGAAAAGGCCTCGAAGGTCGCCCGGGCATTGGCGAGGATAAGTCCGCTGGGAAAGACGATGGCCAGCAGCAGGGATTGGGGCAATAAAGGCTCGTCGGCTCGGCCCAGCATCAGTTGGCCGCAATAAAGATAGCCGAAGCTCCCCAGAATGCCGATGACGGTCACTCCAATCCCGAGTTCGGCAACGGATTGGAGATAGACAACGCCCATGGCCATGAGCGCCAGGCTGATCGAGGCGCTGAGCGCCGCCAGCGTGTAAAACGCAAACTGGCAGACCTGCATGGTCATGACCAGCTTCTTCCAGACGGGGAGGGCGCTCGCCCAGACCTGTGGCAACAGTTTGCGGGCAACCTGGGCGTGGCCCTTTGTCCAGCGCGCCTGTTGTGCGCGCCAGGCCGCTGCTGTTTCCGGCAATTCTCCGGGCACTTCGAGGTCGCTGAGCATGGCCGCCCGCCAGCCCTTGAGGGCGCAGCGCATGCTGAGATCCAGGTCTTCCGTCAGCGTGTCGCCGGTCCAGCCGCCACCTTGATCGATCGCGGTGCGGTTCCAGACGCCTGCGGTGCCGTTGAAGGAAATCGGCAACCCGGCGCGGAAGCGGGCCTCCTGTTCGACAGCGAAATGGCTGTCGAGAAGGACGCCCTGCGCCCGGGTCAGCCAGTTGCGCGCGCGGTTGGCATGTCCCCACCGCGCCTGCACAAAGGCCAGGCCCGGATCGGCAAGGAGCGCCGGGACCGTACGGCGAAGGAAATCCTTTGGCGGGACGAAATCGGCATCGAAGATCGCCACATAGGGTGCGTCGGCATGCTTGAGGCCAAAGGCCAGGTTGCCCGCCTTGAAGCCGGCGCGTTCGCCGCGCCGGAGCACCGAAAGATTGATGTTTTCCGGCACCGCGCGCCGCACATTCTCGCAAAGTGCTGCATGGCCGGCCGCATTGCCGTCATCCAGCACCTGGATTTCGAGGCGGTCCGTCGGCCAATCGAGCGCGGCGGCGGCCCGCGCCACCCGCAAGGCCAGGGCGCCCTCGTCGCAAACAGGCAGCTGAACGAGCACTTTGGGTAGATCGTCGTCGTGGAGCGAGAGCGCCGGAACCGCGCGCGCGGGCCGGAACAGGCGCAGGAATCCGAGCGCGAGCAGCTGCAGCGAAAGAAGCGCCAGCAGCACGAGGACGCAGGCAAGCGCCGTTTGCAGGATCAAAGACAGGCCTGACATGATGAAATGCTGGGACCCCCACGCTCTCCGAAAAGGCGCCGCCCTCTTGGCGGCTTGTGTTCCCCGCACGGATAACGCGGGACCCGTTGGATCAGCTACGGGCCAATGTGCGGCGCTGCGGCGCCTTTCGCAAGTGCCCGAATGGGACAGCGTGAAGCCGCCGGGCGCGGCCAATCGCTTAAATGAGGCGAAGCGCTGCTTTCCCATCGGTGCCGGGTTTTTGTCGGGGCGGGATTTCCACAGCAATGAATACGGCCGTCGGCCGATGGCGCAGGCGGATGGCCATGACATTGAACGGCGGGTCGGGCCGGGTTATGGGGGCGGCCTTCTGCCGCTCCGGAGCCCGGATCATGCGCAATCTCGTCGTCGGCCTCTCGCTGGCGGTTCTTTTTCTGGGTCTCCTGTTCGCGGCGCCGCGCTATTTGCCCCATCCCATCGATACGGCCACAAAAAGCGAAGTCAGCCAGATTCCGCCCGGATTCAAAGGCACGCGCTTTATCGGCTTTTGGACCCTCGGCTGCAGCGCAAAGCCACCGGCGCCCGTTGCGAAGCCCGTTCAGTCGGGCAAGCCGCCGATCATCGTCGGCCGCTGCCGCCTGTTGCGCGGCTATCGCGCCCCCAGCGGCCAACTCGTCCTCGCCGTCGCCTTTCGCCTGGTGGGCCCGCTCAAGGCCATGACCATGATTGTGCGGTTTCCGCCGGTGGGCCAACGCGGCGATTACGTTCTGTTCCGCCTCGGCAAGAACGCCCTGCGGTTGCCGGTCCTCGTCTGCCAGCCGAGCGGGTGTGTCGCGGTGGGCGCCCTGATGCCGGCCGCCCAGACGCTCCTTTTGTCGGACCATTTGGCCAAGGTGGTCCTGCCGAAGCGGCGCGACGGCAAGCAATATATCATTTCCGTCCCTCTGGACGAGCTGGGGCCCGCGCTGGAGGGGCTCAAGCGAGCCGAGCAGTAACGGCTTCTTTGCCGAAACTGGTGCGTGCTATGGTCCCGGAGGGGTTAAGCCGGATGGGGAGGGGCTCTGCCGCGGGTCTCCCGGGGCAGAAAGTCCGGCGAATCGGCCGATCTTTCCGCGAAGCAATGATTGCGTGTCGCGGAAGCGGGTAAGGTGGGCTGTCGCGCCTTCGCAGAGGCGGTGGCGGGCAACCCGCCTGCCAATGAATGGAGCAATGGGAATGGCGCTGCGGTTGGCCGCAGATTCGACACAGACCGATGGGGAGACGCCCGCGCGTGCGTTTTCCTTTGCGGAGCATCTGATCGCGAGCGGCAAGGTGCAGGCCGCCGCGGTCGAGCGGGCCCAGCATGTGGCCGTGGAAAGCCAGGAGCGGCTGGAAAGCGTACTGACCCGGCTTGGCCTGGTCAGCGAGCGTGACCTCGCCGAAGCCCTGTCGCATTTCTTGCGCCTGCCCTTGGCGGTTGCCGCCGATTATCCGCAGCAGCCCCTTCTCGAAGAGCAACTCGGCCGCAAGTTCCTGCGCGAGGCGCGGGTGCTGCCGCTCAAGGAAGTCGGCGAAGGCGTCGTGGTCGCGATGGGCAATCCGCTCGATACCTACGCGATGGATGCGGTTCGGTTTGCGATCGGCAAACCGGTCATCCCCTATGTCGCCCTGCCGGCCGATCTCGAGGCGGCCCATGAACGGCTCTATGGCGACGGCAAATCCGGCATCAACCAGATTTCCGGCGACGCCGGCGAACATATGGGCGAAAGCCTCGCCGAAGACGTCGACAAGCTGAAGGACATCGCGAGCGAAGCGCCGGTCATCCGTCTCGTCAATCTGCTCATCACCCGCGCCGTCGAAGCGCATGCCTCGGACATCCATATCGAGCCGATGGAGAACGAGCTTCGCGTGCGCTACCGCATCGATGGCGTTCTGCGCGCGCAGGAATCGCCCTCACAGCGGCTGGCCTCGGCCGTGATCTCGCGCGTGAAGATCATGGCGAAACTGAACATCGCCGAACGCCGGCTGGCGCAGGACGGCCGCATCGCGATGGCCGTGCGCGGCAAGGATATCGATCTGCGTGTCGCCACGACGCCGACGGTGCATGGCGAAAGCGTCGTCATCCGCATTCTCGACCGCGCCCATATCGAGCTCAATCTCGTGTCGCTCGGCTTCGATGATTCGGTGCTCACGCCTTTCCGTTCGCTGCTGACATTGCCGCACGGCATTCTGCTCGTGACGGGACCAACCGGCAGCGGCAAGACCACGACGCTCTATTCGGCCCTCTCGGAGATCAATACCGCCGACAAGAAGATCCTCACCATAGAGGATCCGGTCGAATATCATCTGCAGGGCGTCAACCAGGTGCAGGTGAAGCCTCAGATCGGTCTCAGTTTCGCCGGCGCGCTGCGCTCATTCCTGCGCCACGATCCCGACATCATCATGATCGGCGAAATCCGCGATCTCGAAACTGCGCAGATCGCCGTCCAGGCGGCGCTGACGGGCCATCTCATTCTGTCGACACTCCACACCAACGACGCCGCAAGCGCCGTCACACGGCTTCTCGACATGGGCGTCGAAGACTACCTGCTGACCTCGACGATCAATGGCATCATCGGCCAGCGGCTGGTGCGCAAGCTTTGCACCCATTGCAGCGAACCTTATGTGCCTCTTCCGGAACTCATTGCCCGGCTGGGCCTGGATCGCATCGCAAATGGCGAGCGGATTATCCTGCGTCGCGCCGTAGGCTGCGACGCCTGCCATCAGACCGGCTATCGCGGCCGCACCTCGATCGTCGAAATCCTCGCGGCCAGCGATGCGGTGAAACAGGCCGTGCTCAAAAGCGCCGATGCCGGCCAGATCCATCGCATCGCGCTTGCGGAAGGCATGCAGACGATGGCGACTCACGGCCTGCTCAAGGTAGTCCAGGGCGTCACCACCATCGACGAAATCCTCCGCGTCGTGCCCGTGGTGTGAGTGCAATGAATATCAGCGGTCAAAACGCGGAGCAGGCGAAGCCATTGAACGCACGGGACGCAAAGGATGCGCAGGGCGCGCAGCCTCGCGGGTTCAAGCCGGGTTATTTGCTGAACGTCAATGTCGCGCAGATGCGCGGCGGTATTTCGAGGCTGGTGAATGGCCTCTGATATTCGCGTCCACTGCGCATCCTTTGCGCCCACTGCGTTCAAACGTGCCACGCCGCAACGGGAGTGCGGCAGGTCATGACCGAGTTTCAGTATCGTGCGATGACGGGATCGGGGGCCGTGGTGCGCGGCGTTCTCGAGGCGCCGTCGCGCGAGCAGGTCGTGCGCCAGTTGCGCACGCGCGGGCTCTATCCGCTGGATGCCTCGGAGCGGGGCGAAGGGGGTGCCTTCGGGCTGCTCAAGGGCCTCAAATTCGGCAAGCGCGTCTCGTTGCGCGGCCTCGCGATGGTGACGCAAGAGTTGTCCACGCTCCTCAAGGCGGGCCTCGAGCTGGATCGTGCGCTCGGCGTCCTTGTGGGGCTTTCGGATATCGGGGCCCTGCGCGCGCCGTTCGAAAGCGTGCGCAATCGCGTGCGCGACGGCATGAGCTTCGCCGAAGCTCTGTCCGCCGATCCGGTCTTTCCCAAATTCTATGTCAGCATGGTGCGCGCCGGCGAACATGGCGGCTCGCTCGACACGGCGCTCCAGCGCCTGTCCGATTATCTCACCCGCACCATGGCAATCCGCGAACAGATCGCCTCCGCGCTCGTCTATCCTTGCCTGCTGCTGCTCACGGCAGGCGCTTCGATCATCATCATTCTCGTCTTCGTGCTGCCGGAGTTCGAGCCGCTTTTCGCCGATGCCGGCAAGGCGTTGCCCACGTCGACGCGGATCGTCATGGGCATCGGCGACGTGCTGCGCGACTATGGCTGGCTTTTTGTGATCCTGATCACGCTGGGTGTGCTCGGGTTGCGCAACGCGCTCAAGAAACCGGCCAACCGTCTCAAATGGGACGCGTTCGTTCTCAAATGGCCGGTGCTCGGCAGTCTGTTCCAAGCGATCGAAGTCGAACGCCTGATGCGCACGTTCGGCACGCTGCTGTCGAACGGAGTGCCGCTGCCCACGGCGCTCAATTTGTCGAAGGACGTTCTGTCGAACACGGTGCTGGCAGGCGCGATCCGGGATGCGGCGGTGTCGTTGCGCGAAGGCGAACGTCTGGCCCAGCGCCTTGCGCGCTCGAAGGTGTTTCCCGCCGTGACGCTCGATTTGATCCAGATCGGCGAGGAGTCCGGCAAGCTCGACGAGATGCTGCTCAGGCAGGCCGATCTCGACGAAACCAGGATCAAGCACAAGGTGGATCGCGCGCTGGCGATGCTCGTGCCGGTCCTTACCATCACGCTCGGCGCGGTCGTCGCCGGGCTCATCGCGTCGATGCTCGTCGCCATCATCAGTGTGAACGATCTCGCGCTCGGATAGGAGGTCTCTCGTGAAGTTGAAACAGATCCTGCACCGCCTCGCCGCCAGGTCCCGGAACGAATCGGGTTACACCCTGATGGAACTTCTGGTGGTGCTGGCGATTCTGGGCCTCCTCGCCGCGATCGCCACGCCGATGGTGCTGCACTATCTCGACAGCGCCAAGGTCTCCACCGCAAAGACAGAGGTGGCCAACCTCGCGGCCGGACTCGATCTCTTCAAATACGATGTGGGACGCTATCCGAGCACCCAGGAAGGGCTCGAATCCCTCGTGAGTGCGCCGCAGGGCGTGGAAAACTGGAACGGCCCCTACATCAAGAAGACCACGAAACTTTCCGACCCCTGGGGGCATCCCTACAATTATCGCTACCCGGGCGCCCATGCCGAATTCGATCTCTACAGTTTCGGCGCGAAGGGCGCCGAAGGCGCAAAGACGGACGAGAAGCCGCTTGTCGCGAACTGGTGACATCTTCCCCGCGGGACCGGAGCGCGGCTTCACGCTGATCGAAGTGCTGGTAGCGCTGACGATTCTCAGCATCTCGCTTGCGGTGCTGCTGGCGATCTTCACGCAGGGGCTCGACCGCGCTGGTGAAAGCCGCAACGAAGCCACCGCACGCGCGCTGGCGCAGTCGCTCCTGGCCCAGGCCGAAATCTCCGCCAACCCTTCCGTCGGCGACAGTTCTGGCGTGATCAATGGCCTGGCGTGGCATCTGCGGGTCGCGCCATACGGCTCTCCCGCCGATCGTGCCGCTTGGCAGGAAAACGTGGCCGAAGTCACCGCCGCCGTGTCGTGGCGCGGCGACCGGCGCTCGCGTTCGGTCAGCCTCACCGGGCTACGCTTTCTCCCCAAAGCGGGCGGAGACAGCGAATGACGGGGTCTGTGCAGGCCACGCTTTTGCATCGCGACCGCGCCCACGAGGCAGGATTCACCTTGCTCGAGCTCCTGATCGCGACCACGGTGCTCGCATTCCTCTCGCTCCTGCTGTTCGGGGGCCTGCGGTTCGGCACGCGTGTGTGGGAGAAGGCCGAGACGTCCACCTCCGACACCAACAGGGTGCGTGGCGCCCAGCAGGTTCTTGCCGGCGCCTTCGAGCGCATCTACCCATTCTTCGTGTCGACGCCGCTCGATCACTATGTCGATTTCCAGGGCGATGAGGAACGGGTGAGTTTTCTGGCACCATCGAAAACCGTACCGGGCGAGATGGACCAGGTCACGATCGCGGCCGTGCCGGCACGCGGTGGCGTTTCGGTGGTGATGGCGAGCTACGGCGAGTTGTCGGCCACGCCGGCGCCGCGCCAGCATACCCTGATCAGCGGGCTCAAATGGTTCCAGATTTCCTACTACGGACCGCCACCCGCGCCGCCCTCCAGTCAGGTCACCTCGGCGACCGCGCTCACCGCAAAGACGAATACGCCCGCTTCGGCATCGAGTGCGCCGGCCCAATGGACGTCCGTGTGGAAGGGGCAATCGCGCCTGCCGCTCCTGATCCGGGTGCGCGCGCGCCTCGCGGACAAGACCCAATGGCCCGATCTCGTGGTATCGCCGCGCATCGATGTCGATGAAGGCTGTGTCTTGGACCAGCTCACGAAATATTGTCAGGGACGCTGATGGCTACGCCAACTTTCTCCGAATCCGCCGGTGGCATTCGCGCCATGATAGGCGAACTCTTCGCCGAATGGCGTCGCGAACTTGCGCTGTTCGCGCGCGAAAAGATCATCGGACCGATGGCGCGCGGCAACGAATATGTGCGCATCGACATCGCCGCCGCGGAAGTTTGCGTCAATCTGGTGGAGGGCGACCGCGTCCACGAGATCGGCAGCGTGCCCGGCAGCGATGTGCTGCAGGCCCGCGAAATCTCCGCCTTGCTTGCAGGCTCCGAGCGCGTTCCGCGCGGCGTGGCCGATGTCGCGCTGCAGCTGTCCGCCGCCGATGTCCTGCGCCGCCGCTTCGAACTGCCCGCGGCCTCCCGCGGGACGCTGGCGCGCGCCGTGCCGTTCGAACTGGAGCGGCTCAGCCCCATCGAGGCCGACAAGCTCTACTACGATTTCACGGTGCTGGATTCGCCACGCGCCAGGAAATTCGCAGAGCTCGAACTGCGCATGGTCAAGCGCACGACGGTCAACGAAGCAACGGAGCTCGCCCGCGCCGCCGGGCTCAAAGTGGGTGCCATCCGCTTCGAAGGTGATGCGCGCGAGGCAGACTGGAAGGCCTTTCCGGTCGATCGCAATGCATGGCTGCGGCTCAAATGGCGGCAATGGAACGTGCTGGCGCTGGCCGCGCTCGCCTGCCTGCTCATCGTTGCCGTCGTCTTTGCGGCCTATCTGCGCGGCGCGTCCGCGGCCGATGCCCTGTCCGGCGAAGTCGATGCCGCTGGCGCGCGCGCCGCGGTCGTTCATCGCATCTCGCACGACATCGAGGATGTGCGCACCCAGATCGAGTTTCCCGCGGCGCAAAAGCGCGCGCCGATGCTCATCTCCATCCTCGCGGAGGTGACCCGCCTGCTGCCCGATGGCACGTGGCTCACCGAATTTGCGCTGGACGGCAGCAAGGGCCATATCCAGGGCTTCTCGAAATCGGCATCGGATGTGGTGGGCCAGATCGACCGTTCGCCGAAATTTGCCAATGCGCAATTCATGGCGCCGCTGCAGAGTGCCCAGGGTGGCATGGAGCGCTTCGACCTGTCCTTCGACATCAAGGGGCGTCACTGATGAGCGTGCCCCGCTTCCTGCGCGGCCGCCGCGGCGCCTTTATCGCCGTGGGCTCGCTCGCCTTTCTCGTGCTGCTCTTTGTCGGCCTGCCGCTCGCCGCGCTGTTCGAGCAACAGGCTGACGATCGCGACGCCGCGCTCGCCCAGTTGACGGCCTATCGCGAACAGGAAGCCCGCAAGCCCGCGCTGCAGGCGCAGCTTGCTTCGCTGCAGGAGGGGGCCAAATCGGTGCCCGGCCTCGTCAGCGCCTCGAGCGCCTCGCTTGCCCAGGCGCAGCTCCAGGGCGACATGAAGGTGCTGATCGACCACAACAACGGCAATCTCCTGAGCGCGCAACTCCTGCCGCCCACCAAGGTCAAGGGCTTCGACCTGATCGCGATCGAATACGACATGACGATCCCTCTGTCGCATGTCGGCACGCTGCTCTATGCGGTCGAGACGCACACGCCCTATTATTTCGTCGATAGCGCCGATCTGGTCATGCCGCCCAATTGGCGCCCGACATCGGCCATTCAGGATCCTTCCATGGAAGTGCGCTGGACGATTCACGCCTATCGCTGGAGCGGCTCGAAATGAATGTGCGCTTCACCGTGGCGCAGATCGCGCTTATCGCCTTCTGTGGCGTGCTCACCGCCACGCTGGCCTGGCTGTGGCTGGCGCCCTTGCCGGAATATCCCGCGACCGACATCCATCTGCGCTCCGAGTCGACCGACGGCACGGCACCTGCGATCTATACGCCACCGCCCCGCGAGACGTTCGCCGATGTCGACGACCGTTCCGTTTTCAATCCCGAGCGCAAGCGCGTGATGCCGGCGCAGACCGCGGGCGCCGTGAACACCACGAGCCTGCCTTCGGATCTCGCGCTGGTCGGCGTGATCCTCGATGGCGACACGAAGATTGCGCTGTTCCACACCACGAGTTCGCCGCTGGCGGTCAGCGTCGCGGTGGGCGGCTCGATCGAAGGCTGGCAGATCGCGCGTGTCGAGCCGGGCCGCGTCGTGCTCCATGCCGGCGGTACCGATCAGGAAATGACGCTGAACGCCGGCAAGCCGTCGTCGAATCCGCCCAGTGTCGTGCAAGCCATCCAGCGCCCGCAGCCGCCGCAGCAATCCCAGTCCGACGACAACGATCCCTGAAGCAGGGTGCGGCCGCCCCGACAAGATCGACACGCGAAGGTGCGCCATCGATCTTCGTGCGCTTCGTGCGCTTCGTGTCTTTGTGTTCGCTTTTCGCGTGCGACCACCCGCACCATTCTCCGTGGCTCTGTGTGAATCATTTTTAGGCAAAAACCGGACTGCCGAGTGCCCGGCAAGCCGGGCGGCACCTGAAAGCGCAGCGTCTCGCCCCACCACCCCCTCACCCCACCCTCTCCCACATTTTTTTTGGGGGAGAGGGCCGGAGTGAGGGCGTAGTGTCGCATCGATTGGCTATGACACAACGTAAGGCGGACCGCCGGGGACGCTGTCAGGGCTTGTCCCGCCGAAGCCGTGACGCCGATCTATTCCTTCAGGCGGAACACGGTGCCGCAGCCGTGAGACTTTACGTACTGGCCGCAGCGCCTTCCACTGCCGCCGGTTCCGCCTTCATTCGTTGTACCATAGAGATAGCCGTTCCCGTCGCTGATCAGTTCGGTCCACGGGCCAAGTCCGCCGTCTTTCCGCTCGAAGCGGTGAAGGACGGATTTCTTTCCATCCGGCGTGACACGGAAGACGGTTGCGCACCCTTGGCATGCATAGCCTGCCGTTCCCTGGGTCGTCCCATACAGATTGCCCGACTTATCCAGCATCACGCCGTTGTCCGGGTACATGCTGTCCTTTCCGCCGGTAAAGGCGTAAAGTTCGGTAAACGTGCCGTCAGGGGCAACCTTGAAAACGTCACCGAAGCGATATCCACCTTCAGCGCTTGTTCCATAGAGGTTGCCATCCTGGTCGATGCTCAGTCCGCCATAGGGAAACTGGCAATCATTTTCGTCCGAGCCCCGGCAGGTATGAAGCACGGTTTCCTTGCCATCCGGCGATATCTTGAAAATATTGCCGAAAGTGAACACGCCGGCTGTCGTGCCGTAGAGGTTGCCGGCCGTGTCCAGGACCAGGCTGCCGTAGTAGGGCAATGAGCCGTCCCCTCCTTTGAAGCGATGTAGAATCTTCTCCTCGCCTCCGGACATGATTTCGAAAACGGTGCCGCAGCCGTTCTTATCGTTGTCGCAGGGCGTGCCGCCGGTCTGTGTCGTGCCATAGAGATTGCCTGCCGGGTCCATCACCAGGCCAGCCATAGGATAAAACCCGTCTTTCATCTGGTCGCTAAAAAAGTGCAGCACGGTTTCCGTGCCGTCCGGCGCAAGCCGGAAGACGGTGCCGAAACCGGAACCCCCATTGCCTGGCCCGCCCCCCACCGTTGTGCCGTAAAGATTTCCCGCGGCGTCGGCGACCAGCTGCGAGCCAGGGCCCGCGCCGTCGCCGTTTCCGCCCTTGAAGGAATAGAGCACGGTTTCCGTCCCGTCCGGCGCAAGTTTGAAGACTGTTCCGCGCGATGCGGTACCGCCGCCACCTGTCGTCCCAAGAAGATTGCCTGCCGAATCCCTCAGCAATCCCGCCGAAGGAAAGGCGCCATCGCCCTGTGCCGGTCCCTTGAACGACCACAAAACGTCGAATTCCGCCGCCTGCGCGAACGGGAAAGAGCACAACAGACCCAGCGCCAGAGCGCAGCCCGCGAGATACCTGCCGGGAATTCTCAAATGTTGCATCTTGTGTCCTGTCGTCGGCGCCGGACTTTTCCTGGCTGCGCTGTCCTGCAGAAACGTGTTCATTTTCCCTCCAGGCGGCGCGGTTCGCATGCTAGCCAGCCCGGGAAGTCGTCGCAACGGTCACTACTTTCTTGTCTGATGCAGCGGCCGAAAGGAATTTTCGCGGGTCTATCTGCGTCCTCTATAGTGTCCGGCGCGCGCTCGCGGCAAAAAGCGCAGACTTGGCAAGGCGAGGGGGCATCATGAATCGGAAGAAAACGGCAATCCTGCTTCTGTCGGCTGTGCTGGGTACGCCGCTTCCGGCCCTGGCCATGGGCGGCTATGGCGGCGGCATGGCGCCGACCATGCATACCTCGATGCGGCGCGACGAATACAGCGAAGCGCTCCAGCTCATTCGCCACGAGCACTTTGCCGATGCGATCCCCCATCTCGACCGCGCGCTGGCCGACCGGCCGCACAATGCCGACATTCTCAACTATCTGGGCTTCACCCACCGCATGGTGGGCGACTACCCGCTCTCGCTGTCGTTCTATCAGCGCGCGCTGAGCGAGGATCCGGACCACAAGGGCGCGCATGAGTATCTGGGCGAGCTCTATCTCGACATGCACGATCCCGTGTCGGCGCAGGCGCAGCTCGACGCGCTGGCGACACTGTGCCCGGACGGTTGCGACGAGCGCGACACGCTGACGAAATCGATCGCTGCCTACGCTGCCGCCAATCCTGCGCCCGCCACAACAGGCCAGCCGCCGGCTCGCGGCTCGCCCTGAACGCCCCTTCCGTCACGCAACGCTCGACGCGTTGCGCGCCACCTTCCCCACGCGTGCCGCGCGGGGCAGGAAGAAATGCGACTGCGCATTTGACCCCTTCCTCCCCTGTTCGCGAAGCGAATGGGGGAGGTGGATCGCACGGACATCAGTCCGTGCGAGACGGTGGGGGCCCTTTGCCGACGGAAAGCCCCTTCCGTCACGCAACGCTTTCGCGTTGCGCGCCACCTTCCCCACGCGTCCCGCGCGGGGAAGGAAGAAATGCGAATGCACATTCGTGCGCTTCCTCCCCCGTCCACGAAGTGGATGGCGGGAGGTGGATCGCACGGACATCAGTCCGTGCGAGACGGTGGGGGCACGATGGCGGCGGAAGCGCGCTGTCCTAACTCCGCGGCGCGAGGAGATCGTCGAGCAGGGCGGGCGTGCCCGGGATGCGTTCGAGACGCGGGTAGCGCAGGCCGCCGCGATAGGGCACCGACACCGTCATGTAGCGGTCGGCGCGTTTGACCAGCAGCGCGATCGGCGCACCGCCGGCTTTCGCTTCGGTGATCGCGCGTTTCAGATCGTCGGAATCATAGGCTACGCCGTTCACCGCGACGATCTGGCTGCCCACCACGAGGCCGGCCTTGAAAGCCGGGCTGTCCCACAGCACTTCCGACACCGCGCCGTGATCTTTCTCGTCCAGCATCACACCCAGCGAATAGAGCAGGTCGGTGATCTTGCGGATGTGCTCGTTGGATTTGCCGAATTCGGTGGGCTTGTCGGCATAGGCGAGGCGATAGCCGCCGCGGGTGAGCCCGTCGAGCGGCGCAGGCTGCCCGACTCCGTCGAGCCGCGCGCGCAGGAAGCCCGCCCAGTCGTAAGGCAACACCGCGTTCAGCGCGTGCACCACGTCGTCGAAGGTGTAGGTCGCGGTGACATAGCTGCCATTGTCGATGCCGAAAAAGCCATGTGCGAAATCGTCGAGCGATTTCTTGCCGCCGGTCTTTTGCCGGATCAGGGAATCGGCATCGAGCCAGATGAGTTCGCCCTGGCCGTAATAATCCTCGCTGCGCTGCCAGCTGCGCCACGGATTGGGCCTGCGCTGCGCGATGATGGGATCGTTGGTCGTGTCCTGCAGTGGCCGCCATGCGAGGCCGGCGCGATTGGCGAAGGTCGCGGCATCGGCGGCCAACGCATCGAGCGCCTGCTGCTTCGTCCATAAGCCCGAACGCGCCGCCAGCACCGTGCCCCAGAATTGCGTCTGGCCTTCATAGACCCAGAGCAGGCTGTCCCGCATCGGCACGTTGAAATTGGGCGTCCACAGATCGGCGGGCCGGCGGAATTTGCCGTTCCACGAATGGGTGAATTCGTGGCTCAACAGATCACGCGACGCGAGCGTCTTGTCCCATTCGATGAAATAGTTTTCGTTCGGACCGTCCTCGCTCGAACGGTGATGTTCGAGTCCCACGCCGCCCAGATTTTTGCTGAGGCTCACAAGAAAATCATAGTGGTCGTAGTGGTGCGACCCGAAGGCGCGATAGGCCTGCTGCACGAGATTGCGATGGACCTGCAATTGCGCCGGCGAAATCGCGAGTTCGTCCGGCCGGTCGGCCACCATGTCCATATGCACCGGCGCCTGCGCGCCCGGATCGAGATCGACGCGGGCGAAATTGCGCCCGGCGATCAGTGGCGAATCCACCAGCGTGTTGAACGGCACGGGTTTGAACGTCGTCGTGGCGCCCGCCCCGGAAGCGGTTTCAAGCGCCGTGCCGAATTTCCAGCCGGCCGGCAGTTTCATGCTGGCCTGCACGGGGATGTCGCGGCTGAAATAGCCGGCGGGATAGAGCGCGACCGCGTTCCATTCCAGGCTCAGCATGTCGGGCGTCATCACCACGCGCCCTTCCTTCGACTCGACGGGCGACACGAACTGGAAATCGCAATCGAGCGCGTGCGCATTCGCGGGCACGGTGACATGGAAGGCGTAGACGTCCACCGTGTCGCGCGTCCAGGCGAGCTTTGTTGCGCCCGCACGGATCACGAGCCCTGCCAGCTTGTCGATCGGTCCGCCCGGGCTGTGCGCGCCCGGCAGCCATTTGGGAAAGAGCAGCACTGCCGGCCCGGGCTTTTCCGGAATGGATTCGTGGATGCGGAAGATGGCGTGATCGAGATCGGTCGCATCGACGGCTAGATGCAGCGTGCCGGGATAGGGCTTGTCCTGCGGCGCGGGGATGGCGGACGGCAGGGCGGCGGGCGTTGGTCCCTGCTGCGCTGCAGCGGAAGCGATGGAGAACAGGGCTGCCAAGGCAGCGGGCGCGGCCAGATGCAATCTCACGGGCAAGTTCCTTCCGAAATCCCGAAACAATATCATTGCCGCTTGCGCCCAAGCGACCCACGCTTCATAGCGCGCTCCCGGGCAAACGGCACCATCCCATTTGTCGCGCCCGTGCCGGCACCTTTCCACCCTTGCACATGACGCGAACGTGCCATGCGCAGCGCGCGCCGGAATCGCACTCTTGGCACCGTGAAGGTCCGGACAATTCCGTGCCACCGCAAAATCGAATGGGAGTGTCAACATGCGCAAAACTTTCGATCCGTTCAAAACGATTCTATCGGGCTGCGCTCTGGCGCTCGCCATGCACTCCGCCGCGCAGGCCGGCGGCTTCAAGGTGATCCACTATTTCGCCGGCGGGACGGGCGATGGTGCGCTGCCCAATGAGGTGCTTCCCCGCAAGAACGGCTCCAAGACCGAGTTCTTTCTCACCACATTCAGCGGAGGCGAAAAAAACGAGGGCACGATTTCGCTCATTGGCCAGAATGGCAACGTGACGATTCTCCACTCCTTCGGACATGTCGATCCTTACGATGGCACGTATCCGGCGGGCTCGCTCGCGCTGGATCGCAACCCCGACGGCACACAATCGGTGGTAGGCACGACCTCTGAGGGCGGCTTGCCCGGCTATGGCACGATCTTCGAGATCGGGCTGGACGGCAGCCTATATGCGCGTGACTACGATTTTCAGGGGAACCAGTCCGGAGACGGCAGAGGCCCGATGTCCGGCCTGGCGTTCGACCCGAAGGACCACTACTTCTACGGCACGACACTTGCCGGAGGCGATTCCAACGACGACGGCACGGTTTACAAATTCGGAGGGTTCGTCCACGGCTACTCGTATGGCGTCCTGGGTGCATATAGCTGGAATAGCAAGAACCCTTACGCCACGCCCCTTGTTTCCGCCGACACGGGCGACGTTTATGTAACCGGGGCTGAAGGGGGCGGTTACGGCTTGGGGGGCGCGGATGCGGTAGACACGAGCGGCAACTGGCGCGCCGTTGCCGACTTCTCGGGCAACGGCGATGGCGCCAACCCCGAAGGAACGATGGTCGAATACAATGGGTATTACTATGGGACGACGGCTTATGGGGGGTCGGACGGACTTGGCACCATATTCATCGTAAGCTGGAATGGAGCCTATCGGCAGACTCTCTATTCCTTCAAGGGAGTCTGCTGCGGGCGCAGCGATGGCAGCTTCCCCATAGGTGGTCTGGTCCTGAAAAATGGCAAGTTCTACGGCACCACCATCAATGGCGGCAGCAGCAGTGATCTCGGAACGGTGTTCCAGTTCGACCCGGCCACCGGCGCCGAGACGGTGCTCCACGCTTTCACGGGAACCGACGGCGCACACCCCTACGCCCGCGTGGCCTTTCTCGGCGCGAAAGCACTATACGGTACCACAAACGGCGGCGGACACGACGACAACGGCGTGCTCTTCAAGATGACCCTGAAATAGGAACGGTGCGCTTGAAGGACGCATCGGGCAGAACGTTTCGAGCGGCCGGCAGGGAGTCGTGTGCGATGCGTGTCGCAGCACGAGTCACCTCGCCGGCCGCTTTGAACCGCGCGGCCAGATGAAATTGCACGGCGCCGCCCCTTCGGAATCCCGAAATCAGGACACCTCCCCGCGCCCGCGGCGAACCAGGCGCACGGCGCAGGCCGCGGGACGCGCCGGTCACTCTGCACGATGGGTGCCGGGATTTTCCGGGTCGTTTCTGGTATTTTTCATTCGGGCCCGTCAGTCCTGGACTTCGATGACCGTTCCCGAGCGCTTTTCCTACAGTTTTGCGCAGTTCGAACTCCAGCCGGACGAGCGAAGACTGCTGCGCAACGGCGAACAAGTGCAATTGACGCCCAAGCTTCTCGAGATGCTGGAGCTCTTTGTGAAGAGCGCCGGCCAGGTCGTCAGCAAGGAGGAGATCCTCGATGCGCGGGCTTCAACTCGCTTCTGCCGCCTCGATCCTACGGTTTGAGTTCGAACACAAGGCCGCTTTTGCTGGGGCCGCCGTAATAGGCGGAGCCGAAAATACGGCCCTTTTTGTCCAGCAGCAGTTCAGCGTTTGGTGACTTGCCGTCCTTGCCGCGGAAGGAATGCAGGAGGGTCATCCGCCCCCTGGCCTTCATGCGGAACACGGTTCCGAAGTTTTTGACACCGCCAGCCGAGGCGGTTCCGTAGAAATCTCCGTCCGGCCCCTGAACCAGGCTGACGACAGGGGCGCTGCCATCGGTCTTTCCTGCAAAGACGTGGAGCAGGGTTTCCGTTCCATCCGGCGTCAGCCTGAAGATCGTGCCGCAGCCTCCGTCGCATCCTGTGTTGCCACCGCCGAATTCGGTCGCGCCGTATAGGTTGCCCTTCTTGTCCAGCAGCAATCCTGCGGACGGGTTGGCGCCGTCGGTGCCTCCGGCGAAAGCGTGGAGCACGCTCAGCGTTCCATCCGGAGCGAGCCTGTAGGCGGTGCCAAAGCCATAGGCGCCGCCGCCCGAGGTCGTGCCATAAAGATTGCCCGCCTTGTCGGCGATCACCGCCGCAATCGGATAGAAGCCTTCGCTGAACGAAAACGCATGGAGCACGGTCTCGGTACCGTCCGGCGTCAGCTTGAAGACGACTCCGCAGCCGGTCTGGAGGCAGGTGAAATCGCCGCCGGCGATCGCCACGCCATAGAGATTGCCTTGTCCGTCGCTGATCATATCGCCGATGGGTTCGAACCCGTCGCTTCCTCCCTGAAAGGAATACAGCACCGACTCCGTGCCGTCCGGTGCGAGCTTGATGACGGCGCCGTCGCCGGCAGCGCCGCCGATGGTCGCGGTGGCGTAGAAATTTCCAGCCTTGTCCGGGAGCAGTCGGCCGCGCGGCAGGCCACCGTCCGGCGTGCTGGTGAAATCATGCAGTCTTGTTTCGCTTCCATCGGGGCGGATTTCGAAAATCGTGCCCTTGTCGCTCGGCCCGCCATACACGGTGACGCCGAAGAGATTGCCGGCCTTGTCGCTGATCAGCCCGCCCTGGGGATCGAGCCCGTCGCTGCCGTTGCCGATGAAATCGTAAAGCACCTTGTATTTCGCGGCCTGCGCCGTGCCTGCCGAAAGCGCCAGCGCAACGGCGGAGCCCAACATTGCCGCTTTGAATAGCCTGCTCTTCACTGCAACCTCCCTGGCGTTGCGGCACGGTGGCCGCGTGGTTCGATCAATGTGGCCCGGAGCCGACCGCGTCGGCATGACGCGAACGGGCCATGCATCGAAGGAAATTTTGCGGCGGCGACGCGATGGCTATTTCACGCCGGGCGGTGGCCGGACGTTGGTGTAGTCGTAGCGCAGCGACGATACGGTTTTCGCCGTGCCGACGTCGGTCGTAACGGTGGCCTTCAGCGGCAGCCGGCGGCTCTTCGATATCCACATCCGCGTCGCCACGCCGAGTGACGGGTTGCGCAGGTCATAGACCGAGGCCGCTTCCCCTCCGACGGCTTCGTCCGCCAGCACCGCGCATTTTTCGTGTTGGGCCACTTCCTTCGCGTCTGGATCGTCGGTGCGGTCTTTCTCGACATCGCTGAAACTGACGGGGCTGCGCTGCCACTTGCCTCTAACCTGTATGAAGCTGGCCGAGCCGGTAAAGATCTCCTCGAACGACCGGCTTCCTGCCGGGCCGGGCGTGGGGGCGCCTTTCGCGTGCGTGGCTGAATCGTAGGTTCGGTTCTCCTCGATGAAGATGTGAAACGGGCGCTTCATCGCCGCCAACACCGCTGTCTTGATCTGGAAGCAAAGCGGATCGGCGGCGAATGCAGGCGCCGTGGCCATGGGACCGAGACAGGCCAGGACGATGGGTATGCTGCAAAGGGCGCATGCGGACCTGGCTTGCATCGGTCGTTTCCCCGAAGGATTGCTGCAGCCACTTTCGGGCCGCGCGCCCGCCCGCACATGACCCTTTTGCGCCATGCGCACGGAGCCGATCGCGCGCGCCGGGGAATCGCGGCGGCCATCCCGCTTGGCCTTCCGCGCCCCTTCCTGCCCGGAAATTTTTGCCGGCCGGCCGAGCTGCGGCGGGCCAGCTCCGTCTTAAGTGGTTGATTTCAATTGGTATTTTACGGCGTCGGCGCGGCATGAAACTCGCATTCCTGCTCCGGCAGAAAACAGACGAGCAGAAACCGCTCATGGCATTGCGTCGTTCACTCTGGAAGCAGACCGTCGCCGTTCTGGGCGGCGCGGCCCTTGCGCTCGCGCCGGTTCCGGCGTTTGCGTTTTCCCGCGTCAAGGATCTCGTCGAAGTCGGCGGCATCCGCGACAACATGCTGGTGGGCTATGGCCTCGTGGTCGGCCTGAACGGCTCGGGCGACTCGCTGATCAACGCCCCGTTCACCCAGCTCGAATTGCAGATCATGCTCGAACGCATGGGCGTCAATACGCGCGGCGTGACGATGCAGACCAAGGACGTCGCCGCCGTGATGGTGACGGCCAACATGCATGCTTTTGCCGGGCAGGGCACGCGCATCGACGTTTCGGTGAGCGCCCTTGGCGATGCCAAGAGTCTCGAAGGCGGCACGCTGCTCGTGACGCCGCTGCTCGGCGCCGATGGCGAAATCTATGCGCTGGCGCAAGGCCCGGTGACGATCGGCGGCTTCGTGGCGCAGGGCGCGGCGCAGAGCGTCACAAAGGGCGTGCCGACCGCGGGGCGCATCGCCAATGGCGCGATCGTCGAACGCGAGATTGCCTTCGCGCTTGCGGCCCAGAGCACGCTCAAACTGTCGCTGCACAATCCGGACCTGACGACCGCCAGGCGCATCGCCGATGCCGTCAACACCTATTTGAATACAAGCGTCGCGACGGTCAGCGACCCGGCCACGGTGCATCTCGCGGTACCCGCCGCCTATCAGGGCGGTGTCGTGGGGCTGCTCACCGACGTCGAACAGCTCAAGGTGGCGCCCGATCAGCCGGCGAAAGTCGTGATCGACGAACAGTCCGGCGTGATCGTGATGGGCTCGGATGTGCGCATCGCCACGGTTGCGATCGCGCAGGGCAATCTCACCATCCGCGTCACCGAGACGCCGGAGGCAAGTCAGCCGCTGCCCTTCAGCCGCGGCACGACACAGACATTGCCGCGCACGCAGATCCAGGTCGATGACGGCAAAGGCAACAAGATGGCCGTGCTGTCGGACGGCGTCAGCCTGCAGAAACTGGTCGACGGATTGAACGCGCTGGGCGTCGGTCCGCGCGACATCATTTCCATCCTTCAGGCCATCAAGGCCGCGGGCGCGTTGCAGGCGGAGATCGAGGTGATCGGGTGAGCGGCGCGGCCGACATCCTTTCGCCGGCGGCATTGCTCGCGAACAATACGCCCATCGCCGCGCCGAAATCCGCCGCGAATGCCGCTGCGGCGAAAAAAGCGGCGCAGGATTTCGAATCGGTGTTTGTCACGCAAATGCTGGGGCAGATGTACGAAGGCATCTCGACCGACGGACCGTTCGGCGGCGGACCGGGCGAGCAAATGTTCCGTTCGCTGATGCTCGACCAATATGGCAAGCAGATCTGCGCGCAGGGCGGCTTCGGCATCGCCAAGGCCGTCGGCCGCGAATTGCTGCACATTCAGGAGACACACCGATGAGCACGAACCAGGCAGCCGAACACGTGAGGGCGCTGACCGAGCGTCTCACCACGGCGCTCGAAGCCGACATCGCCGCGCTCGAGAAGGCGCGGCCGCAGGAGATGCGTTCGGTCGAACCCGAAATGCAGCAGCTGGCTGCCGTGTATGCGCGCGAGGCGCAGGCGCTGCGTGCCCAGCTGGCGCAGTCGGGCGCGAAGCCGCCGCCGGCGCTCGTCACCGCCACGAAAGCGTTTCGCGATGCGCTCAACCGGCAGACGCGGATGTTGACGCGCCTGCGCGGCGCCACGGAAGGCATGATCCGCGCCATCGCGGAGGACGTCGAAAAACGCCGCAGCGTCACGCGGCCCTACGGCGCCAGCCTCGCGCCCGGCCGCCAGCCCAACGCGCTTCTCTACAACAACGTGGCCTGACCCGCGCGCCGCACAATCCCTCGGTCTCATAAACGCGAAACCGCCCCCGGGTCTGTCCCGGGAGCGGTCACGCCGCGTTGCTTTTGCAGGGGGGCGTGCAAGGCGAGGAGGGTCACGCGTTTGCACAGAATTCGCAACGCAAAGCCATTCGGGGTTGCGCGGTCACTTCTGGACGGTGATCAGTCCCAGCAATCCGTTGGAATAACCCTGTGGTCCGGCCGAGAACGTGATGTCGCCGGTCGGGACGGGATCGAGCGCCCACAATTCGTCGATCACGATCGGCTTGCCCTTCTTGTTGGACAGCGTGCCTTCGAACTTGCCGCTGGAAATGTCGTAGGCATTGATCCGGCCATTATCGAGATTGCCGACGAGCAGGGCATTGCCGAAGGATTTGAAACTGCTGGGCGCGATGGCCATGCCCCAGGGAGCGTCGAGCTTGCCGCCGGCGATCAGCTGTTTCAGCAACGTGCCGTTCTCGCTGAACACGTCGACGAAGCCAAGGCTGGCCTTGGGTGGCTTGTGAAAGACGCCGCGTTCTCCGCCGCCTTGCGCATAGGCGACATAGACGTCGCCGTTGAAAATCGCGACGTTGAACGGCGCGAAGCCCTTCGGCAGGCCGGGATCGGTGAAGGAATTCATCAGCGCGAACGTGCTGTCGTAAACCTGCACCTGATTGTTCGCGAAATCGGCCGCGAACAGGAGGTTGCTCGACGTATCGAGCGCGAGGCCGGTATAGACCGAGCCTTGCGCGGAATTGTCGATGGCGATCACGGCGTTGCTGGGATCGACCGAGGAACTCCAGCCTGAAATCACCCCCGACAGCGAATCGAAGAGGAACGAGGCGTCGGCGTGCTTGCCGTTCTCCGAAATCACGAAGCCCGCGTTGGGGGGCACGGAGACGATGCCTGTCGGCGCGCCGTCCGGAATGGTGACCACAAGGCCGACATTCTGTCCGGTGCCCTGTTCGTAGACGGTCGAAAGGCCTGAGCCCGCGTCCGAAACCCAAATGGGCGCGTTGCCAGGGCCTTGGGCGAGCCCCCAGGCATTGACCAGATTGGGATCGGTGACTTTCGCCACGCCCCCCTGGTTGGACACAAGATTGGTGACCTTGAACGCCGAACCTTTTCCGCCGCCGGCCAGGGCCGGCGTGGCGAGCAAAAGCAGGCCGAGAGCAAGTGTGAGTGACGGTCGCATCGGAAATCTCCGTGGTTTGTGCGAATGAGACGCAGCCGCACGGCGATTTATTCCGCCGGCCGGGGGATTTTCTCGAAAGCCTGAAAGACGGGCGGGCGATGCGCCCCGCGAGGCCCCGCTTGGGGGGCCAAAAAACAAAACCCAGCCGCTCGGGGAGCGCCGGGCACGGCTTCGTGACACTGCCCCAATGAGACGCGCGTTTGATCAGAATGTCAAGAAGAAATCCGTACACGGATCGTTTGGTGAACGGACCTGACCCCGAACCGGGATGCGCCGTTCAGGCGCTCGTCGACGAACTGCCGCCCAGCATCGTCAGCGCCTGCGAGTAGCTGGCGATCTGCGCGGTGAGATAGGCGGGTGCCGGTCCGCTGGACTGGGTGGTCGCCGCGGTGGCCGATGATGCCGGTGTGTTGATCTGCCGATACATGTTCTGGATCGCGAGCATCGCGCTTTCCAGCGAGGCATGCGCCGCGCCGGCATCCGTGGTCGTGGAGATATCCATATTGGACATCAGTCCGAGGCCGAATACGGTCTTGCCGGTGGAGGACGTGGTCGTCGAAGTGGTCGATCCCTTGGCGGGCGCCGTGATCTCGCCGGACGGAATGCCGAGCCGCGACAATGCGTCGAATCCGCTGGGACCGGAGACGAGATTGGCGGAGACGCCGGGGCTCGCCGCGATCTTCAGCGCTTCGCCGCCGCTGCCGTAGGTCACGCTGGCGGTAATTCCCTGGATGAATTCGCCATTGATCTTGTCGGCCAGCGATTGCAGCGTTTCGCCCTGCTCGATGGTGATCGCTGTCGAGCGCGCGGCGGTGCCCTGTGTCTTGATGCTGAAGGAATCGCCGGCCCTGAGCGTCGTGGCTTGCGTCAGATCGACGGATTGGTTGACGCTGATCGTACCGCGCGGCAGGCCCAGCGCATCGAGCACGCTCGACCCCTGCGCGTCGATTGCAATGCCCTGGCCGCTCGACTGCCCGTCGGCGCCGCCATACTGTCGCGACCAATCGATGCTGCCGTCGCTTCCCAGCGCACTCACAAACATGTTGCTGGCGCCGGCGACATTGCGCGTCTGACCGGCAAAAGTTCCGGTCGTGGTGCCGGCGAGATAGACCGTGCCGTCCGGTCCCACGGTCACAGCACCGCCCTTGGTCGTGCCGTCGGCGCCCACATAACTCACATGGTTCGGTGTGGCGCTCGTTCCATTGTCGGTGATGTTGAAGACGAACGCATTGGTGCTTCCGGTGCTGGGTGTGGCGACGGTTGCGGCACCGCCTGCATTGAGCGCGGTGTTGGAGGTCGAGCCCGACAGATAGACCTGGTTGCCGGAGACAGCGAGGCCGCTCAGCGCGCCGCTTTGCAGCGCGCCCACATCGACTTGCCACTCCGGCGTGCTCGTCGCATCGCCATTGGCATATTTGGTGACGAAGGCTTCGCCGTTCTGCACGCTGGCGACCACAAGGCCGCCATCGGCGGTAGTCGCGGTCGCGGCGACCTGATCGCTGCCCGAGGTGCCGAACTGTTTTTCGTAGACGACCTTGCCGGTGGAATCGAGCTTGCCGACATAGGCGTCGCTGCCGCCGGCATTGGTCTGGCCGGCGCCGATCAGGCCGCTGACCTGGCCGCCGATATAGACATTCCCCGATGCATCGACGCTGACGGCCTGCGCCTGATTGTTGGAAAGCGTCTGCAGCTGCGTCGTCCAGACCTGGTTGCCGGACGTATCGTAGCGCGCGACGAAACTGTCGGTGTTGCCGTCCGCGATGGCCGTGCTGTTCAGATCTCCGGTCGTCGAACCGGCGACGACAACACCGCCTTTCGGATCGACGGCCAGCGAATAGCCCGAGGCGGAGCCCGAACTGCCCAACAGTTTCGACCACTGCAGATTGCCTGCGGAATCATATTCCGAGAGATAGACGTCCTGGGTGCCCTGGTTGATCTGGTTGCCGAAATCGCCGGTGGCGTTGCCGACCACATAGACATTGCCGTTCGAATCGACTGCGGTCGCCTGTGCGGTCGTCGTGCCGGAACTCGGATCGGTCGTCGCATTGAAGGTGGTCTGCGGCGAAGACGACAGGGCGGAGAGTTTCACCAGCCGGCCCTGCACATCGGCCGGCGTGGTGGTGGTTGTGCCGTTGGTTGTCGTGCTTGAGCCGGTGGCCGAACCGGTCGTGCCGGCCACATAGATCGCCGGCGTGGCCGCTGCGGAGGAAAGAGAAATCGCTTCGCCCGGCGCGGGCGTGATCCCGATGCCGTAGGAGGCCGTTGTCGGATCGTTGATGTCGCCTTGCGTCAGGACGCGCGCGAAGCGCGTGTTGAATCCGTCGGCCTGAAGCTGCTGGTTGACATAGGTCACGACGTTGTCGAGCGTCAACGGACCCTGCACCTGCGACAGATCGATCGGCACATCGCTTTTCGTGCCGCCTTTGGTGACCGAAATATCGAAGCTCTCGCTCGTGCTGAGCGACGACAACGCGGTGCCGACATTGGCGTCGCCGACCACCGTCGCGCCGCTATAGGAGAAACCGGCAAACGGCATGTTCGCGCTGCTGGTGACCGACGACGCCGTCTGCCCCGCCTGCAAGGTGAGGTCGTTGAAATTTTGCGTCGAGATGAACGACTGGATCTGCTGCATTCCCGTCTGGAAGCGCGTGTTGAAGCCCGCGAGCTGACCGGCGGTCATGCCCGAGCGCTGCGACATGCTCGAAAGCCACGCGAGCGAACTGATGCCCTGGTAGAGCGCAAAGAGTTTCTGGTTGTCTTCCTGTGTCTTGTCACTGGCCGTGGAACCGGTGATCAGCGTCGCAGTGTTCAGATTCACGAAATTGGTTGTCGTGAGCACCGCGGCGTCGTGGGCCTGCTGCGTCGGACCGTTGAAATTCTCCCAGGGCGGCTCGCCGGCAGAAGTTGACGACGCCGATCCTGACGTACCGGACGACGACGACGAGGTCGACGAATTCGATACCGCGCTCGTGGCCGACTGGAGCGCATTCGACTGCACCTGCGCGCTGAAATAGTTCAGCAGCGTCGTCGAGTTCAAAGAGAGAAAGCTGGTGCTTGTGGTCATGGCAATCCTGCCACGATTTTCGCGCGACGGGCCTTAACGGCAGGCTAATTGCGGCACGTGCCGTGGATCACAGTTTCTGCAATGCTTTCGCCGCGTTAATCATTGCGGCGCGCCGGCAGTTGGGAAGCGGCTCCAGTCCAGACCGGGTGCGCGCGGCAACGAGCGCGGCTTGTCGGCGTGATACGGCACCCACGGGGCAAAGGGCGCGGCTTCGACCCAGGCCTGCACCTGCCCATGCGGCGCGAGAACAAGGCTCAGCGGCTCGACGCTCCAGGATTCGAGCAGTTCCCGCCGGAAGCGGCTGCCGGATGGATTGATCGCGCGGGAACTCTCGTCGAAAGACACGACACCGTGGCGGCTCGCCACAAGACTCCGTAAGTCGCCGGTATAGGTCCACCATCTCTCCGTCATGGTGAGCTGGAGCGCAGCCTGGGTGAGAATGAGGCCCAGGAGAATGGCCGCGACCGGGCGGGTGACAAACCGCGCGGGCGAAACGCCACGTTCTTTTGCGATGTAAAGGATCGCAGCCGCGGCCGTGGTGAACATCACGGGCAGGCCGCGCGCCGCGAAATAGCGTCCCGGTGTGATCAGCCTGTCGGGCATCGCCAGCATGAACCCGGCGGCGATGACAAAAATGAGCGCTGCCCCCCATGCAGGCCAGGAGGTGCGCCCGCGCGTCCACGCCATGGCCGCCACAGCAAGGGCGGCCGCGGTGCTCGCCAGGGCGGCAAGATTCGGTTCGCGTCCTGTCCCGAAGAAGCTGCCGAGAAGCCCGAACAGAAAATTCGAGCGTTCGATCGCGCTGCGCGGCGCGAGCGTCCATCCCAGCAGGTAAAGCGCCGCAATTCCCGCGACCATGGCGACGCAAAGCGCGGCGAGGCGCTCCAAACCGTGCGCGCGCCAGGCGCGAAGAAGGGCGGCAAGCGAGAGCCCGGCCATGAAGGCGAACGCCGCCTCATGGACAAAGGCGCAGGCGATCGCGAGCAGAATGGCCGCCGCGGCGCCCCAGGGCTCGCGCAGGCGAAATGCGAAGAGGAGAAACAGCAGCCACAACAGGCATGAGGCGATGATGCCTTCGCCAATGCCGATGAAACCCGTCAGGGGAATCACGGCAGCAAGGTTGAGGAGCGGCCCCAGAATCCAGGCCTTCTCGGCGCGCGGCAGCACCGGCCAGCACAGCGCCGTAAGGACCACCGGCCAGCCCGAAATGCCCAGCGACAGAAGGCGTGACAGAACGAAGAGATCGGTGATGCCGGCCCGTTCGCCGGCGACGGCGAAACATTGCTGCAGCCCCTGCACGACGGCGCGGGCCGGCTCGATGATGCGCAAATGGGCGTGAGCCGCCGTGGCAAGCAGATAGAAGGCGCCGTCATAGACGAGGTCGCGGGCCGTGCAGATCGCACAGACGGCGCACAATGCGGCCACGGCGATCGCCAGCCAGAACAGCCGCGCAAGACGCAGCGTGTCGTCCGTGACCGGGCTCGAAATTTCGGATCGCGCCATTCTGCCGCCGATTTGGCCCTTCTCGCCGCGAAAGGGCGCGATTGCCCGCTTCTCATGCTTTACGACGTCTTAACGGCCGCTGCCACATAAGAGGGCATGCAAAACGCGGCACGACGGAGCGATCCGTATGAGGAAGGCCTGTCGCTCTCGCGGCACGGCCATCATGTCGAGGCCATCGAGCACTTCGAACGCGCACTGGCGCTGAAGCCCGACGACCCCCGTGTCCTTTTCGCGCTGGGCAACACGGCGCGGGCGCTCGACATGGCCGGCCCGGCAGAGGAATTTTTTCGCCGCGTCCTCGCGCTCGAACCCGGCCGCATCGAGGCGCTGGTCAATCTCGCCAATCTTCTGCGCGCCAATGGCGACCAGGCGGCGGCGCGGGCGCTATTGGAGCCGGCACTCGAGCGGTCGCCGGAGGCACCCGAATTGTGGCTCACGCTCGGATCCGTCGCGCGCGAGCTTGGCGAGCACGCGCGCGCCGAGGCGCATTATCGCGAGGCGCTGTCGCGCGATCCGGATTGTGCCCCGGCGCTCGGCAATCTCGCGGATCTCCGATCCGATGCCGGCGCCGACAAGGAAGCGCTGATGCTCTACGATCGCGCGCTGCGTTGCGAGCCGAACAATGCGCAGGCCCGGCTCAACCGCGCGGTGCTGCATCTCTCGCAAGGCCGGCTCAAGGAAGGCTGGCGCGACTATGCGGCCCGTCTGCAGCTTCCGGCCAAGGCCCCGGTTCGCGATCACGGATTGCCTGCCTGGTGCGGTGAAAATCTCAAGCGCAAGCGCCTCCTGGTCACCGCCGAACAGGGCGTGGGCGATCAGATGATGTTTGCGAGCCTTGTCCCGGCGCTGCTCGACCGCGCGGAACGCGAAGGCGGCAGCGTGATTCTGGAATGCGAGCCGCGGCTGGTGACGCTGTTCGCGCGGTCATTTCCGCGCGCGTCGGTCGTGCCGGCGCAAATCGAACAGCGCGGTGGCGTGCACCATGCTTCTTATGGCTGGCTCAAAACCATGGGCGGCGCGAATTGCGCCACCGAGATCGGCACCCTGCCGCGCTATCTCGGCAATGCGCTCGCGGCTTTTCCCGATCCGCATGCCTATCTGCGGCCGGATCCGGACGAGATCGCCCGCTCGCGGGATGTGTTCGCTGCGCGTCCGGCCATCGGCATCTGCTGGCGCAGCGGAAAATTGACCGGCGGCCGCGCGCTGCAATATGCGCCGCTGGAGCTATGGGCGCATCTGCTCGCCGAACTGGAGGGCACGATCGTCTGCGCCCAATACGATGCCACGCCGGAGGAAATCGCCCATCTGGAAGCGTTGAGCGGCTGTGAGATCGTGGTGCCGGAGGCGCTTGACCAGAAAAACGAACTGGATCGCACGGCTGCGATGCTGCGGGCCCTCGATGTCGTGGTCAGCGCGCCGACTGCCGTGTCATGGCTGGCATCGGGCGCGGGCGTGCCAACGCTGAAGCTGCTCTATCATGCGAGCTGGACGAGCTTTGCGCAAAATTGCGAGCCGCTCGCGCCGGCCTGCCAATGCATCACGCCAGAAATCGCCGGCGACTGGGGCGAGGTTTTCGGCAATGCCGAGAGTCTGATCGCGCGAATGGCGGTTGCAAAGACCTGAACGTCAGCCTGTCGTCCCTGTCGCCCGGCTTGCGCGTTTGTCGGACAGCGCTTGCGCAAGATCTTCCGCGATGCGTTGGGCGCCGCGTCCGTCGATGGTGGCGAGGGCGCAGCGGCGCATCGCGTTGCGGCGCGCGGGGTCGGCGATGAGGGTTCCAACGGATTGCGCAATAAAGCCGCGCGTCGCAATGTCGGCAACGCCGAGTGAAACGCCGATCCCGGCCTGTTCGAAGGCACTCGCAGAAATCGCGTGGTCTTCCGTCAGGCAAAGATAGAGCGCGGGCACGCCGTAAGCCGCCAATTCGTAGGCCGTGACTCCGAAGGCCGCCAATGCCAGATCGCTTGTTTCATAAAGCGCAGCGAGACTGTCGCCCGGTTCCACGATCTCGAAATCGCGCGACAGGCCGGTGATGGCCTCCGCGACCTCGCTGCGGTTCCGTACCCCCGGACCGATCACGAATCGCGCGTGGAAAGTCTGGTCGAACGTCGCCAGCGCCTCGGCTGCGCGCAGGGTCAGGCCCATGGGATCGCTGCCACCCATTGTGACAAGCAGCGAAGGAAGCGCGCGCGGGCTGTGCAGCGTCGTGGTCACCTGCGTTCCGAGCAGCGACCATTCCCAGCCGATTCGCGGCACGCAGTGCGAACCGCTCCAGTCGAGCGTCTTCACCTGGGCCAGCGGCGGATAGTAGGCGAGATCGGCAGCGAGCCGGCGGTCCGATCCGTCATCGACAACCGCCGTGACGGCCGCGCCCTTGCCGAGTTCTACCAGTTGCTCGCGGGTAAGATTTTCGCGCAAGTCGCAAATCAGAAAATCCGGTCGGCGCGCTGCGATCACGCGGGCCAGCGCGATCGCACTCTGCGCGGGATCGAGAAGACTCGCTTCGAATCCCGCATGGCAGATCGTGTCGCGCGCATCTTCCGTGCCGTTCAGCGCGAAGATGACACCGATTCCCTGCTGATCGCGCAAGGCGCGCGCCAGCACGATCATCCGTTTCACATGGCCGTAGCCGAGATCGCCGCCGCCATCGCAGCGGATGAGCGCGAGCGCTCCGCGCATTGCCATCGTTTTCTGGCGTACATGGCCGTTCAGCCCGCGCAATTGCGGTTCTCGTTCGAGAAGCAGCAACAGATCGGAGAGCGACGCCTCGCCGGCGTGTGCCGCGAGCCGCGCATGCACGGCTTCGGCGAACACAAGATCGTCGGGTGTGTCGATGGTAAGCCGTCCGGCCTCACGCGCCAGCGCCGGATAGGGGAGTGCCCGCACGATGCGCACGAAATCGGGATGAAGCTTGAAATACCCGCTCACATGCTCGCGGGCCACCGGATCGTCGTGCGCCTCGTTCATCAGTCTGTCCAGCGCGCGCCGCGAGAAGGGATCGACTCCTTCATGGGCTGTGATCGCACCGTCTTCCAGAAGCACATAGTCGCCATCCTGCTCCAGCAGGGCGGTGACGAGATGATCGATAAAGCCGGCATCGATGAAGAGAGAATCGGACGACACGCGCACAACCACGTCGGCTGCCAGGCTGTCCGCGGCCAGTGCGAACCGCGCGAGAACGTCGTCTTCCGGCCCTCGTACGACAGCGATACCGTGGGCAAGTCCGAATTCGGAAATGGCATCGTCGCGGGGATGGGTCGACGTCGCGATCGCAATGTCATGGATGCAATGTGATCGCTTCAGGCGTTCGACCACATGCCAGAGCAGCGGCCGGCCTGCGATGGGCTTGAGGACCTTGCCCGGCAGCCGCGTGGAGCCCATCCGCGCCTGGATGATCGCCACGACGCGCGGGCGGGCAAACGAATCGCTGTTCTCCATCAGGCAGCAGGTTTCCACACGGCGCGCACATGGCGCAACGGACGCATGCCGTCCATCGGATCGGCACGCCACTCCCTGTCGCTGGCTTCCGAAGGCTGCGGTTCCTTGAACCCCGTGCCGTCGGCGCTCAGCCCTTCGCGGATGCGCGCGATGACGGGCGCGATTTCTTCCGGCAGCCAGCAATGGCCGGATTTGTATTCGGCGCCGCTGCCGTCGAGATCGAGGTGGAATTCGATCGCAGACGCGTTCCAGCGATGCACGGCGCGCTCGATGACGGCGGGACGGCGCGTGTGATCGGACCAGCCGATGGCGCAGCCCGTCGCGTCGCGCAATGCGCCGATCGCGGCCAGATTGGCCTCCTGGGGCGGTGTGGGGTATGCCGACACGCAATGCAGCAATGTCACATCGCGCGCGCCTTCGTGACGGAGAACCGCGACGGCGCGTTCGATTTCGGCCAGCGTCGCCATGCCGGTCGAAAGCACGATCGGCTTGCCGGTGCGGGCGCAGGCGGCGAGCAGCGCCGAAACGAGCAGCTCATAGGACGCGATCTTGTAGAAGCCGACGAAAGGTTCGAGGGCGTCTACCGCTTCGGCGTGAAATGGTGTGCAGGCGAAGGCAATACCGCGCACCGCGCACCGCGCGGCCAGAGGCGCCAGATGTGCGACGGGCAACTCCCATTCGCGGCGCGCGCGATGGGTTTCGCTTTGCGCCAGGATTTCCGGCGCGAACATGCGATCGATCTTGAAAAGCTGGAATTTGACGGCGTCGCAGCCGCAATCCGCCGCCGCATCCACGAAGGCGAGTGCGCGCGACAGATCGCGGCCGTGATTGCTGGAGGCTTCGGCGATGAAACGTGGGCGGCGCATCGAGATCTCCGCGCGGAGGCTTAACGGTTTCTAAAGCCGGGATGGCTAAGGGAGCGTTAACGGCGGAGCCGCGCGATTTCCGGTTTTCATTCGCGTTCGGTGTCCGTCGAGGAAAGACATGGCTCGTCCCTTCTTCATCGTGTCCAGCGGCCGTTCCGGTACCGCGATGCTGCAGAAGGCCCTGTCCCAGGGTCCGGACGTCGAAATCCATCACGAATACATGGTGCATGTCGTTCAGCCACTGGCGGTGCAGCGGTACATGAACTGGTGCAGTCGCGACGAGGCGATGGCGGTGCTTGACCGCACCCACGGCGCGGCGGTGCATTACAGCGAGGCTGCGTTCTGGGGCGATTCGTCGAACAAGCTTTCCTGGTTGATCCCCGAGCTCGCCGCGCTGTTTCCGCAGGCGAAATTCGTCCATCTCGTGCGCGATGGCCGCAAGGTCGCCGGCTCGTATTTCCACAAGCTCGCGGCGGAGTGCTACGACGACCGTTCCACGCGAATCCTGTCGGCCTATGCCGCCAGTCCGTCCCGGCTGCGCCCGCCACCACCCGAAAAGAAATATTGGTGGCCGCTTCCGCGCCCCGATGATCCCTGGGAAGACGTTTTTGCCGGTTTCGACCAGTTCGCGCGCATCGCCTGGCACTGGGCCGAGATCAATCGCGTCATTGTCGCCTCGCTTGCGGCGCTGGCACCGGAACGCAGTCTCTTTGTGCGGCTGGAGGATTTGCAGGCGTCGGCAGACGAAGCGACGCGCCTGGCTCGGTTTCTCGGCCTCGCGCCACAGGAGGCGCACGCAACACTGTTCGCCCGGCCGCACAATGTGAACCGGCCCGAGGACCGTCTGCTCGACACCTCCCAGAGCGCCGCTTTCGAACGCATCGCCGCTCCGATGATGCATCGCCTCGGGTATGCCGACCGGCCGGAATATGTCGTGAAGTATTGACGAACCCGGGTCCTCCCGCACCGCGCGCTAGCGAATTGTTAACGACGATCGCGCGAAAATGGTTAGCGGGTGGTAGCGGAAACTCCTCGATGAGCGATCTGTGTGAGCTTTGCGGCGGCGAAGCCCTGGAATCTGTCTATGCGCCGGAGCGGTCATCGCGCGGCTTGCAGGTGTATCTCTGCCGCGGTTGCGGCCTGGTGCAAAGCCTGCCGCGGATCGATCGCGCCCCGCGCGCCCCAGCAGCCGTATCCGGCGGTGCCGACTGGGGCAATATCCGCTACGGAAAGGCCTTCCGGGCCGAAGCGGTTCTGAATGCTCTTCGTGCCCAGACCGATCTGACCGCAGACCTTGTCGTCCTCGATGTCGGTTCCAATCGTGGAAGCTTTGGCCGGATGCTGCTGGAGGCGGCGCCGCGTGCCACCCTCGTTGCAGTCGAGCCGGACGAGCGGGTCGCGTCATCCTGCGCCTCGCTCGAGCGCACGGAATTGATCTGTGCACGGATCGAAGATGTCCCGCTCGAAAACGAACGTTTCGACATCATTCATTCCTGTCACACGATCGAACATCTGGCCCATCCCGGCCACGTGCTGGACGACCATTGGCGCACGCTGAAGCCCGGGGGGCTTCTCGTTCTCGACGCGCCCAACATCGCGATCATCGGCGCCGAGGACATTGTCGAGGAATGGTTCATCGACAAGCATCTCTATCATTTCTCGCCGCGCACCCTGACGCGGCTTCTGCAGAATTCCGGTTTCGAGATCGTTTCCGGCCCGGAGTCGGGCGATCGCGAGAATCTTCTCATCGTGGCGCGCAAATCGCCCCGAAGGCAGTCCGTCACGTTTGAGGAGGATGGTCCGGAGGTGCGTGCCGCGGAAGACCTGCTTGCGCTGTATATCGGCAATCGCGCCCGCAATCTGATTGCGCTGACGACTGTTGCGGCCGAACTCGCGCGCTATGCGCCTCGGCGCGTCGCCATTTGGGGTGCGGGGCGCCTGTTCGACGCGCTGGTCACCCATGGCGGCTACTCGCCGGGTTTGCCGGCTTTGCTCATCGATACGCATTTGAGCCGCTTCGTCTCCGAACGGTTCGGTGTGCCGGTCGCGAAGCCCGAGGCGATTGCCGCCGTCCGGCCGGAAGTCATCGTCGTGATGTCGCGACGGTTCGCCGACGAGATCGCCCGCGAAGCGCGGTTGCTCGTGCCCGAGGCCGAGATCGTCGCCTATGCCGATCTGCTGGCGCGCGCGCGCCTCGCGCAAGCGGCGTGAGCGAAACCATGTCGATGATCACCACGCATAACGATCGAAAGGCGCCTTCGCTGGCGCCCGATGCCCTGGCGCGGCTGGCGGAAGACGCCCGCTACGTGCGCCGTCACGCCATTGCCGCGATCTATCACGCAGGCTCCGGCCATCCCGGCGGCGTGATGTCCTGCGCCGATATCCTGGCGGTGCTGTTTGGCACGGAGCTCCATCTCTGGCGCGACGGCCTGGACGATCCGGAGCGCGACCGCTTTGTGCTCTCCAAGGGGCATGCCGCGCCGGGTCTTTACGCCATCGGCGCGCGTCATGGTTTCTGCAATCCCGAAGCGGCTCTCAGGCTGCGCAAGATCGGCAGTCCGTTTCAGGGCCATCCCCATATCGGCGATCTTCCCTGGGTCGAGACGAGCACCGGCTCGCTGGGCCAGGGCTTCTCGGTCGCGCTCGGCATGGCGATGGGGCTGAAACTGCTCAAGAGTTCGGCGCGGGTCTACACGCTTCTGGGCGATGGCGAGTTGCAGGAAGGCGAGGTCTGGGAAGCGGCAATGTGCGCCGCGCATCACCGGCTCGATAATCTGTGCGTCATCATCGACTACAACAAATTGCAGAGCGACGACCGCAACGACGCGATCATGCGGCTCGAACCGCTCGCCGCCAAATGGCGCGCCTTCGACTGGTCGGTCGCGGAGATCGACGGACACGATGTGCCGGCCATGCTGACGGCGTTCCGCCGTGCTGCGGCGACCACCGGGCGTCCGACGGTTTTGATAGCCAACACCGTAAAGGGAAAGGGCGTGCCCTATATGGAAAACGTGCCGCAATGGCATGGCAGCGTAAAGCTGACGCGCGAACAGGCCGAAACGGCGCTGCGCGCGCTCGACGCCACGAACAAGGAAATCGACGGGTGGCTCAATGAGCGCTGAAGCACCCGCCCTGATTGGTACAAGCGGCGATTCGCTGCGCGAAGCATTCGGCAAGGCGCTGAGCCGGCTCGCCGACGACTATCCGAAACTGGTCGTGCTCGACGCCGATATCGCCGGCGGCACGGGCGTGCATCATTTCCGCAAGAGCCATCCGCAGCGTTTTCTGCAGTTCGGCATCGCCGAGCAAAACATGATGGCCGCGGCAGGTGGTCTCGCCGCTGTCGGCCTGCTGCCGGTCGTGACCACCTTCGCCGTGTTCTGCCTGCGCGCCATCGAACAGGCGCGGCTGTCGCTGGGTTATGCGCGGCGCAACGCCAAGATCGTCGCCAGCCATCCCGGACTCGATGTCGGTCCCGATGGCGGTTCGGCACAGGCGCTCGAAGATCTCGCCGCCTTTCGCGCCATTCCCGGCATGACGGTGATCTCGCCGGCCGATCCGGTGGAAACCGCGCTGGCGACGCGCGCGATTCTCGAATTCGATGGGCCGGTCTATATGCGCACCGGTCGCAGTCCCGCCAGGACCATTTTCGCCGAGGGCCATACCTTCCAGATCGGCAAGGGCCAGATCGTGCGCGATGGTCACGATGTGACGCTCATCGCCTGCGGTGTGGAAGTGGCGCGCGCGCTTGAGGCGGCGGCTCTTCTGGCGGCCGAATCGATTTCGGCGCGCGTCGTCAATATGGCGACCATCAAGCCGATCGATAGCGATCTCATCGAACGCTGCGCCGCCGAAACCGGCGCGATCGTGACAGCGGAAGATCACAATATTCTGGGTGGCCTGGGCGGCGCCGTCGCGGAGGCGCTGGTGCAGGGCAGGCCGTGTCCGATGGAATTCGTCGGCGTGAAAGACCAATTCGGCGCGTCGGGCGAACCGGAGGAACTTGCGGCCGTCTACGGCCTTTCTGCGCCGCACATCGCGCGCGCCGCCAAACGCGCGATCGCGCGCAAGGCGCGATGATGTCGCGCTTTTCGCTCGGCGGCAAAACGGCCTTCGTCACGGGCGGCAGCCGCGGCATCGGCCGCGCCATCGCCATCGGTCTTGCGGAGGCGGGCGCCGATGTCGCGCTGTCGTATCGCGAACGCCAAAGCGAAGCGGAAAAGGTCGCGACGCATATCGAAGCTCTGGGCCGCCGCGCGCTGATCGTGCCGATGGATGTGACCGATCGGGCGAGCGTCGAAGCCGCCGCGGCGCAAATCCGCGAGAAATTCCCTTCCCTGTCGATTCTGGTCAACAATGCCGGCGTCAACCGCCCGACCGATTTCGATCAGATCACCGATGACGACTGGGATTTCATTCTTTCCACGAATCTCAAGGGCCCGTATCTCTGCAGCCAGATCTTTCTTCCGATTCTTGCGGAATCCGGAAGCGGCAGCATCGTGCATATCGGTTCGGTCAGCGGCCAGTATGGCGGCCCGCGCACCGCGCATTATGCCGCGTCCAAGGCCGGATTGATGTCGCTCGCGCAGGTCGTTGCGCGTTTCGGCGCAAGCCGCGGCGTGCGCTCGAATGTGGTGGCCGCCGGCCTGATCGGTTCCGAAATGGCGGAAGCCGCGATGGCCTCGGAAGCGGTGCGCAAGGCGTCCGAAGGCATCGTGCTCAAGAGGCTCGGAACGGCGCGCGAAGTGGCGGACGCGGTCGTGTTCCTGGCGAGCGATGCGGCAAGCTACATCACGGCCCAGACACTCAACGTCAATGGCGGTCTCTACTTCTGATGACGAAAACCCTTCTCATCGTCTCGGGTGGTATCGAAGCGGTGGATGCCATCCGCCGCGCGAAAGACATGGGCTACAGTGTGGTCGTTTCCGATCGCGATCCCGAAGCGCCCGGTTTCACCATCGCGGATTCCGTTCTGGTCGCCGATGTCTACGGGCCGGATGAGACCGCTGCGGCCGCCGCACGTTTTCATCGCAAGATCCGTCCCATTCATGGCGTGATCTGCGTAGCCGCCGATGCGCCGCTGACCGTCGCCACCGTCTGCGAAAGGCTTGGCATTCCCGGCACATCGATGGAGACTGCGAGACTCGCCGCCGACAAGCTCGCGATGAAGGAGCGCCTGAAGGCCGCCGGCGTGCCGGTGCCCTGGTTCGCGCCGGTCGAAACGCCCCAGGCGCTCGCACGCGTGGTCATCGAACGTGGCCGCGATCTCGTGATCAAGCCGGTCGACAGCCGCGGCAGCCGCGGCGTCCAGCGGCTTGCGCAGGTCGCGGATCTCGATCGCGCCTTCATGCTGGCGCGGTCGCATTCGCCGACCGAGCGCGTGATGGTCGAACAGTATCTCGATGGTCCACAGGTCTCCACCGAATCGCTGATCGTGGGCAGTCGCTGTGCGACGCCGGGCTTCTCCGATCGCAATTACGAATATCTCGAACGCTATGCGCCATTCTTTGTCGAGAATGGGGGCGATCTGCCGAGCGCGCTGCCTGCTGACGTTCAGACGAAAGTGAAGGACGTGGTTGCCGCGGCCGCCTCCGCCATGGGCGTGACCAACGGCACGGTCAAGGGCGACATTGTCGTGCATGACGGCGAGCCACATATCATCGAACTGGCCGTGCGTCTGTCCGGCGGGTTCTTCTGCACACGAGAGATTCCGCTCAGCACCGGCGTCGATTTCGTTGGCGCCGCCATTCGCCTCGCACTGGGCGAACCGGTCGCGATGGAAGAGGCAGAACCGCGCGAGACACGTGCCGTCGTCCAGCGTTATGCGTTCCCGGCGCCGGGATGCGTGGTCTCCGTCGAGGGCGCCGATGAGGCGCGCAACATCGCCGGCATTGCCGATGTCGTTGTCACCGCCAAACCCGGCGACGTGATTCCGCCCGCCGGCGACAAGCGGCCTTCGGCGGCCATGGTGCTTGCGACCGGTGCGTCCCGCGACATGGCACTCCACGCGGCCAATGAGGCCCTTGCATGCCTGCGGATAGCCACCGCATGAATGCGCCGCTCAGCGTCCGCGAAACGCACAGCGCTGCGGGCCTGCTCGATCTGTTCGCCGTGTTTCATTGCAATCTCGCCTTTTCGTCGATCGAAGAGGAACAGCGCGGCGAAGTCATTCGCCGCTGCTATTGGCCGTTGCTCGATCTCGCCGAACGCCACGGACCGCTCGGCATCGAACTGACCGGCTACACGCTCGAGGAAATTGCACGACTCGATCCGGCATGGTGCATCCGCCTGCGCACGCTCCTGGCCGAGGGAGCGGTCGAACTGATCGGTTCGGGTTATGCGCAGCTGATCGGCCCGCTTGTGCCCTGGCGTGTCAGCGAGGCCAATCTGCGCCTCGGTCATGCAAGCTACCGGACCATTCTGGGGCTCGAGCCGTCATTGGCGCTTGTGAACGAACAGGCCTATTCGGCAGGGCTTGTGCCGCTCTATCTCGATGCGGGCTATCGCGCCATCCTGATGGACTGGGACAATCCCGGCGCGCAGCATCCGGAATGGCCGCAGGACACACGCTATCAGCCGCAACGCGCGCAGGGCGCCGATGGACGAAGCATCGGCCTGTTGTGGACGAACACCGTCGCCTTTCAAAAGCTGCAGCGCCTCGCGCATGGCGACACCACGCCGGCGCAATATCTCGACTATGTCCGCGCGCGGCGTGGCACGGGCAACCGCGTATTCTGTATCTATGCCAATGATTCGGAGATTTTCGATTTTCGCCCCGGCCGCTATCGCACCGAAGAACAGCTCTCCCAGGTCAGCGAATGGCAGACGATTGCCGATGCGTTCGCGGCTCTGCGTCGCGAGCCCGGTATGCGGCTTGTCGCGCCGGGCGAAGCGGTCGATCCGTCGGGCGGCACGCCGCTCAGGCTTGAAAGTGCCGCGTGCCCGATCCCGGTCAAAAAGCAGCGCAAATACAATCTGGCGCGCTGGGCCGTCACCGGCCGCGACGATCTCGGCATCAATGCCGCCTGCGAACGCCTCTGTCATGCGCTCATCGAAAGGGGCGGCGGCGACGCCGACTGGAAAGAGCTTTGCTATCTCTGGTCGAGCGATTTCCGGACTCATATCACCCAGAAGCGCTGGGCAGCCTATTGCACGCGCCTTCAGGCCATGGAGAAACGATTCGGAACCTCTGTTTCCCTCTCCCCCTCTTCCCCTCTCCCCCACTTGGTGGGGGTGAGGGAGAACTTCAAAGCCGCGGCTCAAGCGGAAAAAATCGCGGCCCGGCACTGCGAAATTGAAACGCCGTCTGTTTCAACCACGCTCGATCGCCGCCGTGGTCTCGCGATCGAGCGCTTGCGCTTTGCGGGGCATCACCACGATTCGGTTGGCGGGTTGCCGCACGGGCATTTCGACGACATCGCCTTGCAGGCCGATTGGTATACCGGCGATTGCGTGTTCGAGGCGCCGGGCGAACACAAGATCACCGATCTGGAATGGTGCGACGCCACTCTTTCTCGCGAGGCCGATGGCGCGGTGTGTGTCGAGGCGCGCATCGAGACGCCGAAAGGGCCGATCGAAAAAAAAATGAAGTTCCATGCCGGCGCCCCGCGGGTCGATTTCGACCTCCTGTTCGACTGGAAGGATTGGGGCCGCGGCAGCCTGCGGCTCGGGCACATCACTCTGCTCCCGGGCGCGTTCCGCTGGGACCGGCTTTCCCTGACCACCCACAATGGCGGCCGCGACCCCGAGACGTTTCTTCTGAACGGCACGTCGGTCGAGCATGGCGCGCCGGTGTCGTTTCTCGTCTCGTCCTCGCATGGCCTGGGCATGACCGAAGGCTGGGCGGAAATCGGCGACGACGCGACAAGGCTCCGGATCGAGGTGGACCGCGCCGCGGCGCCGGTTCTGGGGTTTTTGACCCACCGGCTGAGCGGCGGCAGCCTGTTCTGCCAGCTGGTGCTCTCAGCCCTCGAACTCGACGAGACCCGCCACCCCAGCGCCTATCGTGATGGCCCAAGACGGTTTCGATTTTCCCTCTCCGCCGCCTCCGCGTAAGCCGATTATTAACGACGTTTTGCAACCATTCGGTTTGAGCCGCAGAGAGGAAGCGTGCCTACCATGGCCCAGCGAGCGATCAAGATCATTGCGCAGGACGAAACAAGGCAACCGCAGGCCCTGCGCGACTTTGCCCAGCCCTGGTTCGACCTCAACGACAAATCGGTGCTGATTACCGGCGGCACCGGTTCGTTCGGCAAGCATTTCGTGCGCATGGCGATCGAGCGCTACAAGCCGCGCCGCCTGGTCATCTTTTCGCGCGACGAGCTCAAGCAGTTCGAAATGCAGCAGATGTTTCCCGTGGAGCGCTACGGCTTCATGCGCTATTTCATCGGCGATGTGCGCGACCGCGACCGGCTCGATCTGGCCATGCGCGATGTCGACTACGTGATTCATGCCGCGGCGCTCAAACAGGTGCCGACCGCCGAATACAATCCCTTCGAATGCATCCGCACCAATGTGTTCGGGGCGGAAAACGTGGTCAGCGCGGCCCTGCGCCGCAATGTCCGCAAGGTCATCGCGCTGTCGACCGACAAGGCCGCCAATCCCGTCAATCTCTACGGCGCCTCCAAGCTCGCCTCCGACAAGATCTTCGTGGCAGCGAACAATCTCGCCGGCGCGGAGGGCACCCGCTTCGCCGTGGTCCGTTACGGCAATGTGGTAGGTTCGCGCGGCAGCGTCGTGCCTTTTTTCCACAAGCTGGCGGACGAGGGTGCGGATTCGCTGCCGATCACCGATGCGCGCATGACGCGCTTCTGGATCACGCTGACCCAGGGCGTCAATTTCGTGTTGTCGAGTATGGAGATGGCGCGCGGCGGCGAGATTTTCGTTCCCAAGATTCCGTCGACCACGATTGTCGACATGGCATCGCTGATTGCGCCCAAGCTGCCGCAGTCCGTGATCGGCGTCCGTCCCGGCGAAAAGCTGCACGAGACGATGATCCCCGCCGACGATGCCCGCTGGACGGTGGAGTTGGACGACCGCTTCGTCATTCTCGCGAGTTTTGCGGCCGCCGCCCGCGAAGCCTATCTCAATCGCGGCGCCCGCCCCGTTGCCGAGGAGTTCGCCTATTCGAGCGATACCAACAGCGAGCGGCTCGATGCGCGCGGTCTTCAGATGTTGCTTGCCGAGGCGTGCGCGTGAGCGCGCCGGCCCTGAAGGCAGCGCATTCCGCAGCCAGGGCCTTTCTGCCCTATGGCCGGCAGCTGATCGAAGACGACGATATTGCCGCCGTGGCGGACGCGCTGCGCGGCGATTTTCTGACGACCGGGCCTTCCGTGGCCAGGTTCGAAACGGCTCTCGCCAAGGCGGTGTCGGCGAAGCATGCGCGGGTTTGCGCGAACGGCACCGCCGCTCTGTATCTCGCTGCGCGGGCGCTCGGGCTTGGCGCGGGTAGCACGATCGTCGTTCCCGCCATCACCTTTCTCGCAACCGCAAGCGCACCGCGTCTCAATGGCGCGGAAATCGTCTTCGCCGACGTCGATCCCGACACCGGCCTCATGGGCACAGGTGATCTCGAACGGGCATTGCGCCGGGCGGGTCGCGCCGACGCCGTGTTCAATGTGCATCTGAACGGGCAATGCGGCGATGTCGAGGGAATTGCCAGGCTTGCGCGGTCTCACGGTGCGCTCGTCGTGGACGATTCCTGCCATGCTCTGGGCGCCGCCTATATCGCGGAGGATGGAACGGCGAGCGCGATCGGCTCGAATACGTTTGCGGATGCCAGTGTCTTTTCGTTCCATCCGGTGAAGGCCATCGCCATGGGCGAGGGCGGGGCCGTGACGACCAACGACGATGCCGTGGCCGAGCGGCTCTCACTGGTGCGCAATCACGGCATGACGCGTGACGCCCGATGTTTCGAAAACCGGGACGATGCCTTCGATCCGGCGGGCGAACCCAATCCCTGGTACTATGAACTGGTGGAGCCCGGGTTCAACTGGCGCGCCACCGACATTCAATGTGCGCTGGGCCTGTCGCAACTGGGCAAGCTCGGCCGCTTCGTTGCGCGCCGACGTGCGATTGCCGCCACCTACGATTCGCTTTTCGCGCCTTTTGCACCGGCGATCCGCCCGGTCGCGCGTGTCCGCCGATGCCTGCCGGCGTGGCACCTTTATGTGGTGCGGATCGATTTTTCGAAGATGCCGCGGGCGGAACTCATGCACAGGCTGGCGCAGGAGGAGATCGGAGCGCAGGTGCACTATTTCCCCGTGCACCGGCAGCCTTACTTCGCAAAGCGCTATGGCGCGCTCGAACTGCCCGGCGCAGACCGCTACTACGCGCAGGCGTTGAGCCTGCCGCTGCACGCCGGCATGACGCAAGCCGACGCAGAATATGTCGTGCAGGCGCTGTCGCACATCCTGGGCCTGCAGTGAATCCGGCCACTTGAAAAGGCTTCGGGCGGAGACGCCCCCCCGGCATCTCCGCCCGTGCTCTTTTTTTCGACACCCGTACCCAATTACCCGTGGACGCCCCGGGGACGAGCCGCGTAGCGGCTTTGGCCTTTGGGGAAATGCGGCGGCGAGGCTTTCGCCCCGCCGCCTTACGCAACTTAGAACAGTTTGAGCGCGATCTGCGGCGCCGAATTGGCGATCGACAGAGCCTGTACGCCCAACTGCTGCTTGGTCTGCAAGGCACTCAACATCGCGCTTTCCGTAGCCATGTTGGCGTCGACAAGGCTGCCGATGCCGGACGTGAGCGTATCGGAGAGCTGCTGCACAAAGTTCGACTGAATCGAGAACTTCGCCGAGCCGGCCGACAGATTGGCCAGCGCGGAGTTGACCGCGGTGAGCGACGCTTCGACGGTCGCGACCATGGTCGAGGCTTTTCCCTGCGTCGAAATCGTGCCGGTGGACGACACGCTGACGATGGAGCCGGAAAGGCTCATGTTCTGGCCCGACACGGTGATCTTGTGCGTGCCATCGGCGGAGGCGAGCGCGGTGATCTGCGTCGTCGAACCGTCGATCAGGTTGAAGCCGTTGAACTGCGCGTTCTGCACGACCGACTTGATCTGGTCGCGCAGGGCGGTGAAGTCGGCGTTCAGAGCAGACCGGCTGGCCGTGTCGAGCGACTGGTCGGACGCCGCCAGGGCCTTGGTCTTCATCTGGATCAGAAGATCGGAGATCGACTGACCGGCCGACATGGCAACGTCGACTGTCGACATGCCACGGCTCAGACTGTCGCCAACCGCACTGTACGCGGCCACGTCGCCGCGCATGTTTTGTGCGATCGCGAAGGTCGCGCCGTCCTGCTGGGCGGACGAGACTTTCAGGCCTGTATCCACCGCCGTCTGGACCGACTGCAACTGTGCATTCGTGTTGTTGAGGTACTCCAGCGCAACCATCGCGCCTGTGTTGGTATTTACGCTAATCCCACCAGTGCTCATTTTTTTGCCTCCGTTCTGGCATTTTGGTCGAGCGTTTTGCTCGCGGGGCGTTTTGCCCTGCCGTCCTGATGGCAAGTCGCGTGCCGCAGCACGCGTAAGCATTTGTTTAGGATCGAAATTCCGCGCTTCCCGGCAAACACGATCCCGGCAGGATCGTCCCGGGCCGGCGCCCTGTTAGGCATAAGATGCCTAGCGCGGCAGTTTTTGCCGGGTTGAGCGGCAAATTTTGCCGCGTGCCAAAAAATGGAAGCGGCGCGAGGCTAGCTCGCGCCGCTCATTCCCATTGCCCAATTTTTTTCTCCTGGCGAAGACCTTTCGCGCGGATCAGCCGAAGAGCTTCAGCATGACCTGCGGCGACTGGTTGGCGATCGACAGAGCCTGCACGCCCAGCTGCTGCTTGGTCTGCAACGCGGAAAGCATCGCGCTTTCCTGCGCCATGTTGGCGTCGACGAGGTTGCCGATGCCGGACGTCACCGTGTCGGAAAGGTTTTGTACGAAAGTCGCCTGAACCGACACTTTCTTGGAACCGCTCGAAAGAGTGGCGAGTGCGCTGTTGACGTTGGTCAGCGACGCCTCGACCGTCGCGATCATGACCGAGGCTTTGGCCTGGGTCGAGATCGAGCCGGTGCTGGCCACGGTAACGATCGAGCCGGAGAGGCTCATGTTCTCGGCGGCCACAGTCAGCTTGTGTACGCCGTCCGCCGACGCCAGCGCGGTAATCTGGTTCGTCGACCCGTCGATGAGGTTGAAGTTGTTGAAGACCGCATTGTTGATGATGTTCGAGATCTGGTCGCGCAACGCCGTGAAGTCCGCATTCAAGGCATTGCGGCTGGCGGTGTCCAGCGACTGATCCGAAGCGGACATCGCTTTCTGCTTCATCTGGATCAGCAGATCCGAGATCGACTGTCCTGCGTTCATCGCCACGTCGACGACAGAACTCGCCCGGTTGAGGCTGTCCGTCACCGAGGAATAGGCGGCGACATCGCCGCGCATGTTCTGCGCGATCGCATAGGTGGCGCCGTCGTCTTTCGCCGAAGCCACCTTCATGCCCGTATCGACCGCCTGCTGCGTCTGCTGCAGCTGGGCGTTCGTCAGGTTCAGATATTCGAGCGCCACCATCGCGCCCGTATTGGTATTGACGCTCATTGATCCTGTCATGCCATTCTCCATGCCATTCTGGTGGCTCGGCGCACGTTCTGCGCGTCAAGGGGGCACCATGCCCCGCGAACGAATCCGCAAGCGGCATGCCAGATTTTTCTGCGCTAAGCCGTTGATATATAAGGAGAATAATTGGCACTAGGCCATGCGGGACCGGAAACTTCTGCCGACCGGCAATGCATGCACGCTCGGGACTCGGCAAAAAAAAATCGCCGGCCATTTCGGACCGGCGATCGCGGATTCGAGCAGGATGAATGTTCAGGCGGCGCTCTGGAGGCCCTGCATGATCGTGCGGTTGATTTCGATCAAGGGCTGCACCGGCGCACCCTCGCGCGTGACACGGCGCGAGTATTTCGTAACCCAGAGCGAAAGCGAAACGATCCTGGCGCGCAAATCGGCGGGAAGGCGGTTGCCGTCGTCCAGGCAATCGGTTGCCAGTGTACGCCACAGGCGCTTGTTCCAGTCGATCGCCTCGACCAGCGGTCCGTCCACGGTGCCTTTTTTCTGGACGTTGATCAGGGCGCCGGTGATCTGGCCGAAAAGACGGTATTCCGTGTCGCGCGGATTCTCAGAGATGCGCTGCGCGCTCTGATAGGCTTTGACGGTCATAGTTCAGACGCTCCTGTTCGAAATCGAAAAGCTTTTTGCAGGCCATGAGGGCCTTGTAGTAGGCGCCCGACATCACCTCGCGGCTGATCTCCACGCAGGTCGCAAGCGCCGTCCCGTTCTTGATGGCGCCCATGAATTCCGTCATGCGTAGCGCAAAATCGTTATAATATTGTTCCGATTTCTGCGAATCGAGATACATCATCATGATCGGAAAATAGATGCGCCTGGCCGGCGTGATCGCTTCCTCCGGCTGCATGATGTCCCGTTCGCGCAAGACACAGGCCTTGTTCTGGATGACGAGGCTGGTCCGCTTGTCGCCATTCATCAGCACCGCACCGTTGAGCACGAATTTTTCACCGGGCTTGAGCGAAAGCTTGAGCGGCATTGTTTCTGCTCTCCCATATGCGTCAGGCGGCAGGCCTGCGCTTCCTGTGCCGCGACCGTAGCGCCAAGCTCTTAACAATCTCCTTGTGATTTCACCGGTTGTGTTGACGCGGAATTAAGCATGACGCGATTTGATGCGGCGCAGTGTGCTTCTTGGAGATTCGACGCTCATGACGCAGTTGGCCGTGACCCCCGGGCTTGGCGCACGCGCCGGCATTGGTGCGCATGCACAAACGCTGGCACGGCTGGAAATGCTGGTCGAAGAGCAGGAAGCGCTGCTTTCGCGTCGCAAGTCGAACGGCGCGCTCAGGCGCGCCATCAGGGCCTGGCGGCGCGGCGATATTGCCCGGGCCGGGCGCCTGTCCCTGGAAGCCACCGAGGCCGATGAGAGCAATGCCCAGGCCTTTCACGTGCTCGCCATGGCTCTGGAGCGCATGGGACATCTGCACAAGGCGCTTGTCACCTACGAGCACGCCTTTCGGCTCGATCCCGACGACCCGGACCTGTTGCTGAATCTCGGTCTTACCGCCTGGAATCAGAAGATGATCGACGAGGCGCAGCAGATGTTCCGCCTCTATATCGGCGCCCGTCCCGATTCGCCGCTCGGGTACAACAATCTGGGCACCATCCAGAGCGATCTCGGCGATCCCGACACTGCCATCGAGACATTGCGGGCCGCGATTTACCGCATGCCCCAGGAAGCGATCCTGTGGAACGCGCTTGCGACGGTCCTGGCGGAAAACAGCCGTGCCGAGGAAAGCCTTGTTTTCTATCGCGAGACCAATCGCCTCGCGCCCGATTTTTCGCGCGGCTATCACAATCTCGGCTTCGCGCTGTCGCATCTTGGACGGCTGGGCGAAGCGCTCGAAGCCTATGACCAGGCGATGGCGCGCGTCGCCGATCCCACCGAACGGATTGAGGCAACGCATTCCCGCAGCATCTGTCTCATGGGCATGGGCAGACTGGAGGAAGGATTCAGCGAATACGAAATCCGCAACAGCCCACGCTTCCGCGCCTATGTGCAACACATGATCAAGGCGCCACTCTGGAAAGGCGAGCCGCTCGAGGGAAAACGGATCCTGATCGTCGGCGAGCAGGGGCTCGGCGACGAATTCATGTTTGCCAACATCCTTCCCGATGTCACGCGCGCGGTGGGCTCGTCGGGGAAGCTGCAGATCGCCGTCGATCCGCGGCTTGTGCCGCTCTTTCAGCGCTCGTTTCCGGCAGCCGAGGTCGGCACCTATGACGACCGCAAATTTGTCGATCCGGATCGTACCCAGGAATTGCGGTTTGTGCCCTGGGCTGTGAAGGATGGCGAGCCGGATTTCTACGCCCCGATGGGTTCGGCACTTCAGTTTTTCCGAAAGTCCGTCGAAGACTTTCCCTCCACGGCGTTCCTCGTTCCGGATCCGGAACGCGTCGCGCATTACCGGTCGCGCCTGGCCGCGTTGGGAGACGGCCCCTTTGTCGGTGTGTGCTGGCGTTCGATGATGCTGGGCGCGAAGCGCAGCAAATATTACAGCGCGCTGGAAAGCTGGGCTCCGATTTTCAAGGTTGCCGGACTGACCTTCGTCAATGTCCAGTATGGCGAGGTCGATGACGAACTCGCACGGGCCGAAGAGCGCCACGGCGTCAAAATTCACCGGATGGAAGGGCTCGACCTGAAGAACGATATCGATGGCGCTGCCGCTCTTTCTGCCGCGCTCGATCTCGTGATCTCCGCGCCTACTGCGGCAGCCGCGACAGCCGCAAGTGTTGGCACCGAAGTGTGGTTTCTCACTGCCGGCCGGACATGGCCGCAGCTCGGCACGGATCGCTTTCCCTGGTACAGGGCGACGCGCGTTTTCAGCCCGGAGAAATTCGCCGACTGGGATGCGCTCATGCCTGCGGTCGGTGCAGAGCTCGCCGGGTTTTCGCCATCTGTGAGATGACCGGCCGCAGCCGCGCCTAGGCGTGACTCGTTGCAAGAAGGAATGAGCGCACGTCGTCGGCGGATTTGTCGGGCACTTCTTCCTGGGGGAGATGGCCGGTCGCCGGATAGACGATCAATTTGGCTCCGGCAATCGCCCGCGCGTACAAATGCGCCGCTTCGACCGGGATCAGATGATCTTCTTCGCCCCATAAAATAAGGGTCGGCATCCGGATTTCGGCCACATGCTGTGCGACGAAATTGTCGGGTGGGAGCGCGAAACGGATCATCGTCGCTTCGCGCGTGCCCGCCATCCGGGCAAAATCCCAATAGCGATCGATCATGCGATCGTCGATGATCGCTTTGCGCACGATGGCGTCGTCGAGCCCCTCGGTCACGATCTGCCGGGGCGTGATGTAGAGCAGGATCTGATTGAGCACAGGTATGCGCGCCAACCGGAACGCAAGAGGAATGCGGTCGCCGAGCCTGGTCGGCATGCCAGCCGCATCGACGAGGATCAGCTGTGTCACGCGCGCGGGGTGTTCTTCGGTGAAATGGGCGGCGACCGCGCCACCCATCGAGTTGCCGCCGATCGCAAAGCGCGTGAGCGACAGCCTGTCGGCGACTTCGCCGACAACATGGACCATCGCTTCTTCGGAATAGTCGCGCGAAGGCACGGCGCCGGTGAGCCCGTGGCCCGGCATGTCGATGGTGACGACGCGAAAGGTGTTCGCGAGACGCGCAACCCAGGGCTCCCAGGTAAAGAGGGAGGCGTTCGAGCCATGGATCAGAACGAGCGCTGGCGCCGTGCGCGGACCCCGATCGCGATAATGCACGCTGGCACCGTCTGCCAGTGACATAAAGCGGGAGGCTCCGGTGGCGTATTTTGCAACCAGCTGACTGCGCGGGATGTCCGGTGTGCTGCAAAAGTAGAACGCGCCGGCAAGCAGAGCGGCGACGATGACGAGACCAACCAGAAACTTGCGCATTTCGCCCCCTTCAAGCGGTCGGGCTCTATAGCATGGAATTTGTTGTCGACGCGGATGCCACCGCGCGACAAAGGTCCGCCCCCTGCCATGGCGGAGGAAGGATGCCATGCATTGAGCGTCTCCGGCGCAGTGTCTCGCGGCGCCGGCTCAGCACGCCGTTGCGTCGGCTAGCGCGATCACGGCGTCGTGAGCAGGGCTGTCGGCAATGGCGACATTTGCGAATGCGATCGGCGAAAGCGCGCCGGCAACCGCTCTGCTGATGCAGCAGGCCCGGATTCGGCGGCAATGGTCGACAAGGCCGGCGCCGGCGACGCGCGCCGCGAAAATCGCGGCACTTCGGGGCGAGAAGAACAGGGCCATATCGATCGCATCGTTCTGCAACCCGTCGCGCAGGACCGCCGGCAGGTTCGCGACCGCGACGGCCTCGTACAAAACGGACGTTCTGACGTCAAAGCCCCGGGCCTCGAGCAACGATGCGAGATCGCCGCGTGTTTCTGCGCCGGCGCCATGAAACAGCGGACCGCCAAGCCGGTCGGCCTGCGCCGCGACGAGCGCCGCGAGTGAAGCGGAATCCCCACCGGCGCTTCGCACGAACGTGAAGCCGCCGGCGCGCGCCATTTCGGCCGTTCGGTCCCCGACCGCATAGAGTTGCAAATCCCGACGCACCCGTTGGTGCAGAAGCGCCGCGACGGCATTCGCGCTCGTTGCAAGGATGGCCTGAACGTTGTCGGGCGGCGGAACGGGGTCTGGAGTCCAGACGATCTCGATCAATGGCGCAATGATCGCGCGATGGCCACGCGCCGCGAGGGCCTGCGCGGTTCGCTCGGCATCGTCGCGGGCTCGTGTTACCAGAACGCGCGCCATCGCCTACACGACGAGCCAGGCCCGGGCGCGTGCCTTCACGCCGTTCGCAGCATCACGGCCGGCGTCCCGCGCTTCCCGCACGGGATCGGCGCCCAGGCTCTTCGCGAATTGGGTCGCGACGTGGTCGCTTCCGTCGGGTGCGAGAACTTCCCCCGCAAATGTCAGCACGCCGGGCTCTTCGAACGTGGCAAGGCCTGCGATCGGCGTGCGGCAGGAACCGTCCAGGGCCTCCTGGAACGCCCGCTCGCAGGCCAACGCAACTTCCGTCGCCGTGTGGTTCAGCTGGCCACGAATCGCGGCAATGGCGTCGTCGTGCTCGCGCATTTCAATGCCCAGCGCTCCTTGCGAGAGCGCGGGCAGCCATTGTGACGACGGGAGTGCGGCGGTCACGCGGCCGTCGCAGTTCAGCCGGCGCAGCCCCGCCAGCGCCAGCAAGAGGCCGTCGATTTCGCCGGCATCGAGCTTTCGCAAGCGCGTGTCCACATTGCCCCTGAGTGCCACGACCGACAAATCCTGACGCGCGCGTTTCACCTGCGCGGCTCTTCGCACCGAACTCGTACCAATGCGCGCACCTCGCGGCAGCGTCTCGATCGTGAATCCCTCGCGGGAGAGGAACGCGTCGCGCGGATCCTCGCGGACCGGCGTCGCCGCAATGGTCAGGCCGGCGGGCAGCTGCACCGGCACATCCTTCATCGAATGCACAGCGAGATCGATCTCGCCGGAGAGGAGGGCCGCTTCAAGCTCCTTCGTGAAGAGCCCCTTGCCGCCGGCGTCGGCCAGTGGCCGGTCCTGAATGCGGTCTCCCGACGTGGTGACGATGACGAGTTCGGTGGCGATGCCGCAGCGTTCCGCGAGAGCGCGCCGCATCGTTTCGGCCTGGGCCCGGGCAAGGGCGGAGCCGCGCGAACCGAGGCGCAACGCGGTGGCGGGAGGTCTTTGCGGCATGGGCGGCGTCGGGCTAGAGGAGACGCGCCATCTCTAACACGATGCCTCTCCTGCGCACATTTGCCGTCCTTGGTGTGGAGACGAGCTGCGACGAAACAGCCGCGGCGATCGTGCGTGGCGTGGCGCCGGGCCCCGGAGAAATTCTCTCAAATGTCGTGCTCAGTCAGTTCGAAGCCCACAGGCCGTATGGTGGCGTCGTTCCCGAGATTGCAGCGCGTGCCCATGTCGAGGCGCTCGATCTCCTGATCGCACAGGCGCTCATGGAAGCGGGAATGGGGCTTGGCGATGTCAATGCGATCGCGGCCACGGCGGGGCCGGGCTTGATCGGCGGCGTGATGGTCGGGCTGGTGACGGCAAAGGCGCTCGCGCTGGCGTCCAACAAGCCGCTGATCGCGGTCAACCATCTCGAAGCGCACGCGTTGACGGTACGCCTTACCGACGGGCTGGCCTTTCCGTTTCTGTTGCTGCTTGTCTCGGGTGGCCATTGCCAGCTTCTGGCGGTTGGCGGGGTCGGGCAGGTCGAGCGCTACGGCACGACGATCGATGATGCGGTGGGCGAGGCGTTCGACAAAACCGCGAAGCTCCTTGGCCTTTCCTATCCGGGGGGGCCGGCGGTGGAAGCGCTGGCCCGGCAGGGCGACTCGCGACGGTTCCCGCTGCCGCGGCCTCTGCGCGGCCGCGAGGGCGCAGATTTTTCCTTTTCGGGACTGAAAACGGCGGTTCGCCTGATCGCGCGCAGCGACGGGTTCGTCGCTAAGGCAGACCTCGCCGCCTCGTTTCAGGCCGCCGTCATCGACGTCCTTGCCGATCGCACCCGCGCGGCCATGATCCGCTTTCGTGCGGCCTTCCCAAAGGCATCGCACCGATTCGCTGTGGCAGGCGGAGTGGCCGCAAACAGTGCGATCCGCCATGCGTTGCGCGGCCTGTGCGCGGCGGAAGGGTTCGAAATGAAAGTCCCTCCGCCGGCACTTTGCACAGACAACGCCGCGATGGTGGCATGGGCCGGGCTCGAGCGGTGCCAGCGGGGGGCATTCGATGGCCTTGAAGCCGTCGCGCGCGCCCGCTGGCCGCTCGATGAAGTGGAAGGCTCAAGCGGTGTTGCCGCCGCCGTGGTTGAAGTCTGATCCGATCGCTCAGAACGTCACGAAAGGGGCGATCGACACGATGCCGGCCAGCACGAGTACGGTAGTAGACAGCACGCCGATGACGACATCGTTGATTCGCGACGTGGGCTGCGGGGTCTCATGGGAATTGTTCAACATGGCACTCTCCTCCGAGGGCCGGACGGCGAGCATTCGCCGCTCCGAACCCTTCCAAAAACTGCTCCACCGTGATCGGCGGACAGTGCGCATGTGGGAAGTGCCCAATAGCACTTCAATGAATGAAATGTGAAACATTTAGAGTTCCACATTTCAGAAACACGCTTAATGGGCATTAAGCCGTTGGAATTACTGGGGAATTTTCAGCGCGGAATGCTGCACTGCAAAAGAAACATGGAGGGTCTGCCATGAGCGCATCGAAGCAAATCAGGCTGGCGACCTGGAACATCAATTCCGTGCGGCTGCGTTTGGAGCTCGTTACCGGGTTTCTGCGCGACCACCGCCCGGACGTGCTCTGTCTGCAGGAGACGAAAGTCGTCAACGATCTTTTCCCCGCCGAGCCGCTGCGCGAACTCGGCTATGTGCATCAGGCCATTCACGGCCAGAAGGGCTATCACGGCGTCGCCATTCTCTCGCTTCTGCCATTTGCACACACCGAGACGGTGCGCTTTTGCGACAACAACGATTGCCGGCATATTGCCGTACGGCTGGCCAACGGTTTGGAACTGCACAATTTCTATGTGCCCGCGGGAGGTGACGAGCCCGACTCGGCCCGCAATCCGAAATTCGCGCACAAGCTGGCTTTCCTGGGCGAAATGGCGGCCCTGTTTGAAAAGCGGCGCGACAGGCAGAGCGCGCCGGCGATTCTGGTGGGCGATCTCAACGTCGCGCCGCTCGTCAACGATGTCTGGAGTCACAAGCAGCTTCTCAGGGTCGTCAGTCATACGCCGGCAGAGACCGAACTGCTCGGCACGGTCCAGGCCGCCTTCGACTGGATCGACGTCACCCGCCGCTTCGTCAGCGCCGAGGAAAAAATCTATTCCTGGTGGAGTTATCGGGCCCTTGACTGGGAAGCCTCGGATCGTGGCCGTCGGCTCGACCACATCTGGGTCAGCCGTGCCCTCGAAGGCCATGTCGTGCGCCAGGCGATCCTGAAGGAGGCCCGCGGCTGGCCCAGGGCTTCCGATCATGTCCCGGTTCTTGCGGATCTTGCGTTGTAAGCCTTTGTCCCGAGGCCGTTTGTACGAGCCTGTAGTCCACGCGCCATCGCACTTCACGAGGTGCGGCTTTCGGGGATGCGGCGCCCGCCCCGCACTTTTCTCGCGGGCGAAAGCTGATAGTCTCCCGCGCCAAATTGGGCATCCCGCCCTGTTGGGGGATTCACACTCATGTTGCGTCGACTTTTGATCGCGGCTGTACTGGCTGCGTTACCCGCCGTCTCTCACGCCCAGACTGTGGTCAATCTGAAGAACCAGCCGCCGAATGGCGCCCAGCTGACCTTTCAGTTGACGGATGGCACGGTGCTCGCGCAGTCCTTCAATGATCCGCAATGGTATGTGCTGACGCCGGACAATACCGGCAGCTATGTGAACGGCACCTGGAAGCAGGTCGCGAATCTGCCATCCGGCTATTCGGCGGACGCGTTTGCGTCCCAGGTTCTTGCCGACGGGCGCGTGCTGATCGAAGGCGGTGAGTACAATTTCGGCAATTTCGCGCTCACCAATCTCGGGGCGGTCTACGATCCGATCAAGAATACCTGGACGAAGGTCAGTCCGCCGAAGGGCTGGAAGAACATCGGTGATTCGCCGTCGGTTGTGCTCCCGGACGGAACCTTTCTGCTTGGCGACAAGCTGCACAAGCGCATGGCATCGCTCGATCCCGCCACGATGAAGTGGACCGAAGTGTCGTCGAAGGGCAAGGCCGACTTCAACGCCGAAGAAGGCTGGACGCTGATGCCGGATGGCACGGTCCTGACCTATGACGTCAAGGACAGCCCGAATTCCGAGAGCTACAATTCCGCCAAGGGAAAATGGTCAAGCCTCGGCAGCACCGTCGCCAATCTGCAGGCCCCTCCTTGCTGCAGCTGCATCAACTATCCGCCGAAGAACAAGTGCTACTACCCTCCGGGTGAAGTAGGACCCGGCGTGCTGATGCCGACCGGGCAGGTGTTTGCGACGGGTGGCATCCACCAGGGCGATACTGCGGCCCATACCGCGGTCTACACGCCGGGTACGGGCTGGGCCGCCGGGCCGGATTTCCCCAACCGGGACGACGCGAACGACAATTTCGCCTCGCTGCTTCCCAACGGGCACGTGCTGGTGCAGGCGACAAGCTGCTCGCTCTATGAGTTCGACGGTACCCACCTGACAAAGTCGAATGTCAGCAATCCCTGCAGTTCCCTGATGGTCCTTCCCACCGGCGAAATTCTGCTCGCCGGATCGGCGGTCTACCGCGGGTCGGGGACCTATCAATCCGCGTGGCAGCCGACGATTTCGTCCTCGCCGTCGACGGTGACGCGCGGCTCGACCTATCAGGTTGCGGGCACGCAGTTTAACGGCCTGTCGCAGGCGAATGGGTTCGGCGACGAACTCGAGACCTCGACCAACTATCCGCTGGTGCGAATCACCAACACGG
>DASXEA010000064.1:0-99413 GCA_036490345.1 Rhizomicrobium sp. | reverse complement strand
GCTCCACCGGCAACAAACCCTTCAGAACACGCCATTCTGCTTCCGTCAGATCGCCCCGACTCAAAACTGCGCCCTCTCGAATCCGCAGCCTTGAATCAAAACTCGATTCAGGCGTCAATCATTTTGTCCACACCGCCTAGCGAGGACATCGTTTGGCCAACTCAGTTTTTTTATGATGAAGTTTGTTGTGAGGTTCTCGTGCCCCATGGTCTTGGCGGGGTCGGTAATCTGGCAGACCCCGATAATCAGGTGACTGATTAGAATATGATTCAGATCCACGAACGTCATTTGAGCCGTGGCTTCGTAGAGTGCGAGCGTTCGGGCGTTAGTCTCGAATAGTTGGTAATAGAGTTGATGGTCCATCCATAGCCGTTCGCAGGTAGGGAGGAAGCTCCTGAGGACCTCTTTCGGGTCGTGTGCCATTTCTCAGTCTTTCCAAATTCCGTTTGATGCGACTCACACCGCAGATATGTGCGAAACAAATCGAAACTCAGTGTGGGGGACCGTGTGAGGGGCTCTATGCCGCCAAGGTCTCCTTTCGGCGACCTTCCGTTCCCTTCGGCGAAAACCTCTGTTCTCTTTTCCGCCGCTAAACGCCTGAAATAATGGTGCCGGCTACAGGACTCGAACCTGTGACCCCCTGATTACAAATCAGGTGCTCTACCAGCTGAGCTAAGCCGGCCCCGAGGCGAGGGACATACGCTGCGGCGCGGTCGGGTGCAACGGGCGCCACCAGGGCCGCGGCCATCCTGACCGCAGGGCAGACACCTCCTCAAGGCGCGCAGGATGCGCGCGGTCCCGGCGATCAGCGCTGCACCACCGAAATCCGCTCCGGCGTGTTGGCGCCGCCGGACAGGATCATCGCCATGGCCTGTTCGACGCTGATATCGGTATGCGTAAGGCTCGCGACGGGCGCGATGGCGAGATAGCCGGTGCTGGGATTGGGCGCCGTCGGCACAAGCACGGCGGCGAGGTCCTGGTCCGTTTGCGCATCGCGGAATGTGCGCATCACGAATCCTATGGTGCGCAGCCCGGGATGGGGAAACTCGATCAGCACCACACGCGAGGAGCCTTCGGGCTTCTGCTGCAGGGCGCCTACCAGCGTCTTGGCGGCGGAATAGACCGATTGCACGAAAGGAATGCGCGCAATCACCCGTTCGAACAGCGCGATCAGCCGCTTGCCGATGACGCGCGATGCTATGGCACCGATCGCATAGAGCACCGCCAGCGCAGCCAGCACCGCCACGAGCCATTGCACGCGCGCGTCGGCAAGCCAGGGCCTGAGCGCGGGATCGTTTTCGCCCAGGAAGCGCCCGACCACCAGGCCCAGGGGCCGGCCTGCCTCGAACAGCACGCCCAGAAGAAAATCGAACACCAGCCACACCACGATCAGCGGCACGATGGTGAGAAGCCCTGCGATCAGATGGTTGCGCAGATTGAGGGAAAGAAAGCTGCGCTTGGCGCGAGCCTGCGTCATTTGTGCATCCGTCGCTCATGCAGGCGCGGCAAGCCGGGTGGACGGAATCGCCTGCATCGCTATGTTGAAGGTCGTCACCGGCCATGCAAGCGGCACTCATGAACGCCATTCTCGTCACCAGCGCCCTGCCATACATCAATGGCGTCAAGCATCTGGGCAATCTCGTGGGCTCGATGCTGCCGGCGGATGTGTTCGCGCGCTTTCAGCGGGCGCGGGGCCGCAAGACGCTCTATATCTGCGCGACGGACGAGCATGGCACGCCGGCGGAGCTGGCGGCGCTCGACGCGGGACAGGATGTCGCCACCTATTGCGCCGAGCAGCACGAGATCCAGAAGGAACTGGGCGAGCGTTTCGGGCTTTCCTGGGACTGGTTCGGACGATCCTCCGGTGTGCCCAACCGCGAACTGACCCAGCATTTCGCGCGCGCCTTGTGGAGCCGCGGCCATCTCGAGGTTCGCACCACGAAGCAGGTCTATTCCAACGCCGATGGACGCTTCCTGCCGGACCGTTATGTGATCGGCACATGCCCGCATTGCGGCTATGACCGCGCCCGGGGCGACCAGTGCGAAAACTGCACGCGCGTGCTCGATCCTGCCGATCTTCTGGATCCGCGCTCGGCGCTGTCCGGCTCGGCCGATATCGAAATTCGCGACAGCGCCCATCTGTTTCTCAAACAGTCGCAATTCGTCGACGCGTTGCGCGCCTGGATCGACAGGCATCGCAACACCTGGCCGTCACTCGTCACCTCGATCGCCACCAAATGGCTGGACGAAGGGCTGCACGATCGCGGCATCACCCGCGATCTTTCCTGGGGCGTGCCGGTGCCGGACGACATTGGTGACGGGCAGCTTGCGGGCAAAGTGTTTTACGTCTGGTTCGACGCGCCCATCGAATATATCGGCGCCACACGCGAATGGGCTGAAGCGAACGGGCAGGGCGAGACCTGGCGGGACTGGTGGCAGGGCGACGCGGCACGCGACGTGACCTATTGGCAATTCATGGGCAAGGACAACGTGCCCTTCCACACGGTGGGCTTCCCCGTCACGATTCTGGGATCCGGCGAGCCATGGAAGCTCGTCGACCGCATCAAGGGCTTCAACTGGATCAACTATTGCGGCGGCAAATTCTCCACCAGCCAGAAACGCGGCGTCTTCATGGACTCCGCGCTCGAGATTCTGCCCGCGGATTACTGGCGCTACTATCTTATGGCCAATGCGCCGGAAAGTTCGGACTCCAATTTCACCTGGGAGCATTTCGCCGGAGTCATCAACAAGGACCTTGCCGATGTGCTGGGCAATTTCGTCAACCGAGTGACGAAATTCTGTGCCGCAAGGTTCGACGGGTGCGTGCCGGGCGGGGGCGATTGGGGCAGCGAGGAGAACGACCTCGCGGCGGCGCTCGACATCCGCATTGCGGCGTATACGGAGCACATGGAGAACTGCGAATTCCGCAAGGCGCTCGCCGAACTGCGCGCCATCTGGGTGATCGGCAACGAGTATCTCACGCGCGCCGCACCGTGGACCGCGATCAAGACCGACCGCGACCGTGCCGCTGTCGGCGTGCGCGTGGGCCTCAATCTGGTGCACCTGTTCGGACATCTTTCCTGGCCGGTCATGCCCGCAGTCGCAAGGCGCATTCACGAGGCGATCATGCCGGCACCGTCGATCGTCAGCTGGCCCGACGAACCCATGCGCAACTATCTGGATCAGCTCGAAGCGGGGCACACGATTCAGGTCCCCGAGGTCCTGTTCGCCAAGATCACAGAAGAGCAGGTCGCGGCCTGGAACGAACGTTTCGGCGGTGAAAAGGCGGCCTGAGACGGAGCGGCAAGGAGTCTAGACCTGCAGTCGCAGCCAGCCTTCGGCGGTCAGCGCTTCGAGAGGCTGGAAGCGCGCCTTGTAGTCCATCTTGGCGCTGCCGCGGATCCAGTAGCCGAGATAGACAAAGGGCATGCCGCGGGCGCGGGCGGCGGCGATGTGATCGAGAATCATGTAGGTGCCGAGGCTGCGTGCGTCCTCGCCCGGATGGAAGAAGCTGTAGACCATCGAGAGTCCGTCGCGCAGCACGTCCGTCAGCGCGCAGGCCAGAAGACGCATGCTACCGCCATCGGGCGACGGTTGACGATACTCCACAATGTGCGTGTTGACCGGGGTCTCCTCGACCATGGCCACATAGTCGAACAGCCCCATATCCGACATGCCGCCGCCGGCATGGCGCGAATCGAGATAGGCCCGCAGCAGCGCGAACTGCTCGCGCGTCGCCTCGGCCGGCACTTCCAGCCGGGTAAGATCGGTATTCCGGCGCGCGATCCGCTTCAGGCTGCGCGACGGCACGAAGCGTTCGGTCGCGATCCGCACCGAAACGCACGCCGAACAGCCATCGCAGGCCGGCCGGTAGGCGATCATCTGGCTGCGGCGAAAGCCGGAATGGGTGAGCGCTTCGTTGAGGGGCTGGGCCAGCGAGCCGTTCAGACGCGCAAAGACCTTGCGCTCGACGCGGCCGGGCAAATACGGGCAGGGCCCGCCCGGCGTCAGGAAAAATTGCGGCAAACGCGCCGTGCGTTGGTCGGTCACCGGCGATCCCAGCGTCACACGGCGCGATTTGACTATGGAATGCCGCGAGATTCCAGACCGTTCGCAAAGAAAACGCGCATTACAGGCGATGATCCGGCGGCACGGGCGGCGCTTCCCGCAACAAGGTGATGCTCAAACGCCGATTGGCGGACGCGGCAGGGTCTTCCGGGAGAAGCGGATCCGAACCGGCTTTTCCGGCCACCTCATAGATTCGGTCATTCTCCACGCCGGCGCGCGTGACGATCGCCCTGGCGGCGTTCGCCCGTCCCGCCGACAGCTCCCAGTTCGAACTGCTGCCGGATCCGGATTCGGCGGCCTTGCCCGCCGTGTGGCCGCTGATCGAAATGCGGTTGGGCAGCCGGTCGATCACCCGGGCAATCACGGCGAGGATTTTGCTGGTGTAGGGCAGGGGCTGCGAGGAGCCGAGCTGGAACATGGGCCTTCCGTCCTCATCCACGAGCTGGATGCGCAGACCTTCGGGCGTCTGATCGACCACGACCTGGCGCGACAGGTCGGCAATGTCGGGCTCTTCCTGCATCGCCTGATGAATGGCCTCCGCCGCGCTGTCGAAGGCCTCGTCGTGATTGGAGATCGCGGTGTGTTCGAGGCGGTCGTCGCTGCGCATTTGCGTAGCGGCCGCCTGCGATCCGGCCGCCGAAGCGCCGCCATGCTGGGGATTGGCAGCCGCCTGGGTCGGTTCGGTCGGCTGTTGCGGCGGAGCCTTTTCGTAGACGGAGGCTGTTCCGCCGGCGCGCGCATCCTGCTGGCTCAAGACTTTTCCGCCCAGGATGCCGCCGGCGCCGCTTGTGGACTGGGATATGTTCTGGGCAGCGAAATAGTCGGCGATGCCCCGCTTCTGTTCGGGCGTCGTCGTGTTGATGAGCCAGAGAAGCAGGAAGAACGCCATCATCGCCGTGACGAAATCGGCATAGGCGACCTTCCAGGCGCCGCCATGGGCAGCACCATGCCCGCCCTTCTTAAAGCGCTTGATGATGACGGTGCCGTTCTCGGCCATGAAACAACCCCAAACCCTGGACGCCGCGTCGCGCAGGTTTTTCCCGCGTCATGCTCGTCCGATACCCCCGCCACAATGGGGCCGGCGCCTTAAGCAAGGGTTGAAAGGGTCACGAAAGCGGCAGTCCGGGAGCCCGCATTCAGGAAAAACCGCGGCCAGGCCGGGCGCTTTTGCATGGCAGGCATGAAAAATCACTCCGCGGGCATATACCTCTTGTTGTATATTATAACGTAGCTTACATTATCTCTGCTCATGGGATACCGCGATGCAGCAATTCGATAGAGACCTGATGCTTCTGGTTAACGACGTGGCGCGCCTGCTGCGTACCCGGTTCGACCAGTATGCGAGGGCGCACGGCATGACGCGTGCCCAATGGGTGATCGTCGCCCGCCTGAACGCGATCCCGGGTCTCTCGCAAAACGAGATGGCTTCCCTGCTTGAAGTGGAGCCGATCAGCGTCGGCCGGCTGATCGACCGGCTGGAAGCGCGAGGCATGGTCGAGCGACGGGCCGACCCGACAGATCGCCGGGTGCGGCGGTTGCATCTTCTGCCCGGAGCGCAACCGATTCTGGATCAGATTTCGCGCTATCGCGACTTGCTGGGCGAGGAGTTGCTGGCCGGCGTCGACGCAGAGGCGCGGGTTCAGATGATCGACGGTCTTCTGCAGATGAAAAACAATCTCACAGCCGAGCACGCGACGCAGATCGCGGTAGGAGCATAGAACGATGGGCGCCATGCAAACCGATACCGCCAATTCGCCCTATCTGGGAACCGGAGCCGGTTCTTCCCCGTCGCTGCGCGGGCGGATTGCCCGCCTGCGCGCCAATCGCGATGTGTTCCGCCGTGTTCTGATGGTCGGCGGGGTGGTCGTGGTGGCGGTCGTTTCCGCGGCGTGGTGGCTGATCGGTGGCCGCTATGTCGGCACCGACGATTCCTATCTCCATGCCGCGCAGCTGATGGTCTCCACCGATGTTTCGGGCCTTGTGGCGGAAGTCGACGTTCATCAGGGCGAGCACGTCAAGACGGGGCAGGTGCTGTTCAAGATTGCTCCGCAGCAATTCCAGATCGCGCTCGACAATGCGAAGGCCAATCTGGGGCAGACGCGCCTCACGCTGCTTGCGATGAAGGACGACTATCAGCGCATGCTGCGCGACATCGCCGCGCAGCAATCGCAGGTCTCCCTCGACAAGACGACCAACGACCGCTACGCAGCCCTGATGCGCCTGAAGAGCATTGCGCCGGCGCAATATGATCAGGCCCGCTTTACGCTTGCGACCGCTCAGAGCACGCTCGGCTCCCTGCAGGAGCAGGCGCAGGTGCAGCTCGCCAAGCTTGGCGGCAACCTCGGCCTGCCGGTGGAGCAGTTGCCGCAATACCGCGCGGCACAGGCGCAGGTCGACGAAGCACAGCGACAGCTCGATCACACAACCGTGCGGGCGCCGTTCGATGGCACGGTCACGGAAGTGGATTCGCTGCAACCGGGCACGCTCGTGATCTCCGCTCTGTCCGCCTTCAGCACGACCAGTGCCGTCGGACTCGTCTCCGACAGCAATCTCTGGGTCGAGGCGAACATGAAGGAAACCGACCTCACCTTTGTGCATCGTGGCGATCCGGTGGACGTGACGATCGACACCTATCCCGGCCGTACATGGAAGGGCGAGGTCGACTCGATCAGCCCGGCGACGGGTTCGGATTTCTCCGTACTGCCGGCCGAAAACGCGAGCGGCAACTGGGTCAAGGTCACGCAGCGTGTGACGGTCAAGATCAAGCTGCACCTGCAACCCGGCGACCCGCCGCTGCGCGCGGGCATGAGCACCTATGTGACGATCGATACCGGTCATCGCCGCTGGTTCCGCATGATGTACGATTGATGCTTCGCATCCTGCCCATCTAAGGCGCCCGGCGTCGCGCGCAAAGCGCGGTTGCCGGGCCTGAGGCAATCATGACCAAGCCACTTGGAAGTTCCCACGACGTCTATTCGAGCAAGCTCGAATTGCGCGTCGTGATGCTCTGCTCGATGGCGGGCACGCTCATGCAGGCGCTGGACAGCACCATCGCCAATGTGGCGCTGCCCTATATGCAGGGCAGCCTCGCCGCATCGCGCGATCAGATCACCTGGGTTCTCACATCCTATATTGTCGCGGCCGCGATCATGACCGCGCCTGTCGGCTGGATCGCGTCGCGTTTCGGCCGCAAGCGGTTCGCGATCGTCAGCCTGACCGGCTTTACCATCGCGTCGATGGCGTGCGGCGCGGCGCAGACGCTCGATCAGATGATCATCTTCCGGCTCATCCAGGGAGCGTTCGGCGCATCGCTTTCACCGTTGTCGCAATCGATCATGCTCGATCTCTATCCGCCCCAGAAGCGCGGCTCGGTCATGGCCATCTGGGGCATGGGCGTAATGGTCGGCCCCATTCTTGGCCCGACATTGGGTGGGTATCTGACCGACGCCTATGACTGGCGCTGGGTATTCTACGTTAACCTGCCGTTCGGGATCGCGGCGGTTGCCGGCATCTGGCTGTTCTTCCGCGACACCCATCGCGACGAAAGCCTCAAATTCGACTGGTTCGGTTTTGCTGCGCTGGGTTTCGCTCTGGCCGGCCTGCAGCTGATGCTCGACCGCGGCACGACGAAGGACTGGTTTTCGTCGAGCGAAGTCATCGTTGAGGCCGTGGTCGCGGGGCTGGGCTTCTACCTGTTCCTGGTTCACATGTTCACGACCTCGCGCTCCTTCGTGCCCCTCGACATCTTCAAGGATCGCAATTTTTCGATGGCGCTGGTTCTCATGCTGATCGTGAGCCTCATCATGCTTGCGAGTTCGGCGCTGTTGCCGCCTTATCTGGAGAATCTCGGCGGCTATACGGTGACGGAAACGGGGATGCTGATGGCGCCGCGCGGCATCGGCACCATGATCGCCATGGTCTTCGCCGGGCGTCTGGCGATGCGGCTCGATTCGCGCCACGTGATGGCGGCCGGAACAGCCATGCTTCTGTGGACTCTCTGGGAAATGTCGCGCTGGATGCCTTCGATCTCGCCGGCCTGGCTGGGATTTGTGTCTTTCGTGCAGGGGGTCGGGATGGGACTGATTTTCGTTCCGATGAATTTGATTGCCTTCGCCACGCTTTCGCCGACACTGCGCACGGACGCATCGGCCATGTTCAACCTGATCCGTAACGTGGGCAGTGCGATCGGTGTTTCCATCACGACGACCGTGCTCGCCTCGAGCATCCAGACAATTCATGCCCAGCTTGCCGGCAATGTCAGCCCGTTCAACCGCGCGCTGGGCGCCAACGCCCCCAGCATGCTGTGGAATCCGCAATTGCCGTTCGGGGTCGCACAGCTCGACGCCATCGTGCAATACAACGCCCAGATCATTGCCTATGCCAACGATTTCCTGTTCATGTTTTTCATCTCGCTTCCGGCGCTCGCCATGCTGTTTCTGATGAAGCGGCCGGCACTTTTGCCCAGCGCGCCGCCGCTCGAAGTGATGGAATAAGGACGCGCGCATCGTCGCGCTCAACAGGAGAAGAGCCATGCGCGTAGCATTCATAGGCCTGGGCGTGATGGGTTATCCGATGGCCGGGCATCTCGCGCTCGCCGGCCATGAAGTTCGCGTGTTCAACCGTACGGCGGAAAGAGCCGCGCGGTGGGTCGAGGACCATGGCGGCGCATGCGCCGTGTCGCCCGCGGCAGCGGCGGACGGCGCGGAAATCGTTCTTGCCTGCGTTGGACGGGATGCCGATATCGCGGCCGTCACGCGTGGACCCGACGGCGCATTCCGGACAATGGGGAAAGGCAGCGTGTTCGTCGATCATACGACCACCTCTGCCGCCATCGCCCGGGACCTCGCAGCCGAAGCGCGCGCGAAAGGCATCGGATTCGTCGATGCGCCCGTTTCCGGCGGCGAGCAGGGCGCGAAGAACGGGCAGCTGACCATCATGTGCGGAGGTACGGAATCGGATTTTGCAAAAGCCGAGCCCGTCATGACCGTCTATGCCAAACAGTGTCGCCGAATGGGCGAGGCGGGTGCCGGCCAACTGACGAAAATGGTCAATCAGATTTGTATCGCAGGGGTCGTGCAAGGCTTGTCGGAGGGGCTGAGCTTCGCCCGGGCAGCGGGTCTCGATCCCGCGGCCGTCGTGGAAGTGATTTCCAAGGGCGCCGCCCAGTCCTGGCAGATGGAGAATCGCCGCACCACCATGCTTGCCGGCGCGTTCGATCACGGCTTTGCGGTCGAATGGATGCGCAAGGACCTTGGCATCTGTCTCGACGAAGCGCGCGCCAATGGCGCGTCGCTGGCGCTGGCAGCCCTTGTCGACCAGTTCTACGCGGATGTGGAGAACATGGGCGGAAAGCGCTGGGACACATCGAGCCTGTTTGCGCGCACGGAAGCGCTGCGGCGGGGACAGAAGTGACTGTCGAGGCCGGGCGCTATCATCACGGCGACCTGCATCACGCGCTGCTCGACGCGGCACGCGGCATTCTCGAGGAAGAGGGACTGGCGGGACTGAGCGTGCGCGCCGTGGCGCGGAGGGTGGGTGTGAGCCACGCTGCGCCCTATCGCCATTTCGCCAGCCACGAGGCGTTGCTCGTCGAACTGGCGATCGAGGGGTTCGAGGAACTGAACCGGGACATCGCCATCGGTGGGCGCAGTCCTGGCGTCCGGAATGACCGGATCGCAGCGATCGGGGGAGCCTATATGCGTTTCGTCGCCCGCCGCCCCGCGCTAACCCGCCTTATGTTCGGCCCACAACTGCCGAATCGCGGTCTGTTCCCCAAGCTCGCGTCCGCGGCCGATTCGATTGGAACGGAAATCGGCGCGAGCCTGGGTGATTCGGCGCTCGGCCTTGCCGTATGGGCTGCGGTCCATGGCCTGGCCATGTTGATTCTTGAAAATGTCATCGACCTTGGCCAGCAACGCTCGGGCCTGCATGTTCTGCCGTCGCGTGCCGAGATCCTGTTGCGCAGCCTTCTGGCGGACCGGCCACTGCAACCCGACGCGCTTTCTAGCGCGCCGGTATCGTGAAGCTTCGCAGCTGAAATTCCTCGATGTTCTGCTGTGCTACCAGACGCCGGCGGGTCCACCATGCCTTGGTGCCGCAGACGGGCCGCCTGATCACGGAACCCTCGTGATAATACACGTCGCAGACGACCTGATCGGAAGCCGTCGTCATCGTTGCTCCGACCGGATGGTCCGGGGTCTGGGCTTGCGACGCCAGCGGCGCCAGGATCGTCAATCCGGCTACTAGGGCCATTGCGTGCTTTCGCATCGGTGTCTCCTCGGTGTGTTCGCCAGGATAATCGCGCCTGCCTCCACCCTTCGACAAGGGCTTCGGGCGCACGCCGCCGTGAACGGGGATCACTTCGCAGTGAGGAAGGCCGGTCAGCGGACGGAAAGGAGCCTTGCCGCGTCGCGCGCGAAATAGGTGAGGATTCCCGATGCGCCGGCCCGCTTGAACGCTGTGAGGCTCTCCAGGACCGCGCGGTCGCGGTCGAGCCAGCCGCGTTCGGCTGCCGCCATGATCATCGCGTACTCGCCCGAGACCTGGTAGGCGAACGTCGGCACGCCAAACGAATCCTTCACCCGCCGGAGAATGTCGAGATAGGGCAAACCCGGCTTAACCATGACGAGATCGGCGCCCTCCGCAATATCCATCGCGACCTCGCGAAGCGCTTCGTCGCCATTCGCCGGGTCCATCTGATAGGTGCGTTTGTCGCCGACAAGAGACTTGGCCGATCCGACGGCATCGCGAAACGGCCCATAGAAGGCAGAGGCATATTTCGCGGCATACGCCATGATCAGCGTATCTTTCAGCCCCGCGCCTTCGAGCGCAGCGCGGATGGCGGCCACGCGACCGTCCATCATGTCCGACGGCGCGATGATATCGCAGCCCGCCTGTGCCTGGATTAGAGCCTGCTGCGTAAGAATCTCGACCGTTTCGTCATTGGCGACATATCCGTCGATGATGACGCCGTCATGGCCGTGACTCGTATACGGATCGAGTGCCACATCGCAAAGAATCCCGATTTCCGGGACGGCTTTCTTGATGGCCCGCACCGTCCGGCAGATGAGATTCGTCTCTCTCGTCGCCTCTCGCCCGTCCGGTGTCTTAAGCGACGGTTCGGTGTGGGGAAACAGAGCCACGACGGGAATCCCCAATCGCACCGCTTCCTCGGCCGCCAGGACCACCTGATCGATGGAAAGCCTCTCGACGCCCGGCATGGATGCGACCGGTTCGCGTTTGCGGTCTCCCTCGACGACGAACAGGGGCCAGATGAAATCCGCGGGGGCGAGAGAAGATTCGGCAACGAGCCGGCGTGTCCAGTCGTGCCGGCGCAGACGCCGCATGCGGTGCAAAGGAAAGGAAGTTTGGGACATGGAAAGAGCAACTCGCCGTGGACGGGAGTGCGCAGGTCCGGCGCAACGCAGTGGCGCCCCTCCGTCCTCCAACAATGAGGCACACTAGGCCGCCGGGGGCACGCGGGAAAGTGCGATTGACGGGGCTGCCCGCGGAACCTATGACGCACCGGGTCGCCAAGCAGACAATTCCATGGATTTCGAACTGACCGAAGAGCAACGCGCAGTCGAGGCGGCGGCACGCCGTTTTGCCGTCGAGAAACTGGCGCCGCATGCCGCGCAATGGGATGAAGACGAGCACTTTCCCGTAGACGTCATGCGCGAGGCCGCGGCGCTCGGATTTGCCAGCATCTATGTCAAGGGTGATGTCGGCGGTTCCGAGATGAGCCGCCTGGACGCGGCCATCATTTTCGAGGAGCTCTCGGCCGGTTGTACGTCCACCGCGGCGTTCATCTCCATCCATAACATGGCGTCGTGGATGATCGATCGCTTTGCCTCCGACAGCCAGCGCCACAAATTTCTTCCCAGGCTCACGACGATGGAACAGCTGGCAAGCTATTGCCTGACGGAACCGGGATCGGGCTCGGATGCAGGCAGTCTGAGAACGCGCGCGGTGCGCGACGGCGATTTCTATGTCCTGAATGGCGCCAAGGCTTTTATTTCGGGAGCCGGGGTTTCCGATATCTATGTCTGCATGGTGCGGACCGGAGAAGACGGCCCCAAGGGGATTTCCTGTCTCGTCGTGGAACGTGGCACGCCGGGACTGAGCTTCGGAAAAAAAGAGCGCAAGATGGGCTGGAACAGCCAGCCGACTGCGCTGGTCCAGTTCGACAATTGCCGTGTGCCGGTCGCCAACAGGGTCGGCGCGGAAGGCGAGGGTTTTCGCATCGCCATGATGGGGCTGGATGGTGGCCGCATCAATATCGGTGCCTGTTCGGTGGGAACCGCGCGCGCTGCACTCGATGAAGCAATGGCTTATGCGAGGGATCGCAAGCAGTTCGGAAAGCCGATCGCGGATTTCCAGGCATCGCAATTCAAACTTGCCGACATGGCCACGGACGTGGAAGCGTCCCGCCTGATGATCCGCAATGCCGCGGCGGCGCTTGATCGCCGCGACGGCCGCGCGACGATGCTGTGCGCCATGGCCAAGCGCTTCGCCACCGATGTCGGGTTCCGGGTTGCGAACGATGCGCTGCAGCTCCATGGCGGTTACGGGTATCTCAAGGATTTCCCGGCCGAACGGCATGTGCGCGATCTGCGCGTTCACCAGATCCTCGAAGGCACCAACGAGATCATGCGCGTGATCGTTGCGCGCGAAATGTCGCGACAATGACAGAACTAGGTGCATCGGGCGGCGAAGCGGAGGTCTGCTTTGAGCAACGCGGCGCGCTGGGCCTCATCACGCTGAACCGGCCGAAGGCGCTGAATGCGCTGACCCGACCCATGTGCCGCGAAATGGACACGCAGCTCGCCGCCTGGGGTGAAGACTCGTCCATCCGCGCGGTCGCCATTCGCGGCGCGGGAGAGCGCGCATTCTGTGCCGGCGGCGACGTTCGCGCCTTGTACGAATCGGGCCGCGAAGGCTCGCCCTATGCCCTGGAGTTCTGGCGCGACGAATATCGCCTGAACGCTCGCATCAAACATTTTCCGAAGCCTTACGTTGCGCTGCTGCACGGGATCGTCATGGGGGGCGGGGTTGGCGTGTCGGTGCATGGCAGCCATCGCATCGTCGCCGACACGGCCATGTTCGCGATGCCGGAAACCGGCATTGGAATGTTTCCCGACGTCGGTGGCAGCTATTTCCTGCCACGCTGCCCCGGGGAGACCGGCATGTACTGCGCGCTGACCGGAGCGCGGCTCAAAATGGCCGATATGCTCTATGTGGGCGTTGCGACCCACGCCGTCGCGATGTCGCGCTGGGACGCATTGATCGAGGGTCTGGCCGATGGTGGCGATCCCGATGTTGTGCTTGAAGACCTGGGCTCGCGGTCGGGCCCTGCGCCCATGACCGAATATCGGGCATGGATCGACGACCATTTTGCGCACCGCTCGGTGGAGACGATTCTATCGTCGCTGGATGGTGGCGGCGAATGGGCGAAGGAAACTGCGGCCGTCATTCGCGGCAAGTCGCCGACGAGTCTCAAACTGTCACACCGCCAGTTGTGTCTGGGTCGCGAAATGACGTTCGACGATTGCATGCGGATGGAATACCGCATGGTTCACGGGATTATCGCCGGTCACGATTTTTACGAAGGCGTGCGCGCCGCCATCGTCGAAAAGGACAACAGGCCCAACTGGAGGCCTGCCGATCTTGCCGGGGTAAGCGACAGCGATATCGACGGCTATTTCGCGCCTCGTCCGGAGAATGAATTGCGTTTGTGATACGACGGGCTGCTACGGAGATTTCGGCATGACAAACATTGCCTTCATCGGAGTCGGGAACATGGGCGGCCCGATGGCACGCAATCTGCTCAAGGCGGGCCATGCGGTCGCTGCGTTCGATCTCAGCGATGTCGTTCTTGAGCCCGTGTTAAGGGCAGGTGCCCGGCGCGCCAGCACTGTTCCCGATGCCGTCAGGGACGCGGACGTGGTGGTCACCATGTTGCCCGCCGGACAGCATGTCCGCGCGGTCTATCTCGACAACGGCATTCTCGCTCACGCGTCGACAGATGCGCTCCTGATCGACAGTTCGACGATCGATATCGACTCGGCGCGCGCCGTTCACCAGGCGGCGCAGGGCAGTGGCCATGCCTTTCTCGATGCTCCGGTCTCGGGCGGTGTCGGGGGGGCCGAAGCGGGAACGCTGACATTTATGTGTGGGGGAACCGGAGAGGCCTTTGCACGGGCGCAGCCCTATCTGGAGAAGATGGGAAAGCGCGTTGTCCTGGCGGGCGGAGCGGGAGCAGGGCAGGCCGCAAAAATCTGCAACAACATGCTGCTCGCCATTTCGATGGTCGGGACGTGCGAGGCCTTCGTGCTGGGAGAGAAGCTGGGCCTCGATCCGCAAAAGCTGTTCGAGATCGCCGCCACCTCATCGGGGCAATGCTGGTCGCTGACCACCTACTGTCCCGTTCCCGGACCTGTCCCCGCTGCCCCTTCGAACCGGGACTATCAGGGGGGCTTTGCCGCGGGGCTGATGCTCAAGGATCTCAAACTCTCACAGGCGGCGGCCCAATCCGCCGGGGCACCGACGCCGCTCGGCGCCGAAGCAATGCAGCTCTATGCGCTTTTCGCGGCGCGTGGTCATGCCGGTCTCGATTTTTCGGGCATTATCCGCATGCTGCGCGGCGAGATCTGACGATTTACCGCGGTTTAAGGAGTCACGTCTAATCTTCCCACAAATGGTGGGACCGGTAATGCCGGAAAAAAAGATATGACGGCTATGACGAAGCCGCAGCCTCAGGGGGCTGCGCTGGATAATGCGCAAAATCTGCGGAAGAAGTATCTCGAGACGCTAAGTCTGATCGAGCGACTTCATCGGCAACTTCTCGACGTCATCAAGGACGAGCTGGATCGCCGCGACGAGCGCGAAATCAACAGCGTCCAGGCTCTGCTGCTTTTCAACGTCGGCGACCAGGAATTGACAGCAGGCGAACTTCGCACGCGGGGCCACTATCTCGGTTCCAACGTCTCCTACAACCTCAAGAAGCTTGTCGAATCCGGCTACGTGCATCATGAGCGCTCGGTCGTCGATCGCCGGTCCGTGCTCGTGCGCCTGACCCGCAAGGGCGAAGCTGTACGCGATGCGCTGGGCGAACTGTTCGACCGGCACCTGCTGTCTCTGGAGGCGGTGGGAAACGTCGGGTGCACGGAACTCGATTCCATGGCGACAAGCCTGCGGCGGATGGAGCGATTCTGGATCGACCAGGTACGCTTTCAGCTCTGAACCCGGGCCACCGCGGACAGCAGGGCTGCCTGGCCAGGTCCCCGGTCGTCCGATTTCTTAACCTCGATCGGCGGTTTTCCGGCGAATTTTGCCTTTTTTCGCGTCTGCCAGGCGTCGGGCGGGTGCCAGCGCTGATATTTCGCATGGAGCGGCCTTCGCTGGCGGACTATTCTGCCGTCTGACAGCGTCTTCCCTGCTGTAAGATGCGGGAATCCGGAATGGCATTTTCTTATCGCACGCGATTTCGCGAGGTTCTCGCGGGCCTGAAGCGCGAGGGCCGCTACCGCTTTTTTGCGGATATTGTCCGAAAGCGGGGCGCCTATCCCGGCGCAGATTTCTACGCGGACAGCAACTGCCAGCCGGTCACCGTCTGGTGCAGCAACGACTATCTGGGCATGAGCCAGCATCCCAAGGTGCTTGCAGCCATGCAGGATGCCATCGAGGCCGCGGGCGCCGGGTCGGGAGGGACGCGCAATATTTCCGGAACCACGCATTACCACGTGGAACTCGAGAAAGAGCTTGCCGACCTCCATGGCAAGGAAGCTGCGCTGCTGTTCACGTCCGGCTACATTTCCAACGACACCACGCTCGCGACGCTGCCGAAGCTGCTGCCGGGTTTGATCACATTCTCCGACGCTCTCAATCATGCTTCGATGATCGAGGGCATCAGGCGTGGTGGCGGCAGCAAGAGGCTGTTTCGCCACAATGACCTGGCCGATCTCGAAGCCGAGCTGCGGGACGCCGATCCGGACGCGCCCAAAGTCATCGCCTTCGAGTCGGTGTATTCCATGGACGGCGATTTTGGCCCGGTCGCCGAGATCTGTGCGCTGGCCGCGAAATACGGCGCGCTGACCTATCTCGATGAAGTTCATGGCGTAGGACTTTATGGTCCGCGCGGCGCCGGCGTGGCGGCGCGAGACGGCGTGATGGACAAAGTCGACATCATCGAGGGGACGCTTGCCAAGGCGTTTGGCGTCATGGGCGGGTACATCGCGGCCGATGCTGCCCTTGTCGATTGCATCCGCTCGTTCGCCCCGGGATTTATATTCACCACTTCGCTACCTCCCGCGATTGCCGCCGGTGTCCTTGCGAGCGTGCGACATTTGAAAACGAGCAACGCGGAACGCGAGGCACTGTGCGAACGTGCGGCGCGCCTGAAGCGTCTTCTTGCCGAGGCGGGATTGCCCGTGATGCCTTCGCCGAGCCATGTCGTGCCTGTGTTCGTAGGCGACGCGGCTCTCTGCAAAGCGGTGTCCGATGCGTTGCTGGAGGGGTACGGAATCTATGTGCAGCCCATCAATTTCCCCACCGTGCCGCGCGGTGAGGAAAGACTGCGATTTACGCCGTCCCCAAATCACACCGATGCGATGATGGAAGCGCTGGTACAGGCACTCGATGCCGTTTGGACGACCCACCGTCTCAAGCGCGCCGCCTGAAAGAAGAAACCCCAAAAAAAAGATGGCGAAGCGCGGGCCTCGCCATCCCGATTCTCAAGAAGCAGGCGGTCAGCTTCGGCGGCGGCTTTTCGTCGCCGGGGCTGTACGCCCCAGACCGATCTTTTTGGCGAATTCGGAACGCTGGGCCGCGTAATTCGGCGCCACCATCGGATAATCGGCCGGGAGATTCCACTTGGCGCGATATTCCTCGGGCGAAAGACTGTAGCGCGAGCGCAGGTAGCGCTTGAGCATTTTCAATTTTTTTCCGTCTTCCAGGCAGACGATGTATTCGGGTGCAATGGATTTCTTGACGGGAACCGCTGGCTTCTGGTTGGTCGGCAAATCGGCTGGCATGCTGCCGGTGAGGCCACCCAGCGTGGCGTGAATACTCTTGATCATTCCCGGGATTTCCGAAATTGGAACCGGGTTGTTGCTGACGTAAGCGGCGACTATCTCGCTGGCGAATCTGATCAGTTCATCCGACTTGGCGGATTGGGCATCGTTGTTGTTGGTCATAAGGGGCCTTCCGAATTCGCGATTTTGCTATGGTTCGAGTTGTATTGTCCGGGGCTGGCGGAAATCAAGCCCGCCCATCGCAATATTCGATGCTGTCGCCCTGCCGGCGCCAAATAACCCGCCCAAGGGATCGCCCTCAATATTCAAATCTTTGTGCGCGAATGGTTGGCGGTATCTGAAACAATAATTCGGCGCGCCACATACTCTCCGTGTGGACCGGGGAAAGCCCTTGGTGTCGTCGCGGAATTGTGCGTCACGATGGGACAGGGTGGCGCGTGGCGTCCAGAGAGCGCATGCCGGCGAAAATCCGATCGCCGGAAATCGTTGGCCGTTCCCGCAGGAGCCTCTGGCCCCAGATGTGGTTGGGCGGTATGCATAGGGACGCGATAGGCGCGACCGGCCGGAACGCCGGGGTCCTTGGGTAACGAGGCACAGAATGGCGGCCCTCTCAACCGCGTCCGAACTGCACGACAAGACTTTTTTCGAACGGGGTCTTGGAAAGGCGGATCCGGAGATCGCCCGCGCGGTTTCCGATGAACTGCACCGCCAGCAGACACAGATCGAATTGATCGCGTCCGAGAACATCGTGTCGAAGGCGGTGCTGGAAGCCCAGGGTTCCGTCCTTACCAACAAATACGCCGAGGGCTATCCGGGCAGGCGATATTACGGTGGCTGCGAATATGTCGACGTCGTCGAACAACTCGCCATCGACCGGGCGAAGACACTGTTCGACTGCGCCTTCGCCAATGTGCAGCCGCATTCGGGTGCGCAGGCCAATCAGGCGGTCTTTTTCGCCCTCCTCAAGCCGGGCGATGCCTTCATGGGTCTCAGCCTCGATGCCGGCGGACACCTGACACATGGCTCGCCTGTCAACCAGTCGGGCAAGTGGTTCAGGACGATCCCCTACAGCGTGCGTCGCCAGGATCACCGCATCGACATGGACGAAGTCGAGGCGCTCGCAAGAGAACACCGGCCGAAACTCATCCTTGCCGGAGGCTCGGCCTATTCCAGGATCATCGATTTTGCGCGCTTCCGCGCGATCGCCGACGAGGTCGGGGCCATCTTCATGGTCGACATGGCGCATTTCGCGGGACTTGTGGCCGGCGGCGCGCATCCCAATCCGCTCGACCATGCCCATGTCGCGACGACCACGACCCACAAAACATTGCGCGGTCCTCGCGGCGGCATGATCCTTTCGCGTGACGCGGACCTCGGAAAAAAGATCAATTCTGCTGTTTTCCCGGGCCTGCAAGGCGGCCCGTTGATGCATGTGATCGCGGCCAAGGCGGTCGCTCTCGGCGAAGCGCTCCAGCCCGATTTCGGGCGCTATGCCCATGCCGTCGTCGAGAATGCCAGGGCCTTGTCGGACACTCTCCAGTCGCTCGGGCTCGACATCGTTTCCGGCGGGACCGACACGCATCTGATGCTGGTCGATCTGCGGCCCAAGAAGGCGACTGGCCGGGCGGCGGAAAAGGCACTCGACCGTGCAGCCATCACCTGCAACAAGAACGCCATTCCCTTCGACACCGAGAAACCTGCCATTACCTCGGGGATACGACTTGGTACGCCGGCAGGGACGACCCGCGGATTCGGACAGGCCGAGTTCAGGGAGATCGGCAAGCTCATCGTCGACATCGTCGATGTCGTGGCGGCAAAGGGCGAGGAAGGCGACGCCGTTGTCGAGGCCCGTGTTCGCGATCGCGCGATCGATCTCTGCCGCGCCTTTCCCATCTATTGAAGGAGGACGCTCGCTGCCATGCGCTGCCCGTTTTGTGGACATGACGACTCGCAGGTCAAGGACAGCCGTCCGAGCGAGGACAATTCCGCCATCCGCCGCCGACGGCATTGCCCCGCCTGCGGCGGCCGCTTCACCACGTTCGAGCGCGTGCAATTGCGCGAACTCATCGTGACCAAGAAGAACAACCGCCGCGAACCGTTCGAACGTGACAAGCTCGAGCGCTCGCTGCATCACGCCTTGCGCAAGCGTCCGGTCGAGGCTGAGCGGGTCGATCGAATGGTCACGGGGATCGTGCGTCGGCTCGAAAGCATGGGGGAGAGCGAAATTCCGTCCAGTGTGATCGGCGAACTGGTGATGCAGGCGCTCTCGAGTCTGGACAAGGTCGCCTATGTGCGGTTCGCGTCGGTCTATCGCAATTTCCGCGAGACAAAGGATTTCGAGGCGCTGATCGGAGAAATGGAGGGCGGTGACCGCGAGTGAGCGGCGACGACGTCCGTCACATGCGTCATGCGCTGCGCCTCGCGGCGCGCGCGCTTGGCAGTGTCGCACCGAATCCGGCCGTCGGCTGCGTGCTGGTTTCCCCCGGCGGCGCCATTGTCGGGAGGGGATGGACGGGCGAGGGTGGCCGCCCGCATGCCGAGACCGAGGCACTTGCCCAGGCCGGAGACGCCGCCCGAGGCGCGACGGCGTACGTCACCCTCGAACCGTGTGCCCATCATGGTCGGACGCCGCCCTGTGCGGAGGCGCTGGTCGCGGCAAAAGTGGCGCGCGTGGTCGCGGCCATTGAGGATCCCGATCCGCGGGTCAGCGGCCAGGGTCTCGCCCGGCTCCGCGCCGCCGGCATTGCCGTGACGACCGACGTGCTGTGCGAAGACGCCGCGGAGATGAATGCCGGCTTTTTTCTGCGCCTGCGCGAACAACGCCCGCTTGTCACGCTCAAGATCGCGGCCAGTCTCGATGGGCGCACAACAAGTGCGGCCGGCGACAGCCGCTGGATTACCGGCGAGCAAGCGCGCCGCTTCGGTCATCTGTTGCGTGCGCAGCACGACGCGATTCTTGTCGGCATCGAAACCGCACTTGCCGACGATCCACTGCTCGATTGCCGGCTGCCAGGCCTCGAGAAGCGCTCGCCGCTTCGCGTGGTGCTGGACACGCGCCTGCGCCTTGGCGTGGCGTCCAAACTCGCGCGGACGGCGCGACAACACCCGACGCTTCTGTTCACGTCATCGGAGGGCGGCGACGGACTTGCGGAGTGCGGGGTTGAAATCATCCCGGTGCAGCGCGACGCGCGCGGGAGGCCGGAGATCGCCGCCATGCTGCGCACCCTTGCCGCGCGCGGCATCACGCGTCTGCTGGTCGAAGGCGGCGCCGGTGTGCATGCGGGGTTTCTGGACCGCGGCTATGCCGACAGGATCGAACTGTTTCGCGCACCGCTGATGCTGGGCGATGGCGGCCATCCGGCGATCGATGCGCTGGCCGCGCTCGGGCTTTCCGAGGCGCCGCGATTTGCATCCACGGGGGTCCGCCGCCTTGGGGGTGATCTGCTGGAAAGCTTCATCGCGAGAGCCTAGAAGGGGCCATGTTCACGGGAATCATCACCGATGTGGGGCAGGTACGACACGTGGAAATGCGTGGCGACACCCATGTCGTGATCGCCACGCGCTACGAGGTCGCCCGAATGGAAATCGGCGCCTCCATCGCCTGCGCCGGCGTCTGTCTGACGGTGGTGGATCGCGGCGATGACACCGAGCGGTGGTTCGCAGTCACCGTGTCCGCCGAGACCCTCGCGCGAACGACAATCGGCGGGTGGGGTGTCGGGCGCAGGGTCAATCTGGAGCGGCCGCTGAAGGTGGGCGACGAGCTGGGCGGCCACATCGTGAGCGGGCATGTCGACGGCGTTGCCGAAATCATCTCGGTCGCGAAAGACGGCGAGTCCTCGCGCATGACATTCGCTGCCCCGGAATCGCTCGCGCGCTTCGTCGCGTCGAAGGGTTCCGTGGCTTTGGACGGCGTTTCGCTAACGGTCAACGAGGTGGATGGCGCCCGATTTGGCGTCAACATCATTCCGCACACCCTGTCGGCAACGACGCTCGGCACGGCGGCGCCCGGCGGCCGCGTCAATCTCGAGATCGACGTCCTGGCCCGCTACGTCTCCCGTCTGGTGAAGGGCTAGAGCGATGTTTCGCGGGTATCTCTCGTCGATCGAGGAACTGATCGAGGAAGCGCGCAACGGCCGCATGTTCATTCTGGCGGATGCGGAGGATCGCGAAAACGAGGGCGATCTCGTGATCCCCGCGCAGATGTGCACACCGCAAACGGTCAATTTCATGGCGAAATATGGCCGTGGCCTGATCTGCCTTGCATTGACCCAGGAGCGCGCGAGCACGCTGCGCATCCCGATGATGACGCAATTCAACGGCACGCCGCACCAGACCGCCTTCACGGTTTCGATCGAGGCAAAGGAAGGCATTTCGACCGGCATTTCGGCCCATGACCGCGCCCATACGATCGCCGTGGCGATCGATGCGACGAAAGGGCCGGACGATGTCACAACTCCCGGCCACGTTTTTCCGCTCGTTGCGCGCCATGGCGGCACGCTGGTTCGCGCCGGGCATACCGAAGCGGCGGTCGATATCGCCCGCCTGGCGGGCCTCTATCCCGCGGGCGTCATCTGCGAAATCATGAACGACGACGGTACGATGGCCCGGCTGCCCGATCTCGTGCAGTTTGCCCAGCTGCACGGGCTCAAGATCGGGACGATCGCCGATCTGATCGCCTTCCGCCGCCGTTACGACAATCTCGTCCAGCGTGTCGTCGAGACCGAATTCAAGAGCCATTTTGGCGGCGATTGGCGCATGCTGGTCTATACGAACACCATCGAATATGCCGAGCACATCGCGCTGGTAAAAGGCGACCCGGGCATGGGCGAGCCGGCGCTGGTGCGCATGCATGCCCTCAACATCTTCACCGACATGCTCGGCTACGAGCCGTATGACAAGGAAATCCTCGCCGAGTCCATGAGGATCATCGCCGAGAAGGGGCGGGGCGTGGTCGTGGTGCTGCGCCAGACCCGGCCCACCTTTGTGACCGACGTGCTCCTGGGCCGGGTTTCGGACGATGTCGACCGGCGCCGGGTGAAGGAGTATGGCGTCGGTGCACAAATACTCCTTGATCTGGGCATCAGGGACATGATCCTCCTTACCGATACTCCGGAGAAAAAAGTCGTGGCGCTCGATGGTTACGGACTGAATATCGTGGGCACGCACGGCATTCGTGCCGGAAAAAGCGCGGGCGCGCGATGACCCCGCGCATCCTCATCGTCGAAGCGAGGTTCTACGCCGAGATATCCGATGCCCTGTTGGACGGCGCGACCGCGGTGCTCCAAAACGCCGGCGTCATTTTTGAGCGGATTTCCGTTCCCGGCGCTCTCGAGATCGCGCCCGCTATCCTGTTTGCGGCCCTGGCCGGAGAAGGTGCCGGCAAGACGTTCGACGGATATGTCGCGCTGGGCTGCGTCGTCAGGGGCGACACCTATCATTTCGAGATCGTGTCCAACGAATCGGCCCGGGGCCTAACCGATCTCGCGCTTCAGCACGCGCTATGCATCGGCAACGGTATTCTCACCTGCGAGACGGAAAGCCAGGCCATGTTGCGGGCTACGCGCGAGGGCCAGGACAAGGGCGGCGATGCGGCGCGCGCTTGCCTGACGCTGGTAAATCTGCGCGCGAAACTCGGCATGCGGCGATGAGCAATTCCGTGCCCGGGGACGGTGCCGCGGGATTGCGGCACGCCGAACGTCGCTCGGCGCGGTTCGCCGCGGTGCAAGCCCTCTACCAGATGGAACTGACGGGCAGTGACGCGGAAACCGTGCTCCAGGAATTTGTCGATCACCGGTTCGTTCCGGAGGCAGGTGCCGGATACCACGGAACTCCGGATGAGGAGTTCTTTGGTGCGCTGGTGCGCGGCGTCCCGCATCTGCAGAGCGAGATCGATCGCGAGATTGCCTCTTCGCTCTCCGCATCGTGGAGCCTGAAGCGCATCGACTCCATCCTGCGTGCCATTCTGCGTACGGCGACCTGCGAACTGATCGAACGCCAGGATACGCCGGCCCGCGTCGTCATCGACGAATATGTCGAGATCGCCAACCGTTTTTTCGACGGCGACGAGCGCGCGTTCGTCAATGCCGTCCTCGACCGGCTTGCCCGCCGCAAACGTCCGGCGGAATTCGGCCTGCCGCCATCCGCCGATGAGCCGGCCTTCTGACAGACCGCCGCGCGCCGGCGAGTTCGATCTGATCGCACGCCTTTTTGCGCCGCTTGCGGCCGGCTTCCCCGGAGCATTCGGGCTGACCGACGACGCCGCCGTGCTTGCGCCGGCTGCGGGCTGCGAGCTCGTTCTGAAAGCGGATTCGCTGATCGAGTCCGTGCATTTTCTGCGCGACGATCCTCCCGGCGACGTGGCGCGAAAGGCGTTGCGCCGCGCATTGTCCGATCTCGCGGCAAAGGGTGCCGTGCCGCGTGTGTATCTTCTTGCGCTGGCGTTGCCCGACTGGCCGGACATGGCATGGCTCGCAAGCTTTGCCGCGGGCCTGTCTCTGGATCAGTCGCAGTTCGCCCTGTCGCTCGTGGGCGGCGAGACGAACCGCACTCCGGGGCCGCTGACCATCACCATTACGGCGATCGGAGAAGTTTCGTCGGGCATGATGATCCGCCGCGCCGGTGCGCGTGTGGGCGATCTCGTGTTCGTTACGGGGACGATCGGGGATGCCGCCGGCGGTCTTTTCCTGGCTCGCAACACGGTGTCGGGCCTGCGCGATGCCGATCGCCAGATGCTGGTTCAGCGTTATCGCGTACCGGAGCCGCGGCTGGCGTTCGGGTGCGAACTGATGGGGATGGCGAACGCTTCGCTCGACATTTCCGATGGGCTTGTTGCCGATCTTGGACATCTTGCGGCGGCGTCGCACGTTCGAATCGAGATTGCGGCGGATCGCATTCCCTTTTCGCCGGCGCTGCAAACATTGTGGAGTGGAGAAGATCTGATCGCACGCACGGCGGGGGCGGGCGATGATTACGAGATCGCGTTTACGGCGTCGGCAGGGCACGAAGCGCGCATCGCGGAACTCTCGCGAGCTACGGCGACACGGGCGACATGCATCGGGCACGTTTGTGCGGGCACCGGCGTGGCTCTGTTGAATGGCGATGGTCGTGAAATCCTACTGGCAAGCACCGGCTATAGGCATTTCTGAACGACGGCGACCGGCTGCACTAACGATCCCTTAGCGCCCCTCTGGCAGACTCGAGGCATGCGTCGAACAATCTGTCTGATCCTGTGCGTCGTCGCGTGGTCGGGGATGGCCGCGGCTGCTCCCGCCAAGGCGCCACCCGGGCATCCTCCCGGTACCAGCGTTGAGATGCCCTATCTGATTGCTCCCCTGACCGTGGACGGCAAGCTTGTCGCCTACGCCTATATCTCGAGCCGGATCGTTGCGTCCTCGCCGTCGACGGCCATCGATGTGCGCGACCGGCTGCCGTTCATTCAGGATGCTTATGTTCGCGACGTGAATGCGGTTCAGGTCGGCGACGGCAATGATCCGCCAAATATCGATCGCAAGGTTCTGGGAGATCGGCTTCTGGCGGATGCGAAGCGCATGGTCGGCGACCGCAAAGTCTCGGCCATCGAAATCGTTCAAATCCAGATCTCCACGCTCCGTCCCAGCCCGCGGCCCTAACTTCTCGTACGTCAGATGTTCACACTTTGCCGAACGGTACTTTTTCGGTTGACAAAGAACCGTATCTGACCTATATTACATCCGAACTGGGTCACGCCGAACTGTCGCAGCCGATGCTGCGGCGTTGCCAGACTCAATCGCTTTTGGCATGTTCCGCCGCTTTTCGCGCCGGCCAAGCCGGTGACGAGGCAGGGGAATTCATGGCCGCGCCGTTCGCCGCGTGGCCCGGTATACGATTTGAGGGAAAGAACGACGATGGGCCTGCAGCTTGAACTCATCCTGGCCAGTGGCTTTCTGGCGCTGATCTACGGCGCGTGGACGAGTTCGTCGGTCATGTCCAAAAGCGCCGGCAATGCGCGCATGCAGGAAATCGCGGCGGCGATTCAGGAAGGCGCTGCGGCCTATCTCAATCGCCAATACCTGACGATTGCGGTCGCCGGGGTTGTGATCCTGATCGTCGCCTACCTGATTTTCGGCTGGCAGGTGGCACTCGGTTACTTCATCGGCGCGACCTTTTCCGGCGCCGCTGGCTATATCGGCATGAATGTCTCGGTGCGCGCCAATGTCCGCACCGCCGAAGCTTCGCGGCAAGGTCTTGCCGCGGGACTGTCGATCGCTTTCCGCTCGGGCGCGGTGACGGGATTGCTCGTTGCGGGCCTAGGCCTCATCGGCGTCGCCGGCTATTACGCGCTGCTGCGTTATGCTTTTCACCTCGACATCAATGACGAGGCGCAGGGCCGCGTGGTTTCGAACGCGCTGGTCGCACTCGGTTTCGGTGCCTCTCTGATTTCGATCTTCGCCCGCCTCGGTGGCGGCATCTTCACGAAGGGTGCCGATGTCGGCGGCGACATGGTGGGCAAGGTCGAGGCGGGCATTCCCGAAGACGATCCGCGCAACCCGGCGACCATTGCCGACAATGTCGGGGACAATGTCGGTGACTGCGCCGGCATGGCAGCCGACCTTTTCGAGACATTCGCCGTAACCACCGTTGCCACGATGGTGCTTGCTTCGATCTATTTCGTCGGAGCCACACGCAGCGCGCTGATGGTGTTTCCGCTGGCGATCGCCGCGATGTGCATCCTTACCTCGATCATCGGCACGTTTTTCGTCCAACTGGGCCGCAACAAGTCGATCATGGGCGCGCTTTACAAGGGCGTGATCGCGACCGGCCTGCTGTCGCTTGCAGGCTTGTGGCCCCTGACCGACTGGATCGTGGGCCTCCACACCGTGATCGGCCAGGCCAATGGCCACGACGTTTCCGGCCAATCGCTCTTCTTCTGTGGCGTGGTGGGCCTGGCGGTTACGGGCGCCATCATCTGGATCACCGAATATTACACGGGCACGGGCTTTCGCCCCGTAAAGGTCATCGCCAAGGCATCGTTGACCGGCCACGGCACGAACGTCATCCAGGGTCTTGCAGTCTCGATGGAATCGACGGCCATGCCCGCGCTCGTCATCTGCGTGGGAATTGTCGTCGCCAACTGGCTGGCCGGACTGTTCGGCATCGCGATCGCGGTTTCGACCATGTTGTCGCTTGCGGGCATGGTGGTGGCGCTCGACGCGTTTGGTCCCGTCACGGACAATGCCGGCGGCATTGCCGAAATGGCAGGCCTCGAAGGCGATGTGCGCAAGACGACCGACGCGCTCGATGCGGTGGGAAATACCACCAAGGCCGTCACCAAGGGTTACGCGATCGGCTCCGCCGGACTTGGCGCGCTTGTGCTCTTTGCCGCCTATACCGAGGACCTCAAATATTTCATCGGCCATTCCGACGTGTACGGATATTTCAAGGGCCTCGCTGTTCCAACCTTCTCGCTGACGGACCCATGGGTTGTGGTCGGCCTGTTCATCGGTGGTCTGCTTCCCTATCTTTTCGGCGGCATTGCGATGACGGCGGTGGGGCGCGCGGCGGGCGCGGTGGTGGACGAGGTGCGCCGGCAATTCAGGGAAATGCCGGGAATCATGCTGGGCACGCAAAAGCCCGATTACGCGCGTGCCGTTGACATGCTGACCAAGGCAGCGATCGGGGAAATGATCATTCCGTCGCTGCTGCCGGTGCTTTCGCCGATCGTGCTTTTCGTCGTCGTGAACTATGTGGCCGGCAAAGCCGATGCGTTTGCTGCCCTGGGTGCGATGCTGCTCGGCGTGATCGTCACCGGTCTCTTCGTTGCCATTTCGATGACCTCGGGTGGCGGCGCCTGGGACAACGCCAAGAAATTCATCGAAGACGGCAATTTCGGCGGCAAAGGGTCCGACGCGCACAAGGCGGCGGTGACCGGCGATACGGTGGGCGATCCCTACAAGGATACGGCCGGTCCGGCGGTCAACCCGATGATCAAGATCACCAACATCGTGGCCCTGCTGCTGCTGGCGACGCTGGCACACGGCTTGTTCGGGTAAGGCGGAGGGAGCGCGGAAACCGGACCGCGCTCCTCGATCCTCGGCGCCGAGGCTTTCGCTTCAATCAGGGCCGGAATTGCGCCAATATCCCCGTGCGTAGCCGGGGCATTGGGCCGAAGATTTTCATTTCCAGGGAACGCGATGCTGGAAAAAGCCTTCCAGGAGCCGAATTTCCGCGTCTGTTGCCTTGGGCGCTTCAAACTCGTCGAGGTCGGCAGCGGCACGGATATGACCCCGGCCAGCCGCAAGTCACGTGCTCTGGTCGGATATCTCTGTATCGTAGAACGGCCGATTGGGCGCGAGCGCCTGGCTTCGCTCCTGTGGGGCGACCGTGGCGACGAGCAGGCGCGCGCGAGTTTGCGCCAGGCGATCTACGAGCTGCGCTCCATGCTCGGCGGCAATCGCCTGCTGAAGCTGGAACGCGAGACGGTGGCCATCGGTGACGACGTTGGCACCGACGTCGCCGCCATCATGACAGCGGCGCAGTCCGGCAGTCTGGAACAATTGGAGCAGGCTCTTTCGGAGTGGCGAGGGGACTTTTTCGAGGACCTGCCTTCGATCGATGAAGCCTTCGACGCATGGTTGCAATCCGAGCGAATTCGGGTGCAGGGGAATCTTGTCAATGCGGCGCTGGAAGCCGCAAAGACCGGAATGGCGCGAGGCGAGATCGACCCGGCGCGAAAGATTGTCAATGTTCTTCAACAGCACGACAGCACGAACGAGATCGTCTTGCGGCTCGGCCTGCAGCTGGATCACCTCGCAGGGGATACGGCTGCCGTTCACCGCCGTTACGAACGCTTTTGCGAGTTGCTCAAGTCCGAACTGGATACGACGCCCGCGACGGAATCGCTGCGACTGTTTCAGGAACTGACCGCGAGATCGTCAGAAGAGCCTGAGATCGTTGCGCACGGCCCGCGAAGCGATGTGGCCGACAAGGAGCGGGAACTTCGGCATCAGGAAGGAGCGAAGGATGCGGCGCCTTCCGGACCGCCGTCGATCGCGCGCGGGTCTGCCCGGAGTGTCCTCGCACCGAGCGATCTTCCCCTGGCGCCAGGCCGGCTTGATCGCAAATGGCTGGTGGTGATCGTTGTGGTGGTTGCCTGCCTCGGGGCTCTTGCCTGGGCCATCGTGAGTCGGTCCTACAACACCGTGCCGGCGGTTGGAACGCCTGTCTCCAGCGTCACGAATGCCTCGCCAGCCGTGGCAGCGGAACGTCTCCTCCTCGGGATCGACGCGAACTCCGAACAGACCGTAGACCTTGCAGGGACAGAAAAGGCCGCCCGGGCTGCGGCGCAGCGCATTTTGGTGCGCGATCCCAACAACGGAGAGGCCCTTGGCGTGCTCGCCGTGCTCACTCCTTACACGCGCCTTCGGGAGATCGATCGGCTGCTCGCACGCGCGTTGCGGTCGGACCCGACCAATGTGCAGCTGCTCAATTGGCACGGCAGATTTCTGACGATGGTCGGCCGCAGTCACGAAGCTCTGGGAGATCTGACGCGCGCCTACGATCGCGACCGTACAACGCCGTCGATTGCGGCGAATCTTGTGCTTGCCCTCCTGCTGAGCCAAAGGCCCGAGGAAGCGAGGGAAATCGTTGACCTCTTTCGGTACAGGGGACAGCAGGAAGAATCTTCTCTCCTTCATGTAAAATATTTCCTGTACACGCGGAACTGGTTCGGGCTGGCGAATTATTTGCGGGTCCCGCCAGACCATCTTTCACCAGCGAGGGCCGCGTTCTTTCGTCTGTGCCGCGAGACTGCGATCGCCTTTGTCACGCGCGAGCGCGACAAGTTTCCTTCGCTGCGCGCCAGCTGGCGAAACGAAACCGCGATAGAGCCAGATGACACCGTGCAGGCCCTGTCTGCTCTGGGCGATGCCGGCGGGGCACTGGACGTCATCCAAACGGTTGCGAGTTCCCGACGAAATGCGGATCTTTTGATCGATCCGGGATGGCAGACGATTTTTGGCCCAGGCCTGATCTCCTTGCGGCGCGACTCGCGAATGGCGGCGCTGTTTGCACAATGGGGCTTGTCTGACTATTGGCGTGCGGTAAACCATTTGCCCGACTTCATGAGATGAGTCTGGCTCGCCCAACCCGGCACGGATTACAGCAACCTTGACACAAGCCGACCGGAACGCGCACTTCAAACGATCGCGGCTACCAAAGGCAGGAGAATTCATGGCGTCCCGCGCAGTAGCACTTGTGCCGGCTCTGACGCTTGCGGCGAGCTCTTGGATGTCGGCGTCCCATGCAGGGATAACAGATGCCGCGCTTCGCCCTGTTCCGGCGGTCAGCGCTGGAAGCTGCAGCTTCACAAAGAGGGAATATGCCGCAGCAAACTCTCTCGATGAAAGTACGTCGGAAAACTACGTCAACCTGAAGGATGCCGGATCGATCGCCTTTACCCAGAGCAAGTCTGGTTGCGTCGCAGGAACGTTCTTTGCCAACGCGGCAAATATAGCGACGGGCGATCATGTGGGACTGCAGGTGCTTCTTGACGGTTCAGCCTGCGCCCCGCTCTCGAATGGGTATATTTTTGCCGATTCGGAGTATTCGTCGCATTCGGTTGCGTTTTTCTGCGGCGCCAGCATTGGCCCGGGCAAACACACCATTCAGGTCCAGTATCGCTCCGGTTTCGGTGGCAACACCCAGTTTTTCCAGCGTACACTGCAAGTCGATCACACATAGGGTGCTTCGCGCGCGGCCGATCGGTGGAAGTGCCCTGGCGCAGATGTCAGCTCGTTCGGGCGACCTGCGGATATGACACGCATTGGCGGTGTTCGCCGCAAGGCTGGCCGTCCGAGCGCAGAAACTACGAATTGACGGTGCTTTGACGGTCCGTTGACGGCGGTTTGACGCCGCACTGACGGTGCCCTGACGCAGGTCGTCCATTCCTCCTCGACCAACCCAAACCAATCTCTGATGGAGGAGATAAACCCATGCGCATAGCCCTGACGGCTCTTATGTTGGCACTTGCAGTGTCCGCGAGTTTTTCCGTTCCCAAGGCACAGGCACAAGAATATGGCGTGCAGAATCAGACGCCCGCCACGACCGGCAGCTGCACCTTCAAGAAGACGGAGATTTCTGCATCGACGTCGAACTTGTCCACCACCTCGACGAGCTTCACGAATTTGGGGGATGGCGGATCGATTTCCTTCACGCAGAAAAAAACAGGCTGTGTCGCCGGCACTTTCTTCGGCAATGCCGGCAATACGACCGCCAATGACAATGTCCATCTCCAGATCCTGATCGATGGCACCGCGTGCACCCCGCTGACGGGCGGCTATGTGTTTGCCAATTCCGGGCTGGATCTCTCGTCGCACTCGGTCGCATTTTTCTGCGGTCTCGTGGGGGGCGGCAGCCACACCATTCAGGTTCAGTGGGCCGCCGGCGTCGGGGGCGAGGCCGAAATGTTCCAGCACAGCCTTGAGGTCAATCACTCCTAAAACGCCGATTTCCGGCTTCTCGCTGAAAATACCTTCGCGCCCGGTGGAGCTTATTGTGCTCTGCCGGGCTCGTGCATTCAGGGCCCCGGGGGACCGCCGCCGGGTACCTGCTGGCCGCTCTGGCCGACATTGCCGATCGGCACGCCAGGCGTGGCGTTGAACAGCTGTTGCAGGAACGTCAGTTCGCGACCGCGGGCCGGCGTGGTGCGCGTCTCGAATGCGATGACGTTGCCGTCTTTCAAATTGTAGTGGCGCAACTTGGCCACTTTGCCATCCTTGTCGAAACGAATCGCGAAAACGGAGCGGGTGACGATCTTGGGATCGAAAAACGCGATCTGCTTCTCGACGCTCGAAATATAGTACCAGACATCGGTGCCAAACACCTGACGTGTCGACGGATCACCAAGCCGCTGCTGGACAGTCGTTTCCGTATCGGTGCCGACCTTGACGGAGGATTCGCCGACCGGGTCCGGCAGATAGCCGCGCTGATTGGTTACAGGCACGCAGCCCACGGCAAGAAAGGCCGCAGCCACAATTAACGCATGTCGCATCGACTACCTCCGCGAGCCCGCCCGATGCTTGTGCTAGCGTCGGGCCGTCAACCATGCAAGCCCCCGTATGGGCTGGAAAGACCATGATCTTTGAAAGACTTCGCGGGCGCAGTGAACGCAGAAAGGCGGCTGCGAGCCTTTGCCACGCGCTCTCGGCGCGGGCGCGGGACGAGGTCTTTTTCCGCGATTTTGCCGTTGCGGACACGCTGGATGGCCGCTTCGACCTTCTGGCTCTTCACGGGTGGCTGGTCTTGGACGAACTCGAACGGCGGCGCGCGCGGGCGCTCGCGCAAGGCGTCCTGGATGCGCTGTTCGTCCAGCTCGAGGGCGCTTTGCGCGATCTGGGGGTAGGGGATATGGGCCTCGGCCGGCGTATGAAAGCCATGGCCAGCGCCTTCTTCGGACGTCGCCAGGCCTACCGGGCCGCGGCGGACGAAACGGCGCTGGCGGCCGCCATTGCGCGCAACCTGTTTCGCAGTGCGAATCACGCCCTTGAACGCAGCGTCGTCCTCGCCAGATATGCCAATTCGGCCCGTGCCCATCTCGTTCAAAGCCGGCTGGAGCAGGGCGAAATCGATTTTGGCCCCCTGCCGGATGCGGTCGGGGTCGACGACAGAGAAACCACGCCATGAACACTCCCCCTCTCCATTTGCTTCGCAACCTCAGCGAGCTTTCCGATGCGGGTTTCGAGACGATCATTCGTCCCGACGAAGGGGCGTTGCGCCAGCTCGCCGAATGGCTCGACGTCATCGAAGTGGTCCGCTTCGAGGCGCGCATCGACGTGCGGCCGAAATCGAAAACGCGTTTTGCCTACGAAGCCGACATCGATGCCGAGATCGTTCAGAACTGCGTCGTCACGCTGGAACCGGTGCATACGCGTATTGAGCGCCACGTGGTCCGGGCCCTCCATCTGGCCCCCGGGCTGCATCACCCGCCGGACAAGGGTGGGATCCTCACCCTGACCCCCAATGATGACGAGACCTCGGAAGAGATCGAGAGCCGGGATTACGATCTGGCCACACCACTGCTCGAAGAAATGGCCCTGGCGATCGACCCCTATCCCCGGGCCCCGGGTGTTGCTTTCGAGCCACCCTCGGATGGTGATGGTGCCGAATCGGGTCCGTTTGCGGCATTGGAACGATTTAAGCGCCCGTCCTGACAGGACCTTGCGAAGATTGCTTGAATTGGGGGCGGGTTTCGGGTTCACTCCGCCGCTCATTTTGCCCGCCCTTTCAGGTTGAGGCAGGGACGCCCGTTTGGGTGCCCGTTTCGCGGGATTCGGGCCGTATCGGAAGGAGTTGCACCGCCATGGCGGTTCCAAAGAGAAAAACGTCCGTGTCGAGGCGGAATATGCGTAGGGCCCATCACAGGCTCGCACCGACCTCCCACGTGGAATGCCCGCAATGCGGCGAGCAGAAACGGCCTCACCATGTCTGCGGCTCCTGCGGCCATTATGACGGCCGTGAAGTCACGAAAGCCAAAACGTCCTGATCGACATCATCGAAGGCCGGTTTGTGAACGGCGGCGTACGGTGAGGCGAGGGTGACGGGCGAACTCACGGTTTCGGTGGATGCAATGGGCGGCGATGCCGGGCCGGGCATTGTCGTGACGGCTTTGGCGCGTTCGATCGTGCGCCATCCGGCCGTGCGGTTCATTTTGCATGGCGACGAAGCGCTGTTGAAGCCGCTGCTCGCCAAGCGCGCAAAACTCGGCAGTCGCACGGAGATCCGCCACAGCGCAGAGCGTGTGCGCATGGAGGAAAAGCCCGGCCAGGCGTTGCGCCGCGGTCGCAACACCAGCATGTGGCGGGCAATCGAATCCGTTGCCAAGAAGGAAGCGCAGGTCGCCATTTCGGCCGGCAATACCGGCGCCCTGATGGCAATGGCGATGTTTCAGATGGGGGTTCTCGATGGCCTGGACCGGCCTGCCATCGCGGCCCTGTGGCCCACCAAACGCGGGCAAACGGTGGTGCTCGATGTTGGCGCCAACGTTGCGAGCGACGCGCAGCAGCTTGTCGATTTTGCCGTGATGGGCGAAGCGTTCGCGCGCGCCATTCTTGGGCTGGAGCGACCGAGTGTCGGCCTCCTCAATGTCGGTGCTGAAGATGTTAAGGGTAACGAGGAGGTGCGTGGCGCCGCGCAAATTCTGCGCGCAGCGGATCTGCCGATCGAATTTTGCGGCTTTGTCGAAGGCGACGATATTTCCGAGGGAACCGTCGACGTCGTGGTGACCGACGGGTTCACGGGCAACATCGCGTTGAAGACTGCCGAGGGCACCGCCAAGCTTGTTACTCACTTTCTGCGCAGTGCGCTGCGCCGTAGCCTGCTGTCGCGTCTTGGAGCCCTTCTCGCAACCGGAGCCCTCAAGACCGTTCGGCGCAAGCTCGATCCGCGCGCGGCGAATGGCGGGATTTTTCTCGGATTGAACGGCGTCGTCGTGAAAAGCCACGGCAGCACCGATGCCCTGGGCTTTGCCAGCGCGCTCGACATGGCCGTGGACATGGCCCGCGCGGAGGTGATTTCCAAAATCGTTGCGGATCGCGCCGCGCTGATGTTGCCCCAGCAGGCCGCTTCGTGACGGTCATCCGCTCTGTCATTGCGGGCTGTGGTGCATACCTGCCTGAGACGGTCCTCACCAATGCCGATCTGTCGCTCCGCGTCGAAACCAGCGACGACTGGATCGTGGAGCGAACCGGCATCCGTTGCCGCCACGTAGCGCAGCCCGGCGAATTGACTTCGCATCTCGCTCTGAAAGCTGCCACAGCTGCACTGGCGGATGCCGGCGTGAGTGCCGAGGCGCTGGATCTCATCGTTGTGGCGACGACCACACCCGACGAAACGTTTCCCGCCGTTGCGACTTCGCTTCAGGCACAACTCGGAATGACGCGTGGCGCGGCATTCGATGTCCAGGCGGTCTGCTCGGGTTTCGTGTTTGCACTCGCGGTCGCCGACAATTTCATCAGGCTCGGGCAGGCACGCAAAGTGCTGGTTGTCGGCGCCGAGACGATGACGCGTCTGCTCGACTGGAACGACCGCGCAACCTGCGTTCTGTTCGGCGACGGCGCCGGCGCGATCGTGCTCGAGGCCGCGGCCGGGGAGGGCAATGCGGCGGACCGCGGCATCATCAGCACCCAGCTTTACTCCGACGGCAGGCTTCACGATCTGCTCTATGTCGATGGTGGGCCCTCGAGCACCCAAACCGCCGGTCATTTGCGCATGCAGGGCCGCGAAGTCTTCAAGCACGCGGTTTTGAACACGACTGCGGCGATCGAAACAGCGGCGGTGGAGGCCGGGGTCGCAGTCGCCGACATCGACTGGATCGTGCCGCACCAGGCCAATCAGCGCATTCTCGACACCACGGCGCGCCGGCTCGGCATTCCCAATTCGCGCGTCATCTCGACCATTGCCGAGCATGGCAATACCTCGGCCGCCTCGGTGCCTCTCGCCCTGGCGGTCGCCGTGGCCGATGGGCGAATCAAGAGGGGCGATCTCGTGCTTCTGGAGGCAATGGGCGGGGGCTTCACTTGGGGTGCGGCGCTTTTGCGCTGGTGACGCAGGCCCTTAATTTCACCTTCTATCCCTTTGACGTTGACGACAAAAAAGACGCCCCCTAGGCTTCGCAGGAATGGGATGGGGAGTCGCGCGTGACTCAAACGTTAACGCGGGCCGATTTGACGGAAGCCGTCTTCAAGGCTGTCGGCCTTTCACGCAATGATTCGGCGCAAATGGTCGAAGACATGCTCGAGGAAGTCTGCGCTGCGCTGGCCCGGGGCGAGGCCGTCAAGCTGTCTTCTTTCGGAACGTTCACGGTGCGCCAGAAGTCGCAGCGCATGGGTCGCAATCCCAAGACGGGCGATGAGGTTCCAATCGCGCCGCGCCGCGTGCTTGTCTTCCGTCCGAGCCACGTTTTGAAATCGATGATCAATGGCGAGACACCGGATCTCGAACTGGTCGAGGGATAGATGGCTGCTGCACTGAGCATGAAATCGCCGGAAGCGTTTCGCACCATCAGCGAAGTGGCCACGATGCTGGATGTGCCGCAGCACGTGCTGCGCTTCTGGGAAACGCGCTTCGGCCAGATACGACCCGTGAAGCGGGCCGGCGGGCGACGCTTCTACCGGCCGGAAGACGTTGATCTCCTGCGCGGCATCCGTTCGCTTCTCTATTTCGAAGGCTATACGATCAAGGGCGTACAAAAAATTCTGCGCGAAAAGGGCGCCCGGTATGTCACGGAAATCGGGCGCAACGCCGCAAAGCCGCATGGACCTCGCCTCGTATCGCGCGCCGAAATGGAAGAGGTCGCTTACGAAGCGTCAATGTCGGTGGCTGCGGAACTCGCTCGACCTGAACAGGACCCACGCAGCTTCGGGGCTCTCGCGGCGCTGGCCCGCGTCCATGCCGATATTGCAGATGCCCTCGGCGAAGCGCGCCGCGGACGGCTCGAAGAGTTGCTGACGGACCTTCTCGCTCTCAAGAGTCGTCTTGGGGCCGCTCGCGCCAGCGCAAGAATCTGATCGCTCGCTGCGGCCGCCAGCTATGGTGGGCGGCCGCAAGGCTGCCGCTGCGCCAGGGCCAGCAGCCGGATATGATGCCGTCATGTCCACAGGAAATATCTCAGTGACCAGGCCGGTGTAGGATCGGATCCATGTCCATCGATGCCCTCATCGTCGGAGGCGGCCACAACGGCCTCGTTTGCGCGTTTTATCTCGCTCGGGCTGGTTATAAGGTCCGTGTTCTGGAACGGCGTTCCGTGGTCGGTGGAGCGGCTGTGACGGAAGAATTTTACCCCGGCTTCCGCAATTCCACCTGCAGCTACACCGTGTCGCTGCTCAACCCCAAGATCATTCGCGATCTCGACCTTCACCGGCACGGATTGAAAATCGTCTCGCGTCAAATCTCGAATTTCCTTCCTGTCGACGATCGACAATACCTTGCGGGCACCGATCCCGGAGAAATCGCAAAATTCTCAAAGCCCGATGCGGCACGGATCGGCGACTATACCGCGCGTCTCGAAGTCATCGCGGAGGTGCTGCGCGTTCTGGCGCTCAGGGCGCCGCCCAATATGACCAACGGGAGCTGGACAGCGGCACTGCCGCAGCTCCTGAAAAGCGTGTCTCTGGGTAGCGAGATCTCGGCACTCAGCCTGACTGCGCGCCGCGATCTGCTGTCGCTGTTTGCGCAATCGGCGGGTGACTGGCTCGACGGCTGGTTCGAAAGCGACCCGATCAAAGCCATTCTCGGCTTCGATTCCATTGTCGGCAATTATGCGAGTCCATTTTCGCCGGGCTCCGCGTATGTGCTGCTGCATCATGTCTTCGGCGAAGTGAACGGCGTGAAGGGTCAGTGGGGCCATGCGATCGGTGGCATGGGCGCGATCACCCAGGCGATGGCGGCAGCGTGCCGCGAACTGGGTGTGGAGATCCGTACCGATTGCGCCGTGCGCGAAATCGTTGTCGCCAAAGGACGCGCGACCGGCGTGGTCACGGAAGCGGGCGAGAAGATCGACGCCGCCTGCGTCGTCTCCAACCTCAATCCCAAGCTGCTGTTCGGCAAATTGCTGGACCCCGGTTTTTTGCCCGATGATTTTCGAGAACGCATCGCACGCTATCGATGCGCCTCGGGAACGTTCCGCATGAATGTCGCGCTGGCCGAATTGCCACGCTTCGCGTGCCTGCCCGAACCCGGGCCGCATTTGACCGCGGGGATCATCATGGCACCGAGCCTTGCCTATATGGACCTTGCCTATGCCGATGCGCGCGCTCAGGGCTGGTCGAGGGCACCGATCGTTGAAATGCTGATTCCGTCGGTTGTCGACGACACGCTGGCGCCCGCAGGTCGGCATGTGGCAAGCCTGTTCTGCCAGCATGTCGCGCCCGAATTGTCCGATGGGCGCAGCTGGGATGATCACCGTGACGCGGTGGCGCGCCTGATGATCGCGACGGTCGATGGCTTCGCGCCGGGATTTGCGAATTCCGTACTCGGCTATCAGGCGCTTACGCCCCTCGACCTGGAGCGCATTTTCGGCCTGACTGGCGGCGACATTGCCCATGGCAAGCTCGAACTGGATCAGCTTTTCTCCGCCCGCCCCGTCCTCGGTCACGGTAGCTATCGAAGCCCCATTCCCGGCCTTTTTATGTGCGGCGCAGGCACCCATCCTGGGGGGGGCGTGAGCGGGGCGCCCGGCCACAACGCCGCCCACGAGATCCTTCGCGGACGGGGCCGGCGGGGCAGGGGCTGATTTTTTTGCCCTCTCCCGAAACTTTTTCCGCCGGGCTCCGTCTTGGCATGCGGAGCAGGAATCCAACCAGGAGACATGCAATGCACTTGAAGACGAAACTGATCGCCGTCGCCGCCGCCCTCATGCTGGGAACGGGTGTCGCCAGCGCCCAGATGAGCGAGCATATGGGTGGCCACATGGGCGGCCACGAAGGCATGGGTGGCCATGGCGGCTTCATGCATGACGGTTCTGGCTTTCTCATGCTGCTCAAATCGGCAAATTTGACCCAGCCGCAACGCGAGCAGGTGCATCAAATCCTGCAAGCCGCCCATGCCAAGATGAAGCCTCTCATGCAGCAGCAGCATACGATCGAGGCCGCGATCGCGGCGAAGCTGCTCGGCCCGGGCTCCGTGACAGTGGGCGAGCTTGCGCCGCTGATGCAGCAGGCACAGCAGGGGCGCCAGCAGATCGATCAGAGCATGATCGATTCGGCCGTGGCGATCCGTAGCGTGCTCACCGCCGAACAGATCAAGCATCTGGCCCACGTGCACCAACAATTGCAAAGCCTGCATTCGCAGATCGAGCAGTTGATGGGCCCGGGTGCGAACGAAATGATGGAACAGCCCAACTAGTCGCAGCTGTCGGCATGTCTACCGGCCTCGCAATGGAATCAGCGCCACCCGAAATGGTGCCGCTGGTCCTTTGCGCGCGCCGCGGAGATCGGCGGGCGATCGAGGAACTGATCGGCCGGTATCAGGGTCGAATCGCCCGGTTTGTCGTTTCGCAAACGTCCGACACGCAGCAGTATGAAGATTTGTGCCAGGTCATCTTCGTGAAGATGGTTCTGAACCTCACGCGATTGCAGGATCCGGAACGCTTCGAACCCTGGCTTTTTCAGATTGCGCGCAACGCGTGTCGCGATCATTTACGCCGGCAAAGAGGCTGGCGACGGTTGTTCACGGCATTCGAGCCGGCGTATGAGGCGATTGCCGCGTCGCCGCCGGTGGCGGGTGACGAGCGCACGGAGGACGTCGCGCGTGGCCTGGCACGGTTGCCAGCCGATCAGGCCACGCTTTTGCGGCTTTCCCTCGAGGGCGACCGCAGTTATGAGGAATTGGCGGCACTGTCGGAAACGAGCGTGCCCGCGGTCAAGTCACGATTGCACCGGGCTCGCAGAAGTCTGCGGCAAATTCTTTTCGCGGGAGAAGCGAAATGAACGAAATTCCCTGGAACGCCGATGCGGAGCTCTCTCTGCAGCCCGATTTTGCGGCTCGCGTGATCCGCAAGGCCGAAGCGGTCGCTCAGTGGCGCCGTGGTGCGCGGGCTTTTGCCGCTATAGCGCTTCTGACAGTCGGAATTGTTGCGGGATGGACGTTGCAATCGCCGGGGATATCCACCGTGGTGACAAATGATCCAACCCAGAGTCTCAACGGCGATCTTGCGTGGGTGTCGGCGATGAACGACAGCGACCGCGGTGACACGCTCGCCTATCTGTTTCCAGATGCGGCGCCGGTTGCGGATTTCCAGTCGCGCTATGCCGCCCCGGTTGCCGCCGATGGAGTCCAGGGCGCCGTCAGTGTTCCGGAAGGAATGAGCGACGACACGCGAAGCCCATAACTCGTAACCCGATTATTCGCTCGGGCTTCGCTGTCCATCACTGACGCGCATCGATTTGGCGCCGCGGCGACCCGCCTCCGACAGACGCAAGGAACTGAGGACCGCCCCGGCGAGCGCAAAGCCGGTGGCCACATAGAGCGCGATCCGCGTTCCGCCGGTGTCGTACCGGGCGAGAAGCAATGCGACCAGTGCTGCACCGATGGTTTGTCCCAGAAGGCGGGCCGTTCCCAGCATGCCGCTGGCGCCGCCGCTGCGCTCGCGCGGAGCAGCAGCGATCAAGGTGCGATTGTTGGGCGATTGAAAAAGACCGAACCCGGCGCCGCTCAAAGCCATCCGCCAGACGACATTCCATGTGGCCGGGTGAGCCGGCGTCAGAGCCAGGGCGCATAATCCGATGGCGAACAGCACAAGTCCGACTGCACCGAGCAAGCCCGCGGGATAGCGATCGACGAGACGCCCCGCCACCGGTGCCGCGACCGCGACCGCGATTGGCCAGGGCGTGATCGCCAGGCCGATCGCGACGGCGGAATAGCCGAAATGATCGTGCATGTAGAAAGGCAACGCTGTGTAGGCAAGCATTTGCGCACAGAATGATGCGATCGATGTGCAGATCGACAGCGTGAAGATGGGAATGCGAAGCAGATCGACGGGCAATAGCGGCGAAAGCGTGTGACGCTGGCGCAGAACCAGCAAGACGCAGGTTACGGTCGCGACCACAAACTCCGAGAGATAGAAGGCCGGCTGCTCGCCGTGTCCGGCGCTATCGATGGCGGTGATCCCGAGCCCGAAGGTTGCGGCGCTCAGGATCGCACCGGGCCAGTCGAACGGATGCGTGCCGCGTGTCGAGTGCGGCAGGCATCTCAGGCCGACCGCGACGGCCGCGATGCCGAAGGGAATATTTACCGCGAAGAGCAGTGGCCATGTGCCCACAGCCAGAATGCCGGCAGCAAGCGTAGGACCGACCGCCGCAGCCGTCGCGACCACCATGGCGTTGATGCCGATGGCGCGGCCAAGCATGCGATGCGGATAGATGAAGCGCACCAGCGCCGAATTCACGCTCATGATGCCGGCAGCGCCGAATCCTTGCACGACGCGCGAAATGGTCAGAAGCAGGAGCGTGTGCGACAGCGAGCACAGCAGGGAGGCGAGGGTGAACAGCGCCAGTCCCGCGAGATAGACCCGGCGATAACCGATGATCTCCCCCAGCGAAGCGAGGGGCAGCAGCGAGATCGTCACCGCCAGCTGATAGCCGTTGACGATCCAGATCGAAAAGGAGGGGCTGGCGCGCAGGTCTGCGGCGATGGTCGGCAGCGCCACATTGGCGATCGCGCCATCCATGACGGCCATGACAATTCCGAGCGCGATGGTCAGAATGGCCCAATAACGCCGGGGCAGCGGTAAACCATCGGCCGCTGCTGCCACGCTGGTCTCGGGTTGGTCCTGCAGGGTGTTCATTTCCGGCAGCGGTTTCCCCTGGCACCGATCCGGGAACACGCCGTGTCGCTCCATGTTCCGGCTGGCGCAGTTTCCGAACCGCAATGGACGGCGGGGCGAACGCTTCGTGCGTCGAGCGTGGCCTTGCAGCATGCGGGCAGGCGCCGCTTGCCAAGCCTGGGAGGGGGGGCTATTTCGATTCGCGATTGCATCGCACCTCTCCACACCCGTTGCGATGAAATGACAACAGACACTTCCGACGCGGAGGCATGAATGAAAGCGCTGGTCAAATCCAAGGCGGAGGAAGGCATCTGGCTCGAGGACGTGCCGGAGCCCGGTTACGGTATCGACGACGTGCTGATCCGGGTGCTGAAGACCGGCATCTGCGGCACCGACGTGCATATCTACAATTGGGACAGCTGGGCGCAAAAGACCATCAAGCCGGGTACGGTCGCCGGCCATGAATTCGTCGGCCGCATCGTCGCCGTCGGAAGCAATGTGCAGGGTCACAAGGTCGGCGATCTTGTCAGCGCCGAAGGGCATATCGTGTGCGGTCATTGCCGCAACTGTCTGGCCGGACGCAGGCATCTCTGCGCCAACACGCTGGGCGTAGGCGTCAATCGCGATGGCGCCTTTGCCGAGCTGGTCGTGGTGCCCGCACCCAATATCTGGCATTGCGACACGAAAGTGCCGCTCGAGGTCTATGCGATCTACGATCCCCTCGGCAACGCGGCGCATACCGCGCTTTCCTACGACCTTGTTGGCGAGGACGTGCTGATCACCGGAGCAGGGCCGATCGGCGTGTCTGCCGTTCCCATGGCGATCAAGGCCGGGGCGCGTTACGTCGTCGTGACAGACGTGAACGACTATCGGCTCGGGCTCGCGGAAAAAATGGGCGCGACGGCTGCCGTAAATGTTGCAAAACAGGATTTGCGCGAGGTGATGAAAGGCCTCGGCATGAGCGAAGGCTTCGACGTCGGCCTGGAAATGTCCGGCAATCCGGCAGGGCTCCGCCAGATGATCGATACCATGGCGCATGGCGGCAAGATCGCGATGCTCGGCATCCAGTCGGGCGAGACGGCCATCGACTGGGACGCCGTGGTGTTCAAGGGTCTCAACTTGCGCGGAATCTATGGGCGCATGTTTGGCGAGACCTGGTACAAGCTGACGTCGATGATCCAGAGCGGTATGGATATCGGCCGCGTCATCACCCACCGCTTTTCCTACAAGGACTTCCAGAAGGGTTTTGACGTGATGCGCTCGGGCAATTCCGGCAAGGTCATTCTCGACTGGAGCGAATTGTGAGCACCACTCTCGACGAAAGCCTCAGCGGCGATCTTGGCGTGATGGAAAAGGCGGGAACGCTGAAGACCTTCCGCCACATTACCGGCCCGATGGATACCGAAGTGACGATGACGGAGAAATCCGGCCGCGTTCTCGTGCTGTCGTCGAACAACTATCTCGGCCTGGCGGATCACCCCGAACTTGTGGAAGCAGGAAAGGACGCTCTCGACGATTTTGGCGCCGGGACGGCCTCCGTGCGATTCATCTGCGGCACGTTTGCGATCCACGGACGGATCGAGAAAGCGCTTGCCAGGCTTTCGCATACCAAGGCAGCTCTCACCTATGTTTCGTGCTGGACGGCCAATACCGGGCTCATTCCGGCTGTTGCAGGCGACAAGGATGCACTCGTCTCCGACGAACTCAACCACGCTTCTCTGATCGACGGTTGCCGCGGCGCCAAGGCCACCCGGCGCGTCTACAAGCATTCCGACATGGCCGACTTGCAGGCGAAACTGGAAGAGGTGAAAGGTGCGCGGCGCATCTTCATCGTGACCGACGGCGTCTTCAGCATGGAAGGCGACATCGCCAACCTCGCCGACATCCTCTCGATCGCGCGCAAATATGGGGCGTCCATCATTCTGGACGACTCGCACGGCACGGGCGTGATGGGCAAGCATGGCCGTGGTACGGCAGAACATTGCGGCGTCGAAGGCGAAATCGACATCATCACGGGAACGCTCGGCAAAGCGCTGGGCGGTGCAGCCGGGGGGTACGTCGCCGGCTCGAAGACACTGATCGAGTATCTCAGTCAGGTGTCCCGGCCCCAGCTGTTCTCGAACGCATTGCCGGCGACCATTGCCGCGAGCGCCATGACGGCGATCGAGATTCTGGAACGCGAACCCGAGCGCGTCGCACGCCTGCACGAGATCACGCGCAATTTGCGCGAGGGATTGAAAGCGCGCGGCTTCAAACCGCTGGAAGGCGAGTCGGCGATTGTGCCGATCATCGTGGGCGATACGGCCTTCGCCATCCGCATGAGCCAGGAGTTGCTGGCGGAAGGAATTTTCATCACCGGCTTCGGCTATCCTGTGGTGCCGGAAGGGACGGCGCGGCTGCGCATTCAGGCCTGCGCGACCCTCACGGACAGCCAGATCGACTTTGCGCTCGCCACCTTCGAGAAGGTCGGCAAGAAGCTCGGCGTCATCTGACGCTCCAGCGTTTCGGCGGCCCCAAGAATGCTTGCATGCCTTCGCCGTCAGTTGGCCTAGAATGCCTGACGGACGCAGGGGCAACGCATGCAGGATCGGGGAACTGGCGCCGAGAACAAGGTGCGTGAATCGACGCCTCCCAGCGCTCGCCAGATTGCGGCGGTGGCGACGGGCAATGCCCTCGAATTCTACGATTTCACCATCTACGCCTATTTCGCCAGGCAGATCGGGGAGACGTTCTTTCCGTCGCATTCGCCCTTCGTAAGCCTGATGGGATCGCTCGCAGCCTTCGGGATCGGCTTTGTCGGCCGGCCGATCGGGGCAGTTCTTATCGGCGCCTATGGCGACCGGGCAGGGCGCAAACCGGCGATGTTGCTCAGTTTCGCGTTGATGGGCGCCGCCATCCTGTTGCTTGCCTTCACACCGTCATTTGCGGCCATCGGAGTTACCGCACCTGCCATCGTCGTGATTGCGCGACTTTTGCAAGGCATTGCCGTTGGCGGCGATGTCGGTCCGACCACGGCCTTTCTGCTCGAATCTGCGCCCGCAGAACGGCGCGGCTTCTACACTTCGCTGCAATATTCCACGCAGGGGGTTTCGACACTGCTTGGCGGATTGATCGGCTTCGCACTTTCGAGCGTACTCGGCGCTCATGATCTTGTCTTGTACGGGTGGCGCATCGCCTTTCTCGCGGGCGCGCTCATTCTGCCGATCGGCTTCGTGATCCGCCGGTCTCTGCCCGAGACGCTGCACCAGGATGCTCCGGCGCCGGAGGACGTTCAGGCGGCGCAGCCATGGCGCGCGATGGTGCTCGGCTTTTTGATGTTGGGAGGCGCCACGATCGGTTTCTATGTGCTTGCCTATCTTACGACCTATGCGTCGACCGTTCTGCACATGAAGACCAACGTTTCCTTCGGTGCGACCATCGCATTCGGTGTGGCAAACATCATTTCCGGCACACTGTCAGGCATTCTTTCCGACCGCATCGGCCGCTGGCCGGTGATGGTCTTTCCGCGCGTGCTTCTGATATTGGCGATCTACCCAGGTTTCGCGCTGATCGTGCACAATCGCGATGCAGTGACGCTGCTTGGCGTGGCGTTCGGACTTGGCTTTCTGAACCAGATGAGCGTCGCGGGGTTCGTGGCGCTGAGTGAATCCTTGCCCAAGTCCATGCGTTCCGTCCTGCTGGCGACCGTCTATGCGCTGGCGATCACGCTGTTCGGCGGCACGACGCAACTCGGGGTAACCTGGCTGCTCCACCTGACGGGCAATGCCATGGCACCGGCGTGGTACTATCTCGTGGGCGCCGTCGCCAATCTCATCGCAGTGATCCTGATGCGGGAGACGGCGCCGGTCGTTTTGCGACGGCGGGCAATGGAACAGGCTGGAGCTCGGCGTTTAATCTTCTAAATACTCGTTGAAAGAAGAAGAACTTGGGATACAATTTACGAAATTAAAATACTCTCATAAACTTTTTTACCATGACTCAAGTAATCGTAATCGCTATATTTCCTTCAGAGAAGAAGTATACTTCAATTTTGGCAATAATATTTCTGGTTTTGCGGTGGTCTGCGCACTCGTTTTCGTAACGGCACATTGCCTCGCGAAATCGTGCCCTTTCGTCGCCTGCATCGCCTGAAGTTCTTAAGCATCCATCGAAGGGATTTTGAGCTGTCACGAGGAACGTGCGCTTGGAGCACAAATGCTCTAAACTGGCGCTCTTCGGCGGGAAAAATATGAAATCTCTCTACGCGAAATCTCTCGGCGCTGCGCTGGCAGCATTCCTGATTGCTGGGTCTATCGAGGTCGCATCTGTTCTTGCGGGCGAAAAGGCGCAATCGAAGGATGCCGTCGCATATCAGATCGATCCGGCTCATTCCGGTGAAATAGACTTCGCGTCGGGGTTCACAACCCCGCTTGCGTTGGCATGGAGTGTGCCGGTGTCAGATTACACCATGAATTACCCCCTGATTGTGGAAGGTAAGGTCATCGTCAATTCGCGCAGTCTGAACGATTATGGCAGCCAGATATATGCGTTCGATCTCTCAAGCGGCGCTACGCTTTGGCATCAACTTATCGGAAATCTGTACGGCTGGTCGGCGTCCGCTTACGACAACGGTTCCGTGTTCTTGGTGGACGAAAACGGTCAGCTTGAGGCACTTCGGGCAAAAAGCGGAAAGCCTGAATGGCTTATACAATTGGCGAATATGGGCACTTTCTCTGCACCGCCAACAGCGTCAAACGGTCGGATCTTCGTAAGTGGTTCCAATAGCGAGTTGTACTCTGTAGACGAGTCATCCGGGAACATCGAATGGACCGCGGGCGTCACGGGCGGGGACAACAGTTCACCGACGGTTACAGTGCGCGGTGTCTATGCCTCTTATTCCTGCCAGATATACGATTTCGCGACTGATACAGGAAAATTGCTGTGGCACGTCGATGAGGGGGGCGGCGGAGGCGGCGGTGAAACGAGTATTTTCTACGACAAACGCCTTTACGTTTCAGATCCCTTCTGCGGCAACTTGATTCTCGATGCCAAAAAGGGCCGCAATGAGGGGACTTTCGCGGCGAATATGCCCCCGGCATTTTTTAAAGACAGTCAAAACATTAACTATGGAGTTGCCGTCAATAACGGTGGGCTCTATGCATTCTCGCTTGCAACTGGAAATACGGCGTGGACGTTCGCCGGTGATGGCGAACTCGATACGGCTCCTATCGTCATCAACGGACTGATCATCGTCGGTTCCAGTTCCGGAAATCTCTATGTCGTTGACGGTGCAACGGGATCCGAAGATTGGTCGACATACATGGGTGCGCCAATTGTGGGTATGAATGCAGGTGAGGGAACGCTGATTGTGCTCGCAGGAGCCAAGGTGTCGGCTTTCGTACCTCAGACAAGCCGGAGATAGCGTATGACGCGATCGTGGACTGCATCAGTTGGCGCGTTGGCAGTGATGTTTGTAACGGGCCTTTGCTCAATCGGACCAGTGAATGCCGTGGTTGCCTCAGCCATTCGAGGGGGTGGTAGCAAAAGCGCTGAAGCATCAACGGCGTTTCAGGAAAATGCGGCACACTCCGGGTCAGTGAATTTTGGTTCCGGTTTTCGACTGCCGCTTAAAATTCGTTGGGGGAGATCGTTTGAGGGCGATACCTCATACCCTGTCATTGCGCATCGAAAGGTGTTTATAGCTGTTCAGAATTCGCAAGATTTCAGCGTTAAGCTGTATGCACTAAGTCTTGCCAATGGATCGACACTCTGGTCGCAACCATTGGAGGGCATGTATTGGGCGGCACCAGCATATGATGGCGGCAATGTCTTTGTCTCGGACAATTCCGGGGCGGTTACGGCCTTCGATGCGTTAAATGGTGACCCATTATGGACCGTACAGGCAGGCAACAGCGTGTCGGCGCCCATCGCGATTGGCGGTCGAGTATTTGTTGATGGCACGTCGAATAGCGGAACCTTTCTTTCTGCCATTGAGGCATCAAGTGGCGGTGTTCTCTGGACCGTTTCCAACATAGTAGAGCCGTTGGACATTCCCGCGGGTGGCGAAGGAGGTGTTTACACCTGTGATGTCTACAAGTTCTCACCTGTCGACGGTACCCAGCTTTGGCACTACGACAGCGATTGTGTCTCCGATTGGGACGCACCCGTTCTTTACGGGGGGCGTCTCTACATCAGGGACGTTGATGGCAACGGAAACGTGGTCCTCAATGCTGCAAACGGCATACCGGAGTCGACTTTCGGAGCATATCCCCCTCCGGCATTCTTCAAGGGCTCTAATGGAAAATCGTACGGGGTCACGCTTACGGATGCCCAGCTTTTTTGTTTTTCAACCGACACAGGAAACGTCATCTGGAGCTTTGCCGGGGACGGCAAGTTGAGTTCGGCACCGCTTGTTGTGAACGGCAATGTGGTTGTAGGTTCGCTGTCGGGCAATCTCTACGTACTGGATGGTAGGAGCGGTTCGAAGTTGTGGGTATCGAACTTTGGTTCGCCAATAGAAGGGCCTGACGAGAGAAATCGAAGATATCCTTTAACCGGCTTTGCTGCTGGAGAAGGCACACTCGTTGTTCCTGCAGGTTCCAAAGTTTTCGCCTTGGCGCCGAAGTAGGCCCTGGGCCAACTTGGAACTGTCGAGTTGGTCTGCCAATCTTGCGCGTTTGTCTCCCGCGCCCATGCTTGCTATGCAGATTCGCGGCACTTGACAGGGAAGACCGGTTCAAAGCCGGCCACATGCGATGGTTCAGTTCACGCTGCCCAAGGGAAGCAAGCCCGAAAAGGGGAAGGCGTGGCCCGCGGCCACTACCGCCAATGGCAAGAAGCCCAAGCGGACAAAAGACTTCAAGGTCTACCGTTACGACCCTGATTCCGGGGCAAATCCCCGCATCGACACCTATCGGGTCGACCTGGAGACCTGCGGTCCGATGGTCCTGGATGCGCTGGTCAAGATCAAGAACGAGACCGACCCGACATTGACCTTCCGCCGCTCCTGCCGCGAGGGTGTTTGCGGTTCCTGTGCCATGAATATCGACGGCGGCAACACGCTCGCCTGCACCAAGGCAATCGCCGATGTCTCGGGATCGGTGTCGATCTACCCATTGCCCCACATGGCGGTCGTCAAGGACCTGGTGCCCGACATGACGAATTTCTACGCCCAATATGCCTCGATCGAGCCCTATCTCCAGACTCAGACGGCCGAGCCGGAGCGCGAATGGCGCCAGTCGCCCGAGGATCGCGCCAAACTCGATGGTCTTTACGAGTGCATTCTCTGTGCCTGCTGCTCGACGTCATGCCCCAGTTATTGGTGGAATCAGGATCGCTATCTGGGGCCGGCCGCGCTTCTGCAGTCCTATCGCTGGCTGGCTGACAGCCGCGACGAGGCGACGGGCAAACGACTCGACAAACTGGAAGATCCGTTCCGGCTCTATCGCTGTCACACGATCATGAACTGCGCCCAGACTTGTCCCAAAAGCCTGAACCCCGCCAAGGCCATCGCCGAGATCAAGCAGATGATGGTGAAGCGCAGCGTTTGACGGCGCGATTCGTTTCGACCGGAAATGGCGGGGGCTTTCTGCGCGTCACGTCTTCGCGGCGAATCCGCTTGAAGCAAATGAAGGTGCGCAAATCGAATGGCGCTACTTGCGGCTGGTGTCGCTGACAGGTGGCAATGGTATGCTCCCGCCAAGGGGGCACGATGGCTTGGGCAATCCACAATCGGACGCTGGGTCTGCGTTCCCTCTTGCTGCTGGGAATCGCTGCCGGGACGTTGCCCTGTGCCGCCGATGAACAATCGGACGTCGAACTTGTCGTCGTCACGGGCTCGCGCATTCCACAGGGTGGATTCGACAGTGCCAGCCCGGTCATTTCCGTCGGCCGGCAGGAAATGTTGTTCGAGGGCACGACCGATGTCTCGACACTGATCAACAACCTTCCGGTGGCCTTCGCCGACCAGGGCAGTACCGCCTCCAACGACGCAACCGGGACCGCCAATGTAGACCTGCGCGGCCTTGGTCCCACTCGCACTCTCGTACTGATCAACGGCACGCGCCTGATGCCGGCGGATGTGTTCAGCCCTGTTGCCGATCTCAATCAGATCCCCGCAGCTCTTGTCGACCACGTGGAGGTTCTCACCGGCGGAGCTTCTGCGGTCTACGGCTCGGACGCACTTGCCGGCGTCGTCAATTTCATCATGCGCAAGGATTTCGAGGGGATTGAACTCGACGCGACCTATGCCATCGACAATGCGGACAACGAAAATAGTGCGGATCGCGCCAGGCTGGCCGAGGCCGGCTTCGCGCAGGCGCCAAAAGGCGTGTGGGACGGCGCATCGAATGACGCTACGCTTATCCTGGGCACCACCACCGACAATGGCAGGGGCAACGTTTCCGCCTATGTCGGCCGCCGGAATATGGCGCCGGTGCTCGAGGCGACGCGCGATTTTTCGGCCTGCTCGCTCAGCACGACGTTCGCACAATTCAACGCGCGCCAGCCCCTGAGCACGGGTCTCGTTTGCCAGGGCTCGAGCAACTACAATCAATTCTTTTCGGTCGACAACCTTCTCAACGGCGAGCCCTACGATTTTTTCGAAACCGGAACCGGTGCGCGGGGCAGCGGCGCCTTCGAGCCCTACACGGGCGGACCCGGGCAGACCTACAATTACGGCGCCTTCAACTATCTCCAGCGCGCCGATACGCGCTATGTCGGCGGGTTCTTTGCCCACTATCAAAACAGCAAGCGCCTCGATGTCTATTCGAGCCTGATGTTTTCTGATGACGACACGGTGGCCCAGATCGCGCCTTCCGGATTATTCTTCGGGATCGGCGAGGTCGACGGATCGTTTGCGGCGGTCAATTGCAGCAACCCCCTGATGACGCCGTCTGAACGCGTCACGCTTTGCGGCGCCGACGGAAGCGGCGCCGCAAATCTTACGCCGGGACAAGCCACGCTTTTGATCGGCAGGCGCGACATCGAGGGCGGCGATCGCCAGACCGACCTTCGCCATACAGCCTGGCGCATGCAGGTAGGCATGAGGGGGGACCTGGACGAGAGGTGGAGCTACGATGTTTATGGCCAATATGGCCTGACGCTCTTTTCGGAAGGGCTGACCAATGAATTTTCGATCAGCCGGGTGCAAAACGCCCTCGAAGTCGATCCGGCAACCGGCGCGTGCTACGCGGCTGAACCCAATGCAAGTGGTTTGATCACCGCGCCCGATTGTGTGCCGCTCGATATATTCAACGGCTTCGGCTCCATCAGCCGGGCGGCCCTGAACTATGTGACGGCGACGGGCTACCAGCAGGGACAGTCACAGGAACAGATTGTTGGTGGTGCGCTGACGGGCGATCTCGGCGCCTGGGGTGGAAAATCGCCCTGGGCCGGGTCCGCCGTCGCCGTGTCGACGGGTGCCGAATGGCGTTCCGAAACCCTCGCGTTGCAGACCAGCCGCGACTATCAGACCAATGATCTTTACAGCAACAGCGCCGTGCCGCCCGTGCCTGCCGCAAGCATCGCGGCGACGGAGGGATTCATCGAGTTCAAAGCGCCGCTGGCAGACCATCTGCCATGGATCGAGCAATTGGCCGTGGACGCGGGATACCGCTATTCCTCGTATAATACAGCCGGTCGCACGCAGACCTACAAGCTCGGCGCCGAATGGCAATGGACCGGCGACATCCGGTTTCGCGCCAGTGACGAACGCGCGGTGCGCGCGCCCAATGTGCTGGAACTGTTCACGCCGACAAACTCCGGGCTGTTCGGGCACGACGATCCATGTTCGACCTCCGTGTCGGGGCGCTGCGCCAATGTGGTCAATGCCGGATCGCCTCTCCTCGATTGTCCCAACGCGGATTGCACAGCCGAAGTCGGCGGAAACGTTCGCCTTCAGCCGGAAACCGCCGTTACGCGTACGCTCGGCGTGGTGCTCACGCCGCAGGCGGTCGCCGGCCTCACGGCTACCATCGATTATTTCGACATCGACATCGCAAAATTCATCGGCCAGGTCGATCCTGGTCTCACGCTGGCGGAATGCTATGGAGCGCATTCTACATTGGCGGCCATAGGATTTTTCTGTCCCCTTGTTCATCGCAACAGCCAGGGCCAGCTTTTCGGTGGCGGCTTCGTGGACGCCCAGAATACCAATACCGGATTTCTCGCGACGCGCGGCATCGATCTCGATGCGGACTATGTCCGTGGCATGGACTCGCTGGGCGGCAGTCTCGACATCGATCTTCTCGGAACCTATGTGGTCGCTCGCGTCACCGAGCCGGTGGCCGGGGAGGGGTTCGTAGGCACCTATGACTGCGCGGGGCTGTATGGTGCGGTTTGCGATACACCCACACCGCGCTGGCGGCACAAGCTTCGCGTTACCTGGACATCGCAAGAGTCGTGGGCGCTGTCGTTCGGCTGGCGTCATCTCGGCCCCGTGTGGCTTGACGAAAACCGCAGCAACCCGCTGCTCAACGGCTTCTGCGGCGGCCCATGCAACGACGTGCCGGATGCGCGGATTTCCTCGTACGACTATTTCGACGTGACCGCGGACTGGACGGTGCGCGAAGGCGTCGATCTGCGCGCCGGCATCAACAACCTCCTGGCGCGCGATCCGCCCGTGATGGACAGCAACGTGATGGCCGTCAGCGGCGCCCCCCTCGGCAACGGCAACACCTATCCCGGCGTCTACGATTCCCTGGGCCGCAACATCTTCGTCAGCGCGACGATCAAATATTAGGGCGACCGAGCAGGCGTTCTGTTTTTGCTTCGCTTGTCGAACGGCAGCGAAGATCAGGCGGTCGCCGGGCTTGCGAAGCGGGCCCAGAGGCGCAGGACATGCCATAGGAGCGCACTGGCGCCGTTGGACAGCCAACCCTGCGGATCGACGCCTGCCGCCTTGGCGACCATCTGAACGAGCTTGTGGATGTGGTGCCGCCGGTAGAGGGCCATGGCGCGGGCATTGTAGGCCCGGGCAAAGACGGCGCGCCGATAGGGTATGGTCCGTTCGCTTGCCGCCGGCACGTTGGCGCAATAGTAGGCAAAGGCGAGCTCGTCGTCGTCCGATTCCTTGACTCTTGTCGCGGCGATGAACAGGCGGCGCCAGACAGAAAGCTCAGGTTCATCCTGTTCCTGAAGAGTCTCCAGGAAGAGCCTGTAATGGCGGAATTCGTCGGCGGCAATGCGTCCGGCCACTTCCTTCAGGACGGGTTCCTCCGAGGCATCGCGGATGGCGCTGTAGAAGGAGGACGTGCCCGACTCAACGACGCAGCGCGAGAGCATTTCGCCCCGGCGGCTGCCGCGGATCGAAGCCGCCGCGTCGCCAGCGAAATGTGCCGGTTTGTAGCCTGCCCGGAAGCGGCTGACGGCGTTCTCGAAGCTGAAACCCGGGTCGGCCAGTTCCGCCCAGCGGCCGAGCGCCCGGCCGTGCTGGACCTCCTCTTGCCCCCATTGCTCGATCTTGGCGAGGATCGCAGGCCCGCCATCATGGAAGACCCGCTGCAAATAGCCCACATAGTCGGGGGCATTGAATTCCACCAAAGCAGCACTCTTCACGGCCGCCAACAGGTTCGGCTCGACCTTCGTGCCGTCGAAACGCGCCCAGCGAATATCGTCGAGCGTCCAGCCGGATGTATAGACCGTTGGCGCGGTCATTCTGCCCTCGTGCCCCCAGTCCTTTGAGTCAACCATGTTTTATAGCAAATGGCGGGGCGAACGGAACAGGGCCGCTCAGAGCGCCGTGCGCAGCTGCCGCAGCGAGTCCAAAGTCTCCGCGACGGCAGTCCGTTCCGTGTCGGTCTTGGCGAGCGCCAAGTCCTCCAGGGCGTCCTTGATGCGCTGATCCAGTGCCGCGACATCGACTTCCGCAAGCGGTGTGGCCTCTTCGGCCAGAATGGTCAGCTTCTGGGGATTGGCCTCGGCAAATCCGCCCAGCACGAAGAATCGCGCATCACCCAGCGTGCCGCCCTTCACATCGATGATGCCCGGCTTGAGAGTCGTAATGAGCGGCATGTGACCGGCAAGCACGCCGAATTCGCCTTCGCGTCCCGGCACGGTGACCATCACGGCTTCCTCGGACAGGAGGAGACGTTCGGGCGAGACGAGGTCGAAGGCGATCAGGTCTGTCATCACGCTGCGTCCGCTGCCATTTTCTGTGCCTTCGCAACCGCGTCCTCGATCGTGCCGACCATGTAGAAGGCCGATTCGGGCAAATGGTCGTAATCGCCGTTCACCAGACCCTTGAAGCTGCGGATCGTGTCTTCGAGCTTCACGCTGATGCCCTGCATGCCGGTGAACACCGTGGCGGCGAAGAACGGCTGCGACAGGAAGCGTTCGATCTTGCGGGCGCGCGCGACCACGATCTTGTCGTCTTCCGACAATTCGTCCATGCCGAGAATGGCGATGATATCCTGCAGCGATTTGTAGCGCTGCAAGGTCTGCTGCACCTGGCGCGCAACCGTATAGTGCTCTTCACCGACGATGCGCGGGTCGAGAAGGCGCGAGTTGGAATCGAGCGGATCCACCGCCGGGAAGATCGCCTTTTCGAACACCTGACGCGACAACACGGTTTGCGCATCGAGATGGGCGAAGGATGTTGCCGGAGCAGGGTCGGTCAAATCGTCGGCAGGAACGTAAATGGCCTGCACCGATGTGATCGATCCTTTGGTCGTCGTGGTGATGCGCTCCTGCAGCGCACCCATGTCGGTCGCGAGAGTCGGCTGATAGCCCACCGCCGAAGGAATGCGTCCGAGCAGCGCCGACACTTCCGAGCCGGCTTGCGTGAAGCGGAAGATATTGTCGACGAAGAACAGCACATCCTGACCCTGGTCGCGGAAATATTCCGCGACCGTCAGGCCCGACAGGCCGACGCGCGCGCGCGCGCCCGGCGGCTCATTCATCTGGCCATAGACCAGCGCGCATTTCGACCCTTCGGTCGAGCCGAGTTTGGGGTCCTTGTTCACGCCGGATTCGATCATCTCGTGATAGAGATCGTTGCCTTCGCGGGTGCGTTCGCCGACGCCCGCGAACACCGAGTAGCCGCCGTGATTTTTTGCGATGGAATTGATCAGTTCCTGGATGAGCACGGTCTTGCCGACGCCGGCGCCGCCAAACAGGCCGATCTTGCCGCCGCGCGCATAAGGGGCGAGCAGGTCGACAACCTTGATCCCTGTCACCAAAACCTGGGCCTCGGTCGACTGGTCGACAAAGGACGGTGCGTCCTGATGGATCGCGCGCCGGCCGACGGATGTTACCGGGCCCGCTTCGTCAACGGGTTCACCGATGACATTGATGATGCGCCCGAGCGTGCCTTCACCCACCGGAACGCTGATCGGGCTGCCGGTATCGTTGACCTCCTGGCCGCGCACCAGGCCTTCGGTCGCGTCCATGGCGATGGTGCGAACGGTCGATTCGCCAAGATGCTGGGCGACTTCCAGCACGAGCCGGTTGCCGTGATTGTCGGTCTCCAGCGCGTTCAGGATTTCGGGCAGATGACCATCGAACTGCACGTCGACCACCGCGCCCATCACCTGCGTGACGCGGCCCGGCTTGCTCGTCTGTGTCATGGCATTCACGGCACGTTCCTTACCTAGTCTTCGGTTACAGCGCTTCCGCGCCTGAAATGATTTCGATCAGTTCCTTGGTGATCATCGCCTGGCGCGAGCGGTTGTATTGCAGCGTCAGACGATCGATCACATCGCCGGCATTGCGCGTGGACGCGTCCATCGCCGACATTTTCGCGCCGTACTCGCCCGCCACGTTTTCAAGCAGCGCACCGAAAATCTGCACGCTCACATTGCGCGGCAGAAGGTCGGCCAGAATTGCCGCTTCATCCGGCTCGTATTCGTACACATAGCCCTGCTGGTCGCTCGCTCCGCCCACATCTTCGATCGGGGCAGGGATGAGCTGCTTGCGCGTGGGGACCTGGCTGATCACGGAGCGGTAGCGGGAGAAGATGATGGTCGCCACGTCGAATTCGCCGGCGTTGAACATGTCGAGGACGCGTTTGCCAATGGCGGCGGCGTTGGAAAATCCGATCCGCTTGACCTGGGTGAATTCGACCGTGTCGATGATCAGCGAAGCATATTGCCGCTTCAGCTGATCGCGGCCCTTGCGGCCGACGCAAAGAATCTTGACGGATTTTCCGTCACGCAGAAGCTGTTCGATGTGCTGTCGCGCAAGACGCACGATATTCGTGTTGAACGCGCCGCACAGTCCGCGGTCGGCGGTTGCGACAATGACGAGATGCCTGTTGTCGCTGCCCGTGCCTGTGAGGAGTGCCGGCGCGCCCGGATTGTCCAGCATTCCGCCGGCGAGGCTCGCGATCACCGCGCCCATCTTTTCCGCATAGGGACGCGCCGCGATGGCCGCTTCCTGGGCGCGGCGCAGGCGCGAGGCCGCGACCATCTGCATGGCCTTGGTGATCTTGCGGATCGATTTGACGCTTGCGATCCGGTTGCGGAATGTTTTCAGGCTCGGCATCAGGCAAAGCTCTTTACGAACTCGTCAAGAATGCTTTTCAGCGTCGTCTCGGTTTCCGGCGTGATCTGCTTCTGCGTGCGGATCGCATCAAGCACGGCGGCGTGCCTTCCGCGCATCAGCCGCAAGAGCTCGTCTTCGAACCGCGAAACGTCGGAGACGGCGAGCTTGTCGAGATAGCCGCGGACACCCGAAAAGATCGAAACCACTTCCTCCTCGACGGGCATCGGGCTGAATTGCGGCTGCTTCAGAAGCTCGGTGAGGCGCGCGCCGCGATTGAGCAGGCGCTGGGTCGAAGCGTCGAGATCGGAACCGAACTGGGCAAAAGCCGCCATTTCGCGATATTGCGCGAGGTCGAGCTTGATGGAGCCGGCGACCTGTTTCATCGCCTTGATCTGCGCCGAGGACCCGACGCGCGACACGGAAATGCCGACGTTCACGGCCGGACGTACGCCCTGGAAGAACAGATCCGTCTCAAGGAATATCTGACCGTCAGTGATCGAAATGACGTTGGTCGGAATATACGCCGACACGTCGTTCGCCTGGGTCTCGATGACGGGAAGTGCCGTCAGCGAACCGCTGCCATGCGCCTCATTCATCTTTGCGGCACGTTCGAGCAGGCGCGAATGCAGATAGAAGACGTCGCCCGGATAGGCTTCGCGGCCCGGCGGGCGGCGGAGAAGAAGCGACATCTGGCGGTAGGCGACGGCCTGCTTCGAAAGATCGTCGTAGATGATGAGCGCATGCATGCCGTTGTCGCGGAACCACTCGCCCATCGTGCAGCCGGCGAACGGCGCCAGATACTGCAGCGGAGCGGGCTCGCTCGCGGTTGCCGCCACGACGATGGTGTATTCGAGCGCGCCCGTATCCTGCAGCGTCTTGACGATCTGCGCGACTGTCGAACGCTTCTGGCCGATCGCCACGTAGATGCAGAACAGCTTGTTGGCGTCGTCGGCCTTGTTGGTCGCGCGCTGATTGATGATCGCATCAATGGCGACGGCGGTCTTGCCGGTCTGGCGGTCGCCGATGATCAGCTCGCGTTGTCCGCGGCCGATCGGAATCAGGCTGTCGATCGCCTTGAGCCCCGTCTGCATCGGTTCGCTCACGGATTTGCGCGGAATGATGCCCGGCGCCTTCACATCGACGCGGCGTCGCTCGGCCACATTGGTGATTTCGCCCTTGCCGTCGATGGGATTGCCGAGCGCATCGACCACGCGGCCGAGCAGGCCTTTGCCCACGGGCACGTCGACGATGGCGCCCGTCCGCTTGACGGTATCGCCTTCCTTGATGCCCGCGTCGCTGCCGAAGATCACGACGCCGACATTGTCGGTTTCGAGATTCAGCGCCATGCCTTTGATGCCGCCCGGGAACTCGACCAGTTCGCCCGCCTGGACGTTGTCGAGGCCGTAGACGCGCGCGATACCGTCACCCACGCTCAGAACCTGGCCCACTTCGCTGACTTGCGCCTCGGTGCCGAAATTCTCGATTTCGCGCTTGAGGATCGCCGAAATCTCGGCCGGCTGGATATTCATGTCAGTGTCCTTTCATGGCGACGGCCAGGCCTTCGAGCTTGGTGCGCAACGACGAATCGATCATGCGGGAGCCGACTTTCACGACCAGCCCGCCGAGGAGCGACGGATCCACCCGCGTCGTCAGCCGTGCATCGCGTCCGAGTTTTGCTTTCAGGACCCGCTTGAGTTCCGCAATCTCGGAATCGGTCAGGGCAACCGCTGATGCGACGTCGGCTTCGACTTCGCCCCTTTGCCGGGCAACCATTTCCTCGAACACGCGAATAATATCGGTGAGCACGGAAAGCCGGCGCTTTGTGGCCAGGGTCAGGACGAAACGGGTCGTGAGCGGTGCGGCCCCGATGTGCTGCAGGATCCCCTCCATCCCGCGCTTCTGCTGCTCCCGCGAAAACACGGGTGCGCGAACGAGGCGGGCCAGATCCGGGTTTTCCGCGATCAACGCCTTTAGCGTCGCAAAATCGCGGGCCACCGTATCGGTGGCCTGTTCGTCCTGGGCGAGTTCGAACACAGCGGTCGCATAGCGGCCCGCCAATCCCGAGTTATGCGCTTCGTCGCCAGCCACGTTGGTCCTTCGGCCTGCCCGGAAATGGCGTCTCGCCGGTTAGTCTGTTGAATTCACAAGAGAATACCTTGTGCGGAATCGTCCCAGAAGTCCGCGCGGCCGCCAACTAGCACGGGGTTCATGAATGCGCAACAATCTGGCGCGAGCCAAGGTGCCGCTGCCACGGAATGCAATTGGTGTACGACTCGTCCTATTTAAGAGAAAGAATGCACAGGAGAGACCGCAGATGACCAAGAACGCCTGGATTGCCGCCGCTTTCATCGTCGCTGTGGCCGGGGTGCCAGCAATGGGCGCCCTGAGCACCGGGGCCAAGGCGCCGGATTTCAGCGCGCAGGCCTCACTGGGAGGCAAGGAGTTCGGATTTTCGCTCGCCGATGCCCTGAAAAAGGGACCGGTCGTGCTGTATTTCTATCCCGCCGCCTTCACCAAGGGCTGCACCATCGAAGCCCACGATTTTGCCGAAGCGATGCCGCAATTCGCGGCGCTGGGCGCCACCGTGATCGGCGTGTCCCATGATACGATCGACACGCTCGACAAATTCTCGGTCAGCGAATGTCGCAGCAAGTTCCCTGTGGCCGCCGATCCCGACCAGAAGGTCATCAAGGCCTATGACGCCGTGCTGGCGATCAAGCCGGAATACGCGAACCGGACCTCCTACGTCATCGCGCCGGACCACACGATCCTGATGACCTACACCAACCTCGATCCTGACCAGCATGTGGCCTTGACCATGGCTGCGGTGAAGAAATGGCACGACGCCCAGAAGTGAGCCTTGGGTGTCCGATACTGTTTGGGCTCCGCAGGCGCGGGGCGTTCCGTGCTTGACGGGCGTCGTGGGGCCTGCGAAACGCGCCCGCCATGATCGAGCTGACCCAGGAATTTACCTTTGACGCGGCCCATCATCTGGGCGTCGGCGCGGCGGAGAATCGCCGCATTCACGGGCATTCCTTTTATGTGGAGGTGACGCTGCGTGGCGAACCGGACTCAGCGACCGGCGTTCTGCGCGATCTGGGCGAGGTGAAGGCTGTGTTAGCGGAGATCGCCGAGGAACTGGATCATCGCCTGCTCAATGACGTGAGCGGTCTCGGTGCGCCGACACTCGAGAATCTGGCACAATTCATTTTCCGGCGCGCGAAGATTGCGATTCCGGAAGTCGCTCGCGTGCGGATTCGACGGCCAACCTACGGACAATCCTGTGTCTACGAAGAAAGCTAAATCGCCCACATCGAAGCTGACGCAACTCGGCCACCTCGTGGCTGCGCCGCAAAGCCCGGAAACGGCGACTCTGGAAAGCGTGCCCAATCCGCAGCGGGATTGTGACTATGTGGTGCGTTTCACCGCGCCGGAATTCACCTGCCTTTGTCCTGTGACCGGACAGCCGGACTTTGCGCATTTCGTGATCGATTACTGCCCGGCTGCACGTCTCATCGAATCCAAATCACTCAAGCTGTTCCTCGGAAGCTTCCGCAGCCATGCGGCCTTTCACGAGGATACGACGCTGCTGATCGGCAAGCGCGTACTCGCAGCCATCAAGCCGAAATTTCTGCGGATCGCGGGTTACTGGTATCCCCGTGGCGGCATGCCCATCGACGTCTTCTGGCAAACCGGGAAGTTGCCGCGAGGCGTGTGGCTGCCGGAGACGGGTGTGCTCCCCTATCGGGGTCGGGGCTAGCGGACCTTTCCAAATTTCGCACAGGCTGCGTGGCGATGGCAGGTAACGATATGATCGTTGACCATGCCGACCGCCTGCGCGAACGCATAGACGATAACGGGGCCACAAAAATTGAAGCCCCGCTGCTTCAATTCCTTCGCCAGCCCTTCGCTCATTGGCGTTTTCGCCGGCACATCGGCGATTGACTTGAACCGATTTGTCCGGGGTTTCCCGTCTACATGCTTCCAGATGAATTCGGTGAATCCCCCCGATTCCTTTTCCATGATCTCCAGCCAGAGCCGCGCACCCTTGATCGTCGCCTCGATCTTGGCGCGGCTGCGGACGATACCTTCGTCCTGAAGCAGCCGGGTGACCTGCTTCTCACCGAACCTGGCAATCCTGGCCGGCTCGAAGCCGGCAAACGCTTTACGAAAATTTTCGCGCTTGCGCAGAATGGTGATCCACGACAGACCCGCCTGAAAGCCATCGAGTACGAGTTTCTCGTACAGCGCGCGCGGATCGTATTCCGGAACGCCCCATTCCGTGTCGTGATACGTTACATAGAGCGGGTCTTTGCCGGGCCATGGGCAACGGTTTTCCGCGCTCACCGCCGTTTGGCTTTTCGTTTGACCTTGCGCACAGTGACGCGTGCCTTTGTTTTCGCCTTAGTGGCTTTCCGCGCTGCAGCCGGTCTCACAGCCTTCGTGCGCCGGGCAGGTCGCGCGCGCGCCTTTCGCGGAGGGGCATGCACCGTCGCTTCGATCTTGTTGCCGTCGGGATCGCGCACGAAGGCGCCGTAATAGTCGGGGCCATAGTCGGGACGTGGCCCCGGGGCGCCGTCATCGGTACCACCGTTGGTCAGGGCCGCCTTATGGAACCGTTGCACGGCCTCCTGGTCGCGCGCCGAAAATCCCACATGCGCGCCATTGCCGACCGAAGCAATTTCATGGTCGTGCGGGAGCTGGATCCAGAAGGCCGTCGTCCCTTCGCCATAGCCTACTGCATAGGGAAGGTATTGTGCGGTGCGTTTGTAGCCGAGGGCACCAAGCACCGCGTCATAGAATGCGGCCGCGCGCTCGACATTCATCACTCCCAGGGAAACGTGATGCAACATGCACATTCTCCGTGACCGAAACCGGGGACTCTTACGCTTTGCAGTGACACGTCAAGCAAAAAGCCAGCTCGGCCGGACGATCGTCAGGCGCATCCCGGCCGCCTCCATGGCGGCGTCGCCCGCCTCGGCCAGTCGATCCAGGCGGACGAGGGCGAAACCGCGGCCGCCATGCACGGACACGACGGTTCCGACATCGCGGCCGTTTGCGAGGAGCGTCTCGCCATGGGGAGGACAATCGCCTCCATCCTCCGTTACAACTGGCACCAACCTTTTGCGGGCCGTGCCACGATGTTTCATGCGCGCGGTCAGTTCCTGACCCACATAGCAGCCCTTGTCGAAAGCCACGCCGTGCAACTCTTCAAGGTCGGCGTCGAGTGCGAAGAGGCGGTCCTGGCCAAAATCCGCGCCTTCGGGGACTCCGAGTGCAAGGCGATGCGCGAGATAGGTATCCGCACCACTGTCGCCGTTCGCCACGTCTGACCTCACAATGATTTTTCTTGTGCCCAGGGCCGACAGGCGAGGGTCGGCATGTCCGTCGGCGACCGCATCGTCCCAGGACGCGACAACCTTCAGGTCGTCGCGCAGGTCGATCTGAACCTTGGCACGCAACCTGTAGAGAGACAGGCGCTTTGCCAGATCCCTGGCCGTCGGCGCGGCGCAATCGATAACAATCTCTGTTGCCCGTTCGAAAAGCAGGAAATCGAAAAGTATTTTTCCCTGCGGTGTCAGAAGCGCCGCATAGAGTGGCCGTTCCGGCGAAAGTCTGGCGATGTCGTTGGTGATGAGGCCCTGAAGCAGCGAGCGTGTATCGGGGCCCGAGAGGGAGATGATGGCGCGATCCGCGAGAACAGCAGGTGATGTCATGCCCTTCAACTAGTCGCGATGTCTCCTCTTGCCAAGATGGAAGTCCGCTGATGATCCGGCTCCTGCTCTGCGTAGGCTTCCACGATCGCCGCAACGATCCAGAGCGACGCCCAGGGCACGTAACCATTGCGCAGAAAGCCGCTTCCGAGCAGCAGCAGCACATTGGACATGGCGAGTGTCCAGAAAAGCCTGCTTTCGCGCCCCGTGAGATAGCGGAGCCAGACGATCGCCATGGCCGCAAGCGCCAGCAGGCGCGACCCCATTGCAACCGCAGCGGGGACGAAAAACTGCCACGAGCTTGAATCCTTGGTCATCAGGAATGGCCATAGAAAAACGTTGCTGACGATCCCGCGGGCGTCCCAGAGAAGCCATGGAAGATAGATGCCGAACAGGATCGCGGCGAACACGAGGATGAGAGACGTCGAGCGGTAGCGCAAAAGGATCGGAAAAAAGGCGAGGCCGGGCAGTATCTTGCAACCGACCGCGACCGCCAGCGCCGCTGCCGAAGCGACCGGCTTGCGCGAAAGAAATGCCAGTACGCCCAGCGCACCGAACAGCAGCGACCAGACGTCGGTCGCCGAACGGTTGATGTAGTTTCGCGTGATGTGGCGGTCGAGCAGGAGCGCAATCAGCGCCGCAAGCGCCAGGACCATGTCGCCGCGTGATACGCGCCGCAGGATGGCCCACATCGTCGCGTAGAGACCGAAGCTTGCCATCCCGTTCAGAAGCAGTACCAAAGCCGGTACGCCGAGCGGCACAAGCAGTGCCGTCGCCAGGAGAAGCAGCGGTCCGTACTTGTAGCCGAGCACGCTTGTCTCGCGGCTGGTGACGCCCGTGGCATGCCCGGGAGCTGGCAGAAGTTTGCGGCGCAACCGGGTGTCGAGATGCTGGTCGTAGCGCTGGAGTGCGGGATCGATGTCCGCTGCGGGAATTGTCGGGCCGATCCCGGCAGTCTGTCGCGTGGCGAGGCGCGTGCGAAACGCGGCGAAGTCGACGAGGGCGCCGGCACCGTAGGGGTCATGCCCTTGATCGAGAATGCGCGCGGCGCGCCAGCTTGTTTCGCCCTCGTCCATCGGGATGTGACCGGTCCGCCAACTATGTGTCGTGCTGACGACCATGAGGATGATGTTCAGCACCACGGCCGCCCCGGCCACATAAATGAGCCATCGCGGCGCCGGAACGGGACCCGTGCCTGTCGTGGGGCCCTTGACGAACCGCAATGCAATCAACCCCGCCAGGACAACGGCGAGAATGACTCCGCGCTCGATTCCGTGGCCCCAGTAGAAGAACCACAGGAGACCCAGCCACAGTTGAGCTGCGGCGATGGCAATCAAGGCGTGAATCTGGACGCGGCTCAGCGGCACGATTGTCCCTTTAGGCAGCGGAAATCGGTCGTCCGGCGATCACATTCTCCAGCGCGGTTGTGAGGCGCCGCCCGATGGTCTGAAAACTGTAGCTTTGCTCCGCGGCTCGTCGGGCGGCCGTTCCGGTCCTGGCGCGCAGCGGCTGCGACGCAAGGACGCGCGCCAGCTGGTCTGCCAGGGCCGTCGGATCATTCGGGGGCACCAGCATGCCTGTTTCGCCGTCGACGAGAAAATCCTTGGGCCCGTCGATGGCGCTTGCGACGATGGGAAGCCCGGCGGCCATCGCATCGAGCACGGCCAGCGGAAAATCTTCCTGGAAGGAGGGCAGGACGAACAGGTCGGCCGCGGCCAGGTAGTTGGCGACGTCATCGGTCCAGCCGGGCAGCGAGACCCGATCGGACAGCCCGCCATCGCGAATCTGTGCCAGCAATTTCTCCCGCTCGGGACCCTCGCCGGCGATCGTGCAGCGAAACGAGGTCCCCCGCTCGGCCAGCAAGCGCAACGCCTCAATAAGCACCCCATAGCCCTTTTTGGGGTGGAGTCGTCCCAGCGCTGCGATGTGAGCAGGCATGCCGTCCTTCAAGGCAAAATCGGTCTTCGGACGTGGGGGGAGGCGCACCGCGTTGGGGATGACGACGATGTCTCTGGGCGCAACGCCGTCTTCGACAAGCGTCGTTTCGCGGTGCCTGGCCGCGACCAGGACACCGGCGTGAGGGAAGCCGAGATCGAACCGCCGCTTCTGCAGCATCACTACGATGGGAATGGAGCGGCCTACCGCGCGGCCGAACAGCCGATGCGCCTTGCGGCCTACACAAAGGACGAGGCGCGGCCGGTGCCGTTTCACGATGCTGCGGGCAGCGTAGAGGCTGATCGGGTCCCAGTCGCTCAGCGCACGCATCTCTTCGAAGGGCAAATGCCTGTCGGCACTGTAGCGGGCCAAAGGGCTTCCGCGCCGAACCACGCCGCGGGCACCCATGTTCTCCAGCATCTCGATTTCGTCGAGGAAGAGCTTTTCCAGTCCCCCGAAGCCGGAACCGAGCATGCAGTTGAGAATCATTCCGGCTGGTGCGTTAAGGTGGGTGACCGAAGCGCCTTAGCATCGCGAGACCCATGGCACAAATCTATGACCTGATCATCCGTGGGGGCTCTGTGGCCACGCCACGAGGCCTTGTCTCCGCCGATGTTGCCGTTGCGGACGGACGAATTGCCGCGCTGGGCGCGCTGGCGGATGCCCAAGCGGCTGAATCGTTCGATGCCCGGGGACTTCATGTGCTGCCGGGGGTCATCGATTCCCAGGTCCATTTCCGCGAGCCCGGCAACGAGCACAAGGAGGACCTCGAAAGTGGCAGCCGCGCTGCCGTGCTTGGTGGCGTCACCGCGGTCTGCGAAATGCCGAACACCAATCCCCCCACGACCAGCCGCGCCGCCATCGAGGACAAGCTCGCACGGGCCCGCAATCGGATGCATTGCGACTACGCTTTCTATGTCGGTGCGACACCCGCCAATGTCGGCGCGCTTGGCGTGCTCGAGGCGCTTCCGGGCGTGGCCGGCGTCAAGGCGTTTCTGGGGTCTTCGACCGGCACGCTTTTGCTCGACGAGCCGGAGTCGATTCTTGCGGCGCTGAAAAGCGGCCGGCGTCGCATGGCGGTCCATTCGGAGGACGAAGCCCGGCTGCGCGCGCGCAAGGCTCTGGCCGAGCCGGGCAGGCCTGGGACTCATCCGCTCTGGCGAGATGTCGAAACCGCGCGCCTCTCGACGGAACGCGTCCTTCGGTTGGCGAGGCAGGCGGGCCGCAGAGTGCATGTTCTGCATGTGACGACCGCGGACGAGTTGCCGCTTCTCGCCGAGGCGCGCGACATCGCCACCGTCGAAACAACGCCGCAGCACCTCACGCTTGCGGCACCGGAATGCTACGAACGGTTGGGCACCTATGCGCAGATGAACCCGCCGATTCGGGATGCCTCGCATCGCGACGCCCTTTGGAAAGCCGTCGACGAGGGCCTTGTCGATGTGATCGGCTCGGATCACGCGCCGCATACGCGCGCGGAAAAGGACGGGCTCTATCCCGACACGCCCTCGGGCATGCCGGGCGTCCAGACCCTGGTGACCATCCTGCTCGATCATGTTCATGCCGGCCGCCTGTCTCTTGCGCGCTTCGTCGATCTCACAAGCGCCGGACCGGCGCGCGTTCTGGGCATCGCGAGCAAAGGCAGGATCGCACGCGGCTATGACGGCGATTTCACGATCGTGGATTTGAATCGCAGCCGGCGCATCGAGAACGCATGGATTGCGTCGAAGTGCGGCTGGACCCCGTTTGACGGAATGACGACGACGGGCTGGCCGGTCGCCACGATCATCCGGGGACGGATTGTCATGCGCGAGGATACGCTCGTCGTTCCAGGAGGTGGCGCGGCGCTGCGCTTCGGCGAAGCGCTGGTACCTAGTGCAGTGTAAACTCGCACCCTGAATGTTTGAGTTCCGTCGGGGATATCAGCCCGCGGGCCGCAACGCGCACCGAGTGCAGTCGTCCTTCGATATTCACCTCCCAGAAGTGCAGGAAGCGATTGAGAATTGGAAATTTCGGCGCCAGATCGAGTTCCTGCCAGATAAAAGTCTGCAGCAGATCGGGATGATCCGGCATGTGGTAGAGGATTTCGGCTGTAGTCAGACGATACCCCTTCAGGGCCAAATCAAGCTTCTGCATGGCAACTCCCACGCCTGCGTGTTTCCGACACTTTCAGGATGAGCATACATTCAGACTCATGAGAAAATTCTTGTCGACCGCTTTCGAACTGTCCAGTCGAAATTCACGAAAGGCGGTTGCCGTGCCGATCACCTTGGCGGCATGCGGATTATTTTGTCGCGTGTGTTTCGTGCATGTCACGCTATGACAGCTGCTGGCAGCACTCCGCGATCGAAAGTGCCAGATGTTCGACCGGTTCAAAGCGATATGGATCACCTGGGAAGACGACTGTCAGCGCGCACGCACGGCAGACCTCGATGCGGGTGATCGTATGGACAGTGATGTCACCGCAGCCGTGAGTCACTCCACGATGCACTACAAGGACGGCCTCGCCATAACCGGCCGCGCACCTCTGATCCGCCGTCATCCGATGATCCCGGGCATTGATCTCGCAGGCCTCGTGGCACCATCGGACAATCCCCAGTTCGGGGCAGGCGACAGGGTGTTCGTCAACGGGTGCGGCCTGGGCGAAACGCATTCGAAGATGCGGGTTTGGCCCCTGCCGCGGGTTCGGTCCTGGTGACGGTCGCGGCGGGCGGACTGGCCTCGGTGGCGGCCGCCATCCTTGGCCGCTTCGGCTACCCAATCGTGGCTGCGACAGGACGACCACAGCACGAATCCCATCTGAGGGCCCTTGGGGCCCGCGAGATCATGCCGCGCCAGGAGCTGGAGCAGGCTGTGCGTCCCCTTGCGCGCGAGCGGTCGAATGGCCAGATCGACTGCGTTGGCGCAAAATCCCTTGCGAACGCTCTTGTCGCTACGCGCCGGGGGGCGCCGTTGCCGCCTGCGGGCTTGCCGGCGGCATGGCGCTGCCCACAAGCGTGGCCGCGTTCATTCTTCGCGGAGTCTCGCTTCCGGGCATCGAATCCGTCTACATGTCGGCGCCGCGTCGGCGGCAGGCCTGGGAGCGCCTTGCGCGCGACCTCGATGTGGGAATGCTCGCCGCTATGACACAGACGATCGGGCTGGATGACGTGGATCTCGCCGCCGAGGACATCCTGGCAGGACGCCTGCGTGGCCGGCTGGTCGTGGAGATCGCGCGGTGACAGTGGCGCGGGCGCCGCGCAGATGACCTATGTGGTTCTCGTCGTCTCGGGCATTTTGATCGGACTGATCGTTGCCGCGCCAATCGGCCCGGTGAATCTCATCTGTATCCGCCGGACGCTGGCCTTTGGCGCGTTGAACGGGCTGGTGTCGGGCCTGGGCGCGGCGCTGGGGGACGGCATCTTCGCCCTGGTAACGGCCTACGGACTCACAGCCATTGCCCATTTGATCGAAGGCTTTTCGCAAATCCTGCAGATCGCCGGCGGAGCGCTGCTGCTTGGTTTCGGCGTGCATACCTACCTGGCCGATCCCCTCCATGGGCGCGAGGTCATGACGGGGGAACGCGCGCCACGCGGTTCCTCCATGGTGCGCACCTTCGTTTCGACATTCGCCCTGACGCTTTCCAACCCCGCAACGCTGTTCGGGTTCGCCGCCCTGTTCACCGGATTCGGCGGTATTGTGGCCGGCGCCAATGCGAGCCTTGGCCAGGCGGCCTTTGTGGTCATCGGAGTCGTGTGCGGCTCGAGCCTTTGGTGGCTGACGCTCACCACTGTGGTGGGCTATTTCCATGCGCGCGTCGATGCGCGGGTGATGCGGATCATCAATCACGTGTCGGGCATCGCCGTAGGTCTGTTCGGCCTCGGCGTGCTCGCGCATGTTCTGATCGAACGCTTCCGCTAGGGCGACCCGGTAACGGTTCGTTTACCGTACGCGATCCCGAACCTGTTAACTTCGCTCTGCCAAACTCGCCGCTATGGGTCTGTACAAATCCCGCAGCGAGGGCCGGTCGTGACGGCGTTCGGATCGCGTTCGACAGCGATTCGCTGGTGCGGCCTTTCGCCCATCCGCCTGATGTGGATTGCGTCGCTCGTATTCCTGTCGGTGTGCGGCGGACTCGAACTCTCCGACGCAATCGGGCGTATCAGCGCGATCTGGGTTGCGAACGCGATCCTCGTCTACTTTCTGCTCAAGAATCGGGCGCGCGCGTGGCCGGCCATCATGGGCGTGGGAATTGCGGCCAATTTCGCCGCCGGATGGTTCATGGGTGACGGCCTGATGATGGACGCCGTCATGACGTTCTGCAACGTCCTGGGCGTCATCATCATCGCGGCACCGTTTCAGTTTCTCGATCTCGAGCGGGATTTCTCGCGTCCCCGCGCGCTCGGTGCGTTTTACGCCGTCGCGCTTGGGCCGGCGCCCGCTCTGGCAGGACTCACGGCGGCCCTCTTTTTCCATTTCGACAAGGGGAGGGAGTTTCTCCCTTCGGCGTTCGATTGGTATGCCACAGACGCGCTGGGGTACAGCATCGTCGTTCCGGTCCTGATGACGGTTCGACTCGCCGCCCTGAAAAAGATGTTCGGGCGCGACCAGATCGTCGTCACGCTGCTGTTGCTCGGCGGCGTCGCCGTCACGCTGGCGCTCAACTATTTCGCGCGAAGCTATCCGCTGGCCTTCCTCATATTCCCGGCAGTCATCCTGGTGACGTTTCAGCGCGGCTTCGCGGGAGGCTCCATCGCTCTTCTGATGGCAGGTTCCTATCTGATGGTCCCGGTCTTGATCGGCGGCCCTGTCGGCGCCTTGAAACCGCATTCGCTGCGCGACCAGATCATCCTCGTCCAGCTGTTCGTCGCCGTAACGGGTTTCTCCGTGATCCTGGTGGGGGCCGCTTTGGCGGAACGCCGCCGTCTCGAGCAGGGCCTCGCGCAGGCGATCATCCGCGCGGAGAATTCGCGCGAGGAAGCGCTCGTCGCAAGGGACGTGGCGGAACGCGCCAATCGCATGAAGTCCATGTTCCTGGCCACCATGAGCCACGAACTCCGCACGCCGCTCAATGCGATCATCGGCTTTTCGGAGCTGATGCACGGGCAGTTCTATGGTCCGCATGGCGATCCGCGCTATCGCGAATATTGTGGGCTTATCGAAAGCGCCGGCCGCCATTTGCTCAGCCTGATCAACGACGTGCTCGACATGTCGAAAATCGAGGCAGGAAAATTCGAACTGCACCGCCAGCACTTCGACATGCGCGAAACCGTGCGCGATTGTGTCGATCTTATGAGCGACCGCGCGTCACAGGCGGGCGTCGATTTGCAGGAGGATGTTCCCGCGTCGCCCTGCTGGATCGATGCCGACCGGCGTGCCATGAAGCAGATCCTGCTCAATCTGCTGTCCAACGCCATCAAGTTCACCCCAGCCGGGGGCCACGTCGCCATTCGCATCAGGGTCGATTCGGCTGCGCTGATCGTGTCGGTCGAGGACTCCGGCATCGGCATCGCGGCAGATCAATTGGGCCGGCTCGGCAATCCGTTCGTCCAGATTCGAAACAACGCCGGCGCCTCGCACGAAGGAACCGGCCTTGGATTGGCGCTCGTGAGGGCGCTGGCCGAAATTCACGAAGGGACGTTGAGAATCCAGAGCGTGGTGGGCCGCGGCACGACGGCCAGCGTCACGATCCCTGTTACGGAACCCGAAGGTCAGGCCGTACCATTGGCCAAATCCGCCTGACCGATTTCGCGCGCGGTGAAGGCTTCGTCGCCGAAGAGGAAGCACCGAACTCTTCGCAGCCGGGCAAGCATCGCAAACGTGCGGCAGCTCATTTCTCGAGTTTTTTCAGCACGAACTGTGTCCCCATGGCCAGTCGAATGATAACCGCGTGTGTCGCCACGAATTCGTGTAACGCGCGGACAACGCCATCCTTCCACCACGAACCGAGACTGTAGTCGTCGCCGCATATGTGTCCCCCGGGCCTTGTGACGCGAAACGCACCTTTGAGATCGGCCAGCACGGCATCGTAGGCGTGATCGCCGTCGATATAGACAAAGTCGAGGCTTTCGTCGCGAAACGACCGCAGGACTTCGGTCGATGCCGCGCGATGGATCACGACCTTCTTGGTGGCGATGGCGCGAACATATTTTTTCTTCACCGCCTCATAGGTCGCATCCATGTCTTCCTGCGAAACGCTGGTGGCCCCGTACCAGGCCCCATCGTGGAATCCAGGATCGGCCCGGCGCCAGGGGTCGACGAGATGCAGAACGCTCGGCTTGGCAACTTGCAAGATTCGGCCAGAAAACACGCCGCGCCAAACGCCGATCTCCATTCCCTGGCCGCCGTGCGGCAGGATTTGAAGCACGGTTTCGCGTGCGTCCGCGACAACAAGCATGGCCGGTCCCCTTGGGTCGCTGCGGCGACGGCCGGCGACGGTTGCGGCGTTCAATGTGCACGCGGGACAAATGGGGTCAACGCAGTGGACAGACCGTGGCCCAGCGCATCGGAGACGTGTTCGCGTTGACTTGGAACCGTTGCCCCTTATGATGCTGCCCAACGTCATCGTCCGCCGTGAGGCGCACACATGACGGCGATCAAAAGATCCCTCGCGGGAGAGACCTGTCCTTTTCGGGCAGGCGCCGAAGGAGCAACCGCCCCGGAAACTCTCAGGCAAAAGGACCGCGAGCGGAGATGAAGTTCTGGAAAGCGGAGCGGTCCGTATTGCCGCTCACACCGAAGGGGTAAGCCGGCTGCCGCAGGGTGACGGTCAAATCTCTCAGGTCCGATGACAGAGGGGCGCGGGTTCCGGGAAGCCGGACGCGCCGTATCAACTCTTGTGTCGGATCGCGATGACAGACTCAACAACAGGCCCGCTTCGCCGGACCCCGCTCTACGGGCTCCATCTCGAACTCGGCGGCAAGATGGTGCCCTTTGCCGGCTACGAGCTTCCCGTGCACTACGCGCCGGGCATTCTCAAAGAGCATCTTCATACCCGCGAGGGCGCCGGACTGTTTGACGTCTCCCATATGGGGCAGGCGTCGCTGGCAGGCGCTGATCCGGCGGGTGCGCTGGAGCGGCTGACGCCGGCCGACGTCAAGGGATTGAAGGACGGGCAACAGCGCTACGCACTGCTTCTGAACCCGGAAGGCGGCATCAAGGACGACTTCATGGTCGCCCGCCTCGCGGGCGAAGATGCGCTGCACATCGTGGTCAATGGGGCCACGAAAGAAGGCGATTTTGACTATATCGCCGCTCAGCTTGCCGGCCACGCCACGCTGGCGCCGCTCTCGGACCGTGCACTGCTGGCCCTTCAGGGGCCCGCTGCCGAAACCGTCCTCAAGCGGCATGCGCCGCGGGCGGCGGACATGAGTTTCATGCAGGCCGAGCGCCTCACGTTTGCGGGTGCGCCCGCCATTGTCAGCCGTTCGGGCTACACAGGCGAAGACGGCTTCGAAATATCCGTGCATGAATCGGACGCGGAACGCGTTGCCCGCGCCCTGCTGGCCGAACCTGAGGTCTGGCCGATCGGGTTGGGTGCGCGGGACTCGCTGCGTCTGGAGGCCGGTCTCTGCCTCTATGGCCATGATCTCGACGAGACGATCGATCCGGTGACCGCCAGCCTGGTCTGGTCGATCGGAAAACGCCGCCGGACGGAGCGCAACTTTCCGGCCGCGGAGCGGATCATGGGTCTGCTGGCGCAAGGTGCCCGCGAAAAGCGCATCGGCATCCGTCCCGAAGGACGTGCGCCGGCACGCGAAGGATCGGAGATCGCCGACAAGGACGGTCGCATTATCGGACGCGTGACGAGCGGCGGATTTGGGCCGAGCGTCAATGGTCCGGTCGCCATGGGGTATGTGGAAAAGGCATTCGCCGCCGAGGGCACGGAGCTTTCGCTCATGGTCCGCGGCAAAGCACTGGGGGCGCGTGTCGCGGCTATGCCGTTCGCGCCGCATCGCTACAAACGTGCATCGCAAACAGGGGGATAAGGGACATGAGTGAAACGCGCTACACCGACCAGCATGAATGGGTCCGCATCGATGGCGATACCGCGACCATCGGGATCAGCAAATACGCCGCCGATCAGCTGGGTGACGTCGTCTACGTGGAATTGCCGGAAGCCGGCCGCAAGGCGGTGCAGGGCGGCGACATCGCCGTCGTGGAAAGTGTGAAGGCGGCCAGCGAAGTCTATGCGCCGGTGAGCGGCGAGGTGACCGAGGCCAATCCTGCGCTCGGCGGCGACCCCGCCAAGATCAATGCCGATCCCGAGGGCGAGGGCTGGTTCTTCAAACTCAAGCTCGCCAACACCGCGGAGCTCGAAAAGCTGATGACCGAAGCGCAATACGCCGAATTCTTGAAAGGACTTTGACTTGCGCTACCTGCCGCTGACACCGAACGATCGCGCCGCAATGCTGGCGCGGATCGGTTCGCCCGACATGGATGCGCTGTTCCGCGCCGTGCCCAAAGCGGCCATTGTGGGCCGCGACACGTTCGATCTTCCCGATCACCAGGGGGAACTTGAAGTCGAACGGGCCCTGTCGCGCCTTTCGTCGCAGAACATTTCGGCGGGTTCCGCGCCATTCTTTTGCGGCGCCGGTGCCTATCGGCATCATGTCCCGTCCGCGGTCGATCACCTGATTCAGCGGTCCGAGTTCCTGACGTCCTACACGCCTTATCAGCCCGAAATCGCGCAGGGCACGCTGCAATATCTTTTCGAATTCCAGACGCAGGTGGCGCTGCTGACCGGGATGGAAGTGGCCAATGCGTCGCTCTATGACGGCTCGACGGCGACCGCCGAGGCCGTGCTCATGGCGCGCCGGGTCACGCGGCGCCCCAAAGCCATCCTGTCGGGAGGACTGCATCCGCATTATGCGGAGACGGTGGAAACCATTGCCGCCCTGTCGGGAACGATCGTGCGCGCGCCCTGCGAGCCTGGTCGCGCCGAAGACATCGCGGCGCTGATCGATTCCGACACGGCCTGCGTCGTCGTGCAAAGCCCCGACGTATTCGGCCTCATCCGCGATCTGAAGCCGATCGCCGAAGCGGCTCATGCCAAAGGTGCTTTGCTGATCGCTGTCGTCACGGAAATCGTATCGCTCGGCCTGATCGAGCCGCCAGGCGCCATGGGCGCGGATATCGTCGCCGCCGAAGGACAGGGAATTGGCAATGGGCTGAATTTCGGTGGCCCCTATGTCGGCCTTTTCGCGACGCGTGAAAAATTCCTGCGCCAGATGCCTGGCCGTCTGGTCGGCGAAACCGTGGATGCCGAAGACCGGCGCGGCTTCGTGCTCACGCTCTCCACGCGCGAGCAGCATATCCGCCGTGAAAAGGCGACGAGCAATATCTGCACGAATTCAGGACTTTGCTGCCTGGCCTTCACGATTCACCTCGCCCTTCTGGGCGAAGAGGGATTCGTTCGGCTCGCCCGCGCCAATCATGCGCGCGCCGCGGCGCTGGCGGAGCGCCTGAGCCAGATCAAAGGCGTGTCGCTTGTTACATCCGCCTTCTTCAACGAATTCACCCTGCGGCTGCCCAAGCCGGCTGCTGGCGTGGTCGACGCATTGGCCGAGCGGCGAATCCTGGGTGGCGTTCCGGCATCGCGTCTCTTGCCGCGCGAGGCCGACGCACGCGATCTGTTGATCCTTGCCGCCACCGAAACCAACAGCGACGAAGATTGCCGTGCCCTGGCCGGTGCCCTTGAGGAGGTTCTGTCGTGACCATGAACGTGGTTGGCCGGCCCACAGCGCCGGGACGTGCGGGCCAATCCGCGCCCGCGACATTGTCCGGGGACCGGGGCCTCGATCACGAAGAGCCGCTGCTGTTCGAACTCGGCCGTGCGGGGATGACGGGTGTCGATATCGTCGACGTGCCCGTCGGCGGAGGACGGTTGGCCGGACTGGAGCGCAAAACGCCGCTGGGACTGCCCGGCCTCTCGGAACCGGAGATCGTCCGCCACTATGTGCGGCTGTCGCGCATGAATTATGCGATCGATTCCGGGCTCTATCCGCTCGGCTCCTGCACGATGAAACACAACCCGCGCCTCAACGAGAAGATGGCGCGTCTGCCGGGCTTCGGCGATCTGCATCCGCTGCAGCCGCAACAGACGGCGCAGGGGGCGTTGACGCTGATCAGCGAGTTGATGCGCTGGCTGACGACGCTGACCGGCATGAGCGCGGTGGCGATGAGCCCCAAGGCGGGGGCACATGGCGAATTATGCGGCCTGCTGACGATCCGGGCGGCGCTGGCGGCGCGCGGCGAGAATCGCACGCGCATTCTGGTTCCTTCCTCGGCGCATGGCACCAATCCGGCTACGGCGGCGTTGGCCGGCTACACGGTCGACGCAGTGCCGGCGAAAGATGACGGACTGGTCGATGCCGATGCGCTGCAGGCGATGCTTGCGCCCGACGTCGCAGCCATCATGCTGACCAATCCCAACACTTGCGGATTGTTCGAAGGACGCATCGCCGAGATCGGCCGTGCCGTGCACGCGGCGGGCGCGTATTTCTATTGCGACGGCGCCAATTTCAACGCCATCGCGGGCCGCGTGCGGCCGGGCGATCTTGGCATCGACGCCATGCATATCAATCTGCACAAGACATTCTCGACGCCGCATGGCGGCGGTGGCCCGGGCGCAGGGCCTGTCGTGCTGTCCGCTGCGCTGGCGCCTTTCGCGCCGCTGCCGCTTCTTGTCTACAGCGCCAACAACCTTCGCCTGATCGAGGATCGCGACGCCGTGCCGACGGATGCCAAACCCTTCGGCCGGATGTGTGCGTTCCATGGCCAGATGGGCATGTTCGTGCGAGCCCTTTCCTACATGCTGAGCCATGGCGCGGACGGCATCCGCCAGGCGTCGGAAGATGCGGTGCTGGCGGCGAACTACATTCTCGCGTCACTAAAGGATGTTCTGAGCGCGCCGTTCGAAGGCCCCTGCATGCATGAGGCGCTGTTCGACGACACGTTCCTGCACGACACCGGTGTCACCACGCTCGATTTCGCCAAGGCGATGATCGACGAAGGCTATCATCCGATGACGATGTATTTTCCGCTTGTCGTGCATGGCGCGATGCTGATCGAACCGACGGAATCCGAATCGAAGGAAAGCCTCGATCGGTTCATCGCCGTGATGCGTGGATTGGCAGAAGAGGCGAAAGCCGGAAATCACGCACGGTTCGCCGAAGCGCCCTATCTCGCGCCACGCCGCCGTCTCGATGAAACCCGCGCCGCCCGCAAGCCGATCCTTCGCTGGACGCCGCAGGTTTTGTCCGAAGCGGCGAAGTGACCCCTCACCCGCGGCTGCGTGTCGGAAGGTATTAAGATTTGCATCCCTCTCCCTCAAGGGGAGAGGAGCAAGTCATTGCTTTGCACGAACATCTGCTGAGCCAAACTCCGCCATTCTCTTCTCCCCTTGAGGGAGAGGGATGCAGTGCGCTTTCCGTCCGCTTCGCAAGCGTGGGTGAGGGGTAGGCCTACCAGAGGCCAGGAACGAGCCGGTAGCGGACGCGGCGCGCGTAGTCGGCGTAACCGTCGAGGCTGAGGCACAGCACGCGGTCCTCGCGAGCCGTGCGCAGCATCACCGTGCCGGCGAGCAACGACACGGCGGCCAGACCGAACCACGATCCCAGAAGCAGTGCTGTCGACACGAACAGCATCAGCATCGCCGCATAAAGCGGGTGCCGGATGACCGCATACGGCCCGGTCGAGATCACGACATGGCCGCGTTCGCGCTGCCGCCGGACAATGGCCGCCAGGAATGTGCTCTCCTCGAAAACGCGATAGACGACCACCATGGCTGTCGCCACGCCGACGCCTCCCACGATCTGCAGCCAGTCCGGCATGTCCGACCAGTCGAAACGGACGGCATCAAGCCCCATCAGCGCTAGCCAGCCGGGAAAGAGGACCGTGAACACGATCATGATCATCCCGTCCCAGGGCAATTGCGCCCGGCGGATCGGCCAGCGCAGGCGCTCGCGCAACAACGTTGGGTCGAGCCGAGCCAGCATGCGGGTGATGAGAAACGCGGCGACGAAGAAGACGCCCAGAAAGGCCCAGGCAGGCGGCCAGCTCAGCGTGCCTGCAGAGCCGAACAGCAGGCCTGCAAAGACAACGACTTCGAGTCCCAGCGCGATCCAGATTTTGGTCCGCATACACATGGCCCTTTCGTCATGCCACTGTAGGACCGACCCCTTAAAAGATCGAATCACGTCATCCGGCGCACAAAGAAAAACCCCGCCGGTTGCGCCGGCGGGGTTCGAGTTGATCGGAGGCTACCCGAAAGAAATTGGGATCAGGAACAGGTCCTCACATGCAGGCTTGCCGGCAACCGTGTGTCCTTGTCGCCGCAGGCCAGATCGAGCTGGGACTGTGTCAGCCCCTTCGCATGGGTAAGGTCCGTGCCCTTGAAACTGGTGATGTTGAGGCGCGCGCCGGAAAGATCGGCGTCGTCGAGAATGGCGTGGGCGAGGTTGGCGCCGGAAAGGTCGGTGCCGCGAAACGAGGCATGCCGGAAATCTCCAAAGGACATGCACATCAGCTTCAGCTTGGCGCCATCGAAATCTGCCCCTTCGAGATTGCCGTGCTTGACGCAGGTGTTGGTCAGATCGGCATGCGCCAGCTGGCAGTGCGGGCAATCGTGATGGCCGGCCCGGATGCTGGCAACGGCTGCGGGATCGGTTGCGGGGCCCGCCAGGGCGACAGCCGGCGCGAGAAGCAGGCCGGCGGCTAAGGCGAGGCGAATAAGCGACATCCCGTGCTCCGAAGCGAAACAGACAATGCCTTTGTCGCAAGTCCTGTGCCGTCCCAATCTGGCGCAACAATCGGGTCGCCGGCGAAGTGACCTCCCGCCATGTTGAGCAGAGACCATCGCGGAATCACACCATGAATTTTCGTTATCGCGGCCTGCCATCCGAACCCTTTGCCGGGCTTTTCGACCTGACCGATCCGGAATGCGCCGCGCGCGGCATGCGTCGCGTTGTGGCCGATGAGAAGCCCGGCTTTCCCTGCCGCGTGACGCTTGAGGATGCGGAACCGGGCGAGGCGTTGCTGCTCCTGCCGTTCGAGCACCAGCCGGCCCATTCGCCCTATCGCGCCGCGGGTCCCATTTTCATACGGGCAGGTCAGCACGCGACCTATGACGCGACACAGTCGCCACCTGTCCTCTTAGGCCGCCTTCTGTCGGTCCGCGCCTATGACGATGACGGCATGATGATCGAAGCCGATGTGGCGGAGGGGTGCGCAATCGAGCCGCTGCTCGAACGTCTGTTCGCGCATGCGGACACGTCTTACGTGCATCTGCACTATGCCAGGCGCGGCTGCTTCGCCTGTCGCGTGGAGCGGGCTTAGCATGGCAACGCTCCCGGATCGTGGTGGCGTTTCCTTGAGCATTGAACGCCTAGTCGGTGGCCTGTAGCGTCGCGCCGCAAACCGGCGGGATGGGCCCAATCATGCGGCATCACTATTCTGTATCTGGACTCCTTCCGATCTTCGCCGCCGCGTCCATGCTCGCATTCACACCCCTGGCTCGCGCCGCCACGCTCGCCGTCTCGCCGACGCGCGATCACCCCACAGCGACGATCGATGTGAGCGGCACAAAATTCGCTGCCGGGGAAAAGATCGATGTCTATTTCGACAGCACCGACGAATTGCTGGTGCGCGCGAACGGGAAGGGGAGCTTTCGTCCCCATCCCCTGGGCGTTCCGGCGGATGCGCTTCCGGGCGTCCACAGCATCACTGCGGTCGGACGGCGGAGCGGCAAGTCTGCCAAAGCCGATTTCACAGTCAGCACCGAGTGGAAACAATTTCATCTGAACAGGCATCGCGTGGGCGTCAACGCGTACGAAAACGTGCTTTCCGCCGACAATGTCGCGGGTCTGGCACAGGCCTGGGTCGGCACCACCGGTGGCGTCATCTTTTCATCGCCCGCTGTCGCAAACGGTGTGGTTTATGTCGGCTCGGAAGACGACAAGCTTTATGCGTTCAACGCCGCGACCGGCGCATTGTTGTGGAGCGCGGCGACCCAGGCACCCATCTATTCGTCGCCCGCGGTCGCGAATGGCACGGTGTTTGTCGGTTCGTACGACGGCACGCTCTACGCATACAACGCCGCCACCGGCGCGTTGCTGTGGAGCACGGCAACCGGCGGCCCGATCGAATCGTCGCCGGGCGTTTCGGGCGGCATGGTCTATGTCGGTTCGAATGACAACAAGCTTTATGCCTTCGATGCGAAGTCGGGCACGGTGCTGTGGACCGCGACGACAGGCAGCTCCATCTTTTCCTCGCCGTCGGTGGTAAAAGGCGTTGTCTATGTGGCTTCGGAAGACAACCGGCTCTACGCCTTCAATGCGACGACGGGTTCCCAGGTCTGGGTGGCCGATACCGACAATGTGCTGGAATCCTCGCCGGCCGTGGTCGATGGCGTGCTCTATCTCGGCAGTTTCGACGGCAAGGTCTATGCCTTCGACATAGCGACCGGCACACGGCTGTGGGTGACGGCGTCGACGGGAAGCAACATCATTTCCACGCCTGCGGTGGCGAACGGGCTCGTCTATATCGGCTCGGAGATCAACAATCTCTACGCCTTCAGTGCTAAAGACGGCGCACTGGTGTGGAGTGCCGCCACGGGAAGCTCCATCGACTCGTCGCCGGCCGTCGCCAATGGCGTGGTCTATGCCGGCTCGTGGGACAACAATTTCTACGCTTTCGACGCCGCGACCGGCAAACAGCTCTGGTCCGCCGCTACCGACAATGTGGTCGTGTCGTCGCCGGCGGTCTCGAACGGCATGGTCTATGTGGGCTCGTGGGACAACAATCTCTACGCCTATGCGCTGAAGGATCGCGCCCGTGTCAGCCGCATTCACCACCCCGCACCTGCGGCGCTCCATCCCGACTTGCGGCTTCAACTTATGCCTTGAAGCATCGGCGGTGTGGCGATTCATGCGCCACTCACGTGCCTCGCATCACATCCTCGCGCGCACAAGATGGTGGGCGATCGCATAGGCGAAGACGAAGCTCGAAGCGTCGGTCAGGAAATGGGCTAGGATGTTCGCCCAGAGATCGCGCCGCCACAGGTAGAGCAGCGTCAGCACGAGGCCGGCCGGAAAGACGATCAGCAGATAGATCAGGTCCCATCCGCCCAGATGCGCAAGGGTGAAAATGGCAAGGCTCACCATGGCCGCGCTCCAGCGGTGGCCAATGACGGCCGCGAGGCGCTCGATGCCGTAGCCGCGAAAGAGGATCTCCTCCATGACGCCGGCGCGCAGCGCAAGCAGCATCACGAGGGCCAGCGGCAATGAGCCAAGCTTTTCGATCACGGCCATATCGTGGCCAAATGCCGAGGCGAAGGATGCGCCCGAAAGCCATGCACCCGTAAGAATGACCATGGCTACCAGGACGCGGATCGCAAGAGCACCGCCGATGCCCCACCAAAGGCTCTTCCATGTCGGCCGCCCCAGCCCGATCGTCGAAAGCGGCAACCGCTCCCAGTAAACCAGAATGCAAACGACGGCGGCCGTAAGTCCCCATGCGATTGATTCGCCCAGCAAGAAGTGGGGAGCCATATGAGGCCACAACAGCGCACGCAGCGGAATCAGCATCGGCACGCCCAGCGCGCACAACAGTCCGACATAAGTGCCAGCTCGCGCCTTGGCCGTCATCGATGATCCCATGGCCCTTCATCACGCCAGTTCATGCTCGCATATCATTGTTGGCTTTATTTTGGCGTCCGTATCGGACAGGTGCATTTGCGCCGTGGTTGATTCTGGGAGAGACTGGGTTGGGTTTTGGGGTGGCGCACATGACAATAGCGCGATGTGGCTCTTGGTGGCTGGCGATAGTGGGATCGGCCGCCGCTTTTGCAGCGCAAGCAGGGCAGGCCGATATCAAACCCTTTGCCGCGCAATATGTGGCGGCCTTCAACGCGAAGGATGCGAGCCGTCTCGTGGCGCTTTACGGCTCGGGCGCGCGGGCCTGTCTTGCCGCGGAAAAGACGAACGCCAGGGACTTCTACGACTTTACCCTGGCGATGATGTGGCGGGACGTTATTTCGGCGCAGCACACCGCGACGCTGTCCCCCGTCAATGAAGGCAATCTGAAAGCAGTCGAGACGTTCGGGCATTTTCCCGTCAAGCCTACGCACGAACTGCATATCGACTATCAGGAAGGCGACGACTCGAACACTATCATTGTCTACCTGGTTCAGGAAAATGGCGTGTGGCGCGCCGACCAGCCTTGCGCCAGCGAAGGATACATCAAGCAGTTCCGGGCCGAGACGCCGGCGCGGAATGCGCGCCTCGCCCATTTCAAGGCGCTCGCCGCCGCCATGCGTGAGCCGCTGCGCGCGCAGCTGATGGCACTCTTGCGCGACCATAAAACCGGCACGGCGACCGACCGCTACAAGGACGCCAGCGGTCAGGATATGCAGACGTCGATGTTCGTCATCGACCAGCTTGCGCATGAAGGGCGGTAGGTTTTAGGGGCGCTTGTCTGGCCCGGGGCAAATTCTCCGGCGGTGCTGGAACAATGGCGAAGTGCGTGCCATATATGCCGTATGCGACAGGTGTTCGAAAATATCGAGGCAGGCAAGCTGACAGAGGAACTGGCGCGGCGCGGCATTCCGGCGAGCCAACGCTTGCATGTGGTCGTCGAGACAGCCGATGAAGAAGATTTGCCGATGACGGCGATCAATGCGTCGGGAGGCGCATTCGACTGGCTCGCCGACGAACCCGACATCTATGGCGATGGTGATCTCGTCGAACGCTTCCGCAAATGACGGATATCCCGTTCGGCGCGATCGTTCTTGCTGATTTTCCGTTCACCGATCTTTCTGCTACGAAGCGTCGGCCGGCATTGGTCGTGTCGACCAACAATGCTGCGCGAACGGACATCGTCGTCGCCTTTATCACTTCGGTGCCGCAATCCCATCCCGATGCCGCTCCCATCGCGCCCGGGCGACAGAATGGGCTCAAGCATCAGTCTTCGGTGCGGTTCGACAAGATCGCCACCGTCAGCAAGCGAATTATCGCGGGCCGGATCGGCTCTGCCGACCCGGATTGGTTGAAACTCCAGCGAACGACGTTCTTTTCCGTCTTCGGCTTTGACAGACCTTGACGGGTTGTTCCGGACATTGAGTCAAACTCACGTTTCGAATTCAAACGTCATGTTCGGCCAGCCCGCGATTGGACTGCGACATACATTCTCAAAACGGCACTGGTCGTCCAACGGTCATCCCAAGTGGGTTCGCTTGCAAAGCGCTTTTTTCAACTACCCCCTTCAGCTGCACCCGCTCGTGCTTCCGCAGGTGTTGCACTTCATGCAGGTGCCGTTGCGGACGAGGGTGAAGTTGCCGCAGGAGCCGCAGGCATCGCCTTCGAAGCCTTTCATGCGGGCCTCCGCGACACGCTGGCTGCGCGCCTGTGACGGACGCTCCGTCAGGGTGAGGCGCGCTTCGAGCGACGCCACCGCCGTGCCGACGGGATTGCCGTCACCCATGGCTTCCATCACCTGCGCACGCACTTCGCTCAGCGCGTCGGCCACCGAATCTCCGATCGCGTCGAAGTCCGGGGCGAGAACCGGCCTGAGGTCGTAATCCTCCTCGTGTTCGATGGCGTGGGCGAGCGCGGTGGCAGCGCCGCTATGGACGACGGCCAGCGATTTGATGTTGCCGCGAACGAAGCCTGTCGACGTGGCGCGACTATAGGCCTGTGCCATTTCGCGCGCGCCTTCGCGCCGCTCGCCGCCATGTTCGCCATGGCCGAGATCTTCGTCATGCGCCGGCGGCACATGGGCGAGATCGTTGCGGCCGAGATAGGAGATGGCGAGTTCGCGGAAGATGTAGTCGAGCACGCTGGTCGCGTTCTTGATCGCCTCGTTGCCCATCACGATGCCGGCGGGCTCGAAGCGCGTGAAGGTGAAGGCCTCGACGAATTCCTCGAGCGGCACGCCATATTGCAGGCCGATGGAGATCGCGATGGCGAAATTGTTCATCAGGCTGCGGAAGGCGGCGCCTTCCTTGTGCATGTCGATGAAGATTTCGCCGGGCCGGCCGTCTTCATATTCGCCGGTCCTGAGATAGACCTTGTGGCCGCCGACCACGGCCTTCTGCGTGTAACCCTTGCGCCGTTGCGGCAGTCTTTCGCGCTCGCGACTGAGCACGCGCTCCACGATGCGCTCGATCACCCGTTCGGTGACGACGGTGGTGCGCGCGGCCTGCGGCGCGCCCAGCAAATCCTCCATCGAATCGTCGTCTTCATCGTCGAAGGCGAAGATTTGGGCTGCGAGGGGCTGCGAGAGTTTCGAGCCGTCGCGATAGAGCGCGTTGGCCTTGAGACCGAGTTTCCAGGAGAGCAGATAGGCCTGGCTGCAGTCGCGCACGCTGGCGGCGTTCTGCATGTTGATGGTCTTGGAGATGGCGCCCGAGATGAAAGGCTGCACCGCCGCCATCATGCGGATATGGCTTTCGACCGAAAGCGAGCGCGTGCCGATGCGGCCGCAGGGATTGGCGCAATCGAACACCGCGAGGTGATCGGATTTCAGATGCGGCGCGCCTTCGAGCGTCATCGCGCCGCAGACATGGAGGTTGGCCGCGTCGATCTCGGCCTTGGCAAAGCCGAGTGCCTTCAGCATGTCGAAATCCGGCGCGTCGAGCATGGCGGGTTCGAAGCCCAGCACCTCGTGGCAGAATGTTTCGCCGAGCGTCCATTTGTTGAAGACGAAGCGGATGTCGAAGGCCGATTCCAGCGCGGCCTCGATGGTGGCGATCGCCTCGTCGCCGAAGCCCTTGGCGCGCAGCGCGTCGTGGGTGACGCCTTCGTCCAGCGTGTCCAGCGTGGCATGGCCCACGGCATAGGCGACGATTTCGTCGATCTCGGCCTGCGCATAGCCCAGCGTGGCCAAGGCTTCCGGCACGCAGCGGTTGATGATCTTGAAATAGCCGCCGCCCGCGAGCTTCTTGAATTTGACCAGCGCGAAATCGGGCTCCACGCCCGTCGTGTCGCAATCCATGACGAGGCCGATCGTGCCGGTCGGCGCGATGACGGTGGCCTGCGCGTTGCGGAAACCGAATTCATAGCCGAGCGACAGGGCTTCATCCCAGGCATCGGCCGCCGCCGAAGCGAGCTTGCTGTCGGGCAGGGCGCCCAGATCGAGCGGCACCGGAATGGTCGAAAGCCCTTCATAGCCGTGGGCTTCGCCGCGCGCGGCGCGGCGGTGATTGCGCACCACGCGCAGCATTGCTTCCTTGTTGGCCTCGTATTCCGGGAATGCGCCGATCTCGCCGGCGATCTCCGCCGAGGTGGCATACGACACGCCGGTCATGATCGCCGAGATGGCGCCGGCGATCGCGCGGCCCTCGCGGCTGTCATAGGAAATGCCCGCCGCCATCAGATAGCCGCCGATATTGGCGAAGCCCAGGCCCAGCGTACGATAATCGAATGAGCGTTGCGCGATCTCGCGTGATGGGAATTGCGCCATCATCACGGAGATTTCGAGCACCACGGTCCACAGCCGCACCGCATGTTCGAACGCGTCGATCTCCAGTGCCTGCGTGCCCTCCGGGCGGAACGCCATCAGGTTCAGCGAGGCGAGGTTGCACGCCGTATCGTCGAGGAACATGTATTCCGAACACGGATTGGAGGCGCGGATCGGGCCGCCGGCCGGGCAGGTGTGCCAGTCGTTGACGGTGGTGTGGAACTGGATGCCGGGATCGGCGCAGGCCCATGCGGCATAGGAAATCTTCTCCCACAGATCGCGGGCCTGCAGTTCCTTCGCGGTGCTGCCATTGCGATAGGTGAGCCGCCAGGGTTCGTCGTTCTCCACGGCGCGGAGGAAATCGTCGGTTACGCGCACGGAATTGTTGGAGTTCTGGCCGGACACCGAAAGATAGGCTTCCGAATCCCAGTCCGTGTCGTAGGTCGGGAATTTGACCTCCTTCTCGGTCTTGCCCTGGCGCGCGAGCGAGATGATGCGCTCGATCGAATTGTCGGGGATCATCGCGGCGCGGGCGCGCTTTACTTCGCGGCGCAGGGCGGGATTCTTTTTCGGGTCGAAGCAATCGTCGCCCGAGCCGTCGCAATTGATGCAGGCGCGCAGCACGGCGCGCAGATGTTTTTCGGCGAGCTTCGAACCGGTGACGAGGGCGGCGACCTTCTGCTCTTCGACGACTTTCCAGTCGATGAAATTCTCGATGTCGGGATGGTCGACATCGACGATCACCATCTTGGCGGCGCGGCGCGTCGTGCCGCCCGATTTGATGGCGCCGGCCGCGCGATCGCCGATCTTGAGGAAACTCATCAGGCCTGACGATTTGCCGCCGCCGGAGAGCTTTTCGTTTTCGCCGCGCAGGCTGGAGAAATTCGTGCCCGTGCCCGAGCCGTATTTGAACAGCCTGGCCTCGCGCGTCCACAGATCCATGATGCCGCCTTCATTCACCAGATCGTCGGCGACGCTCTGGATGAAGCAGGCATGGGGCTGCGGATGCTCATAGGCCGAGGCGGACTTTACGAGACGGCGCGAGACGGGATCGACATAGAAATGCCCCTGGCTCGGCCCGTCGATGCCATAGGCCCAGTGCAGGCCCGTGTTGAACCATTGCGGGCTGTTGGGCGCCGATTTCTGCGTCGCCAGCATGTGGCAGAGTTCGTCGTGAAAGGCGCGGGCATCGGCCTCGGAATCGAAATAGCCGCCCTTCCAGCCCCAATAGGTCCAGGTGCCGGCCATGCGGTGAAACACCTGCTTGGCGGAGGTCTCGCCGGTGCGTTCGTCGCCATCGGCTTCATGGCGCCAGAGGAATTCCGGCACGCCTTCCTCGGGGATGGCCTTCAGGCGAACGGGGACACCGGCCTTGCGGAAATACTTCTGCGCCAGCACGTCGGAGGCGACCTGGCTCCAGGACGCCGGGACCTCGATGTCGGATTGGTGGAACACCACCGACCCGTCGGGATTGCGGATCTCGCTCGTGGCGGCCCTAAACGCGATGCCCTCGAACGGACCTTCGACCGTAAACCGACGCTGAATGCGCATGACGACTACCCCCAGATAAATCCAAAATGGCGCCCCTGCTCGCCGGTCCGTTTTGGGGACAGAAATCCGCCGCCGAAAACCGCCCGCTTTTGGGCCGGAAATCAGCGCCAGTTGTGTTCCATCTCCAGATTTGGTGTCGCGGCGAGCGACAGGCCCGAAGTATGGGCATGACGCCGAAATGCACGCAAGGGCTAAGTGGTAAACGGGTTGTTAACTACCAGATTTTGTGGTGCGCCTGTGGATGAAAAGTGCCGGTGAAATATGGGAGTCAAGAGAGGGCAGGGTGTGGATGAAAATATTTTTCCACCAGACCGGACGGCCTCCATCACTCCTTTTATGTCGAAACAGTCGTTCTGTACGTAATATTCTGCCAGTCACAGACTCCGTCGCGCGAACAGGGAGAAGAACAGGGAGATTTTTTTGCGTATTGAAAATCATCAATGAAATCAACAAGTTGGGCACAAATCCTGCACCAGGAACAGGGAATAACAGGGAGTTATCAGGGAGAATCATGGCGGTGAACGGACCGTTCGGGTCTCGTGGCTCTCGTCGGCCATCTTGCATCCAGAAGCCTGACGAGTCAAACCAGAATGGTTTGTGGCAGTGCCGGTGGCCGGCCCCCAACGGATTCCGCCGGGTCCGACCGTTTCCTCCCCGGCCGTCAGGCGGGGGAGGTGGATCGCGCAGACGCAAGTCTGTGCGAGACGGAGGGGCCCATGACAGACTGCGCTACGGCCATCGCGCCAGGCAGCTTTGCGCCTTTGCGACTTGGCGGTTCATTCCCTTTTTGCCGGCTTTGACCGGGGACGGCCCAAGCGGTGTAGGCTCGGTCGTCCGACCCTGGGGGACCTGGTCATGATCGCGAAAACCACGCATCTTTTGTCTTCGGTAGCCTGCGCATCGCTGCTGCTGGTCGCGGGTACAGCACACGCCGACGTGACGATCTCGTCGGCTGCGACGTCGAACATGAATTGCTCTGCGGGCGTCTGCACGCCCACGTCAAGCAGCGCAGTGCTGAATGCGGGCGATCTTGAGACGCTGCTCGCTTCGGGCAACGTCATGGTCACGACCACGGGCTCCGGCGTGCAGGCGACGAACATCGTGATCGATGTCGCTGTGTCGTGGTCGAGCACGAATGCGATGACGCTCGATGCCTATCAGTCAGTCGCGATCGACAAGCGCATGACGATCACAGGCCTGGGCGGCCTTACACTCACGACAAATGACGGCGGTTCGGGGGGAGGCCTATTCTTTGGGTTCAACGGCAGCGTGCAATTCGCCAATCTCTCCAGCCCGCTGACCATCAACGGGACATCCTATGCGTTGGTCGGTACGGTGAAAGGACTCGCCGCCGCAGTGGCGGCCAATCCGGCTGGTGCCTACGCGTTGGCCGCCGATTTCGATGCCGGCCGGGACGGCACCTATGTGAGCGCGCCCGTTGCAACAACGCTGACCGGAACGTTCGAGGGGCTTGGTCACGCGATCTCGAATCTCGTGATCGCCAGTATGAACAGTTCCTCGCTGGGCCTTTTCGCGCAGAATGCCGGAACGCTCAGGGACATTCGCATGGTCGACGCGTCGGTAACCAGCCCAAAAAGCTATACCGAACTTGGGGCAATGGTGGGCGGCAATGCCGGCATCGTGCAAGGATGCAGCAGTTCCGGGTCAATTGGCTCAAGCGCACAACCGCAAGGCGCGGCCAATGGTGGGTTGGTGGGTTACAACAGCGGCACGATTCTGCTTTCGCATTCTTCAGCCGCCGTGTGGGGCGATACCTATGCCGGAGGACTGGTGGGATCCAATGGCGGCTCTATCGTCCAATCATCTGCCAGCGGCACCGTATCCGGCGGGATTGATTCAATCTCCGGCGGACTCGCAGGCGACAATCAAGGCGTTATTGCATTTTCTTTCGCCCGGGGAACCACGAGCGGCTATTATTTCGCCGGCGGATTGGTCGGTCTCAACACCGCTGGTGGACGGATCGAGCAGAGCTTTGCAAGAGGCGCAGTCCAGGCCGCGCAGGGAGTTGGTGGGCTGGTTGGCGACAATGATTCCGGCGGGGCGATCGCGCAGTCCTATTCAACAAGCGATGTTTCTGCGAGCTACTATGAAATCGGCGGATTGGTCGGCATGAACGGCAACACCGGCACAGTCACGGAGGCCTATTCGACAGGCTATGTGGCGCCACCCAGTGGGTCGCGGGGCGGACTGATCGGACTTGACTCCAGCACGCCCGGGAGCCTCGCAAACACGTATTGGGATAGAACAACAAGCAAGGTCCCGGTGAGGCGACAAGGCGCGGGTAAGCCGCTCAACGATCAAGGTATTACAGGACTGTCGAGCAAGCAGTTGGGCGCCGGACTACCGGCGGGATTCGATCCCACCGTTTGGGGCGAAAACGCATCAATCAACAAAGGCTTCCCGTATCTCATCGCCAATCCGCCGGTGAAGTAACACCGGGCCTCGCCCTACCAGCCATATCGGCTCGACGACAGAACGCGCGCACTCTGGCCTTTCATCCGGAAAATCTTCGCGATGCGGGATATCAGGGGCCACGCGTGGCCACTGCCGCACGACGTTGGATCGTAGAGAGCGTCAAGCGAACCGAACTACACCATTTTGCGGTCGTACAAAAACATTGGATCGTCGAGAGCACGCCCGCATGGATCGGCCACAACCGCAGTCTCATGCGCGCCTTCGAACGCGATGCGCAATCCGTTGCGGCGTTCACATGCCTCACAATGATCAAAATCATGCTCGGACGCCTGACCCCACCAAAGCCTTGCTCATGAAACCAATCTTATCGGATCGGCTCTGAGACAAACTGGATATTTTCGGATTCTGTTGCCCGGGCAGGGGGGCCCTCACGCAGAATCTACAAGGCGCTTATTTCTTCTCGGGCGGGTTGTTGATCAGATAGGGAAACCCGTTGTTGATCTTCTTGTCCTCGGCCCAGATCGATGAATCGAAGCCCGAAGGCAGGCCGGATTTGAGCTTCCTGGAGGTCAGGCCGGTGATACCCGCTCCGTTGCCCAGATCGCCGGTGCCCTGGTCCGTGCCGCTGGTGGTCGTATCCCAATAGTCGTCCTGATGAACAAAGTCAGCCCGACCCACAAATCCGCCGACCTCGCAACCGGTGGTGCAGCCGACCATGCCCGTCGAATATGAAGTGGTAATCGCCGCATCCTCGCCTGCCATGCCACCCACCAGCGAGCCATCAAAAGTGCCCGTCACCGTGCCCGTTGCGTAGGAATTGTCGATCTCGCCCTGATTGACGGAAATCAACCCGCCCACGTCTAGGCCTGAGACATTCCCGGTCGCATAGCTTTGCGTAATAGTGCCTTCGACAGTGTTGAAGTAGGCGAGCCCCCCCGCACCACCGCCACTTAGAGATCCGGCTGCATGGGACAGACTGATTGTCCCTGCGTTCACCGCCACTATTCCGCCGCCATCTCTGGCATTGATGGAGACGTCCGCCGACGAATATTCGATCGTCCCGCTGTTACCAGCCGTGAGCCCGCCAATCGCGACGCTCTGCGAGATCGCGGAACCAGACACCTCATCTCCTTCCAGCACTCCCAAATTGTTACCAACAAGTCCACCCGCATCGGAACTCACATCCGTTGGGGCCCTCGCCTTCAATCGCAAATGGTCGAGGCGCAAATCGGCGATACTACCGGACGCGGTTACCTCATAGAACATGCCAACAATATCATTCTTCCCCCGAGACGTATGGAGATTCATGGACAGGTTGGAAATCGCATTTCCGAGGCCCTCGAACTTTCCGGCGAACGCGGTCGCAACGGGTTGTTCCTTGTAGGTCCCATCACGGGACGCGTCGTCGGCACCGGCAAGCGCATACGCGCCAGACGGGTTTGCGACGATGGCCCTTGCCAGAGTCTTCACGCCTTTCACCAGCGTATAGGACGAGCCGTTGATCGAAAGCGGGCTCGACAAATTGGCGAAAGTGATGTGACCTTTGTCACCGAACGACAACCTGCCGCCGCTGCCACCATCGTTGATCTTCAGTGAGAGACCGCCCGTCCCGCCAACAGACACAGGCTTGTCAATCGTGACGGATTGAAAGGCGTCAAGCGTGAGCGCGCTTTTGTTCGGCCAGGTTAGAGCAGCCGTAGTGTGGATGCTGTTTGCCTGCACATTGGAACCTGTGGTCGTCACGGACACATCACCCGACGTGAGCAGGGTTTGCAGATCGCCGACATTGAGCACCGCATCGACCGCCGTCGGCGCGCACACGCCGGCAGAACACGACATGTTCGCTGTCGGCGCCGACGAGATCGTCACCGTCGCATGCGCAGCGGTCGCGTCGGCGCCAAAGACGGCAAAGAGCGCAGCAGGCAAAAAATGTTTCGTCACGGTCCCATCCCCCTGACTCGCGGCCATCCTGGCCGCCTGATGCGCGCAGGATGCGCGCGGTCCCGGTGAAGCCCGTGTAGCACATTCTGGAAACAGGGCTCATTTGGACGCTTGAAACGCCAAGGCGCAAAGACGCCAGGAAGAAACGGCGCGCAAAATCGATTCGCCGGGGCAGCCAGGATGGCCGCGGTCGAAAACTGGCGATTCCCGCAGTTCGCAGGACGTTTCGGTTGACAATATTACTGTATCGGTTATCATGCGGCCATGGTCGGGTTTGAAACCGGAACGAGCGGCGGACATTTTCCCTGCTGCAGGGAAAAAAGCAGGGAAGTTTTCGGTATTATGGCGCAAACGCCCCAAGCGGCTGAGCCACCAAGTCGCCAGATAACCTAAACGAAAGGTTGCTGGCGCTAGTCTCCGGCGTTCCTGCCGGGGTGGCGCGTGGCAAATCCGTTAATTGATCGAGTCCAACACCTTCATCGCGCCGTACTGCATCCGCTTTGGCTGTGGATTTACGCAACGCTGTTGGGGGCGCTCGGTACAGCAGCCTGGCTGCGCGACGAGTTCATGCCCGCCAAACTCCAAGCGAAGTTCAAGGTCATGAGCCTTCTCCCGCACTTGTCGTTCGCGTGGTGGGTAGTAGCTGTGCTCACGGGTGTTGTCGGCGTGCTGGTTGAGGGTTCATTCCGGATCGCGCGCGATCAGGCCGCGCGGATAAAGGCGCTGGAGGGTGTCCTCATTGACGAGCCGGGCGGCTGGAGCCTCACTATCGAAACCTCTGGCGGCAGTACCGGCATACTTACAGGCGACGGCACCGGCATGATCGCTTTCCAACAATTCAGGTTCAAGAACGTCTCAAAGTCTATTTCTCGCCAATTGGATGTGGAGATTTTCGGCGCGCCTGAAGCTGGCAGAAATGAAAGGCTGTTATTTCGATCGACCCAGGACGGCCGTACAAAATATCAGAGCGATATAGAGAACAAAGTAGCGGCCAACAGAAATCTAAGATGTATTGCTTTCCCCGTTCGTCTCGATCCGTTCGACATGGCAGAGGGGCAAATTATCATTCCTGTCCCGGCGGAGCTAACTGCGACACGAGGAAACCCAAAATCCGTCATGGAATTCGTGAAGACTGTGAGTTTCGTGTTTCACGAACACATCTCGGGGCGCGATGTCCGGTTATATCCTGGACAGAAATTCGATGCCCTTAAGGGCCAGATCGAGGGCTAGGCGGTTGCCAAGCGACAGAGAGGGTTGTTGGTGAATCTGCCGAATAAGAAATGGCCACAAAGGACACGTCAACAGAAGGTAGTTAGGTTCTGGCATGACAACACACCTCGCGACTGCTATATTGCGGTCGCGATTGCCGCTTGGGTGCGGTCGAGCATATCTGACGGGTCAAAGGTGGCACTTCGGCCCGTTCGCTTTTACGCCATTCAGTGCAGATGATCCAGAAACGAAAAAGAGTCATTCCCCTCTCGGGGAAGCGGCCCCTACCGGCCTTGGCCGATAAAGTCTCTCCTAGGCTGCTTAGTTTGTCGGCCCGAATTGGCACTGAGAACTTGCTTGCCGGCTTCGGTCACATCCCAATTTGAAGTAATAAATCCGCGCGCTATCAGTCGCGAAATTATTCTCCAGCCCGAAGCCCAACCAGACTTACGGTCGAAATTCCTCAGGCAGTTAAGTTCATCATCGCTCAAGTCTATGTTTGCGCTCATACAGCATTATACCAGAACCGAACTCAAAGGGCTAATCGGAACCGCCACTAAGCGTCCACCGCGCGCCTTTGGTCGTGCCCACCCTCTGAAACTCTCCCCGCCGTGCCCCAAGGTTCAACACGGTCGCCACTGACGCGACCGTAGCCGCATGGGCGGACGCCGGCAGGCCCTTTGCAGCGATGGCATGAGCGGCGATCTCTGTGGCCGTGAGAGGCTTTCCAGCCTGCCGCATCGCGTCACGGACCAACCTAGGGAGCTCCTTCCGGCTGAAGTATGCCGTGCGCATGTGCTTGCGCCTGCCTGGGATGTAGTCGGGGTGGTCTGGCGTCAGGATCGCCATGGCAGCGTCCAGGTTCGCCAGCGCGACCCGGAGCTTGGTCAACTTCTTTTCGGTGTCATGGACCTGGCCCGCGATCTCGGTTCGCTTGGCCCGCAGGACCGTCAGGACGTGTTCAGCCATGCCGGGAAGCTAGGGATTCAGCGGCCTTTTATCTTGGGGCGTTTGCGCCATAATACCGGAAAATCCGGAACCTCTCAGGCAAACGGGTCGCGGTGGCGCCCCGCCTGTCGGGCCTTTATAGTCCGCTCCCGAATCCGGCCTGGAAGACTGCATGTCCCTGCTGCGCATGATTTTTGTCTGGTGGCGGGGCGCCACGCTCGGCACCATGGTCAACACGTGGTTCCGCGGCCGGCTGGTGGGCCGGGACAATTTCGGCAACCGCTATTATCAGGACCGCGCCGGCAAGCGCCGCTGGGTGCTCTATAACGGCACCGTCGATGCATCGCGCGTTCCGGCGGAATGGCATGGCTGGCTGCATCACACCTTCCGTGAGCCGCCGACGGTGGCACCGCCCAGGATAAAGTCCTGGGAGAAGGAGCATGTGCCCAATCTGACCGGCACCTCGCTCGCCTATCGTCCGGCCGGGAGCCTCGCCGCCACGGGGCAGCATGCGCCCGCCACCGGGGAATACGAAGCGTGGAAGCCGGATCAAGCCCCGTCGCGGTGAAGAGGACGCCATGCAGAACAACACCGTCGAGACCCTGATCGGAGCCGTCGTGCTGCTCGTGGCGGCGGGATTTCTCTATTTCGCCTATGCATCGACCAATGTCGGCGCGATCGGCGGCTATGAGCTGAAGGCGCGCTTCTCCAGCGCCGACGGGATCAATCGCGGCACCGATGTTCTCCTGCACGGCGTCAAGGTCGGCTCGGTCTCGTCGGTCGTTCTGGATACGAAGACCTACGCGCCGATGGTCGACATCACGGTGCGCAGCGACGTGCAGGTGCCCAATGATTCCTCGATCAAGATCACCTCGGCCGGCATCATGGGAAGTTCCTACCTCGCCATCCAGCCGGGCGGCAGCGACAAAATGTTGCCACCAGGCGGTGAGATCACCAATACGCAGGGCTCCGTCGATCTGATGAGCCTGATCGGCCGGGCCATCTACGGGAATTCCGGAAGCAAATGATTCATCGCAACGCCTCGCTCGTGATCCTCGCCGTGCTGGCGATGGCAGCCCCGGTTCCCGCCGGCGCGCAGGATCGGTCGGTCACGCTCGACATGTCGGCACGGCAACTCACCGTCGCCGACGCCATTCCCGGCAAGGACAAGGTCAAGCGCGCCGTGGTGCTGCGCGGCCTCGACAAGATCACCGGACGGCCGGAAAACATCTTTGCGCCGGTCGGTGTGCCGGTCGAATTCGCGTCGCTGACGATCACGGCGCATTACTGCTATTCGACGCCGCCAAGCGAGCCGCCCGAGACGACGGCTTTCATCGAGATCCAGGATCACCGTCCCGACCAGACGGCGCGACAGGTGTTCTCGGGCTGGATGCTCGCCTCCAGCCCGTCGCTGAACGGGCTGCAGCACCCGCTCTATGACGTCTGGGTGATCAGCTGCAAAACGAACCAGCCGGGCCAGGTGGCGCCCGTGGTGGCCTCTACGGCGCCTGTAAAGGCGACATCGCCGGATGCGACCGACAAGGAAGCGGCGCCGGAATTGCCCGAAGGCGCCGGGCAGTAGCGCCCCTCGCAGCGGAAATCCGCCGAGATCCCGATCGCCTGCATGAGCTTCTGCTTGTAGTCGCGCCGCTTGATGGCGATCGCGCCGAAGCGCTGCAGATGCGAGGTGAGGAATTGCGCATCCAGCAGCAGGAAGCCACCGCCGATCAGACGCGCCACAAGATGCACCAGCGCGACCTTGCTCGCGTCGCGCTCGCGCGAGAACATGCTCTCACCGAAAAATGCCGCGCCGAGGCTCACGCCATACAGGCCGCCGACCAGCGCGCCGTCCCGCCAGCATTCGACGCTGTGGGCATGGCCGCGCGCGAAGAGGGCGGTGTAAAGTTCGACGATCTCGGCATTGATCCAGCTCTCGGGCCTGTCGGGCGCGGGCGAAGCGCAAGCGCGGATCACGGTATCGAACGCGGTGTCGATCCGCACCTCGAACAGGTCGGCGCGGATGGTGCGCGCGAGGCGCCGCGGCACATGAAACGCGTCGAGCGGAATGATGCCGCGCTCCTGCGGCGAGATCCAGAACAGTTCGGTGTCGTCGCGCCGTTCCGCCATGGGAAAGACGCCCTGCGCATAGGCGGCCAGCAACAGCTCGGGCGTCAGGCGCGGTGGCGTGCCATGCATAAGGACGCCTCAGGCCCCGCGCGATGCCAGATACTGTTCGAGCCAATGGATGTGATAATCGCCATTGATGATATCGGGCTCGCGCACGAGTTGCTGGAACAGCGGCACGGTGGTTTCGATCCCGCCGACGACCAGCTCGTCGAGCGCCCGGCGCAGCCGCATCAGGCATTCGTTGCGGTTCTTGCCATGCACGATCAGCTTGCCGGTGAGGCTGTCGTAATAGGGCGGAATGCGATAGCCGGCGTAGAGCGCGGAATCGAAGCGCACGCCAAGCCCGCCCGGCGCATGGAATTGCGTGATCGTTCCGGGTGAGGGCTGGAAGGTGAACGGGTTTTCGGCGTTGATCCGGCACTCGATCGCATTGCCGGAAATGACGATGTCGGATTGCTCGAGTTCGAGCAGGCCGCCTGCCGCGATGCGGATCTGTTCGCGCACGATGTCGATGCCGGTGATCGCTTCGGTCACCGGATGCTCGACCTGCAGGCGCGTGTTCATCTCGATGAAATAGAAGCCGCCATCCTCGAACAGGAATTCGACGGTGCCGGCGCCGAGATAGCCGAGCTTCGACAGCGCCGTCGTGACCGTGTTGCCGATCTCTTCGCGCTGCGCCACGTTGAGGGCAGGCGAGGGCGCTTCCTCCCACAATTTCTGATGCCGGCGCTGCAGCGAACAGTCGCGTTCGCCCAGATGGAGCACCTTGCCGGCCGAATCGGCCAGCACCTGCACCTCGATATGCCTTGGCCGTTCCAGATATTTCTCGATGTAGACGGCGTCATCGGCGAAGGCCGTCTTGGCTTCGGCGCGCGCCGTGGTGAGCGCGAGCGAAAGATCCTGGGGTTTGCGGGCGACCTTCATGCCGCGCCCGCCACCGCCGGCAGCTGCCTTGATCAGCACCGGATAGCCGATCTCGCTTGCGATGATTTCGGCGTCCTTGTCGCTGCCGACCGCGCCCGCCGAGCCCGGCACCGTCGGTATGCCGACGCTCTTCACCGCCTGCTTGGCAGCGATTTTGTCGCCCATCAGCCGCATATGTTCGGGGCGCGGACCGATGAAGGTCATGCCATGTTCGCCGACGATCTCGGCGAAGCGGGCATTTTCCGACAGGAAGCCGTAGCCCGGATGAACGGCCTCGGCGCCGGTGATCTCGCAGGCGGCGATGATCTGGGGAATGTTCAGATAGCTCTGCGCGGCCGGCGGCGGCCCGATACAGACGCTCTCATCGGCCAGGCGCACATGCATGGCGTCGGCATCCGCCGTCGAATGGATCGCGACGGTGGCGATGCCCATTTCCTTGCAGGCGCGGTTGATCCGCAGGGCGATCTCGCCACGATTGGCTATAAGGATTTTTTCAAACATCGCTTGTGATGGCGGTTCAGGACAGCACGATAAGTGTCTGTCCGAATTCGACAGGTTCGGTATCGCCGATGCAGATTTCGGCGACGGTGCCGGCGCGGGGCGCCGAAATCGGGTTCATCGTCTTCATGGCTTCGACGATCAGGAGCGTGTCGCCCTCTTTCACCTGGTCGCCCACTTTCACGAAAGGCGGCTTGCCCGGTTCGGGGGCGACATAGACGGTGCCGACCATCGGCGAGGTGATCGTGGTGCCGGTCGCGCGCTTTGGGGCCTGATCGGCGGCAGGTCGCGCGCCGCCCACGGGTTCCGACATCACCGGAACCGGCGGCCCGGAACTGTAAAGCGCTGGCGGGGCGGCATGACGCGCCACGCGCAGCCGCTGTTCGCCATGTTTGAGCTCGATTTCGGTCAGGCCGGTTTCGTTGAGCAGGGCGGCCAGTTCGCGGATGGCGTCGCTGTCCACGGCGATGCGGCCCGTCCCGCGATCATCATCGGCATTGTCCTCCTGCAACGTCTTGTCGTCCTTGCTGTTCATGTGTTGTCGACCCCGAGCAATTCCGCGATCGCGTCGATCGCCAACAGATAGCCTGACATGCCGAGGCCACAGATCACGCCACGGGCTGCCTCGCTCACATAGGAGTGTCGCCTATAGGCCTCTCGCCGGAAAGGGTTGGAAAGATGAACCTCGATGATCGGGCCCTCATAAGCGCGGCAGGCATCGAGCAGGGCGACGGAGGTGTGGCTGTACCCGCCCGCATTCAGAATCACGCCCGACGCCTTTTGCCGCGCTTCCTGGACCCAGTCGATCAGCGTGCCTTCGCCATTGGTTTGCCGGAATACAACCTCCAGAGCGTGTTTGCGTGCCCGTTTCACAACCGCACGCTCGATATCGGCCAGAGTATCGCGGCCATAGACCTCCGGCTCGCGCAGGCCGAGCAGGTTGAGGTTCGGTCCATTGAGGACATATATGGGCAGGGTGCCCTTGGGGCGCGGATGTGCTCGAGCCACGGTGACTCCGGTGAACGCTTGGCCAGCCGGTCTTATAGTGACCCTTCGCCATTACGGAAACCTTTGGCTGGCCAGACCACATGACCTGTTCCCTCACGATCAACGGCGAAAGCCGGCAATTCGACCGGATGATGAGCGTGACCGATCTCCTGACGTCACTGGGGCTTGATCCCGCGAAGATCGCCGTCGAGCGCAATCTGGAGATCGTGCCGCGCTCCGCCTACGCCACAAGTACGCTGAAGAGCGGTGACAGGCTGGAGATCGTGCACTTCATCGGCGGCGGCAATGCGCCGCTGGAACGGCCGGCGCTCGACAAACCGCTGGTCATCGCCGGCAAAACCTATGCGTCGCGGCTGATCATCGGCACGGGGAAATACGCGACCTATGCCGCGAACGCCGCCGCACTCGAAGCCTCTGGCGCCGAAATCGTCACGGTTGCCGTGCGCCGGGTCAATCTCACCGATCCGGGCGCGCCCCGGCTGGTGGATTTCATCGACCCCAAAAAGGTCACCTATCTCCCCAACACCGCAGGCTGCTTCACCGGGGAAGACGCGGTGCGGACGCTGCGGCTTGCCCGCGAGGCGGGTGGCTGGACGCTCGTGAAACTGGAGGTTCTCGGCGACCGCAAGACCCTCTATCCCGACATGATCGAAACGCTGCGCGCGACGGAATTGCTGATCAGGGACGGCTTCCAGGTGATGGTCTATTGCAGCGACGATCCGCTGATGGCCAGGCGCCTGGAAGACCTCGGCGCGGCGGCGATCATGCCGCTGGCGGCGCCCATCGGCTCGGGCCTGGGTGTGCAGAATCCGGTCAATATCCGCATGATCGTCGAAGAGGCCAAAGTGCCGGTGATCGTCGACGCCGGCGTGGGCACGGCCTCCGACGCGGCGGTCGCCATGGAACTCGGCTGCGACGCCGTGCTGATGAATACGGCGATCGCCGAAGCGAAAAATCCGGTGCTCATGGCGCGCGCGATGCGCCATGCGGTGGAAGCGGGACGGCTCGCCTATCTCGCAGGCCGCATGCCGAAGAAACGCTATGCCGATCCGTCGAGCCCGCTGGCGGGCTTGATCTGAGAGGATCCTGACGCGGAAACGGTCGCGCTATTTCTTCGTCATCTGCGCAAAAAGACCGTCATCCATCGCGCCTTCACGGATCTTGCCGTTGACGATGAAGGCTGGCGTGCCGTCGATATGCGTCGCCTCCGCGAGGGTGTGACTGGCGGCGAGGGCGAGATCGATCTTCGACGCGGCCATGTCCGACTTGAGTTTCGTGACATCGAGGCCGGCTTTTGCGGCATCGGCGAAGACCATCTTTTCATCAACCGGACCGTCTTCGCCCATCAGGGCGAAATGGAAGGCGAGATATTTGTCAGGCTGTTCGCGCGCCGCGAGAGCCGCACGCGCGGCAACGACCGATTTCGGGCCCTTGATCGGAAATTCGATGAACGAGAACCTCGCGTCGCGATGCGTCGCGTAGAATTTCTTCACGGCGGGAATCGACGCCCGGCAATAGGGGCAATTGTAGTCGAAGAATTCCACGACCGTGGTGTGCGCGTTGGCCGGGCCGGTGACGAATGCAAGACGCGGATCGAAATAGGCTTTCAGGCCGAGCCTGTCGACGGCTTTTTGCCGCTGGACGTCGTCGCTGTCTTCCTGTTGCGCCTGGAGGCGGTTGCTCATTTCGACGAGAATTTCGGGATGCGAAACGAGATAGGCATGCATGCTTGAATCGCTGACGCGAATCTCGGGACCGAAGCCAACGGCGTGCGCGCCCACCATCAAGGCGAAGGACAGGACCGCGCCGGCCAGGCCCCCGATGAAAGCGGATTTCCAGTAGGTGCTCATTCGCGAAACTTCTTTCGTGCGTCGGGACCGGCCACGGCCATGATATCGCCGGCGCGTTCCCAATCGGGTGATCCTTGCGGCAGTTTTCTCTGAGCCAGCATGGCAAAATGCGCGGCCGCCGGCATGGCACCAACATTGTAGTATCTCTCGGCCGTGGAAAGATTGGCCATCGCATCATTGCCGAGCTGACTGTAGGCCTGCGCAGCTTCGAACCAGGCGAATGTGTTGTCGTTCTCCTGCTGCAGGGCGATCTTGAGATTGTCCAGCGCAGGTTTGGCGAGTTGGGGCCGTTCGGTGGCGAGCTGAGCCGCAGCAAGGCTGATGCGCAGGAGAGGGGCATCGGGAAGCAGATCGACCGATGTCTGATACGGAACGACCCCTTTCTCGGGCTTGCTCATGTCGACGTAGATCTGTCCGGTCAGCTCCCAGAAATAGGGATTTTTCGGCTCCATCTTGGTGAGGATTGCGCATTCCTGAAGCGCTTTCTGCAGTTCCGGCTGCCGAAAATAGGCGACCGCGCGCGCATAGTGCGCTTCCTCGCTCTGATCGCTCAGCGGATAGTGCTGCAGCACGAGGTCCACCGGATCGAGAAATCCCGCGAGCTTTGCCTGCACCATGCGAAATGCGTGCATCGCTTCCGGGCTGTCCTTCACATCCTTGTAGGGCGAGGCGTCGACGAGCCGTTGCAGCAGATCGATGCGCTCGCGCGATGCGGGATGATCCATCGCCATCGGATCCATCTTGAAGGCCGACATGGCCTCCTCGTCCGCCAGTTTCTGGAACACGTCGAGCATTCCTTCGCCGGACTGATGGGTTTCGCGCAGGAATTTCTGCCCCATCTGGTCGGCGGTCGCTTCCTGCACGCGGCTGAATTGCATGAACTGCGCCTGCGACGCCGTCATGCCCAGACCGAGCAGCGCCATGCCGCCTTCGCCGGCGCCGGCGATCATCGCAGCCACGCCTGCCGCCACACCAAGCAGCATCGGAACCATTGCCTTGCGGATGGCCGCGGTGTCGCGCGACAGATGCCCGCCGGCGATATGGCCGGTTTCGTGCGCCAGCACCCCGATCACTTCATTGGGCGACTTCAATTGTTGAAGCAGCCCCGTGTTGACGAAGATGTTTTGCCCTTCGGCGGCGAACGCATTGATGGAGGAATCCTGGACGATATACATCCGGACGGCCGCGGGATCGAGACCTGCTACCGCGAGGATCGGATCCTCGTAGCTGCGCAAGAGCCGCTCCGCTTCGGTGTCGCGGATGAGACTGAGTGCCTGTGCCGCCGCAGGCTCGATGGCCACGCACAAGGCGCACAGGATGCCCAGCACGGCAATAGCCGCCCTCTTCAGGCGGTGGATGGCGCGCCGCTCGACGGCAGGGTTGCAAAAGATCAAGGGTTGAACTCTCCTTTCGCCGCGCAGCCCACCCGCGCCGGGACGGTAGGTGTGTGCCAATCGGGCGTCAACGGATTGCAGAGGCGCTCGCATAGACTTTTGTCCATTCGAGAAAAACGGAAATCACCCATGAAACCCATGCGCGCGGCTGTTGCCTGTCTGTCATCCTTGTGGCTGGCCGGCTGTTCGGTCCTTGGCGGTAGCACGGATACGCCTCCAAGCGGGCTGGTGGTCGGAGACGAACCTTACGCCGTCCAGGCTGGTGCCACGGCGCTGGCGCATGGCGGCAGCGCCGCCGACGCGGTCGCCGCGACCTATTTCGCGCTGGCGGTGACCTATCCCGTGGCAGCGGGGCTCGGCGGGGGCGGGCTGTGCATCGTGCATGATCCGCAGCTGGACAGGACCGAAGCGTTTGAATTCCTCGCCCGCGACGGCGCCAATCCGGGCGAATTTGCCGTGCCGGGGAATGTCAGCGGCTTCTCCCTGCTGCAGGCCGCCTATGGGCGCCTTCCCTGGCAACGCGTGGTGTCGCCCGGCGAAGGCTATGCGGCCTCGGGATTTCCGATCTCGCATGCGCTGGCGACGCGTCTGGCGCAAAGTCAGGACATCATTCGTCTCGACGCGGGCCTGTCGGCGGAGTTCCTCGACGAATCCGGACATCTGAAACCAGAGGGCGCTTATGTGACAGCGCCGGCTCTGGCACAAACCCTCTCCGCCATTCGCGCCGCAGGGCCGGTGTCGTTTTATCGCGGCTCCGTCGCCGACGAAATCGTGCGCTATGCCGGTAGCCAGAACGGGGGAGTCGCAGCGGCCGACCTCCAATCGTACGCGCCGGTCCGCAGTCCGGCTCTCGCCGTCACAATCGGCAGCGAAACCGCCTTTGTGCCGCCGGCGCGGCTTGGAGCGGGGAAATTCACCCAGGCGCTTTTGTCGAGGCTTGTCGGTCCGGGCGTGCAGGTTGCAGCGGGCGCCAATTTGTCCGCTGCCGTCGCCGCGGCGACCGGCAAAACCATGGAGGATTTCGGGCTGGCCGCGTTGCCGCGGGACCTTGGGGCCACGGGATTTGCCGCGGAGGACTCCTACGGCCAGGCGGCCGCATGCGCCGTCACCATGAATGGCCCGTTCGGCTCGGGCCACAGCGCCGGGGCGACGGGCGTTACCCTCGCGCATGCGCCGCATCTCGGGCAGTCCGGACTGTCGGCCGCGTTCCTGACGCCTGTCGTCGCGATGGAAGGCGAGGCGCTGGGTCTGGTCGGGGCAGGCGCAGGCGGGCCCAACGGCACGGCTGCGATCGGTCTTGCACTTCTCAGATTTGGCCAGGGCCTGGACGTGTCGCAGCACACGACCGGCCTTGCTCCGTTCGATACCGTCAATGTCATCGCCTGCCAGAATGGCCATTGCGCCGGGCTGCCGGATTCGGGCGGATTTGGCCTCGCCGCCAGCGGCCAGTCCTAGAGCGTTTCACGTCTTGGTTGAATCGATATGGGATTCCCAGGATTGAGCGAGTCTGATTCAAGATGCTGGCTGGTTAGGAGGCTGGCATCTGATGGCAGGACCTCTTTCGAATGATCTTCGCGAACGCGTCGTTG
>DASXEA010000034.1:0-115896 GCA_036490345.1 Rhizomicrobium sp. | reverse complement strand
GATGCGAGCTGCTCAACGGCGCACCGTCGCCGACACTTGGCGCCACATCGGAAAGCTCATCGACACAATCGGCGCTGACGAATGTGCCAACTACATCGCAAACGCTGGCTATGCTTCCACCAAAACTTGAAACGCTCTAGCCATCTGAAGAACGCGGTCCTTCAATCGCTAGCAAATGTTAAGCCAACAACAAAATCCCAGCGTTTCTGCCGATTGGTTCAGGGGACAGAATCCGAAACGTAAAGAAAACCGACGCTCCGCTGCCAAAATCAATCTGTACCACTACCGCCATGCAGCCAGCGCATCGGGCCGCGTATTCCCCGGGCCCGGTGGCCACCGCGTCACACCGCCTTCGGGAGATGCGTTTACTTCGATTTGCGCACCTCGATGCGCATGCGCACGAAATCGAAGGTCATCGCATAGGGGCGAAAGAAGACATGGGAAATCACGCCTCCGACATGCACGCCCAGCATCCCTTCGAGCGGCAGCGGAAACGCACCGTAAAGGCCCTTGAGGTCGTTTTCGGTCAATCCGCCGACCGTCAGATGCCTGACCGGGAAAGCTTCCACCGGTGTGCGGCCCTGCGGATTGGCGCTGGCCGAGGGCGGCGGCGGGGGAATGGGAATGTTGGCCATCTGCAGAGTCGATGCCGGGGCCGTCAGGGCGAATCCGGCCAGGCCGCTGTCGATCAGGAACAGTTGTTTGGGACTGTCATTGAGCTGGGCCGGCGCCACGAGGAAATGGTCGCCCAGCTGCCAGAAGGGTGTGGAGGCGACCATGGCGCCGCCGCTGGGTGCCGCGTCGCGGGGTTCCAGCACGAGCTTGCCGGCGGGGAAATCCAGTGTGGAACGGAAATGCGAGAGAAATTCCGTACCGATCACGCCCGAGACCAGCTTGCCGCCTGTGGCCGATTGGAAGCCCGCCGTGGGCACCAGCATGGCCGGCACGTCGTCCACTTCGAGAGAACCCAGCATCATGCGGCCGATGCGTCCGAAGCTGACGGCCGCCCTGTTGCCGCCGGCAAACGTCCCGTTGGAATTGCCGCTGACCGGAATCTTCCCCGCCGCGGCGAATTTGGGATCGAGCACGACTTCGGCGGCGCCGGTATCGATCAGAAAATCGCCGGTCTGGCCGTTGACGGTGAGGGAGATCACCGGAAGCGGATCGGTCCGCTCGAACTTGACCGTCACGGCCTTGGGCGCTCCCACGATCCGGTAGGGATGGGCGTCGCCGAACAGGGCGAATTCGGCAGCGCGGTCGGCGCGGCCGATATGCTTGAGAAGCGCCACGACATCGACGAGCTTGCCGTCGCGGCGTTCGGCCTCCGCCAGCGCACCGGAGGCGTGCGTGTCGGCGGCGTCGAGGGCCAGGGCCTCGTGAAGCCGCGTCTCTGCCTCGCCCAGGCGGTTCTCGTAGAGCGCGATGAGGCCCAACTGGCGCAGGGCGGCTTCGCGGTTGGGACTTTTGGCCGGCACCGCCTCATAGGCCGCGCGCGCCGCCGGAAAATCGCCCCTGGCAAAGGGGAGGTCGCCGGCGTTTCCGGTAGTCGCCGCCGGAGCCGCGCCCCCCAGAATCGTCGCCACACAGGCAGCACCGGCTGCCCGCCCGAGCATTCGCATCATGTCCGCACTTTCGAATTTTCCGCGGCGGAAGCTACAGTTCCCGCCCCGATATTCCAAGGACGCCCATGACGGAATTTCCAACCCGCCGGCGCGGCGGGAAATGGCGCAAATGACCGTATGGAACATCGCCCATCGCGGCGGCGCAGCGCTCAGGCCCGAGAACACGCTGGCCGCCTTTGCCCACGCCATGGCCCTTGGCGCCGACGGTGCGGAACTGGATGTCCATCTGACGCGGGACGGAGAGGTGGTGGTCGTCCACGATTTCCGCCTCAGTCCGGATCTCTGTCGGGATGCGGCCGGAGCCTGGCTCATGGAGCCGACGCCGGCGATCGTCGATCTGACCTATGACGAACTCCAGGCCTTCGATGTCGGCCGGCCGCGGCCGGGCAGCGCCGTGGCGATAGCGGGACTTGCGCCTGCGGATGGGGCGCGCATCCCGCGTCTGGCAGATGTCGTGACACTGACGCGCGAAGCGCCCTCCGGGTTTCGGCTGTTCGTCGAGCTCAAGGTTTCGGTCGGCGAGCCCGCACTGTCCGCGGCGCCCGAGTTGCTCGCGGAGCGCACGCTGGAGGTCGTGCGAGGCGATCTCGACCGGATTGTCTTTGTCGGATTCGACTGGCGGGCGTTCCGCCGCATCAAGGCGCTCGCGCCGGACGCCGAATGCTGGTTCTCGACGGGCATCCTTGAAGGCCAGGCTGCGCGGTGGGTGCTGGGCGCCATCCAAAGCGAGAAAGGCGAGGGCTGGTTTCCCGACTATCGCTCCGTGACCGAGTCCTCCGTCGCGGAAGCCCGCCGGCTGGGATTGAAAATCGGCGCCTGGACAGTCGACGAAGCCGATGCCATGCGCGACCTGATCGCGCTCGGAATCGACGCCCTCTGCACGGATCGTCCCGACCGGCTTACGGCATTGCTCGCCGGCTAGAGCCCTTCGAACAGCGCCGTGGAAAGATAGCGCTCTGCGAAGGACGGAATGATCGCGACGATCGTCTTGCCTTCCATGCCCGGCCGCGCGCCCACTTCGAGCGCCGCGGCGATCGCGCCACCCGAAGAAATGCCGACCGGAATTCCCTCGAGCCGCGCCACCTTGCGCGCCACCGTGAACGCCGTCTCATTGGAGATCGTCATCACCTCGTCGATGACGCTGCGGTCGAGAATGGCCGGAACGAATCCCGCGCCGATGCCCTGAATCTTGTGCGGACCGGGCGGGCCGCCAGAGAGCACCGCCGAGTCCTCAGGCTCGAGCGCGATCATGCGGACGGAAGGTTTGCGTTGCTTCAGCACCTGACCCACGCCGGTGATTGTGCCGCCCGTGCCCACGCCGCTGATCACGACATCGACACGGCCCTCCGTATCGCGCCAGATTTCCTCCGCCGTGGTGCTGCGATGGATTTCCGGATTGGCGGGATTTTCGAATTGCTGCGGAATGATGGCGCCCGGGGTTGATGCCACGATGTCCTGCGCCTTCTGGATGGCTCCGCCCATGCCTTTGGCGGCGTCGGTCAGTTCGAGTTCGGCGCCAAGCAGCAACAGCATCTTGCGGCGCTCGATCGACATCGATTCCGGCATCACCAGGATCAGGCGATAGCCCTTTGCGGCGGCGACGAACGCGAGCGCAATGCCGGTATTGCCGCTGGTCGGTTCCACCAGCACGGATTTTCCCGGCGTGATGATTCCCCTGGCTTCCATGGCTTCGATCATCGCCACGCCGATGCGATCCTTGACGCTTGCCAGCGGATTGAAGAATTCGAGCTTCAAAAGAATGTCGGCTTTCGCGCCAGCCTCTTCCGGAAGGCGGCGCATGCGCACCAGCGGCGTGTCGCCGATCGTGTCGGTGATGGAGTCATAGATGCGTCCGCGGCCCGGATTGTTGCGGGGCTTGCCGTCGGAACCTTGGGCCTGCGACATCATGCTGTCCTTCTCGATGAATCGAATTCAACTCTTCTCACCCAACTTTGTCATGGCCCGCATCTGCGGGCCACCCAGGTGACAAGAGTGTATCGAATGAATGCGAGACTCCGCGCTTGCTTCAGCTGGGAGGGATGTAGATGCGGGCCATGATGAAGTTTTTTTTGGGTGCCTATCCACTGGTCTCGCCCTTCAAATATTGAAATCGCCGTCCGCGCGGCCGCCGCAATCGATGCCGATTGTGCGCGCGCGCTGGCATAGATCTTCGATGGAGATGCCGTCGAGCTGCTTCATCACCTCCTCCTGCAGGGTATGGATGAGCGGCGTCACGACGCGCGTGCCGAGATCGGAACGCGGCCGGGCGCTCTCGACTTCGCTATCCTCGAGACTTTCGGCGATGCGCACGACATCGCCCACGCTCACGCGCCGGCGCTCGCGCGCCAGGCGATAGCCGCCCTTTGGTCCGCGCACGCCTTTCAGGATGCCGGCGCGGACCAGCTGCTGCATCACCTGTTCGAGATAGCGCTGCGGCACGCCCTGCCGGGCAGTGATTTCCCTGGCCTGTACGGGATCGGCGCCGGCGTTGAAGGCGATGTCGATCACCGCTTCGAGCGCCAGCATGGTCTTGCGGGACAGTTTGAGCATGGCAGGTCAGACGCGCGGTGTCGCGGCGACACCGGTCGAGCCGAAGCCCTGCGCGCCGCGGGCGCTGTCGGGAAGGTCATCGCTTTCGGCAAGTTCGGCACGCGTGACGGGAGCGATAACGAGCTGGGCGATGCGCGCGCCGCGCACGATCTGGTAGGGCGCGTCGCCGTGATTGATGAGGATGGCTTTCACTTCGCCGCGATAGTCGCTGTCGATCGTGCCCGGCGCATTCAGCACGGTCACGCCATCCTTCAAGGCAAGTCCGGAACGCGGCCGCACCTGTCCCTCGAAACCATCGGGCAGCGCCAGCGCGACGCCGCAGGGGATGGCGGCGCGGCGGCCAGGAAGGAGCTCGACGGCCTCCGTCACGGCGGCAACAAGATCGATTCCGGCAGCACCCGCGGTGGCATAGTGTGGCAATGGCAGATCGCGGCCATGAGCAAGGCGCATGATCGACACTTTCATGCGGCGATGTTCCTGAACACCGATGCGATGCGCGCAACGAGCCGGCGCGCCACATCGGCCTTGTCGAGCAGCGGCCAGTCGTCCACACCGCTTGCATCGATCAGATGGACACGATTGCGGTCGCCGCCCATCACATCGCCGCTGACATCGTTTGCAACGATCCAGTCGCAGCCTTTCGCGAGGCGTTTTGCCTGTGCATGGGCGATCACCTGTTCGGTCTCGGCGGCAAACCCGATCACAAGGGCAGGGCGCTGCTTGTGGTGCGCGATGGCGGCGAGGATATCGGGATTGGGCGCGAGCGGAATGACGGGGCTCGTGCCTTCGTCACTCTTCTTCAATTTCTGGTTGGCGCGTGTCAGTGGCCGCCAATCGGCGACTGCGGCCGCGAAGACGCCGATATCCGCCGGCAGGCTGCGTTCGCAGGCCGCGAGCATTTCCATCGCCGTCTCGACCTGGATCAGCCGCACGCCGGCCGGCGCTGCGATCTCCACCGGTCCCGAAACCAGAACCGTTTCCGCGCCTGCCTGGGCGAGGGCTTGCGCGATGGCATAGCCCTGCTTTCCCGACGAACGGTTGGACACGAAGCGCACGGGATCGAGGGGCTCGCGCGTCGGACCCGCGGTGACCAGCGCTCTTCGCCCTTCGAGCGGTTGTTCCGTCGCAAGCGCGCGCTCGATGGCCTCGAGAATCTGTGCCGGCTCGGCCATGCGCCCGGGCCCGAATTCGCCGCAGGCCATCGCGCCGTCGTCGGGACCCACGAACAGGACGCCGTCGTGCTGGAGCGTTCGCAAATTTCGCTGCGTTGCCGGATGATGCCACATCCGCACATTCATCGCCGGCGCCATGAGCACGCGTTTGTCGGTGGCGAGCAGGGCCGTGGAGGCGAGATCGTTGGCGTGGCCCTGTGCGGCTTTCGCCATCAGGTCGGCGGTGGCCGGGGCCACCACGAGCAGATCGGCCGAGCGCGACAATTCGATGTGGCCCATTTCGGCTTCGCGCGTGAGATCGAACAGGTCCTGAAACACCTTCTCGCCGGCCAGTGCCGAGACCGACAAGGGCGTGACGAATTCGGCGCCGGCAGGGGTGAGGATTGTGCGCACGGCCACGCCGCGCTCGCGCAGGCGGCGGATCAGTTCGAGCGCTTTGTAGGCCGCGATGCCGCCGCCGATGATGAGTAGGACCGTCTTGCCCTGCATGGCCAACCCGTGAAACGCTGCCCGAAAGTCCAGCAGCGCCGCGGACTATACAGCAAATACCGTATCCAAAGTGTAGTTTTTCAGGAGGCAAGGCGATGGATGGCGATCTTCGGCCGCAAAGTCTGCCGCCTTTCAAACCGTTGCCGCAAAAGCCCCCGCTGCTCGATGTGACCCGCAAGGCGGACGGCACGGTCTATCTGCGATCCACCTATTCCCTGGGCGCCCTGCATCGCTCGATCGTGCATCTGTTCGAGCAACGTGCCGCAGCCCATCCCGAACGCCGATTCCTCGCCGAGCGAACACCCTTGCCTGACGGCAAGACAGGCGACTGGCGCTTCATCACTTATGGCGAAGCGGATGCGCGCGCATCGGCCGTGGCCGCGTCATTGCTGGCACGCGGGTTTGGCCAGACGACGCCGCTGATGATCCTCTCGGGCAATTCCATCGCCCATGCTGTGATGATGCTGGGCGCCATGAAAGCGCGCGTGCCCGTGGCGCCGGTCTCCGTCGCCTATTCGCTGATGTCGGCCGATCACGGCAAGCTGCGTCATGTGTTCGAACTGACGCGTCCGCGCATGATCTTCGCGGAGCAGGGGCCATACTATGCGCGCGCGCTTGCCGCGCTTGCGCTCGACGATGTCGAGATCGTCTCCGTGCTGCCCATCGCCGATCGCAAGACGACGCCGTTCGATGAACTCGTCGCACAAAAGCCAGACGCCGATGTGGCAAAGTCCGTCGACGACATCGATCACGACACGGTCGCCAAATATCTCTTTACCTCCGGCTCGACCGGCATGCCCAAAGGCGTCATCCAGACCCACGGCATGATGTGCGCCGTGGTCGCGGCCCAGGAGGCGCTCCGCAGCGAGCCGCTCGACCCCGACGAGATTGCCGACAGTCTCGAATGGATGCCGTGGAGTCACGTTTCCGCCGGCAATATCGGCTTCAACAACAATCTGAACGCGGGCGGGACGATCTATCTCGATGCCGGCAAGCCGCTGCCGGGTCTGTTTGACGAGACCATCCGCAATCTGCGCGAGATTGCGCCGCTGGGCTTCGGTTCCACACCCATCGCCTTCAGCTGGCTCGCCGATGCCATGGAACGCGACGCCGCGTTGCGCGATCATTTTTTCTCGAAAATGCGCTTGCTTGCCTATGGGGGCGCAACGCTCGGCCAGGATATCTACGAACGCATCCAGGCGCTGTCGATCGCGGCGACCGGCTTTCGCATTCCGCTCGTAACCATGTACGGCGCGACGGAAACACAAGGAGTCACCGTCGTGCACTGGATGACGGAACGGGTGGGCCTGATCGGGCTGCCGCTCCCGGGCATCACCCTCAAGCTCGTTCCCAACGGCAGCAAGCTCGAAGTGCGCGTGAAAGGGCCGATGGTCACGCCAGGCTACCTGGCGCGCCCCGATCTCACGCAAACCGCCTTCGACGACGAAGATTTCTACGGTCTCGGCGACGCGGCCAAATTCGTTGATGAAGGCGATCCCACGAAGGGGCTCGCCTTCGATGGTCGCGTTGCGGAGGATTTCAAGCTCGTGTCGGGCACATGGGTCTCCGTCGGCACGTTGCGGGCTCAAATGGTCGGCGCGGCCTCGCCGCTTGTCCAGGATTGCGTGGTGTGCGGGCAGGACAGGGATTTTGTCGCGCTGCTCGTCTGGGTCAATCTGGCGGCCGCGAGGGACCTCTGCGGCGATGCGCAGGGCGCGCCCGGAGAACTCGTCGGTTCGCCGAAAGTGAAGGCATTCCTGCAACAGCGTGTGGGCGCGCACAATGCCGGGCGCCCGGGAACATCGTCACAAATCCGGCGCGTTCTGGTGATGCTCGAGCCGCCTTCCGTCGACGGTCACGAAATCACCGACAAGGGCTATATCAACCAGCACGCGGTGCTGGAACGCCGCCGCGAACTCGTCTGGCGTCTCTACGAGGCGCCTATGCCGCATGATGTGATTGAAATCCTCTGAACCCGAGAGCTTAACCTCCTCGTTACCATACTCTGAGATGCTCTGCGCGTCCTGGAGGTCGCAACGATGAGGGCCGGTGATTTCTGCTTCCTGGCGGCAGAGCTTGTGGACGAGCATGGCGCGGCGGCACTCGGCATCGCGCAGCGGGCGACCGCGGAATTCGTTTCCGAAGGCATGCTGGAACGCGCCCGGTTCTGGTATGCGCTATCGCTGTTCATGGACGACATCGTCTGCAGCCGGATCGATCCCGAACGGCCGATCGTCCTGCATTGAGCCTGTCCGACAGCCGACGGCACGCGTTACCGTTTGCCGCCGGACGCGCTCGTAATTGCTGCATCGCCATACTGTCCATGAAGATGGCCGTCGCGCGCAAAGTCGCGGATCATCGCGAAATAGCCCTGCACGTAGCGCGTTGACAGGCGCGTGCCGGCCTTTGGCTCTTCGAACAGGGTCATGCCGTGTTCGGCGTGCGGATACAACGCCAGTGTGTAGGGGCGGCCTGCGGCGATGAGCGATTTGATGCGACGGCCCGTTTCCGCGCTTGGTGCCTGGTAGTCTTCGCCGCCCAGGATCCACAATTGCGGCGTCGTATCGGCACGCAGCGTCGGCATGGGATCGTAGTGGAACGGCGTGCCCCAATCGAATTTGCTTCCCATCTTGCGAAGCTGCGCTTCGGAATAGGGCAGGAGCATGTAGGCGTAGTTGCCATGAACATCCTTGTACCACGAAGCCCCGCGATATTTTGCGCGCACTGCGTCGAGTGCCCGGTATCCGCTCGTGAAGCGACTCGCGATCACGGTCTCGGCTGCCCGGGCGACTTCCTGCGCCTTGGCGATCTCACCGGGCGAATGACCTTCTTCGCGCATCTCGATTTCGACTTCCTGCTGGTCTTCATCGATCACGCTGACTGCGAGGCCGAAGCAAACGATGACGAAATCGACGGCATTGCGATTGGCAGCAAGCGGAGCCACCCAGCCGCCCTGGCTGCCACCCTGATACCCCACGCGTCCGGCGCGCGGACCCGCAAGCCGTCGCGCCTCGCGCGTGGCGGCGACCGCGTCGTCGGCCAGCAGGTTGAAATCCTGGCTGTAGGTGCCGCCGGACTTGCCCGTGCCACGCTTGTCGTAAACGAAGACGCCCACTCCCTCCGCGGGCAGCATGCGCTGCAGGGAATAGTCGGTGAGGGCCGAAACGTGCTCGGCGCCGTGCAGGAGAACGACAACCGGGACCTTGTCCCGGCCTTCGGGCATGACAAGGCGGCCGGCCAGCGACGTATCATGGCTGCGGAATACCGTGTCTTCGACGTGGAACGCGATTCGATGGCCGGATACGCCGTCGACGACGATGCTCCCGCTGCTGCAAGCGGAAAACGAAATTCTTGTGTCGTCGGGCCGATCAGTCCAGCCGGCTGTGCCGGTCCATGTGCCGGCGGAAGTCTTGTGCAGCGCACCTGTGGTTCCGTCGAAGCGGCGCCAGCGAAGCGTATCTCCGTCGTCTGGCGCGATATCGACGAGTTGGCCGTCGCTCATCCGGTAACTGCCTATGCGGCAGTCCGGCTTTTCGGCTGCACGGACAGCGGACGCCGGTAAACCGCACAGGCACGCCGCCATGGCAGGGGCGAGAATTTTCCAGGTGAGCGACATGATTGTGTTCCGATCTGGATTGCGCCGAAGCGGGGCCGCGCGATTTGGCCGCGCCGGCCGCTTTTCGTCTTGGACCGATTCAAGGTCGTTCGGAGGCGGTGGCCGACGGCGTGTTGCTTGACGTGCGGCATCGCGATGCAGATATCAGCCTATGGCTTGTGCGGAGGAATTGCTGCGACGGCTGGACGGTGCGTCCGTCAGGCGCGTCATCGACCGCGGCCTCGCCTGCGTTCCCGAACACGCCCATGCATGGCCCGTGCTTTCCCTGTTTGTCATCGGCGGCTATGTGAATCAAACCGAGCTTGGCCGGATGCGTGTCGCCGGTCCGTCCGCCATTCTTTATCGCGCCGGCGCGGCGCATCAAAACACGATTGCATCGGCGGGCTTCGAGCAGATCGAAATCGAGTTCGATCCGGCGTGGCTCGGAACCGCGTTGCTTCCAACGCTTCCCATTTCGCGCTGGATCGGCGGGCGTGCCGGCGGCGAGGCCCGCACCCTGGTGCGACTCTGCAATCGGGCCGTCGGAGAAAGACAATTCCGCGCCGCGGTCAGGCGATTTGTCGAAACGGCCAGCCGCGAACCCGCCCGGGACCATCCGGACTGGGTCGATACCGTCGCCCGGCGCCTGCACGAAAATACGGCGTCGAAAGCGCGCGACCTCGCCCGCGATGTCGGCCGCCATCCGTCCTGGCTTGGAACCGCCTACAGGCGCGCGACCGGCGAAGGCCTGATGGAGACTGCCGCCCGATTTCGGGTGGAACGGGCCGTCCACCTCTTGCGTGAGAGCGAACAGGCGAGCGCAAGCATCGCCCTCGCGGCGGGCTTCTGCGATCAAAGCCACATGAACCGAACCATTCGCCGCGTCCTGGGGCGTTCCCCATCGATCGTCAGGGAAGAGCGACAAATGTTCCGACAGACCACGTGAAGCCATGCCGGGCGCGGCAGCGCGTTCAAAAGCGACCGGCCAGTCTTGCGGCGATCACGCGTTGCGCCTCCGGGTTCGACCCCATCGTCATGTGAGCGCCGCGGATCATGATCGTTTCGACCTGTGCCGAGGGTGCAGGGACGCAGGCCCGCCATTCCACGACGCCGTCGACAGGGCTCACGATCGCCGTCAGCGGCACGGGCGGCGGCGCAGCCAGAGAGTCCAGAATTCCGTGGGCGGCGCGGTCCCAGAAGAGCGCCGCGATGCTGGCAAGCGGCGCAAGCGGCGTTGCGATCGGCAAATGGATGGGGCTGACAAGTGTGATCACGCGCGCCACGCAATCGGGCCGGCGCTTGGCGAGTTCGCGCGCCAGCGTTCCACCGAGACTTATACCTACAAGCGACACTTTTCGTGCCCTGCTTTCGGCAAGTGCAACGATCTGGGCATCGATTTGCGCCAGTGTCGCTTCTCTGGGGCCAATGTTCAGCCCGCCCTGCCACGATATGACGGCAAACCCCTGGCGCAGGAGAAAGGCACGAAGCCGGGCGGTCGAAATGTCCGGCGAACAGAAGCCGGGCAGAACGATCACCGGTTCTCCCGAACCGCGCATCGCATTGTCCGGAAAGGGTGGCGGCGAAAGGCTGACCCTTGCCATCTCGCGGACCTCGCGCAGCCACGATCCAACGCCGAGCGCGGACCCGGACGGCGGCCAGACGACAAATGAGGCACGACGGGACGAGGGCGTCATGGTGTCAGCCCTGCTTCGCCAAGCTGAAACTGTTCGAAGCGATGCAGCGCGGGTTCGATCGCTTTCGTGTGCCGCCTGGCGTTGCCCTTGCCGACCCAGGTCCATTTCTGCACGAGCAGTTTCTTCTCGGCGCGATCGGTCTTGAGATCGATCGCAGCGACGATCTCGTCACCAACCAGAACGGGCAGGGCAAAATAGCCGAAGACGCGCTTGTCCTTCGGTAAATAGGCCTCGAATCGATGCGTATAGCCGAAAAAATGTTCGAGGCGCCTGCGCTGAATGATGAGCGGATCGAAGGGCGAAAGAATGTGGACAAGGGTGGGCCCGTCGCCGTTGGCGTATGAGAGGACCTCAGGCTCGGCCCAATGCGCCACGTCTTCGGCACCAGCGAGGTGGGCGGGCACCAGCGTCCCGCGCTTGCAGCGCCCATCGATCAATTTGTGAATGGCCGCCTTGCGCTTCGCGTCGCCGTAACAGATGGAATCGAGACTAACGATACCCTGCGCGCGCAGGGCGCGATCGAGAAGATGATTGAGAACGTCGCGCTCGGGCGCCGGTTTGGGCCGCTTCTCCCAGCCGAAGTGGCGGTCCGTCAGGTCGAAGGTCTTGAGCATGCCGGTTCGCCGGCAGACCGTGAGTGTGCCTGCGAGAAAGGCGCTGTCGAGGGCGCGCACGGACGGCTTTCTGCTGGCCCAGAGATGTTCTTTTTCGACCAGCACATCGTCGTCGATGTCGCGAATGGAGAGAGGTCCGTCCTTGCGGATGCGTGCCACCACCTTGCGAACATCGCTCGCATTCACTTTCGCAAACCAGGCCGCATAACGCTCGAGGACATGTTTCATGCGCCCCAAATGAAAGGCCATGTCGCGGGCCGGCAGATAGGCAAGCGCATGGGCCCAGTATTCGAACACGGTCTTGTCGGTGCTCTGGGCCTGATGAAGGTCGGCGCGGCGGTATTCGGGAATGCGGGTCTGCAGAATGTGATGGTGACAGCGTTCGATCACATGGATCGTATCGATCTGCACATAGCCCAGATGCTCGACCGCCGCACGCACGGCGCCGGGGCCCGCGCCGAACGGCGCCGGGGCGTCGAGCCGCTGCGCATGCAGCCATATCCGGCGCGCGGCCCTCTGGGACACGGGATGGGGCTGCAACCCGGCCGGCGGCGCGACGCGCCGGCGATACGATTTGCGTGCATTCTGCGGCACCCGCTTAGCGCCGGGCGCGCGCTTTCTTGCGCGATTTCGCTTTCACCGCCCTGGCGTGTGGCTTTGCCTTGGTGGCTTTCTTCTTTACGGCTTTCTTCTTCGCGGCTTTCCTGGCGGCCGGTCGTCCGGTCCGCTTTTTCCTGGCAGCGGCAGCTTTGGCTTGCTTCGGCCGGGCGTGATGTGGCTCGTAGACGCCCAGCTTGCCGCCGCCGGGCAGGGTGATTTCCGTGAGTGTGCCCCATCCTTGCGCGCGCCGCGGGGCCACGGCGATTCCGCGCGCCGCCATCTCGGCGGCAAAAGCTTCGATATCGTCGCTCATGAGAAAGAGCTGGTGGATATCGTTGCGACCGGATCCGTGTACGGCGATTTCCGCAGGCGGAATGGCGAAGATCAGGAATCCCTGGCCTGCATCCACGGAGTTGAGCTTGAGCACGTCGGCAAAAAACGCCTTGTCTGCTGCCTCGTCGGCGCTTTGGAGCATGATATGCGCACTAATGATCATCGGGCACTCCCCCAAAAAAGCGGACCGCGCATGTTAGGACGGTCTTCGGACCCGTCAAAGCGACCGGCGCGTCTCATCCGCGATCCGGGTTTGCGGTTGTCGCCCAGCCCGCTCTAGACTTGGACCTTCGACGGGCCACCCTCTCGTGGAGAGGCACGGGGCGCCGCAACAGGGGAAACGCCATGTCCATTTTGGCCTGGATCGTGCTCGGCCTCATCTCCGGGTTCATCGCCAGCAAGATCGTCAACAAATCGGGGGAAGGAATCATTGTCGATATTCTTCTCGGGATCGTCGGCGCGGTCGTCGGCGGCTGGCTGTTTGCGCGCTTCGGCGAAGCGGGGGTGACCGGTCTCAACCTCTACAGCATGCTGGTCGCAATTGTCGGCGCAATCATCGTGCTCGTGATCTTTCACGCCATCCGGCGGGCTTGACCGGCTACGCCTTCCTGGCGCGGGGGAGGCGGGGCGAGACTATCGCCTCGCGCCCTGCGTCGCATTTTCTTTCGCCTTGATCACGAGATAGACGAGCTCGCGACCGGAAATGCGGCTCACCCAATGCGGTGTGCCGGCGGGAATGCCGATCAGATCGCCTTTGGCGATCTGTCGTTCTGTTCCGTGCGAAACACCGCTTCCGCGGACTTCGCCCGCTTCCGTCCCGTGAGGATCGATCAGCGACCCACCAGTGACCAGTGTGGCGCCGCCGTCCAGCACGTACCAGATATCGTCGACCCGCTCGTGGAGTTCTGCCTTACCCGCTGTCGTACGGCGTACGACAGCAGCGGAATAGCCCGGTGTGCGCAAATAGTTCATCAGCGCAATGCCCGTACTTTGTTCGCGCGTCTGCTCGATGGTCGCCATGAGCTGCTTTGCAGGAACGAATGTCACACCGGCGTGCGCCGGGACGGCCGCGCCAATGGCCGGCGCGGCGGCAATTAGCATCACCGCAATCCCTGTTAATCCTGTTTGTGCCGGGCGAGCGCAGTTTTGTCTTACGAAGTCGAAACCGTTCAGCAACATCGGGTCCATCCATTCGGGGGCGATGCAATTTCAGCAGGACCGTCCTGCATCACAGCGGCCCTTGCAAGGCGGCGCAGGGCGCGATTTGCTGCCGTCTTCTCTAGGTCGCCCGCGATTCGCGCGGTGCGAGACAGCATGAGGACGAGACGTATGACGAATCAAGGTTGGCGCGGAGCGGCGCTGATGGTGGTCATGGCCGGTTTGGCGTGGACGGGATCGGCGTCTGCGCATGACTGGACCTTCATGCGTTTCCCGACATTGCGCGGCAACGAGATCGTCTTCGAGGCCCATGGCAATCTGTGGCAGGTGCCGCGCTGGGGCGGTGTTGCCAGCCGCCTGACCACCGATCCCGGCTACGATCTGATGCCGCGGCTGTCACCGGATGGAAAATTCGTCGCTTTCACCGGCTTTTATCAGGGCAACCAGGACGTCTACGTGATGCCGGCCGCTGGTGGCGCAGCGAAACGGCTGACCTTTCATTCCGATGTCGTCGAAAACGCGCCCGTCCGCTGGGGACCCGACAACATGGTGGTGACCTGGACCCCGGATTCGAAAAGCATCGTGTTCCTGTCGCGCCGCACTGCATGGAACAGCTGGTATGGCCGGCTGTTCTCGGTGCCGGTCGATGGCGGACTGGCGCAGGCGCTGCCGCTCGACCGCTGCGGCCTGATGACCTACAGCCCCGACGGCAAATCGATTGCCTACAATCGCATCTTCACGAATTTCCGCACCTGGAAGCGTTACAATGGCGGACTGGGGCAGGACGTCTACACCTACAATTTCGACAGCAAGAAGCTCGACCGGATCACACCCTGGATGGGCAAGAACACCTCGCCGATGTGGTATGGCGGCCGTATCTATTTCCTTTCGGATCACGACACCAGGCGCCGCGCCAACATCTGGGTCTACGATCTCGGGTCGAAGCGGTTCCGCCAGATCACCCATTTCACCAACTACGATATCGATTTCCCCAGTCTGGGCGTGGGCGCCAAAGGCCAGGATGGCATCGTCTTCGCGCAGGCCGGTGCGCTATGGGTCATCGATCTGCCGAGCGAGAAAATGCATCGCCTCGGCATCAGCGTGCCCGACGACGGCACGCGGACGGGGCCGCGCTATATCGATGCCAGCGACGCGATCCGCGACCAGGATACGGCGCAGGTGACCGATTACGCGCTGTCGCCCAACGGCAAGCGGGCGCTTTTTTCCGCCCGCGGCGACATCTACACGGTGCCGGCCGAACATGGCGCGACGCGCAACCTGACCAACAGCAGCAACGCCGATGAAGATCATCCGGCCTGGTCGCCGGACGGCAAGACCATCGCCTACACCACGGATGTGAACGGCGAACAGCAGATCGCCGTACGGCCGGCAATGGGCGGCAGCGAGAAAATCCTGACCCACTTCCCGTCGGGATTTTACTACGCCCCCGTCTGGTCGCCGGACGGCAAACGCCTCGCTTTTTCCGACGGCAATCACCGGCTCTGGCTGGTCGAAGCCGGAGGTGGGAATCCGACCCAGGTGGCCCAGGATCCCTATTCCGAAATCCACGACCAAAGCTTCTCGCCCGACGGACGCTGGCTGGCCTACAGCCTCACAGGCGCAAACCAGCAGCGCGGCATCTGGATCGACAATATCGGCAGCGGCAAGGCCGTGCGAGTGTCCGACGCGTTCGCCAACGACGTTGCCCCGGTTTTTTCGCCCAACGGAAAATATCTCTATTTCGTTTCCACGCGACATGAGAATCCGACGCTCAGCGAAAGCGAATTCAACGTCGCAACGCTCGAGATGGACGGAATTTACGTGGCGACCTTGCGGAAAGGCGAGCCGTCGGCTTTCGCGCCGCGTTCCGACGAGGGCACGTTCGAAGCCAAGAAGGACGATGACGACAAGAAATCGTGGAAGCCCGGCGCATCGGCAGCCGTTTCCATCGATTTCGACGGGTTGATGGCACGTGCTGTGCCGTTGCCGATCGCCGCGGCCGACATCGCCCAGATCGATGCGCGCGACAGCCGGATTTGGTATCGCACCACCCAGCCGCAGATGATCGATGGCCCGCTGCCCGGCGCGAAATCCTCGCTGCATGTCTACGATCTTGGCAAGCGCAAGGACGCAACCGTGCTTGACGGGCTGGACAGCTACAGCCTGTCCGCCGATGGCGATAAAGTGCTGTTCCGCAAGGCCGGCGACGAGGACGATCATGGGGGTTATGCCATCGCCGACGCCAAGGCGCCGGATGACGACAAGCGCGCCGACTCGAAGGCCATCGAGCTTTCGCATATGCGCGCGCATATCGAGCCCACGCAGGAATGGGCCGAGATGTTCAACAATGCCTGGCGGCTGGAGCGCGATCTGTTCATCAATCCGAAGATGAACGGCATCAACTGGCAGGGCGTCCACGACTCCTATGCGAAGCTCCTGCCTCTGGTCGGATCGCGCGAGGACCTGAACTATCTGATTGGTGAAGTGCAAGGTGAACTCGGAAACTCGCACACCTATGTCGGCGGCGGCGACGAGGACAATCCGGGCGACACGGTTCCGACCGCCACGCTCGGCGTGGACTTCGCGCCGACGGCTTCGGGTCACTATGCCTTTGCGAAAATCTATCCCGGCGACAATACGCGGGGCGCCTACCGCAGTCCGCTGACCGAACCCGGTGTCGATGTCCATGACGGCGATACGCTGATCGCGGTGAACGGGCAGGAGCTCAAGGCGCCTGCGGATCCTTACAGCGCCTTTGTCGGTCTGGACGACCAGCCGGTGACCCTGACCGTGTCCACCGGTGGCCGGACGCATGACGTCACCGTCAAACCGATCCACAACGAGTTGTCGCTTCGGGAAAAGGACTGGATCGATCACAACCGCGCCATGGTGGACAGACTGTCGGGTGGAAAGATTGCCTACATCTACCTGTCGGACATGGAGGCGCTGGGCATGGAGCAGTTCGTGCGCCAGTTTTATCCGCAACTCGACAAGCAGGCCCTGATCGTCGACGACCGATTCAATGGCGGCGGCTTCATCGACCAGATCATTCTGGAGCGCCTGCGGCGCATCCTCGTGGGATTGTCCACCGACCGCGAAGGTGCGGCGGCTCCCATTCCGCAGCAACTGATCGCCGGACCCAAGGCCTGTCTGATCAACAACTACTCCGCGTCGGATGGCGACATCTTCCCCTATTATTTCCACAAATACGGGCTGGGGCCGCTGATCGGCACGCGGACCTGGGGCGGCGTGCGCGGCATCCGCGGCGATTGGAGCCTGCTCGATGGCGGTTACATCACCGTTCCGGAAGACAGCCTGTATGGCCTCCACTCGGAATGGGTGATCGAGAATCATGGCGTCGATCCCGACATCAACATTGACACCGATCCGGGGCAGTTGATGGCCGGACGCGACGTGCAGATCGAAACGGCGGTGAACTATCTGATGCAGGCGCTCAAGAAGCAGCCGCATGGATTGCCGCCGCCACCAGCGCCTTTGCCTGCCTATCCGCCGCGGGGGCAGGTTCCCGGTCCGAGTCTTTGATGGGCAACCCCGCCGTGTCGCGGGAACGACGGAGGTTAATGCTCGTTTCCTGAGTGGCGAAGTTGCGCTCCTGTGTTTTTTTCGCGTCGATAAGGGCGCGGCAGGCCTGGAAAACATTTGGAGCGCCGCTCGCCGGAAGCCTGGCCAGATGAAGCTTGGCCAGAGTCTGTCGTAACGCGAACGTGGTTTCGTGTAACCGCATTGGATGCGTCGGCATTCCTGTCACGATCGAAAAATCAGGCACCTGATTGAAAGTCACTGGGTGAGGCAGCTTTGATCGCGTCACAACTTGTGATGTAAGCTCCTACAGCCATGGCCAATCCTCCCCGCCCCACGATGGAAACCCGTCGCGACCAGATGTTTCCGCAGCTTTCCGCCGCGGAAATCGATCGGCTGCGCCGCTTCGGCGAAATTCGGACCTATCGCGCAGGCGACATGGTCGTGCGCGCGGGGGAAGAAGCGCATGGCCTCCATGTCATCCTCTCGGGTGAAATCCGCATGAGCGCCCATGAGGGTGCGCGGGAGCCTATCGTCACGCATGAGGCGGGCGGGTTTCTCGGCGAACTGGCACAGCTCTCGGGGCGACCCTCGCTCGTCGATGGTCAGGCCCTTTCGGACGTCGAGGCAATTCTGATCCCGCCGGCGCGGCTGCGCGATGTCATGGTCGCCGAGGCCGAGACGGGCGAGCGCATCATGCGGGCCCTGATCCTGCGCCGTGTCGGATTGCTGGAACAGAATGTCGGCGGCCCGATGATCATCGGCCGCGCGGACAATCGCGATGTGCTGCGCCTTGAAGGATTTCTGGCGCGCAACGGCCACCCGCACCAGCATCTGGATCCCGACACCGATTCATGCGGGCGAGCGCTGGTGGAACGCTTTCGTCTGACGCCGGCCGATTTTCCCATCGTCGTCTGCCTGAACGGCGAGATGCTGCGCAATCCCAGCGAGAACACCCTGGCGCGCTGCATCGGGCTCACCCATGCCATCGACGCATCGCACCTCTACGATGCGGTGATCGTCGGCGCCGGACCCTCCGGACTTGCCGCTGCCGTGTATGGCGCCTCGGAAGGGCTGTCGATCATGGTGGTCGATTGCCGTGCCTTCGGAGGGCAGGCCGGCGCATCGGCGCGGATCGAGAACTATCTGGGATTTCCCACCGGCATCACCGGTATTGCCCTCATGGCGCGCGCCTTCAACCAGGCGCAGAAATTCGGCGCGGAGATGGTCATCCCCGAAGAGGTCAAACGCTTGCACGATTCCGGGGAGGGAAACGATTCATTCCGGCTGGAGCTCGGCTCCGGCGAAACGATCCTGACGCGCAGCGTGGTTGTTGCGAGCGGCGCGGAATATCGCCACCTCGATGTCCCCAACCTGTCGGATTATGAAGGTTCGCATGTCCATTATTGGGCGTCGCCGCTGGAGGCGACACTTTGTGCCGGCCAGGAGGTCGCGCTGGTGGGCGCGGGCAATTCGGCCGGGCAGGGCGCGGTGTTTCTCGCGAGCCGTGTCGAAAAAGTGTGGCTGATTGCTCGCGGCAAGAGCCTCGACGCAACCATGTCGCGTTATCTGTGCGACCGCATCGCAGCACAGCCGAATATCGAAGTCCTGACCGAAACCGAGGTGACGGCTCTGGAAGGCGCCGACGGCATCCTTGAGCATGTGCGGTGGCGTCGCCACAGCGACGGCAAAGAGACACGACGCCAGATCCGGCACGTTTTTCTGTTCATCGGCGCCGCGCCGAATACGGGATGGCTGGCCGAATGCGGCATCGAACGCGACGGCAAAGGCTTTGTGATCGCACCGGCCTTCGCCAACGAGACCCGCTTGCCTTTCGAAACCAATCGCCGCGGCATTTTCGCGATCGGCGATGTGCGTTCGGATTCGATCAAGCGCGTCGCCGCGGGCGTCGGAGAAGGCGCACAGGTTGTTGCCGCGTTGCATGCCTATCTGGCCGCGGAGACGCCCGTGGCGCCAAAGGCCCTCCCGAAAGAAATTGTCCATGCCTGACAGCTGTTCCCATCTCGACACGATCCAGGATGTGACGCCGAGCGCCAAGGGTTGCGAGGAATGCCTGAAGATTGGTTCGGCGTGGGTGCATCTGCGCCTCTGCCGGACATGCGGCCACGTCGGCTGCTGCGATTCCTCGCCCCACAAACATGCGACAAAGCATTTCCATCGCTCGAAACATCCGATCATGGAAGGCTACGATCCTCCCGAAGGGTGGGGCTGGTGCTACGTCGACGAAGTCATGTTCGACCTGTCGGATCGCATGACGCCGCAGCTCGGCCCCATTCCGCGTTTCGTCTAGGCAGCCGGGACTTTCTCGAAAGGAACCAAACATGAGCCGTGAGCCGATCCGGGAAGGATTTGATGTTTTCGTGCATGACGGCGAAAAGGCGGTTGGCGCCGTCCGCCAGGTGTTGCGCGACGGCGAAGAGATCATCGTCTATGTCGAGGGCGGCGGTGATTTCTTTGTGCCGGCGTCTGCCATTCGCAGCGTCGAATCCGAAAAGGTCACGCTCGATTGCAGCAAACTCGACAAGACGCTGCGGCACGCGATCGGACACGCCCACGATTCCGAAGACCCGAATATCCCCTGAATTTCGTCGTTCGCATTCACCGAAAGAGAGGACAAGGATGAGCAAGGAAAAAGCCAAGGAACGTCGCAAGGCGCCGCTCGAGACGCCGAGCGGCTTCAGCGACAATGCGCGGAAGGATATCGCCGGCGCTTTGACGGTTTTGCTGGCCGACACATTCGCGCTTTACGTCAAGACGAAGAATTTCCATTGGCACATGTCCGGGCCGCATTTCCGCGACTACCACCTGCTGCTCGACGAACATGCGACACAGATCTACGACATGACCGACGCGGTTGCCGAGCGCGCCCGGAAGGTCGGTGGCACTACCATTCGTTCCATCGGCCATATCGCGCGCCTCTCGCGCATTGCCGACAACGATGCCGACTACGTCACGGCGGAAGGCATGATCGCCGAATTGCGCGACGACAATCAGCGCTTCGTGGCAGCGCTGCGCGAACTCCATGGTGTTTGCGACGAGCATGGAGACGTGGCGTCGGCGAGCCTCATCGAGAACTGGATCGACGAGGGCGAACGCCGGATCTGGTTCCTGTTCGAGACCGGTCGGCGATAGGATTCGCAGCGGATCTATCGTCCGGGTGAGACGGCCGGCGGATCGCTCGCGGGAAAACTTTCCTCGAGCGCTTCGTCGAGCCGGTCGCTCAGTTCGGTCGCGCTGTTGGACAGGGGCGGATCGAGCTTTGTGTGGATGGCGAGCCCGCGCTTGAGGGTCAGCGTGACGGGCGTGCGTTCCGCAATGTCGGCAAACCGCGCCCGCTGCTCCTCGCTCAGATCTCCCACAAGTTTGAGCGTGCGGCGGATATGTTCGCCGTCCTTGTCGCGGACATGCAGCAGTACGACGCTCGCCCGTTCCAGCGGCCACTGCTTGCGGTCGGCATACATCCGCATCGTGATGGCGGTGCAGGCGCCCAGAGCGGAGAGCAGCAGGTCGTAGGGCGCGGGCCCCGCATCGCCGCCTTCTCGCGAGCGCGGTTCATCGGAGATAAAGCGGTGTCCCGAGGCATCGATGGTCACGGCATAGTGGGTTGTCTCGATGCTCGCCTTTACATGCGCCATTGCGTGGTTCCCTGGGAATCCAGCGTGTCGGGGCTTGCGCCGTTCGGGCGCCGGATATCTTGGCGTCGGCCGTGCCGATATGTCAATTTGAGGAAATGTTTCCCATGGCCACGCCGCTGCCACACAGCCGAATTCAGGAAAGGAAGCCGGTCTCGTGATCTCTTTCATGTACTGCATGTCTCAGGAAACGTTTGTACCTGTCCTGCAAACGCTGTCCCTGATCCTGGACAAGGCCTCGCACCACGCCGAATCGAAAAAGATCGATCCCGCGGTGCTGGTCAATGCGCGGCTCGCGCCGGACATGTTCCCGCTCAAGCAGCAGGTACAGATCGCCTGCGAGATGGCCAAGGCGTGCATGGCACGGCTATCGGGAGCGGAACCACCTGCCAGGGACGACATGGGCGAAAGTTTCGCCGAACTCAAACAAAGGATTGAGTCCGCAATCGGCTATGTGCAAAGCCTCGGCGAGGCATCCTTTGAGGGCGCGGCGGACCGGGCCATCGCGTTTCCCCTGATTGACAAACTGGTCTACGAATCGAACGGGCTGCAATTCCTGCGCGACTGGACGTTGCCGCATTTCTATTTCCACGTGGTGACCGTGTACGACATCCTGCGTCACAATGGCGTCGAACTCAGCAAACGCGATTATATGAGCCATGTGTCCTACGCGATGCGCGAAAGGGGGTAGTGCGCCATGCCGTTCGATCCCGTCGCCGAAGCCTTTCTCGCCCAGCTGGATGCACAGGGCGGCCCGAAGATGTGGGACATGGAACCCGTCCAGGCCCGGCAGCTGTTCGCCGTGCTGATGCAGATGGCGGGCCCGCAGAATGTGCCGATCGGATCGGTCGCAGATCTGGAAACTCCCGGACCAGGCGGCCCGATCCCCATGCGGTCCTACACACCGCTTGGTGCAGCGGATGGGCCGCTGCCGACGCTGGTATTCTACCACGGCGGCGGTTTCGTGATCGGCAATCTCGACACGCATGACGGGCTTTGCCGTCTGCTCGCCAATGAGAGTGGTGCGCGGGTGATCGCGGTCGACTACCGTCTCGCGCCCGAGCATAAATTCCCTGCCGCGGTCGACGATGCCTGGGCGGCGCTTGCCTGGATCGTGGCGAACGCGGATGAGCTTGGTGTCGACCCAAAACGTGTGGCGGTGGGCGGCGATTCCGCCGGCGCCAATCTCACCGCGGTGATGGCGCAAATGGCATCAGCGAAATCCGGTCCGAAGCTGGTCCTGCAGATGATGTTCTTTCCGGCAACGCAGATGGGTGCGGACACGGCTTCGATGCGCGCCAACGCCGAAGGCTATTTCCTGGAGAAGCGCACGATCGACTGGTTTTTCGCCAATTATCTGAACGCATCGGCCGAACAATCCGATCTTCGTGCATCGCCGCTGTTGGCGAGGGACTTCCGGGGATTGCCGCCGGCCTTCCTGATGACGGCCGGATACGATCCGCTGCATGACGAAGGCGTTGCCTATGGCGAAAAACTGCGTGCGGCCGGTGTGCAGGTGGAAGCCGTCGATTATCCCGATCTCATGCATGATTTCATCTATCTCCAGCCCGTGTTGCCCCAGGCAGGAGATGCCTTGCGTGGCGCTGCCGCAGCGCTGAAACGCGCTTTCAACGCGGAATAAGCTTGCCGGGATTGAGAATGCCTTTGGGATCGAGGGTGCGCTTGATCGCCTGTAGCACGTCCAGGCCGAGGGCGCCCTTTTCCTGCGCCAGCCACGGCAAATGATCCTCGCCGATTCCGTGGTGGTGGCTGAGCGCGCCGCGATTGGCGGCGATGGCATCCGTTGCCGACCGCTTGATCGCTTGCCACTGCGCGACTTCCGCATCCAGATTGCGCGGGAAGATGCAGGTGAAATAGAGGCTCGCGCCTTCGGGATAGGCATGACTGACATGGCACAGCACAATTCCGCGCGCGGCGGGATAGGGCGCGGTTTCACGCATGGCTGTTTCGAGGGCTGTGCGGACGGAGCGGTAGAGATTTTCGAGTTGCGGCCACGCGGCAGCGGTTTCCAGGGTTTCAACACCCACGCCGCGATCGAGCATGGGATCGCGCAGATACGGCGCCTGAAAGCGTTCCGCCCGCCAACGTTCCGCAGGACGGCTGCCGAGTGACAAGGCACCGAGGCTTCGCGCCAAAGTCTGAAACGCGGCCGCATCCGTGGCAACGCGCCTGTTCGATCCCTCGAAGCAGGCGATGAGCACGCAGGCCTGTTCGTCGATGCCGCGCGCGGTGAGATAGGTCTTCGCGACCCGGCTCCCGACATGGCCCGACTTTCCCGCTTCCGACAATGCGCGGTAGAATTGGGTTTCCTGCGGGTCCGAGAGCCGCAGCATGGAAACGGCGATCTCGTCCTGTTGCGCACGCCGGATCGCCGTCAGCCCGCTCGGGAAATCGCGGAAAAACCACGCCCGCCACATGCTCTGTTTCGGGAGCGATCGCACTGCGATCGTCGCATCTGTGATGATGCCGAGTGCGCCCTCCGAACCCAGCATCAGATCGGTGAGCCGCGGTCCCGTCGCCGAAGAGCTGAACGGTTCGGATTCGAGCATGCCGCGCGGTGTCGCCATGCGGGCGCGAAGCAGCCAGTCCTTCGGACGTCCGTAGCGGCTGGATTGCTGGCCGGCGCCACGATGGGCAATCCAGCCCCCGAGCGTCGAAAATTCGAAGGACTGGGGAAAATGGCCCAGCGTCAGACCCTTTGCGGCGAGCGCCTTTTCCAGGACCTGGCCGTAGATGCCTGCTTCGACATGCACGCTGTGACCCGGGACATCGATCTCGAAGATCCTGTCCAGGCCGGAAAGGTCGATCGTCGCCAGATTGGCGAAATTTTCGGCGTGGGCAGTCACGCCGCCTACGACACTCGTTCCCCCGCCAAAGGGCACGATCGCAATACCATTCCGTTCGGCGATCGAAAGGATCGCGGTGACTTCATTGCTTTCGCGCGGATACAGCACGACATCGGGAATGGCGCTGAAATCGCCGGCGCGAAGCCGCAGCAAATCCTGATAGCTTTTGCCGCGCGCGTGAAAGGCGCGCTCATGCGTGCCGTCGCGGACGCGTTCCGGACCAAGTAGCTGTCCGAATTCCGCGAAGAGCCCGGGAGAAAGACGCGAGACCGGAAGGGTGATGCTGTCGAGCGGGCGAGCGGGTGTTGCGAGCAGGCTGGGCATGCCGAGTTGCTGGGCGAGCCAGTTCCACACATCCTCGCGCCCGGCAATCGGGTGGCGATGCGCCGCCCAGCCCCAGCCGTTCCACTTGATCTTCTCGCGATCGATTCCCACGCACCCGGCCCATCGAGACAGCGCCCGAAGTGTCGCAGCCTGCCGTGATCCCGCCAAGCCGGGAGGGTGGTTATGGAAAACAGGTGAACGAGAACAGAATCCTCAGCATCGCAGATTAAGGGCGCGGGGAAGAAGTTCGAAGGTGGCGGGCAACTGGCCCGCGCATTCGCCATCGACCTCAATCAGGACTGGCCGGCCCGCCGTTTCGGCGACAGGGGCCGCAACGATCTTGCGTCCTCTCACCGCCCGCACGGCCGGATTCGTGAGATGTTCGCCCGAATAGATTTGTCGCAAATCGGCGAGCGCGCGGCGCCTGGAAGTGCCACCCATGATGATGACGTCGAACAGGCCATCATCGGGAATGGCCTCCGGCGCCACCCGCATGCCGCCGCCGAAGAATTGTCCGTTGGCAATGGCCACAGTCGAAATCCGTGTGATTTCGTCATAGACGTCATCGATCTTCAGTCTTACCGCACGGTCGCGATAGGTGAGGAGCGCGCGGGCACTATGGAAGGCAAACGCGAAACTGCCACCCAGCCATTTCGCGAAGCGCGCGCGATTGACGGCGTCGACCACGGCACCGAAAAGGCCAAAGGATCCGATATTCGCGAAATAACGCACCGTGGGTTTGCCATCGCGCGTCAGGCAGGTGAGTTTGCCGACGTCGATGCGATGAACGGGCGCGCGCTTCAATCGCGCAATCGCTTCCGGATAGCCAGGTGCCACACCGAAGGTCTTGCGAAAATCGCCGCCCGTGCCACTGGTAATGAAGCCGAATACCGCGTCGGGCATGATGGGGCCATCGGCATCGAACAATCCGTTGACCGCTTCATTGATCGTGCCATCGCCACCGACTGCCACGATCTCGTGATGGCCTTCACTCAGCGCATGCCGCACCAGCGATGTCGCGTCGCCGCGCCCTTGCGTGATCGCCAGTCGCATATGGGGATACGCCGCGCGCAAGGCACGTTCGATGTTGGGCCATTCGCGCCCCGTCCGGCCGCCGCCGGAATGCGGATTGACGACGATGAACCCTGTCACGTGTCGCTCCTTGAGGTGCGAAAGAAGGGCACAAGGGCATCGATTTCAGCACGCTTCCGGATTTCACTCCAGCCGAGTTCGGAAGCCACGATCGTTGCCACGGCCTCCAGCGTGTCAGGTCCGGGATGACCTTCCTGGCCAATTCCGGTTCTGCGCATGACGACGTCCTCCAGCGTTAACGCCATTTCCTCGCGGATCGCCAGTATGACCTGCGCTCCGATATCGCCTCTCATGCCCATGGGCAGGCCAAGGGCGGGCTGCTTTGTCGCGAGTGCGGTCAAAGCGGGAATGCGGGCGCCGTAGAGGCGGGCGAGGCGGCCAGGGTCGGGAAAGGCTTCAGCGCCTGCCGGCCATTGCGTGATGCGATCGACGGCTCCCGGCAGGCGCCGATTGGCGGTTGAACTTCGTTCCACCCGCCGCCCCAACTTCGCGCTCGCCATGTCCACGACTTTCTCTGCGAGATGCCGCGACGTGGTCCATTTGCCGCCGATTGCCGAGATCAGCCCTGTCACGCGATCACGCCTGGCGTGGTCTGTCAGTTCCGCGTGGCGGCTCGCGTCATAGGTGTCGTGTGAGCCGTCGGCCACAAGCGGGCGCAGTCCGGCATAGGTTGCGCGCAGTTGCGAACGTTCGAATGCGGCCGCAGGCAAATGCGTGTTCACTCCGGCAAGGAATGTCTCGATTTCCGTCTCATCGACAGAAACGCAATCCGCGTTGCCATCGAATGGCGTGTCGGTCGTGCCAAGAATGGTGCTGTTGCGCCAGGGCAGAACAAAGAAATGCCCATGCTCCGCCGCCACAGTCAGCGCGTGACCATGCATACGCTGGGCCATGACAAGATGAATACCCTTGGAAAGCAACAGACGATGCTGCCCGTGCAGCCTGCCGGACAAAAACTGATCCGCCCACGGACCGACGGCGACAATGGTGAGGGAGGCACGAACATCGAACACATCGCCGGTGATCGTGTCGCGCACGCTCGCGCCTTCGACGCTGTCGCCACGGCGGAGCAGCGACTGTGCTGCCAGATGGTTCGCCGGCACGGCGCCATTGTCTGCCGCATCCAGTACGCATTCGAGTGCGAGCCGTTCTGGCGAATACATCTGCGCGTCGTAGTAGCGGAAGGCGCCAGCGAGATTCCGTGAGGCGAGGGCAGGCTCGGCCGCGATCGCAGCGCGCCGGTCGAGCCACGCATGCCCGGGAAGTCGCTGATCCGGATCGGCGAGCCAGCCTCTGTCGAAAGACAGAAGATCGTACAGCCCCAGGCCGGCTCCGAGCACGAGCCGGGTGCGCAGCCCGTCGTCGAAAACCGGAATCAGAAACGGCAGCGGGCGCACGAGATGCGGTGCGATCCGTTGCCAGATGCGTCGCTCCCGTAACGATTCCCGCACCAGGCCGAATTCGCGATTGCGCAAATAGCGCAGGCCGCCGTGGATGAGCTTGGAATTGTGCGCGCTTGTGGCGCCGGCAAAATCATCCTTCTCGACAAGGGCGACAAGCAGGCCGCGCAATGCGGCATCGCGCGCGATGGCTGCGCCCGTAATGCCCCCGCCAATGACCAGAAGGTCGAAGCATTCGTCAGCCAGCCGCTTCAGATCGCGGCGCATGGGCGCCTGCGCTTGAGTTCCTGGCTGCGCTCTCTACCTTGTCCCCGACGCGATATTTCAGGGCAGACAGCATGGCGCAGATCAGGGCCAACGGCATCGACATCGAATATGAGAGTTTTGGGAAGGAATCGGATCCCGCAATCCTGCTGATCATGGGGTTTGCCGCCTCGATGACCGTCTGGCCGGATCGGCTCTGCGCAGGATTGGCGGCGAAAGGCTTTCGCGTCATCCGCTTCGACAATCGCGACATCGGCAAATCCCAACATCTGGCTGCGCTTGGTATGCCGAATATCGGCGAGGTGATCGGGCTTGCCGTGCAAGGCAAGCCGATTGCGGCGCCATATCTGCTCGACGACATGGCGGCCGATGCCGTGGAGCTTTTGCGGGCGCTTGGCATCGACAACGCCCATATCGTGGGGGCGTCGATGGGGGGCATGATCGCACAGATCGTCGCCGCCAAATATCACGGGCGCACGCGCAGTCTTGTTTCGATCATGTCGACGACAGGCCGGCGCGATCTGCCGCGCGGCAAGCCCGAGGCATTTGCGGCAATTACCCGTCCGCCGCAGAGCACGTCGCGTGAGGACCGCATCGAAGCGGGGATCCTGGCCTGGCGTGTGATCGGCAGTCCCGGTTATCCGCGCAGCGACGAAGAATTGCGCGCCCAGGTAACGCGTCAGGTCGATCGCGCGCCTTACGACCCGGCCGGCATTGCGCGGCAGTTTGTGGCGGTGACGGCGTCGCCGCCGCGCAACGATATCCTGGGCGATGTGCGCTGTCCGGCGCTGGTCATTCATGGAGGCGACGATCCGCTCGTGCCCGTCGAAGCGGGTCAGGACACGGCCGCCAGCATCCCGGGCTGCGAACTCGTGGTGATACCCGGCATGGGCCATGACTTTCCGGATGCGCTTGTACCCATCCTGTTGGAGACTGTTGGCACCTTTGCGCAGAAGGCTGAGCAGGGACATCGCTGAAGTCTCCCGCTTCAGGCGGGAATCTCGAGCGAGAATATTTTGCCCGGATTGAGAATGCCGCGCGGATCGAGGGCCTGCTTGAGACGCCGCATCATCGCGATTTCCGGCACCGAGCGCGAACTCGAAAGCCACGCGCGCTTCTCGAGGCCGATCCCGTGTTCGGCGGAGACCGATCCGGCGCGGCCGTCCAGCTCGCCATAGACGATGGCTTCGACGCCATGACGCGATTTGGCACTCCCGTCACCAATGCTCGCGATGAGATGCAGATTGCCGTCGCCCATATGGCCGAACACCATCAGGCTCGCCTTTTCGGGCCAGCTCTCATGCAGCCGCCTGCGCACTTCATCCACATAGGTCTCCATTTCGGAGATCGGCAGGCTGACATCGAAGGTGAAGATCGGCCAGTTGCGCATGGTCTGGCCGACATCGTCGCGGAGCGCCCAGATCTGTTGGCGTTCGCTTTCCGACTTGGCGATCACCGCGTCCGCGGCATGGCCCGTTTCAAGGAATTCGCCCAGCACGCGCTCGAATCGTTCAGCATCGGCTTTGTCGTCGCTGCCGAGCTGCTCGATCAGCACGTAATGGCTGTGACCATGGGGCAGTGGTGGGCGCCCTTTCGCGGGCGGCGTCGTAACCAGGGTGTAGAAATCGTCCCACATGACTTCAAAGGCCGAAAGGCTTCCCCCGAGGCCGGATTCGACGTGACGCAGGAGGCGCGGCAGCGCGGCAAAGGAGTCGACCGCGACCAGGGCAACGGCGTGGCTGCCGGGTTTGGGACGCAAACGCAGCACCGCGCGGGTGACGATGCCCAGCGTGCCCTCGGTGCCGATGAAAAGCTGCTTCAGATCGTAGCCGGCATTGTTTTTGATGAGCCGGTTGAGCGACGACACGATGGTGCCGTCGGCGAGCACGGCTTCGAGACCCAGCACCATGTCGCGCATCATGCCGTAGCGGATGACGCGATTGCCGCCGGCATTGGTCGAGATGTTGCCGCCGATCGTGGCCGAACCGCGCGCGCCCAGATCGAGCGGAAAGAACAGGCCCTGCGAGTCCGCCGCTTCGGTGGCATTCTGCAGGATGCAGCCGGCTTCGACGGTCATCGTCGCGCAGGCAGTGTCGATTGTCTCGATGCGGTTGAGCCGGTCGAGCGAGAGTGCCAGCGCGTCGGACGCGTTGCCGCCCTCGACGAGTCCCGTCTTGCCGCCCCATGGCACGATGGGCTGCGCCGCGTCATTGCAGAGCGCAAGAATGCGCGACACATCGGCGACGGAAGACGGCCTCATCACCGCCAATGGCTCGCCGAGCTTGCTCCAATTGCTTTGCGCGGCATCGCGGGCGCGCTCGCCTTCGAGAAGACCGGCGTCGCCGAGAAACGCCCGTAATTGTTCCAGCAACTGGCTCATAGCACCACCTCGATCAGGCGTGGCCCGCGGGTTTTCATGGTGTCGGCGAACGCCGCGGCGAATTCCGCGATGCTTTCCGTCCGCGTGGCTTCGACGCCCATGCCTTGCGCAAGCTGGACCCAGTTCAATTCGGGATTGTGGAGATCGAGCATCGACAAGGCCTTCGGTCCGGGATTTTCCGCGCCGACGCGCATCAATTCGATGTTTAGGATGTAGTAGGAGCGGTTGGCGAAGATCACCGTGGTCACATCGAGTTTCTCGCGTGCCTGTGTCCATAGGGCCTGCAGCGTATACATCGCGCCGCCATCGCCCTGCACGCAGACGACCTTGCGGTCGGGGCAGGCAATTGCCGCACCCGTTGCAAGGGGTACACCCTGGCCGATCGAGCCGCCGGTCAGTGCAAGCGTGTCATGCGGTGGGGCATTCGCCGTGAACACCGCGATGCCGATGCCGGAAGTCGCCGCTTCGTCCGAAATGATGGCATTTTCCGGCAGCAACTCGCCGATAACCTGGCCCACGCTGTAGGGATTGAGTTTGTCATCCTTCGGAAGTCCCGGACGGGTCAAAGCGGCGCGGCTCCGCACCTCCCTTGTTGCGCCGACTGCGTCGGCAAGCGCTTCCAGTGCCGCCACGCCATCTTCATGCGGCTGGGCCAGATAGAGAATGCGGCAGCCTTCGGGTACGCACCAGCTCGGCTTGCCGGGATAGGCGAAGAACGACACGGGCGGCTTCGCGCCGACAAGAACGAGTTGCTCGAAGGGCGCAAGAAATTCGACCATCTGCTCGGCGAAATAAGGAATGCGTTCGACCGCAACGATACCTGCGCCGCGCGCCAGCCTTGGCGCGAACGTATCGCAAAGCAGCCGCGCATTGGTCCTGGCAGCGATGCGCCCGGCGGCTTCCAGCCCGCGCGTTCCGAGCGCTGCGCCGCGCATCAGGATGGCAGTCTTGCAGCCTTCGCCCAGCGCCCTTGCGACATCGTCAATCGCGACGCCCTGAACGGGCGATGGTCCAGGCACGGGCAATGGCGCGGCTGGCCGCTCTGCTTCGAGCCACGCGGTATCGGCAGGAAGAATGAGGGTCGCGATCTGGCCTGGCGCCTGGCGTGCGGTCTGTACGGCACGCGCCGCATCGGCTGCCACTGTCTTCGCGGTTGTGCTGGATTGCACCCAGGCCGATACGGGCCGCGCAAATCCTGCAATGTCGGACGCGAGCGGGGGATCGCATTGGGCGTGATACGTCGCGTGATCGCCGACGATGTTGACGATCGGCGTTGCGGCGCGGCGGGCGTTGTGCAGATTGGCAAGGCCGTTTGCAAGGCCGGGACCGAGATGCAGAAGCGTCGCCGCCGGCTTCTCCGCCATGCGGCCGTAACCGTCGGCAGCACCGGTCGCCACGCCTTCGAACAGGCACAGCACGGCGCGCATCTCGGCCACGCGGTCGAGCGCTGCCACGAAATGCATTTCCGATGTGCCCGGATTGGAAAAACACACCTCGACGCCGCAGGCTGACAGCGTGCGCACCAGGCTTTCGGCGCCGTTCATGGAATAGAACCTCGGGTTTCGCACGTCATTCTAACGGGCAAAGGCGCCGCCGCCAGCCCGGCAGCACCTTGCGCTTGCAAGCCGATGCGCGCAGGCTGGCGATGAAGGACTGGGGTGCCCGCGCGGCGCTTCAAGTCGGCTGCGCCAGGGCACCCATTCAGGGAGACAGGCCATGGCGACGACCATCCATGTGGCACAATCCGGTGTAGAGCTGCCGCGACTTCGCACGATCGGATTGGCCGATCTCGGCACAGCACTGCGAGAAGGACTCGCGGATTTCGCCCGCGTGCCGAGCCATGCAGTGTTTTTGTGTCTCCTCTATCCGCTTGTCGGCCTGCTCGTGGGTGGCTTCCTGTTCGGCTACGACATGGTGCCGTTGCTCTACCCGTTGGCCGCGGGCTTTGCGCTTGTAGGGCCATTCGCAGCGGTAGGCCTTTACGAACTGAGCCGGCGTCTCGAACTCGGCCTCGACAGTTCCTGGGAACATGCTTTTGATGTGTTCCGTTCGCCGGCCGGGTGGTCGGTACTTGCTTTGGGCCTGCTCCTGACTGCGATCTTCGTGGGCTGGCTCACTTCCGCACAATGGCTTTACGGGCAAACAGTGGGCACGCTCGCGCCAGCTTCCGTCGGAGACTTTGTGGGTGCGCTCTTCACCACGTCCGCCGGCTGGTCGCTGATTGTCTGGGGCAATTTGCTCGGCCTTGTCTTCGCCGTGGTGGCGCTGAGCGTCAGCGTCGTGTCCTTCCCATTGTTGATTGATCGCCATGTCAGCGCGCCTGTTGCGATGCTGACATCCATGCGCGCGGTCATTGCCAATCCCGTTCCCATGGCAGCGTGGGGCGTGATTGTGGCGGCCGCGCTGGTGCTGGGTTCCATTCCGTTCCTTGCGGGTCTGGCTTTCGTCATGCCTGTTCTGGGACACGCGACATGGCATCTCTATCGTCGCACCGTGCTTCCCGCCTGAAGCCGGGCGGCCGCGCTTGGCGGAAGGGTGCGAACGGCGCAAAATAAAGCGCGAATATATTCACGGGTGAGATCATGCATTTCGGTGCCGCCATTTTCTTCACGGAACATTCGATCGGGCCGGCCGAACTGGGCCGCGCGCTGGAAGAGCGCGGCTTCGAGTCGCTCTGGGCCCCGGAGCATTCGCACATCCCGGTGTCGCGCAAGACGCCCTATCCCGGCGGCGGTGATCTGCCGAAGGAATATTACGATGTGATGGATCCGTTCGTGACCCTGGCCACGGCCGCGGCGGTGACGACGAAACTCAAGGTCGGCACCGGCGTGTGCCTCGTGCCGCAGCGCGATGCGATCCAGACGGCGAAGCTCGTGGCCTCGATCGATCAGGTCACGCGTGGCCGTTTCCTGTTCGGCATTGGCGGTGCCTGGAACCAGGACGAACTGGAAAACCACGGTGCCGTGTTCGAGACGCGCTTTCTGCGCATGCGCGAAAGCATCGAAGCGATGAAGGAAATCTGGACGAAACCGCAGGCCGAATATCACGGCGAGATCATCAAATTCGATCCGGTGTTCGCCGAACCCAAGCCGGTGCAGAAGCCGCATCCGCCGATTCTGGTGGGCGGCGGGTTTCCGCAAGGCGCGCGCCGCGCGGTTCGCTATGGCGACGGCTGGATGCCGATCATCAGCCCGGATGGCTTGACGAAGGTCCTGCCGCAGGTCGAGGCGTTGATGAAAGAGGCTGGTCGCGCGCCGGGCAGCGTGACGATCACGGCGTGGAACGCCAGGGCCGACGCGGAATGGATCAAGCGCTTCACCGAGCTGGGCGTGGTGCGCGTCGTCGCCACGCTGCCGCCCGCCGGCGCCGACAAGGTGCTGCCGATTCTCGACCGTTACGCGCAGATGATGCAGCGCTAAGCTGCGGAAAGATTTCGCTCGGAGCCCAAACAAAAAGCGCGCCAGGCAGGGCCGGGCGCGCTCGGAACGGCTTCGCGGAAGCGCGATCTACTTGATCTTGCCTTCCTTGAATTCCACATGCTTGCGCAGCACGGGATCGTATTTCCGGCACGTGAACTTCTCGGTCATGGTGCGCGAGTTCTTCTTGGCCACATAGAAAAAGCCCGTGTCGCCGGAGCTGTTCAGGCGGATTTTTGCGGTGGTCGGCTTCGCCATGAGGGCACCCGTCGATGTTGTGGTTCAGAAGGCCGGGCAAAATAGCCGGGGCGGCGGCATTGTCAACGTGCCTGAGCCAATCTTTACGTCATATGTGTCCTGCAAGACCGCCTTCCGGCATCTTCTTTTTTCATCCTAAGGCCTTGTATTAACAGGGATTAATATAGGGGCGCGAAGTTCCGTCAAGCTGTTCCAACGTGACGCAAGCCTTCCAGCCTTCATCATGGCCGCGCTGGCTTCTCGGTCAGTTCGCAGTTGCAGTCTTTCGCCGCGGACGCTGCTTCGCGGAGACGGATTTGATCATTGTGTAGCCATTGCCGGTTACGGGAAGCGGGGTTTGCGCCTGGTCGGCGGCAGCGGAAATCAGTGCCTTGACCTTCGGGCTCGGAGAGGGTTGCGGCGCTTTCCAGGCGGATGAAGCGGTTCTGCTTGCCGCTGCCAGGCAGGATATTGTCGGAGTCGGCAAGCGACGCGCCGTGATAGAAGGAGAGGACAACGCCTTTCGCCGAAGCCGCCAGCGAGATGATACAGTCCAAGGTGCGTTCGGTTGTGCAGAAACCGATCACAAAAAAATTGTAGTTGTCATAAACCTTTTCAATGGCAATGGGTAAGCGCTTGCGGAGCACCGCCCGCGACGTCATTTCTCACAGCCATGTCAGGCCCGGGCTGCCGCGCGTGAAGCGGAAAAAGGGTATTGGCCTTTCCGCATCGGGCCCATCGCTTTGGCGGGCTTCGACTTCGTCGAGCACGCGCCGCGTGATGCTCGGAAGATCGAGTGCACGGGCCTCGGAAAGCGTCAGCCAGGCGGGCGTGAGAAGCTCGTCATGCGTGCCGGCGCCGAGTTCGCGCGCAATCGCCGTCCCCTCCACCATGAAAAAGCGGGCGTCGAAACGGCGCGGTCGTCCCGGCGGCGTGATGGCACGCGCCACATAGTCGAGCGACGCGAGATTCGGCACCACGCCGTGAGCAAAGAATTGCGACCACGGTCCCGATTTCGTGCGCGGTACGCGCGCCGCGCACTCGCCCACCAACACACCGGTCTCTTCAAAAGTTTCGCGGATGGCGGCGAGCGCGAGGCCGCGGGCGCGTTCGGGCGAGATGTCGATCGCGAGTTTGGCGAGCACGGCGGGACGCAATGCGCCGCCGGCTACGACGCGCAAATCGCCAGGATCGAGCCTGCCGCCGGGAAAGACGAACTTGTTGGGCTGGAACGCGAGCCGCGCATGGCGGCGGCCCATCAGCACACGCACCTCGGTGCCATCGCGGCGCGCGATCACCAGCGTCGCGGCATCCCGGGCCCGGATCGTCGGTCCGGCAACAATCAGCTCGTCGGGGTCAAACACGGTCGATGTCTAACGTGTCTTTCGCCGTGCGCGCGCGGGACGTGGCGTCGCATGCTTTCGTGCAGGCGTTCGGGCGCCCGAGCGACCCGGCAGGCGCTGCGGCGCGTTGTGGTCGACCAGTTCGAAGCGCAGGCCGCCGGTAAGGGGGGCTGCTTCGAGAAGGCGCACCGTGACCTTGTCGCCCAGTTTGTATTCCGTGTTTGTACGCTCGCCGACAAGCGCATGGCGACGCTCGTCATGGCGAAAGAATTCGGTGCCCAGTGTGCGCACCGGAATGAGCCCGTCGGCGCCCGTTTCCTTCAGCCGCACGAAAAGGCCAAAGCGCGTGACTCCCGTGACTCGCGAGTCGAACACCGCACCGACGCGATCTTCCATGAAGGCGGCGACGTAGCGGTCGGTCGAGTCGCGTTCGGCGGCCATGGCGCGCCGCTCGCACATCGAAATGTGATCGGCAATCTGGCCGAGCTTTGCCATTTCGGCGTCGCTCAGACCATCATCGCCAAAGCGCAGAGCGCGGATCAGCGCGCGATGGACCAGAAGGTCGGCATAGCGGCGGATCGGCGATGTGAAATGCGCATAGCGTTGGAGATGCAGGCCGAAATGGCCGATATTCTCCGGCGCATACACCGCCTGGGCCTGGGTGCGCAGCACGACATCGTTCATGACCTCAGCCTGCGGTCCGCCTTTGGCCTGGGCCAGAATGCGATTGAACGTGGCAGGCGTCACCACCTGGCCTTTGGCGAAGCTGGTGCCGACGCTGCGCAGGAAATCGGCGAAGGCATAGAGCTTTTCCTGCGAGGGCTTTTCGTGGATTCGGTAGAGGAGCGGCGTGCGATGCTTCTCGAGCGTTTCGGCGGCGGCGACATTGGCCTGGATCATCATCTCTTCGATAAGCCGCATCGATTCGAGCCGCTCGCGAAACGCGATGGACGCGACCTTGCCATCCGGTCCGATCGAAACGCGTCGTTCCGGCAGATCGAGATCGAGCGGCGAGCGCTTGTCGCGGGCTGCGGCCAACGCGCGATAGGCCTTCCATAGCGGCGCCAGCGTTGTCTCGGCGATGTCCTGCTGATGGGGACGCGGCGTACCGTCGAAGGCGCATTGCGCGTCCTGATAGGTCAGGCTCGCGGCAGAGCGCATCACGGCGCGCAGGAATTCATGGCGGCGCTTGTTGCCCTCTGCGTCGAATACCATGCGCACCGCCAGACACGGGCGATCCTCGCCCTCGCGCAGCGAACAGAGATCGGCCGACAGATGTTCCGGCAGCATGGGCACGACTCGATCGGGAAAATAGGCCGAGTTGCCGCGCTTCAGGGCTTCGGTATCGAGTGCCGAACCCGGGACGACATAGGAGGCGACATCTGCGATGGCCACGATGACGATGTGGCCGCCCTTGTTGGCGGAATCGCTGTCCGGCCCCGCCCAGACTGCGTCGTCATGATCGCGCGCGTCTTCCGGATCGATGGTAACGAGCGGCACGTCGCGCAGATCTGTCCGGCCTTTCAGCGAAGCCGGTTTGGCGTTTTCGGCCTCCGCGATGGCGGCGGCGGGAAATTCGGTAGGAATGCCGTGTTCGTGAATGGCGATGAGGCTGATGGATTTGGGCTCGTTCATATTGCCGAGACGCTCTACCACCCGTGCCCTCAATGCGCCGCCATCGCGGCCGGCGAGGGGCTCGGCGAGCACAAGTTCGTTCGAGACGGCGCCGCCCCGGTCGCGCGTCTGCACGACGAATTCGTGCCGGGTTTTGCGGTCGATCGGCACGATGCGTCCGCCATCGGGCCGTTCGCGATAGACGCCGAGCACCCGATGCACCGCCGCGCCAATGCGCTTGATGATGCGGGCTTCGTAGCCATCGTCGGTGCGTGACAGGCGCGCAAGGACACGCTCGCCGATGCCCGGTGGCGAGCCGGTTTCGTTTTCCCGGCCCGGCACGAGCAGAATGTTTGGCGGCGGCGTGTCGCTCTCCCAGCGCGCCGGACGCGCCAGCAATTCGCCGTCGGGATCTTGGCCGCAGATTTCGAGAACAGTCACTTCGGGCAGCGCACCGGCTTGCGTATAGCGCTTGCGTTCGCCGCGTTCGATCAGGCCTTCGCTTGCCAGTTCTTTGAGTATGCGCTTCAGCTGGATGCGCTCAGCGCCCTTGATGCCGAGAATGCGGGCCAGGTCGCGTTTCGACCCTTGCGAGGTTTGTGCAAGCGCTTCGAGGACGCGGCTCCTGTCGAGAGCCGGCGTCTTCGTGTCCTTTGGCTTGCGGGGCAATGTGTTACCCGCTTTTCGCGGGAGCAGTTTTTCGTTTCGGCTTGGCCGTTTTCTTGGCGTCAGCGCCAGTTCCTTTTTTCTTGGATGAGGCCGCCTTGCTGGCGGGCGCAGATTGTTTCTTGGTTGGAGCGGCTTTCTTCTTCGCCGCCTTTTTCGCGGGCTTGCCGCCGCCCTTGGCTACGCGCTCGGCGATAAGCTGCACTGCCTGGTCCAGCGTCAGCGTCAGCGGATCGGTTTCGCGCGGAATGGTGGCGTTGGTCGCACCATCGGTAACATAGGGACCATAGCGGCCGCGCATCAGCTTGATGGTCTCACCACCTGGCGCGGCGCCCAGTTCCTTCAACGCTTCCGGTCCACGCGGGCTGCGCGACTTCGCCTTCTTCTCGGCGAGAAGCGACACGGCGTGGTTGATGCCGACGGTGAAGACATCTTCCGGCGTTTCGAGCGACGCATACTGGCCGTCATGCGCCACGTAAGGCCCATAGCGGCCGAAATTGGCCGTGATCGCCTTCCCGGATTCGGGATGCTTGCCCACTTCGCGCGGCAGCGACAGAAGCCGCAGCGCATATTCGAAATCCATCGACGCGGCGTCGGTGCCTTTGGGGATCGAAGCGCGTTGCGGCTTCTCGCCTTCGCCCCGCTGGATATAAGGACCGAACCGTCCGCTGCGCACGGTCACGTCTTCGCCCGTCTCGGGATCGGTCCCGAGCACGCGCGGGCCGTTGTTCCCGGCCTCCTCGGCCGTCTGCCCGAGCTGGCGGGTGTAGCGGCATTCGGGATAATTCGAGCAGCCGACGAAGGAGCCGAAGCGTCCGAGCTTGAGGCTCAGCCGTCCGGCGCCGCAGGTTGGGCATTTGCGCGGATCCTCGCCATCGGCTCCGGGCGGGAAGATGTGCGGCCCCAGCACTTCGTCGAGTTCGGTGATGACCTGCGAGACGCGCAGATCCTTGGTCTCGGCAATGGCGGCGGAAAAATCCTTCCAGAAATCGCGCAGAAGCTGTTTCCATCCCAGTGCGCCCGCCGAGACCTCGTCAAGCTTCTCTTCGAGATCGGCAGTGAAATCGTACTGCACGTAGCGGCCGAAGAAACTCTTGAGGAAGCTCGTGACGATGCGGCCCTTGTCTTCGGGAAAGAAGCGGTTGCGGTCCATGCGCACATAGGCGCGGTCGCGCAGCACCGAGAGGATTGAGGCATACGTAGAAGGCCGGCCGATGCCGAGCTCCTCCAGCTTGCGCACCAGGCTCGCCTCCGAATAGCGCGGCGGCGGCTCGGTGAAATGCTGCTCCGGCAACACTTTTTCGACCGCAGTGGCATCGCCCTTCGCGACCTTCGGCAATCTGGCGCCGTCTTCGTCGTTCTCGTCGTCGCGGCCCTCCTGGTAAAGCGTAAGGAAGCCATCGAACAGCGTCACCGTGCCGGTGGCCCGCAGGGTAACCGCGCGATCCTGCGAGACCACGTCGATGGTGGTGCGCTCGAGTTCGGCGCTTTCCATCTGGCTCGCCACCGCGCGCTTCCAGATGAGTTCGTAAAGCCGGGCATGATCGCCCTGAAGACTGCGTGCAACCTGTTCGGGGAGACGCGCAAAGCTGGTCGGCCTGATCGCCTCATGGGCTTCCTGGGCGTTCTTGGCGCGGCTGGTGTAATTGCGCGGCGCATTGGGCACGTAGCGGGCGCCGTAGCTGTCGCCAATCACATGTCGGGCTTCGGCGATGGCTTCGCCGGCCATCTGCACGCCGTCGGTGCGCATATAAGTAATGAGTCCGACGGTTTCGCCACCGACATCGGCGCCTTCATACAGGTCCTGCGCGATCTGCATCGTGCGCTTGGCGGGCAGGCCAAGCTTGCGGGCGGCTTCCTGCTGCAAGGTCGAGGTGATGAAAGGCGGAGCAGGGTGGCGCTTGACGGGTTTTGTTTCGACCGTATCCACCGCAAAACGGCGCGAACGGATCGCATCGACGGCGCGCTGCGCATCCGTCTCCGTGCCGAGGGAAAGCTTTTCGAGCTTCTTGCCGTCGAGATGGGTCAGATGCGCGGTAAAGCCGCCTTGCGGCGCCTTCAGATCGGCATCGACTGTCCAGTATTCCTGTGCCCTGAAGGCCTCGATCTCGGTTTCGCGTTCGCAGATCAGCCGCAGCGCCACCGATTGCACGCGACCCGCCGAACGGGCACCGGGCAATTTGCGCCACAAAACCGGCGAGAGCGTGAAGCCGACGAGATAGTCGAGTGCGCGCCGCGCCAGATAGGCGTCGACGAGTTCGACGTTGATCTCGCGGGGATGGGCGATGGCGTCGAGCACGGCCGAACGCGTCACGGCGTTGAACACCACCCGCTCGATACGGGCGTGGCCCAGCGCGCGTTTCTGTTTCAGCACTTCGAGCACGTGCCAGGAAATGGCCTCGCCTTCGCGATCCGGGTCGGTGGCGAGAATGAGCTTGTCCGCCGTTTTGACGGCGTCGGCAATGTCCTTGATCCGCTTCTGGGCGCGGGCGTCGACTTCCCAGATCATGGAGAAATCGTCGTCCGGCTTGACCGATCCGTCCTTGGGCGGGAGATCGCGGATATGGCCGAAACTCGCCAGCACCTTATAGCCGGGCCCCAGATATTTGTTGATGGTCTTGGCTTTGGCTGGGGACTCGACGACGAGGACGTTCATGCTGGAGGAGGGACCGTTCTGGGGTTTGGCGGAGGTGCAAGTGGCTGGCGCGAACCCTTACCGCGCCAATGTGACGGGCCGCACATAGGAGCGCCCCCTCCCACCTGTCAACGGCATGAGATCAAGTGGCATATACCAATACGTGTATGATCTGGCTCACAAGCTAAAAATTTCTACTTTAACGTGTATCTCGTTTGCGATTAATTCGCAGGAATTGCGCGCCGGTCAGCTCAGGCGAGTGCGACCCGGTTCCCCGATTCGCGGGTCAGGCGGCCCGCCAGTTCCAAATCCAGCAGGACGGACAGAACGGCAGCAGCCGGTGCCGCGCATTGCCGGATCAACTCGTCGACCTCGACACCCGACGGCCCGAGCAATTCTTCGATCTGGTGGCGCAGGCGATCCGTTACGGCGTCGTCTCCCGCTCCGTCTTCCTGCCATCCGAAGCGGCCGTTTGCCGATTCCGTGCGTCCGGGAAGCGCTCGCAGCACTTCGAGCACGTCTTCCGCCGATTCCGTGAGCGTCGCGCCGTCGCGCAGCAGGCGGTTCGTGCCTTTGGCGCGCGGATCGAGCGGCGAGCCGGGAACGGCGAAGACTTCTCGACCCTGTTCGAGCGCGTAGTTGGCGGTGATCAGTGAGCCCGAGCCTTCGGCCGCTTCGACCACCACGACCCCGCGCGCGAGGCCTGCAATGATGCGGTTGCGGCGCGGAAAATGTTTGGCCTGGGGCCGCTGGCCCACCGGCATCTCGGACACGATCGCGCCTTCTGACACGATGCGCCCATACAGCCCGGCATTCTCTGGCGGATAGATATCGTCGACGCCGCCAGCCAGGACGGCCACAGTCCCCGACTTCAGCGCGCCATCATGCGCCGCCGTATCGATCCCGCGCGCCATTCCCGACACCACGACAAGTCCGGCGCGGCCCAAATCGCCTGCAATCTGGCTTGCGAATTTGCGGCCAAGCGCGGAGGCATTGCGCGCGCCGACCAGCGCGACCGCTTCGCGTGCCAGCAACTCGGTGTGGCCCAAAACCGAAATCAGCGGCGGGGGCGGATCGAGAACGCGAAGAGCAGCGGGAAAATCCGGCTCGATCGATGCAATCAGGCGTCCACCGATCTTTTCCAGTCCTTCGAGTTCGCGTGCTGCGTCGTCATCGGTCGGGATCCGCAGATCGCCTGCGGCACCGCCGCGCCGCGCGAGTCGCGGCAATTCTTCGAGCGCATTCGCGGCCGAATGAAAACGCGCCATCAGGGCGGCGAACGTCACCGGCCCCACATTGGGAGCGCGCGCGAGCCTCAGCCACGCGCGCCGTTCCGCGCCGGAAAGAACGCGCGTCGTCAAACGGTTTTTCCTTCCGTCCGCGCACCGATCCGCGGCTCGCTGCCGCTCAGGATTCGCCGGATGTTTTCGCGATGCATCACAAGAATCAGAAGCGCGAACACGCCCTCCAGCACGGCATAGAGCGGCTGATGGAACAGCACCATGTAGACAGGCACGAGAACCGCAGCAACGATCGCGGCAAGCGAGGACATGCGCATCACAGCCGCGACCGCCAGCCATGTGAGAAGCGCAAGCAATCCCACCTGCCAGCAAAGCGCGAGCGTCACGCCAAGAAAGGTCGCGACACCCTTGCCGCCGCGAAAGCGCAGCCAGACCGGAAAAAGATGTCCCAGAAACGCGCCCAGACCGGCGGCCATGGCGCCCACCGTTCCAAAGGAAACTCCGGCGATCAGAACGGCTAAGGCTCCCTTGCCGCCATCGCAAATCAGGGTGGCGAGCGCCGCCCAGCGCTTGCCCGTGCGCAGCACATTTGTGGCGCCGATATTGCCCGAACCAATCTTGCGCACATCGCCAGCGCCCGCCATCCGGGAAAAGATGAGGCCGAACGGGATCGATCCGAGCAGATAGCCGAACGCCAGCGCTGCCGCGAGATAAGGTAGCTGATCGATCAACGCCGCAGTGCCGCCAAGGTCGAACATGTAAACACCTTATCCGCGAATGGCCGCTATTGCAGCATGCCGAACGCAAGCGAGTACGGTGGGTTCGAGGGTTCCGACGCTTGCGACAAACAGTGATTCATGTGCCGTAAAGAGCTTGGCCGGCCGGGCATAGCTGGTTCGCCGCAATCCGCCGTGGGAAAAATCCTTGTCGTTCAACTCGATCGCTTGCGGATCAGTGTAGCGATTGCTGGTGATCTGGCAGGATATCCAGTCACCCTTTCCACCCTGCGCCAACAGGAGCGCGGGGCGAAGCTTACTCTGGCTCAAATCGGAGAACGGAAATGGCAGAAGAACTATTTGCCCGGCTGCAAGTGCGCCCATGCGGCATCCTCTTCCGGCCTTGACCAGTCCTCTGCCAGGGACTTTTCGGCAAATTGAAGTGCGTCGTCACTTGCGGGACCAAGGACGGTCAAGAGCGCGCGCCCAGCAGGTATTTTTTCGGCCGGTTCGATGGGGCGTATATGACCCTGCTTGTCGATTTCCACTTCAATAGTGTGCAGCACGATGTCCGGCTCCTCTGGGACGGCCACACTATACAGCATATCCCGGCAGCGCCACGCTTACTCCCGCGTCCGGTCGAACATGCACTCGCCGTCGACGAAGGTCCGGATCACGCGCCCCTCGAAGGTGCGGCCTTCGAATGGCGTGTTGCGGGCCCGGGAGTGAAGTTTCGCCGCATCGACGACAAAGGCCTCGTCGGGATCGAACAACACGAGATCGGCAGCGCGACCGCGGGCGAGCGTGCCGCTCTCCAGACCCAGAATCCGTGCCGGCGCGCTCGTCATCGTTTCGAGCACATCGAGCAGGGGCGCGTGACCGTTGTGGTGAAGCTGCAACGCGGCGGGAAGCAGTGTTTCGAGTCCCACCGCGCCGAAGGCGGCCTGTGCGAATGTCTGGCGTTTGGTGTCGGCCGCCTGCGGGTCATGGCCGGAGACGATCACATCGATCTGTCCGGCGGCGATGCCCTCGACCATCGTGGCGCGATCGGCCTCCGAGCGAAGGGGTGGGCTCACCTTGCGGAAGGTGTAGTACTGCTCGACATCCATCTCGTTGAGCGTGAGGTGATGGGCCGAGACTCCGCAGGTGATCGGCAGGCCGCGCGCCTTGGCGGCGATGATGGCCTCCAGCGCACTGCGTGTCGAAATCTGTCCGAAATGATAGCGTGCGCCGGTCAGTTCCACGAGACGGATGTCGCGTTCAACGATGATGGTCTCGGCCATTGCCGGCGCCGCCGGAATGCCGAGCCGCATGGAAAATTCGCACTCGTTCATGGAGGCGCCGGCGGAAAGCTCGGGATCTTCGGCATGGCCCACCACGAGCGCGCCGAAGGTCGAGGCATAAGCGAGCGCGCGGCGCATGATCCGGGCATTGGCGATCGTGTGGTCGGCGTCGGTGAATGCGACAGCGCCGGCTTCCAGCAGCAATCCCATTTCGGTCATGGTCTGGCCGGCACGCTGCCGTGTGAGCGCGGCCATCGGCAGCACATGCACCCTGGCCGTGGCGGCTGCCCGGCGCTTGATGAAATCGACCAGCGATGGCTCGTCGATCACGGGGTCGGTATTGGGCATCACCACGATCGTGGTGACGCCGCCGGCTGCTGCGGCCTCGCTCGCGGATTGCAGCGTTTCGCGATGCTCGCTTCCCGGCTCGCCGGTGAAGACGCGCATGTCGATCAGGCCAGGCGCGAGAACGCGGCCCTGACAATCGATCAGCTGCGAATCCCCTGGCGCGCCATCGTGAAAGAGCCGCGCGCCAACATCGCGGATGCGGCCGTCTTCCACCAGAAGCCCGCCGATTGCATCAAGTCCGGAGGCCGGATCGAGAAGCCGCGCGTTGAGGAATCCCGTTCTGCTCATGGCGTGTTGCGTGCCTCACGCGGCAGGCCGCGCGATAATGCGTCGAGCACGGCCATGCGGGTGGCGACACCCATCTCCACCTGCTCCTGGATCACGCTGACCTCGATGTCGTCGGCAACCACCGAGTCGATTTCAACGCCGCGATTCATCGGACCGGGATGCATGACGAGCGCGCCGGGCTTGGCGAAGCGGAGCTTGTCGCGGTCGAGACCGTAGAAGCGGAAATACTCGCGCGTCGAGGGCACGAAGGCGCCCGCCATGCGCTCGAGCTGCAGCCGCAGCATCATCACGATATCGGCGCCGGCCAGCGCATCGGCCATGTCGGTGTAGATTTCGACACCCAGGCGTTCGGCATTGGCGGGAAGCAGCGTGCGCGGCGCCACCAGCCGCACGCGCGCGCCAAGCTTCGACAGAAGCATGATGTTCGAACGCGCGACGCGGCTGTGCAGGATGTCGCCACAGATCGCGACGACGAGCCCCTCGAAGCCGCCACGGCGGCGCCGGATCGTCAGCGCGTCGAGCAGGGCCTGGGTCGGATGTTCGTGTGCCCCGTCACCGGCATTGACGACGCAGCAATCCACCTTGTGCGACAGAAGCTCGGCCGCGCCCGCATCCTGATGGCGCACGACAAGAATGTCGGGCCGCATGGCGTTGAGCGTGGCGGCGGTGTCGAGCAGGGTTTCGCCCTTGGAGACCGACGAGGTCCTGACCGACATGTTGAGGACGTCGGCGCCCAGCCGTTTGCCCGCCAGCTCGAACGAGCTTTGCGTCCGCGTGGATGCCTCGAAGAACAGATTGATCAGTGCCCGTCCCCGGAGCAGCGCGTGCTTCTTCTCGGCGGCGTTGTTGAGTCGCACATAGTCGTCTGCAAGGTCGAGAAGCGCCGTGATCTCTGCCACGGAAAGCGCGTCGGCGGCGAGAAGGTGAGAAGTCGAGAGAATGGGGCCGTCGCGCATCTGAAGATGGGCTTATAGGCAGAGGATGGCATTCCGGCAAGCCATGCAGCCGTTCCGGACCCTCTCGCTTCTCCTCGCTCATACTGCGCGGCCCAGGATTCCCCTAGCCAATGGGGCGCTGCCGCATCGCGTCCAGAGCGCCTTGCAGGATGTAGGCGGCGGCCATTTTGTCCACGAGTTCGGCGCGGCGTTTGCGGGACGCGTCGGCGGCGAGGAGGGTGCGGGTGACGGCCGCGGTCGAAAGGCGCTCGTCCCAGAGCAGCACCGGCAGAGGGGATTTGGCGGCGAAATTGCGCGCAAAGGCCCGCGCCGATTGCGCCGACGGACCCTCGCTGCCGTCCATGTTCAGCGGCAGGCCGACGACAAAGCCTCCGGCATTGTGTTCTTCAACCAGCCGGCTCAGCGCCGCGAAATCCGCCGTGAAGCGGGCGCGCTTGAGAGTGACGAGCGGGCTCGCAATGGTGCGAGACGTGTCGGAGAGCGCCACGCCAATGGTTTTCTCGCCGAGATCGAGGCCCAGAAGCCGTGCATCGGTAGCCACGCTGGCGGTCAGGCCTGCCAGATCGACGATCACGCCGCTCTCTGTCCGATCTCGATGCGGTTGCCTGCGGGATCGCGGATGAAGAAGCGTATCAGGCCTTCCGCCTGGCCTTCGCCTTCGATGGCGAGTCCCTTCTGCTCAGCCGCGGCGCGCGCGGTGGCGAGATCGGGAACGCGAAAGCAGACATGCCGCTTGCTCGACGGCGATGGTGCGGGGTCGAGACCCAGATGAATTTGAAGATCGCCGAGCTGAAACCAGGCCCCGCCCCGGCCGCGCATGGCTTCGGGCTTCAGCACTTCGACCAGCCCCAATATGTCGCGATAGAAGGCCACACACTCTTCCTCCAGGGCGCGTGGCACGGCGATCTGAACATGATCGATGGCCGAAATTCCAAGTGACATTGAGATTGCGTTCCAATTCCGCTTGCTTGCCAGCGTAGCACGCGATTGCTAGTGGGTAGCAATCGCCGGGAAGCGCCAACCCTACCACAGTGGAATCGCCATGTCCGTAGACAGGGACACCGTTCGCCGCATCGCGAGGCTCGCGCGCATCGCGCTTGATGAGTCGCGGGTCGAGCCCATGGTGAATGAGCTGAACAATATTCTCGCCTGGTGCCGGCAGCTGCAGGCGGTCGACATCGAGGGCGTTCCCCCGCTTACCAGCGTGGTCGCACAGCAGTTGAAGATGCGCGACGATGTCGTGACCGAGGGCGGTGCCGTCGAGGCGCTGATGGCCAACGCGCCCGAGGCCGAGGCGCACTTCTTCGTCGTGCCGAAGGTGGTGGAGTAGCGCATGACCTTGCCAGCCTCGCCGCTCGATTTCACCGTTGCGGAGGCGCGCGATGCGTTGCGCGCCAAAGCCATCTCGTCGGCCGAACTCACGAAGAGCTTCGTACAGGCCATTGCCGATGCCAGGCCGCTGAATGCCTTTGTCACGGAGACGCCGGAACGCGCGCTCGACATGGCGGAGGCATCCGATGCGCGGCTGGCACACGGCGAAGGCGGAGCGCTTGAAGGCCTGCCGCTCGCGATCAAGGATCTGTTTTGTACCAAAGGTGTGCGGACGACTGCGGGAAGCAGGATCCTGGAAAACTTCGTTCCGCCCTACGAGTCCACCGTGACGCGCAATCTCTGGGATGCGGGCGCGGTGTTGCTCGGCAAGACGAATATGGACGAGTTCGCCATGGGGTCATCGAATGAGACGAGCTATTTCAAGCCTGTCACCAATCCGTGGCGCGCACGGGGATCCAACCAGGCGCTGGTGCCGGGCGGCTCTTCCGGTGGATCCGCTTGCGCCGTCTCCGGACAGCTTTGCCTGGCCGCAACCGGCACCGACACGGGCGGCTCGATCCGTCAGCCCGCTGCCGTCAGCGGCATTGTGGGGATGAAGCCGACTTACGGCCGTTGTTCGCGATGGGGGATCATTGCCTTCGCGTCGTCCCTCGACCAGGCCGGCCCGATGACGCGCACGGTGCGCGATGCGGCCATCCTGCTCAAGGTGATGGCGAGCGTCGATCCAAAAGACTCGACCAGCGTGGAGCGGCCGGTGCCCGATTACGAAGCCGCGCTCGGCACGGGTGTAAAGGGCCTGCGCGTGGGAATCCCGAAAGAATATCGGATCGAGGGTGCGTCGCCCGACGTCGATGCGCTGTGGGCGAAGGGTGTGGAGTGGCTCAAGGGCCAGGGCGCGCAGATCGTCGATGTCAGTCTGCCGCACACCAAAGCCGCGCTGCCGGCTTATTATATAGTGGCCCCGGCGGAGGCATCTTCCAACCTCGCGCGGTATGACGGTGTGCGTTATGGCCATCGTGCCGCGCACCCGCACGACGTGACCGAGCTTTATGAACGAAGTCGGGCAGAGGGATTTGGCGCCGAGGTGCGCCGGCGCATTCTGATCGGCACCTATGTGCTCTCGGCCGGCTATTACGATGCCTATTACACGCGGGCGCAGAAAATCCGCTCCCTGATCGCCCGCGACTTCGCCGAAGCCTTTGAGAAGTGCGACGTCCTCCTCACGCCGTCCACGCCGGGGCCGGCCTTTGCGTTGGGCGAAAAGACCGCGGATCCGGTTTCGATGTACCTGAACGATGTGTTCACGGTAACGGTCAACCTTGCCGGACTGCCGGCCATCTCCGTGCCGGCGGGTCTGACCGCGAGCGGATTGCCGCTCGGCCTGCAGGTCATCGGACGGACCTTCGACGAAGAGGCTGTGTTGCGTGCCGGGCATGCCATCGAGACGGCAGCCGCCTTCGGTGCGAAGCCGGACAAATGGTGGAGCGCGGCATGAGTACGACGACGGAGCGCAACCCGAAATGGATCAGCGGAGCGCAGGGCGACTGGGAAATTGTGATCGGACTGGAAGTCCATGCGCAGGTCCTGTCGAAGGCCAAGCTGTTTTCGGGTGCCTCGACCGAATTCGGCGCCGAGCCGAATGAGCAGGTAAGCTTCGTCGATGCGGCGATGCCGGGCATGCTGCCGGTCATCAACCGCTATTGTGTCGAGCAGGCTGTCCGCACCGGGCTTGGCCTGAAGGCGCAGATCAATCACGTCTCCGCCTTCGACCGGAAAAACTATTTCTATCCCGACCTGCCGGCCGGCTATCAGATCTCGCAGTTCAAGAACCCGATTGTCGGCGAGGGCGAGGTGCTGGTCGATGTGGCGCCGGGCGAAACCGTGCGGGTGGGCATCGAGCGGCTGCATCTCGAACAGGATGCGGGCAAGAGCCTGCACGATCAGCATCCGGACCATTCCCATGTCGACCTCAATCGCGCCGGCGTGGCGCTGATGGAGATCGTGTCCCGGCCGGACATGCGATCGGGCGAAGAGGCCGCGGCTTATCTGAAAAAGCTGCGCGTAATTCTGCGCTATCTGGGCACCTGCGACGGCAACATGGATGAAGGCTCGATGCGGGCCGACGTGAACGTGTCGGTGCGCAAGCCCGGCGCGCCACTCGGCACACGCTGCGAGATCAAGAACGTGAATTCGATGCGTTTTGTCGTGCAGGCGGTCGATTTCGAGGCACGGCGCCAGATCGACGTCCTCGAAAGCGGCGGCGTCATTCGCCAGGAAACGCGTCTTTACGACTCCCGGGCCGGCGTGACGCGGTCGATGCGCTCCAAGGAAGAAGCCCACGACTACCGCTACTTCCCCGACCCGGATCTGCTGCCGCTGGTGCTTGATGCGGCGTGGGTCGAAGGGATTGCGGCGTCGCTTCCCGAACTGCCCGACGACAAGAAGGCGCGCTTCGTCCGTGACTACGGCATCTCCGCCTATGATGCCGGCGTGCTGGTGGCCGAACGCGAGCTCGCTGCCTATTTCGAAGAGATGGCGCAGGACGTTGACGCAAAACTGGCTGCCAACTGGCTCAACAATGAGGTTCTGGGACGGCTGCATCGCGACGGGCTGGCGATTTCCAACTGTCCGGTTTCGGCGACCGCGAACAATTCGATCATCCGCATGATCGCGGATCGGACGATCTCGGGAAAGATCGCCAAGGACCTGCTCGACATCGTCTGGGACAGCGGCGGCGATCCGCGCACCGTCGTGACGGAGCGCGGATTGATGCAGGTCACCGATACCGATGCCATCGAAAAGGCGATCGACGCGGTCGTCGCCGCCAATCCGGACAAGGTTGGCGAGCTCGTGCGCAAGCCGAAACTCATCGGCTGGTTCGTCGGTCAGGTGATGAAAGAGACGGGTGGGAAAGCCAATCCGCAGACCGTCAATGCGCTCCTCCAGACGCGACTCGGATTGCCCGGGGAGGGGTGATTCGCACATTTGCAAGCCGTTGACGCGGCGCGGCCATTGGGGCAGGCAAATTGATCCGTCTACGGAATAAGCGCGGGAAGCCCTTAAAATGCTGGCTTTTTTGAATTTCGCGCCGACTTCCGCCGAGGCGCCGAAGGGGGCGCTATTGCTTCGTTAACGCAACCCCCTCATATTCTTGGCGTTTTGGCAGTGCGAGTCGCACCGCTCAAAAACGTTAGAGGAGTCGTTTGACATGCCAATGACTGCAAAGAAGGCCAAGCGGAAGACGAAGACGAAGGCCAAGACGAAGACGAAGGCGAAAGCGAAACGTACCGTCCGCAAGGCTGGGGCGCGCGGCGCCGCGCGCAAGACGCGCAAGAAGGCCACGAAGAAGAAGGCCGTGAAGCGGAAGACGAAGCGCGCGAAAAAGGCTGCTCCAGCTCCTGCAGCAATGTAGCACGCCTGATGGTCAAGGCTAAGGCCGCGGCTGCGGAGGGGGCATCAGTGGCGCCCGCGCAGCCGCGGCCAGGCCGCCAACCAGAAAATATTTCTGAATTTTGTCAGAGCTGTCGCCCCGGTCATCGAGCCGCGCAGCTCTTTTTTTTTGCCGGGGTCTTCACAGGCCCGCCGCTTTTCCCCGACGGTCCAATTTGGGCCACCCCTTAACGAATCCTGAAACCGGTCGTTAACCGCTCTTTAGCGTCTCGCGCGTGATGCTCGTTTTCGTGCAGGAGAAGGCCTGCACGCAAAGGTCGAAAAGGGCCGCGAGCGGCCCGGATCCTTGGGGGCAGTGATGGCGTGCATTGATGTGGATTCGCTCACTCAGTACGAGCTCGATGCGAAACAGGGGCGTCCGGACGCACTTTACAATCTGGGCCTGGCATATTCGACGGGGCAGGGCGTGGAGGTGGACTACATCGCCGCGCACAAATGGTTCAATCTTGCCGCCATGAAGGGCAGCGAGGTCGCGAAGAGCTGGCGAGCCCAGATTTCCCGCGAGATGAACGGCGGCCAGATTGCCGAGGCGCAACGCCTCGCGCGGGAATGGCTCTCGATTTTCCGCTGACATTCGGCTGCGCCTGGTTCTGGCGGCTCTCCCCGGGTCGCGTGCGGCATTGCCGCGTCTTTGCCGCGGACTATGGCCGCCGCGGCCCCTATTCCTCATTGCGAAGGCTTGAAGATCGGCGTCACGTCGGGAGCGCTTGCCGGCTGCGTGACCCTGTCGGGAACGGATCTGATGGCCGGCGTCGGCATCACGGCCGGAGCCGCGACTGGTCGCGGCGCAACATCAGCGGCGGGTTTGGGCGGCGGATATTCGGTGCGCGGAGAACTACCGGACGCCGGCGAGGCATTCAGGCTCGTCTGCGGCGGAGGCGCATCGGGCCTGTAGAGATCGGCCAGGATGCGCAGCGGCTCTTCGTGGCCGGAAAGACGGTCGCGATAGACTTCGACATTCTCGAGAACGCGCTGCACGTAGTTGCGGGTTTCGCTGAAGGGAATTTCCTCGATCCAGTCGAGCGGGTCGACGCGCGCATCGCGCGGATCACCGAAGGTGGCGATCCACTTGCGCACATTGCCGGGACCGGCGTTGTAGGCGGCAGCAGCCAGAACGTAGGAGCCACTCCAATCGGCAAGGTCGCCGGCGAGCTCCGTCATGCCGAGTTGCATGTTGTAGCCCGGATCGCCCGTCAAGTCCGACGGTCGCCAGGAAAGGCCGGCGAGCTGGGCGCTGTGCTTCGCACCTTCGGGCATGACCTGCATGATGCCGCGCGCGCCGGCGCCGCTCACCGACCATTGGTCGAACTCGGTTTCCTGCCGGATAATCGCCAGCACGAACGGAGTCTCGGGCGCATAGCCCGGTCCCTGATAGTGCGGAACCGTGATGACCGGGTGCGAATATTCCGGCAATTCGATGCCGTTGTAGCTCGCCTCCTTCGCGGCGCGTACGGCGATTTCGCGAAAGCCCATGCGCGTCAGCTCTTCCGCCAGCAGCCTTATGCGCCCCGGCTCGCGATGCAGGTCGACGTCGCGGACCGCGAATTCGCGCACGAGGTTCACCAGACCGAGATCGCCCACCACGCGCGCGGCCTGCACGAGTTCGTCGGCATCGTACGCGGCATGCGCTGACGCGCCGGCTGTTAATGTGGGCGGCAGGCGCAGATAGGGTTCGCCTGTCACGCGCGCCAGTGCGAGCTGGCCGTAGAACGTCTCGGGATATTGGGCGGCAAGGTGAAATTGTTGCCGTGCCGTTTCCATATCGCCTTCGGCCTCCAAGGCGCGCCCTTCCCAATAATGGGCCCGCGCCAGGCTGATCGGCCGCGAAACGGCGCTTGCAAGATTCTGAAAGTGCGAAGCGGCGATGCGCGGCTCGTGCAGGCCGCGTAGCGCGATCCAGCCGGCAAGAAACTCGGCTTCGGAATATTCGTTGCTGTCGCGCGGCAGGCCGTCCACCGCCGCAAGCGCATAGGCCGTATGCCAGGCGCCCGTTTGCAGCGCGGTGCGTGCATCGAGACTGATCTCGGCCCACCACCTTGTGGGATTGAGGCTGGCGAATGCGCGCGTCGGCGCGCGCGCGAGCAGCGACGGAATGGTCGCGACGTCGTTTCGCTGTCTTAGCAGATGCGCCTCGTCGAACAGCAGCCCGGGATCGTCGCGCAGCGATGGCGACAGATCGGCCATCGCGCGTTCGCCCCGCGCCGGATCGGACCGCAATTCGATGCGGGTCTGTGCCAGGCGCTGAATTTCCGCGTCGACGCGGGCGATCTCGCGCCGGGCTGCCGTCAGATCGTTGTGCGCCAGAAGCCGCTCAAGGCGCCTGCGATCGGCATCGGCGGTCAGCGCATCGCCATGCTGGGCGATGATCGACAATTCCTGGTTGGGATCGAACGTGTCCTCGGCCCAGGCGCGCCGGATGAGGTCGCGGCCGCGCGTGGGAGTGCCCGTGGCGATCAGGGCTTCGCCAAGCCGTACTTTCCCGACGCCGGTGATGGGCGTGCGGTCACCGAACCATGCGATCACGGTGTGAGGATCGGTCATGGGCCCGATGGCTTCCTCGGCGCGCGCCTGAAGCGTGTCGTGCTCGGGCCAGTCGGGATTGTCGCGCAGAAACTGGGCGATCTCGCTGAAGCCGGCACCGCTGTTTCTGTCGAGCAAATAGCGCCAGGTGATGACGCGGCGCGCCGTTGCGTCATGGCCCTGATCGGCAAGATTGCGGGCCGCGGTCCAGTCGCCGCGCGCCGCCGCATCGATGGCGCGGCTGAAAATCGCCTCGTCGGATGCGGACAACACGCGCTCCAGCCCGGGGCGGCGTTCGCCGCCCAGTCCCGGCGACGGCGAATATCCCGCATCCGAATCCGGAATCGGCTGCATCATGACGGTGGTGCCCTGCCGGATCAGCCCGGCGGGCAGATTGCCGCCCGCAGTCGGAGCCGGACGCGCCGGCACCTGTGCGTGCACGGTCCCCGATGCCAGCACTGCGAGAGCCAGGATGAAAGCGCTTCCGGCTTTCATGAACGCGCGCGCCTTTCCCGGAATCGATGAATTCCGCCAATGATCGCGGCAACATAGGCTGGCGCTTTTGCGTTTGCCAGCGACGCCTTGCCGCCGCGCGGTCATGGGCGCTAGTTTGCAGCACCTCGCTCGACGGAACCCGACATGCGCCACCTGCGCGATCACATCAGAGGCTCGATGCCTGCGCTCATCACGCCGTTTCGCAACGGCGCCATCGATGAGACCGCTCTTCGCCGCTTCATCGCGTGGCAGATCGCCGAAGGATCGCACGGGCTGGTGCCTGCCGGCACCACAGGCGAATCGGCCACGCTCAGCCACGAGGAACACGGGCGCGTCGTCGAAATCTGTGTCGAAGAAGCCGCGGGCCGGATTCCCGTCATTGCCGGCGCGGGCTCGAACTCCACCGCCGAAGCCATCGCGCTCTCGCGCCACGCCAAGGCGGTCGGCGCGAGTGCCGTGCTGTCGGTTGCGCCCTACTACAACAAGCCGACGCAGGAAGGCCTCTATCGCCATTTCGCCGCGATCGCCGAAGCCGTCGATATCCCGATCGTCCTCTACAACATTCCCGGCCGCAGCGTGGTGGAGATCGCGGTCGAGACAATGGAACGGCTGAGCGCCATTGCCAACATCATCGGCGTCAAGGATGCCACCGCCAACCTCGCGCGGCCGAGCCGGGAGCGCGCAGCCTGCGGCAAGGATTTTCGTCTTCTGTCCGGCGAGGACGGCACGGCGCTGGGTTATATGGCGCATGGCGGCCATGGCTGCATTTCGGTGACGGCCAATGTCGCGCCCAGGCTTTGCGCCGAATTCCAGGAGGCCTGCATGCGCGGCGATTTCGGGCTGGCGCTTTCGTTGCAGGACAGGCTGATGCCGCTGCACGATGCCATGTTCTGCGAGGCGAGCCCGGCTCCGGTCAAATATGCCGCCTCGCTTCTTGGCCTGGTCGGAGACGAGGTGCGGTTGCCCATCGTGCCCGCGAGCGAATCTGCCCAGATGCGCATCCGCGCCGCCATGCAGGCGGCCGGCCTGCAAAACTGAACGCCGCACAACAGAACAGACCGGCGAGACCGTGGCAAAAAAGAAGGATGAACCGGAGCGGCGCGTGGTCGCCGACAACCGCAAGGCGCGCCACGCCTATGCGATCGATTCGACGCTGGAGGTCGGCCTCGTGCTGATGGGCTCGGAAGTCAAATCGCTGCGTGGCGGCCGGGCCACGATTGCCGAAGCCTATGCGCAGGCGAAAGACGGGGAAATTTTCCTGATCAATGCCTACATCCCCGAATACACGATGGCCAACCGCTTCAATCACGAGCCGCGGCGGGCGCGCAAAGTGCTGGTGCGCCGCACCGAAGCGCGCCGGCTCGCCGCCGCCGTGCAGCGCGAAGGCATGACGCTGATCCCGCTTCGCGTCTATTTCAATGCGAAAGGCACCGCCAAGCTCGAACTCGGCATCGCCCGCGGCAAGAAGCTGCACGACAAGCGCGAGAGCGAGAAGGAACGCGACTGGGAACGCTCCCGCGCCCGCCTGCTACGCTCGCGAGACCGCGAGTGACGCATCGGGCGAGGCGGGCGGCCGTTCGATCCTGAGTGGAAGTCCGGCGATCCCTTTAGCGTCACCAACGCTTTGACCGCTTATGCACTGGGACCGCGCGCATCCTGCGCGCCTTTGCGGCCGGGATGGAAGCGTCCCCGCCTCCGGAATTGCGATTTTCCAGAAGGGATTCACGCACAGCCGCCGACCAAAGCGCCATCGCCGGTCTAGGCGCGCAGCATTGCCAGTCTGGCAGTTGCGACCGCCTGATCGAACATCGCTTCGGTCAACACGCCGGTATTGGTGTTGTAGCGCGAGCAATGATAGCTCGCGACGAGCGCAAGCTTCCCCGCCTGATGTTCCGCCCCATGCGCAAAAGGATGCGCGCTGAGTTTGAGACCAAATGCGCGCAACACGCTTTCATGAGCGACGCGGCCCAGCGTAAGGATCGCCTTCAGACGCGGCATGGCCGCGATCTGTGCCGACAGGAATTGCCGACAGGTGTTGATTTCGGCGGGCAGGGGTTTGTTCTGCGGCGGAACGCAACGCACGGCATTGGTGATCGCGCAATCTTCGAGCACGAGCCCGTCATCGATCCGCTCCGCATAGTTGCCGCGTGCCAGGCCGTGGCGGAGCAGCGTGGGATAGAGCAGGTCGCCTGCATAATCGCCGGTAAAGGGACGGCCGGTGCGATTGGCACCATGCAGGCCCGGCGCCAATCCGACGATCAGCAGGCGTGCGTCGGCGCTGCCGAAACTCGGCACCGGAGCGTTGAAATAGTCTGGATGCTCCGAGCGATTGGCCGCGCGATAGGCGAAGAGGCGCGGACACAGCGCACAGTCTCGCGGCGGCTCCGCCGCTTCGAACGCCGAATGCATGCCGTATCCGGGTCAGGCCGACTGCGCCATGGGCCCGACGGTCGCCTGGTGGAGCGGCTGCGCCGATCGCGGGCCGCCTTCGCGCATGATCACCGCTTTCAGCTCTTCGAGCTCGATGAAATTGTCTGCCTGGCGGCGAAGCTCGTCGGCGATCATGGGCGGCTGCGTGCGGATGGTGGAGACCACGCTGACGCGGCGGCCCTTCTTCTGTGCCGCTTCGACGAGCCGGCGGAAATCGCCGTCGCCGGAGAAGATCACGATGTGATCGACGACATCGGCCATTTCCATCACGTCGATGGCGAGTTCGATATCCATGTTGCCCTTGACGCGGCGCCTGCCCTGGGAGTCGGTGAATTCCTTGAGCGGTTTGGTCACGACGGAGAACCCGTTGTAGTCGAGCCAGTCGACCAGCGGACGCAGTGGCGAGAATTCCTGATCTTCGGCGACAGCCGTGTAGTAGAATGCGCGCACCAGCACGCCCTTGCGGGCGAACAGTTCCAGGAGGCGCTTGTAGTCGATGTCGAAGGCGAGGCCTTTGGCCGCGCCGTAGAGGTTGGCGCCGTCGATAAACAATGCGAGTTTTTCCTGCGGATAGAACAGCATCGGAATGTCTCCTGTCGAAATGGATTTTTATCGCGATATTTTTTCGGCGCTCAATGAACGATGTTCATAAGCCTTTCGTGAGGCTATGCCTATGAGGGAGTCGTGATCCTGATCGCTCTGGGTGCGAATGTGCCGTCGCGCGTGGGTGCGCCGGAACAAACCATCGCAGCGGCACACGCAGAACTTGCACGATGTGGGGCGCCGCCTGACATTGTGTCACCTCTTTATCGCAATCCCGCGTGGCCCGATCCCACCGACCCACCTTTCGTAAACGCCGTTGCGTCGCTCGACACGGCGCGCGATCCGGAAAGCCTCATGGCGTTGCTGCACGAATTGGAGCAAGCGTTCGGGCGTGTGCGCCTGCAGGCCAATGCGCCACGCACCCTCGATCTCGATCTTCTCGACTATCACGGGCTGGTGCAGGCGGGGCCGCCCGTGCTGCCCCACCCGCGGATGAGCGACCGCGCCTTCGTTCTCCAGCCGCTGGCCGATATCGCGCCCTGCTGGCGCCATCCCGTTTCGGGGCAGAGCGTCGCCGCGTTGCTGGCTGCCTTGCCAGCGGGAGCGCGCAGCCTTAGCAAGCTCGGCTGACGCTTTCGACGGACCTTTTGTCACGATGCATAATCTCGTGCTCTACCTTGTGGCGCTGGTCGTAGCGCTGATCGTCCTGCGGCGGGTGATGAAGAGCCGGAAGCCGCGCACTGTGCGTCTGTGGGGGCTCTGGGTGTGGCCCGCGATTCTGTTGCTCGTCACGCTGTCGTCGCTGCACCATGAAGCCTTTCCCGGACTCCTGGCCCTGTTGATGTTCGTGATCGCGCTCGGCCTGGGCGGCCTGATCGGCTGGTATCGCGTTCACACGCTGGAATTTTCGCGCGACGCGCAGAGCGGCATCATCACCAGCCAGGGCTCGCATGGGGATGTCTACTTCGTGGTCGGCCTCATCGCTCTGCGCTACGGGCTTGAATATGTGCTGAAAAACCTGAGTGCCGTCGCCGGGCCGGATCTGGTGCGCGCCAGCGACACGATGCTGCTCTTCACCACGGCGCTCTTCGTCGCCCGCAGCGTCCACACCTATGTCCGCGCCCGCGCGCTGCTGTCGTCGCCGGTTGCGGTGCCGACGCCGTCCGGGGCCGCAATGCCGGCAATCGCACTGGCGCAGCCTGTGGCCGCACCGCTGCAGCCAGCCGATGCGACGCAGAATTCGATCCATCTGACGGAGCCGCCGCAAAGCTAGGAGGGGCACCCATGCGACAGGAACTGATCTTTGCGCCCATGGGTGCGCTGGTGGTGCTGACTTTCGTCGTGCTCACCCTTGTTCCTGTCCGCCGCTTTCGTGCGGCCTTCGCCGGCAAGGTGCGCGCCCAGGATTTCAAATATGGCGAGTCCGCGCGCGTACCGGGTGACGTGTCCATCCCCAACCGCAACTATATGAACCTGCTGGAGCTGCCGCTTCTCTTCTACGTCCTGTGTCTCGCGCAATATGTGACCGCGCAGGTGGGAATGGTGACGCTGGTGCTTGCATGGGTCTATGTCGCGCTGCGCGCCCTCCACAGCCTCATCCATCTCACCAGGAACAATGTGATGCACCGCCTCGTCGTGTTTGCCGCGAGCAATGTCGTGCTCGGCACGATGTGGGTGCTGTTTCTTGTCGCCGTTTTTGTGCGGCCGCTTTTTGCCGCCTGAATGCGTGCGCCGCCAAGGGAGTCTGATCCATGTATGTCTGCGGCCTCGTGATCCCCGTGCCCGAGAACGGGATGGAGGCCTATCGCCTATGGGCCGAAAACGGCGCGCGCATCTTCAAACACTATGGTTGCCTGGAGATCGTCGAGTGCTGGGAGGACTTCGTGCCCGATGGCAAAGAGACCGATTTCCGCCGGGCGGTTGCCGCCAGATCCGGCGAGAAGATCGTCTTCACCTGGCAGATCTGGCCCGACAAGGCGCGCTTCGAGGCGGCGGAAGCAAAAATGCACGAGGATGGCGTTCTTGATACGTCGGGCGAGCCGCCTTTCGACGCGAAACGCCTGATCCTGGGCTGTTTCGCGCCGCTCTTTGCCATGGGCCGGGATTGAGAACCTGTTCCTCGACAGCGGTCGCAAACTTCTTGCATACCCCGAAATGATGAATGATCATGGGTATACTTTTGATGTCGTGATCGAGAAGGACATTGCAGACCAGAGGGAGAGGCAAATGAGAAAAGCGAATTGCGGTGCGGTCGAACGAACAATCCTTTGCAGGACCGTCGCGGCATTGTTCCTGCTGGGCACTGCTGTGGCTTCGGTGCAGGCGCAGACCTTGCCCGGGCAACAGGCGGTCGCTCCCGCGGCAAAGGGATATGTCTACTGGACCAATTCGCTGAACGGCTCCCTCGGCCGGACCTCGACCACCGGCTCCAAGGCAAAGGAAAAGTTCATCGTAACGAAAGTCCCGGGAGGCGCGGGGCTCACGGTCGACAAGCATTATATCTACTGGACCGGCGCCAATGGCGGCAGCGCGACAACCATCGCGCGCGCGACGCTCAAAGGCGCCGATGTGAATCTGGACTTCATCACGGGCGCGCAGAATCCCTGCGGCGTCGCGGTCGACAAGACGAACATCTACTGGGCCGGCGACATCGGCAGCACCATCGGACGCGCCAATCTCGATGGCAGCGATGTGAACCTCGATTTCATCGCGACGGGCACCGGCGTATGCGGGGTCGCGGTCACCAAGAAGTACATCTACTGGGCCAATTACCAGACGGCGGAGATCGGGCGCGCCAAGCGCGACGGCAGCGATGTGAATCTCGATTTCATCAGCGGTTGCGGGTCGGGAATCGCCATCGAAGGCAAGTTCATCTATTTCACCACGGCGAGCGGCACGGGGCTCGCGCGGGCGAATATCGACGGAACGGGGGTCAATCCGAACTTCATCGCGGGGCTGAACGGACAGATCGCATTTCTCGCTGTCGATAAGACCGCGATCTTCTGGGCCGACTGGGGAAACCGCGGAACGGGCAAGACGATCGGGCGCGCCAATCTGGATGGCTCGGATGTGAACCAGAGTTTCGTCACGGGTACGAAGGGCGGGTTCGGCATCGCTGTCACCGGCGGCGACCCCTGAGAGCACGATCGCGGTGGCAAGGGAACGGTGTTCGATATCGGAACTCATCGTTTGGTCGCAACGGAGTGGCCCGCAGCCGAGGCCCATGACAGGCTTTTCTTGACGGTTCATCCGTTGCGTAACAGGGAAGTGACGCGCTGCATCGCGAACGTTGATCCGTGTAAAGACGGTTTCCGGATCCGCCTGGCCCGAACCGCACTTCGTCTGCGCGCTCAATAAGAAAACGCCCCCTCCTGCGAGAGGAGAGGGCGCCAGAATTCAAAGGGGAATCCGATCAGGGCATCGCCAGGGGCGATTTCGGTGCGTGCAGAACGGGCACCTGCGGCGCCCGGTAGGCCACCGCGCTCTTCGGACAGACCTTCTTCGACGGACAGAAAAGGTAGCCGACGAACACGGCGCTCGAGTTCTCACCGTCCATCGCGACGACGCCATCGTCGTTGAGACCCCACACTTCGACGAAGGTCGAATTGGGAACGGTCAGCTCGGTGAACTTCGCCGACTTGATGTCGTAGGTGAAGCCGTGCCGGTTGCTGGACGCGTCGGTATAGAGGCCGCTGATCTCGCCCTTGTTGTTGATTCCTTCGGGATTGGTCGTGCCGCCGGGATCGTCGATCGTGATCGCTTTGCCGCCACTCGGTTGATAGAAGCCGTGCTGGGCGCCGTTAGCGTCCAGATACCAGCCAACGACGTCGCCCGCATCGTCGATGCCGCGGCCGGCCGTCCCGGTATTCTTGATGCCCTTCAGCTTGATGGCGCTGCCGAATTTGGATTTCGCGCCAGTGTAGCCGATGAACTGGGCTGACGAGTTCTCATAATTGCCGCTGAACGTGCCCTTCGTGTTGATGCCCTGCACGAGGTAGTTCAGGACCGTACCGTTCATCGTCACATTGGTGATCTTGCCCTTGGGCGAACGTTCGAACGGAATGTAGGTCGTCGGATCGCCGCTCAGCGAGTTGTCGATGCCCGTGATGTAGCCCGCCGCGTTGATGCCGCGCGGCTGTGTGTCGGGATCGGTCTTCGCGTCGAAGCTCGTGTAGTTGCTGCCATCGGCCGGTCCGACAAAGCCGTGCTGGACGGCGCTGGCGTCGAGCCAGTAGCCGGTAATCGTCTGGCTGTTGTTGATGCCGAAAGCGATCGTTGCGGTGCTGCCGGAGACCATGGGAAGCTGGTACAGCGATCCCCCCTTGGCCATGGCTGGCGCCGTGGCCATCAGGCCGGCAAGCGCAACCGAAATCATCAGTGCATTTCTGTTCATGGATACCCCCAAAGGTGGATTTGGAGGCGGATTCAACGCGCGGGGCGCAGCGGTGTCAACGGCCACGCACGCGCCTCACAACGCCGGGTTTGTGCCGCAGAACAATGCGCGTCCTTGCACGGCATCGCGAACGGGCGCGGCACCAACTTCGTTGGGCATGCGCCGCACACCGAACCCGGAACCGCAGCGCGTTGCCCCACCGCCCCCTCACCCTGACCCTCTCCCCCACATGCGTGGGGGAGAGGGAACTGACACGGCGCCAAGCTAGCCCTCTCCCCCATTTTCTGGGGGAGAGGGTGGGGTGAGGGGGCCGCGGGCAGGCATGGCTTCACACAGAGCCACAGTGCCGCGGCGTGCGAAGCGGGCTGACGGTTCGGCATGCGCCGCACACCGAACCCGGAACCTGAGCGCGTTGCCCCACCACCCCCTCACCCTGACCCTCTCCCCCACATGCGTGGGGGCGAGGGAACTGACACGGCGCCAAGTTAGCCTTCAAGTTGGCCCTCTCCCCCATGTTCTGGGGGAGAGGGTGGGGTGAGGGGGCCGTGGTCACGCGTTTGCCGGACCACTATCAATAGAATATACATATTTTTCAGCTACTTGTTAGCAGTTTCCACAGTAATAGATTAAGTATTCCATGCCGCGCTTCGGGTTGTGGATCCCCAGGGTTTGGGTCTCGCGGGGGAAATGCCCCTCTGGGTCTTGCACGGCGCAGGGGGGCTCTATATGTGTGGGCGTTCGCCCGCGACCCAAGATTCGCCCCACGATTTGCCAAGGAGCCCTGATGGCCCGCGTCACCGTCGAAGATTGCGTCGACAAGGTCCCCAACCGGTTCGATCTCGTCCTTTATTCGGGATACCGGGCGCGGCAGCTTTCCGGCGGCGCCGAGACGCTGGTCGATCGCGACCGCGACAAGAATCCCGTCGTGGCCTTGCGCGAAATTGCCGCCAAATCGCTGAAGCCCGACGAGGTGCGCGAGGACTATATCCGCAGCCTTCAGAAACACGCCGAAGTCGATGAACCGGAAGAGATTTCGGGCGACGAGGATGGCGGTCGCGAGGATGCGCAGTTCCGCCAGGTCACCGAAGAGGAACTGCTGAGGGCGCTGACCACGGAAGCCCAGCGCCGGGCCGAGCCGCAGCCCGAAGAGCCTGCGGACTACGAAGAATAATCCCAAAAAGGCGCCAGCCCCGATTGCGGTAAGTTAACGCGAACGCGAGACACAGTGTCTCGCGCGCGCATGGCTACTTCCTGTATGATGGGGCGATGACTACGCCGCCCGAACCAGCCGTTGCCCCCGGCGGAACGCCGCGTCCGCAGGCGCCGGCCGTGCCTGCCAAGCCTGCGCGCGAACGGCCCAGGCTGGTGCGGCAGACCGAGTTGATCGAGCGCGTCAAGGCCTACGAACCGCAAGCCGACGAGGCGCTGCTCAACAAGGCCTATGTCTTTGCCATGACGGCGCACGGCAAACAGTTCCGCGCCTCGGGCGATCCCTATTTCTCGCATCCGCTCGAAGTCGCGGGCATCCTTACCGACCTGAAGCTCGACGTGCCCACGATCGTGACGGCGCTGCTGCATGACACGATCGAGGACACCGATGTCAGCTTCGAAGATATCGAAGCCGGCTTCGGCCGGGAAATCGCCGAGCTGGTCGATGGCGTGACCAAACTGTCGAAGCTCGAAATCTTTTCCGAGCGCACCAAGCAGGCGGAGAATTTCCGCAAGCTCATGCTGGCGATGTCCAACGACATCCGCGTGTTGCTGGTCAAGCTGGCGGACCGGCTGCACAATATGCGCACGCTGCAGCACATCGCCGATCCCGACAAGCGCCGGCGCATCGCCCAGGAAACGGTCGACGTCTACGCGCCGCTCGCCGGGCGCATCGGCATGCAGGGTCTGCGCGAAGAGCTCGAGGACATGTCGTTCGCCGAGCTCAATCCCGAAGCCCGCAATTCGATCGTCACCCGTCTCGCCCGCCTCGATGCACAATCCGGCGGCCGCATCGACCGGATCGTCGAGCATCTGCGGCGAAAGCTTGCCGAGCATGGCGTGGAGGCGTCCGTTCGGGGACGTGCCAAGCGGCCCTATTCGATCTGGCGCAAACTGAAGGACAAGCAGCTCAATTTCGAGGCGCTGTCCGACATTTTCGCCTTCCGCGTGATCGTCAAGAAGGAAGACGATTGCTATCGCGCCCTCGGCGTTCTGCACACCGCCTGGCGCATGGTGCCGGAACGCTTCAAGGATTTCATCTCCAATCCGAAGCTCAACGGCTACCGTTCGATCCACACCACCGTCATTGGTCCCGAACACCAGCGCGTCGAGGTGCAGATCCGCACCCATCAGATGCACGACATCGCCGAACGCGGTGTGGCGGCGCATTGGCGCTACCGCGAGCATGTCAACGAAAGCGATGCCACCGCCGCCAACGCCTATGCGTGGCTGCGCGAGATGGTCGAGCTGCTGGAGAAGGGCGATTCGCCCGAGGAATTGCTGGAGCATTCGCGCCTGCATCTGTATCACGATCAGGTTTTCTGTTTTTCGCCCAAGGGCGATCTGATTTCGCTGCCGCGCGGCGCCACGCCGATCGATTTCGCCTATGCGGTTCACACCGATCTCGGTCATTCGACGGTGGGTGCCAAGGTGAACGGCGCGCATGTGCCGCTGCACACGCCGCTCAAGAATGGCGACCAGGTCGAGATCATCCGCACCAATGTGCAGGCGCCTTCGCCGCTGTGGGAACAATTCGTGGTGACGGTGCGCGCCCGTGCCGAAATCCGCCGGTTCCTGCGTCACGCCCGCCAGGAGGAACATGCAAGGCTCGGCCGCAAGATTCTCGAAAAGGCTTTCGCCGACGAGAATGTGGAATTGACGGCCAAGGCCATCGACGAGGTGGCGAAGAAGCTGCGTGTCGCCAAGCCGGAAGAAGTGTATGCGCAGGTCGGCCGCGGCGCGCTGCGCGCCGACGATGTGCTCCTGGCCGTCTTTCCGGAAATCCGGCGCGGCGCCAAACGCGCGAAACTGCCCGGTGGCCGCGAGCGCAAGCCGATCTCGATCCGCGGTCTCACCGAAGGCATTTCCTACAAGCTCGGCGAGTGCTGCCATCCGCTGCCGGGCGATCGCATCGTGGGACTCATGGTGCCGGGGCAGGGCGCGGTGATCCACACGATCGACTGCGAAGAGGTCGAGCGCGCCCAGACGAGCATGGATGACTGGCTCGACGTGCGCTGGGACTCGCATTCGGCCGAAACGGGCAATTCGGTCGCGCGCGTGCTCGTGCGGGTCAGGAACGAGCCGGGCTCGCTGGCGGTGCTGGCCAGCGTCATCGGGCACAATGGCGGCAACATCTTCAATCTGAAGGTCGCGAGCCGCAGTCCGCTCTATTTCGAATTCCTGATCGATATCGAGGTGCGCGACGTGGCGCATCTGCAGAACATCATCGGCGCCTTGCGCGTCAACGCGGCTGTGGAAGCCGTCGAGCGGGTGCGCGGTCCGCAGGATCCGGCGAGGACCGAAGCGGCATGAAAAGTTTGCGCCTCGGCGTGAACATCGATCACGTCGCCACCATCCGCAACGCGCGCGGCGGCCGGCATCCCGATCCCGTGCGCGCCGCGAAGCTTGCGGCCGAGGCCGGTGCCGACGGCATCACCGCCCATCTGCGCGAAGACCGCCGGCATATTTCCGACGACGACATCGCGCGGCTCGCCCGCGAAATCGCGCTTCCGCTCAACCTCGAAATGGCGGCAACTGCCGAGATGTTGACGATTGCCCTTAACCATCGCCCGCATGCCGCCTGCATCGTTCCCGAGAAGCGCGAGGAGCGCACGACCGAAGGCGGCATCGATGCGGCGGGGCAACATGACCGGCTGGTGGAGGTGGTGGCAGCGCTGACCGGCGCCGGCATCCGCGCCTCGCTGTTCATCGAACCGTCGCCGCGGCAGGTCGAAGCCGCCAGATCCATCGGCGCGCCGGTCGTCGAATTGCATACCGGCGCCTATTGCGAGGCCGCGGACGGGAAGCGGCAAAAATTGCTGGGGGACATCGAGGCGGCGGCGCGCTTGGGGGCGGCGCTCGGGCTGGAGGTTCATGCGGGTCACGGTCTCGGCTTCGACACGGTGGGGCCCATTGCGGCGATTCCGGAAATCCGCGAACTCAATATCGGCCATTTTCTGGTCGGAGAGGCGATCTTCGAGGGCCTCGACGCCACCATCCGCCGCATGCGCCGGCTGATGGACGAAGCGCGCGCGGACAGCGGCTGGCGCGCCAGCGCATGATTCTCGGCATCGGCTCCGATCTCATCGACATTCGCCGCGTCGATCAGAGCATCGCCCGATTCGGCGAGCGCTTTCTGTCTCGCATCTTCACCGATGCCGAGCGCGCCCGCTCGGATCGCCGCGCCCAGCGCAGCGCGAGCTATGCCAAACGTTTCGCCGCCAAGGAGGCCTGCGCCAAGGCGCTCGGCACCGGATTGCGCCATGGCGTGTTCTGGCGCGACATGGGCGTGACCAATCTTCCCGGCGGCAAGCCCACGCTCACGCTGACGGGCGGCGCATTGGCGCGCCTCGAACAGATGTTGCCAGCCGGCCATGTCGCCCAGATCGATCTCTCGATCACCGACGATTATCCGCTCGCCCAGGCGATCGTGATCATCTCTGCGGTGCCGGCGCAGGCTGGATGAACTGCGACCGCGAAGCGGCACCCCCTCACCCCGTCCCTCTCCCCCAGGACGTGGGGGGAGAGGGAAAGTTCGTGTGCATGCGTCCTTGCGTTGGCATGCGAGCGCTATCCCACACGATTCGTTTCGTCACTCCCTCTCCCTCACAAAGTGGGGGAGAGGGTCGGGGTGAGGGGGCAGTAAACTGATCACGCAGAGCCCAGAAGAAGAGCGAGGCGTTCCGGTTGACAATTTGACCAATATGGTTATATCGGTGCCACGCTCTTTGGAATCCTGAACGACACGCGAAACTTTCCCTGCTGCAGGGAAAAAAGCAGGGAAAATGGAAAAAATCCGGAGCGATTTTTCTGTAACATATTGAAAATAAACAATCTTTGTACTCGATAAGAGCCGGCAGCAGGGAAACCGCAGGGACGATCGCGCCATGCCAGGCGGGCTTCCTGATCGGTATGACCTTTCGGACCGCGCGCATCGTGACCGGGCAGGTTCACGCGCCAAATCCCAACCCCGGCTGTCGGGCCGCAGCCGCTTGACGGCGGAGCGCAATTCCCGTTCTTCCACCTCCGGAAAACAGAAGTGCAACCATGGCCGAACCGACGGAATCGACTGGCACCGAAGATGAATCGGGCGCAACCCCTGTAGCTGTGGCCGAGGGCGCCGCAAGCGCCCCTGTGCCCGAACCGCCAAAGCCGGTAGTGCCCCCGCGGCCGCCGGTCACGGTGACAGCGGAGCCGCCCAGGAAGGCCCAGGACGGCGAATCCTGGCTCGAGACGGTCAAGACCATCGTCTATGCGCTCCTCATCGCGCTCGTCATCCGCACCTTCCTGTTCCAGCCCTTCAACATCCCGTCGGGCTCGATGGAGAACACGCTTCTCGTCGGCGACTATCTGTTCGTGGAGAAATTCGCCTACGGCTACAGCCGCTATTCGTTTCCGTTTGGCCTCCCGCCTTTTTCGGGCCGGGTGTTCGGATCGACGGCGCATCGCGGCGATGTCATCGTCTTCAAGCTGCCGCGCGACAATTCGACCGATTACATCAAGCGGCTGATCGGATTGCCGGGCGACCGCATTCAGATGATCCACGGCCAGCTCTATCTGAACGAGAAGCCGATTCCGAAAGTGCGGGTGGCCGACTACATTGAGACCGACCCCTATGGCGGCACCAATCATGTGCCGCGCTATCGCGAGACGCTGCCGGGCGGGAAGAGTTACTACGTGCTCGACCGCATCACGGAGGGGCCGGGCGACAACACGCCGGTCTATACCGTGCCGCCGGGCCACTATTTCATGATGGGCGACAACCGCGACAATTCCGCCGACAGCCGCACCGAAGTGGGCTATGTGCCGGCGGAAAATCTCGTCGGCAAAGCGGTGTTCATTTTCTTCTCGGAAGACGGCAGCGCCGGCATTCTGGAAGTCTGGAAATGGCCCTGGGCGGTGCGTTACAACCGCCTTCTCACGCTCATCGACTGACGCCGTGCGGCTTTCGGCACTGGAAGAGAAACTCGGGCACGTCTTCAAGGACAAATCGCTGCTCGAACGCGCGGTGACGCATGCGAGCGCCAGCGCGCGCGCCTCCAACGAACGTCTCGAATTCCTGGGCGACCGTGTGCTGGGGCTCGTGGTGGCCGACATGCTGTTCCATGCCAATCCCGACGAAGCCGAAGGCCTGCTGGCGTTGAAATACAACGCGCTGGTGCGCGGCGAGACCTGCGCCGCGGTGGCGGAAGCGGCGGGGCTTTCGGAATTCGTCGTGCTGGCTGCATCGGAAGCCGCGGGCGGCGGACGCCGCAACACCGCGATCCTCGCGGGCCTGTGCGAAGCCATTCTGGCCGCGCTCTATCTCGATGGCGGCTTCGACGTCGCGCGCGGCTTCATCGAACGCCATTGGGCGCGGCCGTCCGCGGAACTCGGCCGCGACATGCGCGATCCGAAAACCGCGCTACAGGAATGGGCGCAATCGCGCAGCCGCACAGCGCCGTCGCCGCCCGTCTACCGGCTGGTGAAACGCGACGGTCCCGATCACGCGCCGCATTTCGTCGTCGAGGTGCGGATCGGCAGCGAAGAGGCGGAGACGGGCGAGGGCCGTTCCAAGCGCGAAGCCGAACAGGCGGCGGCAAAGGCGATGCTGGCGCGGCTGGGACAGAGCCTCGCATGAACACGCAACCGACACGCTGCGGCTTCGTGGCCATCATCGGCGCGCCGAATGCGGGCAAGTCGACGCTGGTCAACACGCTGGTCGGCTCCAAGATTTCCATCGTGACGCCCAAGGTCCAGACGACGCGCATGCGCGTGCGCGGCGTGGCGATCGAAGGCCGGACGCAGATCGTGTTCGTCGATACGCCGGGCATCTTCCAGCCGCGGCGCATGCTCGACCGCGCCATGGTGCGCGCCGCCTGGGCGGGCGCCGGCGAATCCGATGCGGTGCTGTTTCTGGTCGATTCGCGCGCCGCCGCACCCGATCGCGGCGCCGGATTGCACGACGCGCTGAAGATCATCGAATCCCTGCGTTCGGGCGGGCGTGCGAGAACGGCGCTGGTGCTCAACAAGATCGACCTCGTGCCGCCGGCCACCCTGCTGCCGCTGGTCGAGACGCTGAACGATGCGAAGGTGTTCGAGCAGGTGTTCATGATCTCGGCGCTGACGGGTGACGGCTTGACCGAGCTGCGCGCCTGGTGCGTCTCGCACATGCCTGAAGGTCCGTGGCTCTATCCCGCCGATCAGGCCGCCGACATTCCGATGCGGCTGCTCGCGTCCGAGATCACGCGCGAGAAGCTCTATATGCGCCTGCATGACGAGCTGCCCTATGCGACGACGGTGGAAACCGAAAGCTGGACCGAACGGAAGGACGGCTCGGTGCGCATCGAGCAGGTGATCTATGTCCAGCGCGACAGTCAGAAGGCGATCGTGCTCGGCAAGGGCGGCCAGACGGTGAAGGCCATTGGCGCCAGCGCGCGCCACGATCTCGAAAAACTTCTCGAACGCCGCGTGCATCTTTTCCTGTTCGTGAAGGTCCGCGAGCATTGGGCGGAGGAACGCGCGCGCCTCTCCGCCATCGGCCTCGAACCGCCTGAAGATTGATGCAGCTTTTTCGGTTTCGTTTTCGTTTTCGTTCTGCTCCGTGATAGGATCCATCACATGACGGAAGCAAATCTTGGCAAGAAGTCGCGCGCTCCTGCTGCCCAGACCGCGGGCAACGAACGGCATCGGGCCGACACGGATTCGTTCATTGCGCGCAACCATGAAGCGCTCGACCGATCCATCCGGACGGCCCGCGAAGAATTGTCGGCGGGAAAGGTGTCGGAAAAGACGATCGATACCATCATAGCCGAAGGCCGGGAACGGCACCGCGCCTGAGACTGCCGCCGTGGCAAAAGCCATCGTCAAATCGCTCGCAGCCGAGCGCGATCTCGTAGAACTGTTCGATAATATTGCAAGTGATGCCGGGGTCGGTCGGGCCGAGGCTGTCTTGCGTCGTATTGAAAAAACGATGGATACGCTTTCGCAATTTCCGCTGATCGGGCGTGTCCGTCGCGATCTGGCCGAAGCGCCGCGGGTCTTCACCGTTTGGCCGTGGCTTGTCTTCTATGAACCCCGGCGCGAGTCTGATGGGATAGCGGTGTTGAGAGTTCTCGACGGCCGCAGGGATCTGCCGAATCTCTTTGAGGAGAACGGCGGCAAGCGATAGCGGTTGCCCCGATCTTGGTGTTGGCAAGCAATGGACTGGCAGGACGACGCGATCGTGCTGGGGGCCCGGCGATACGGCGAAAGCTCGGCCGTGCTCGAGGTGCTGACCCGCGCCCATGGCCGCCATCAGGGGCTGGTGCGCGGCGGCGGCTCGCGGCGTCAGAAACCCGTGCTGCTCGCCGGCAACACCGTGAGCGTCGCCTGGCGGGCGCGGCTCGAAGAACATCTGGGCGGTTTCACGGTCGAGCTGCAACGTTCGCGCGCCGGCGAGATTCTCGACCGCGGCGATGCCCTGACAGGTCTGAATGCCTTCGCGGAGATCGCGCGCGCCGTGTTGCCGGAGCGCGAACCCTGCGAATCCGTCTATGTCGGCGCCGAGATCCTGCTCGATGCCATCGAACGGGACGATGTGGAACATTGGGGACCGCTCTATGTGCGCTGGGAGGCAGGGTTGCTGGAAGCGCTGGGCTTCGGGCTCGACCTTTCGCGCTGCGCGGCGACGGGCGGCACCGACGATCTGCGCTTTGTGTCGCCGAAATCCGGCCGCGCCGTCAGCGGTGCAGCCGGCGCGCCCTATGCGCCGCGGCTCCTGGCGCTTCCCGGTTTCCTGCTGGGCTCGCAGAACGCTTCCGCCGGCATGGCGGACATTCGTGACGGCCTGAAATTGACCGGGCATTTCCTGCGCGAACGCGCCCTGTTGCCGCATCATGCCCAGATGCCGCTCGCCCGGCTCAGGCTGGAGGAGCGGATGGGCCGCGAATCGGCGTAATGCTCTTTCGAACCTGATGGATTTGACATGGCCGACTTGCCGTCACCGGACGAGATCAGACCGGCACCTTTCGGACAGGCGCTGAGCGAGCGTTATCTTGCGTATGCGCTGTCCACGATCACCCAGCGCGCGCTGCCGGATGTGCGCGACGGGTTGAAGCCGGTGCATCGCAGGCTTTTGCACGCGATGCGCGAACTGGGCCTCAATCCACAGGCCGGGTTCAAGAAATGCGCCCGCGTCGTCGGCGATGTGATCGGCAAATTCCATCCGCATGGCGATCAGTCCGTCTATGACGCACTCGTCCGTCTCGCGCAGGATTTCGCCGTCCGCTATCCGCTGGTCGAAGGGCAGGGCAATTTCGGCAATGTCGACGGCGACAGCCCTGCCGCGATGCGATACACCGAAAGCCGCCTGACGGCGGTTGCCCAGGCGTTGCTCGACGGTCTCGACGAGGACGCGGTCAATTTTCGGGCGACCTATGACGGCGAGGATCGCGAACCGATCGTTCTGCCGGCGGCGTTTCCCAATCTTCTCGCCAATGGTTCGACCGGCATCGCGGTCGGCATGGCGACCTCCATTCCGCCGCACAATGCCGGCGAACTCTGCGCGGCGCTGGTGGCGCTCGTCGACGATCCCCAGCTCACCGACGCGAAAGTGCTCAAACACGTCAAGGGACCGGATTTTCCGACCGGCGGCATCATCGTCGACGACCGCGCGACGATCGCCGAAGCCTATCGCACCGGCCGCGGCAGTTTTCGCGTCCGCGCAAGCTGGCAACGGGAAGAGGGCGCGCGCGGCACCTGGCAGCTCGTCGTCGACCAGATTCCCTACCAGGTGCAGAAGTCGAAACTGATCGAGCGCATCGCCGAACTGATCGAGCAGAAGAAACTGCCGCTGCTCGACGATCTGCGCGACGAGTCAACCGAAGACATCCGCATCGTGCTGATCCCCAAGAGCCGCGCGGTCGATCCGGAATTGCTGATGGAGCAGCTGTTCCGCGCCACGGATCTGGAAGTGCGCGTCAGCCTCAACATGAATGTGCTCGACCGCGGCCTCATTCCGCGCGTCATGAGTCTCAGGGAATGCCTGCTCGCCTTCATCGAGCATCGCCGCGAGGTGCTGGTGCGGCGCACGGAACACCGGCTGCAGAAGATCGCGGCGCGGCTCGAAGTGCTCGAAGGCTATCTCGCGGTCTATCTCAATCTCGACAAGGTCATCCGCATCATCCGCACCGAGGACGAGCCCAAACCCAAACTGATCAAGGCGTTTGCGCTCAGCGAAATCCAGGCCGAGGCGATCCTCAACATGCGGCTGCGGTCGCTGCGCAAGCTCGAGGAAATGGAGATCCGGGCCGAACATGCGAGCCTGACGACGGAGCAGAAGGGTCTCCAGAAACTGCTGAATTCCGAACGGCTGAAATCGGCGCGGCTGATCGAAGAGATCCGGGAGATCGACGCGAAATTCGGGCTGAAGACCCAGATCGGCAAACGCCGCACCGCCTTTGCCGCCCCGCCCGAAATCGCCGCCGAGGCCGAAGCGATGGAGTCGATGGTCGAGCGCGAGCCGATCACGGTCGTCTGTTCGGAAAAGGGCTGGCTGCGCGCCTTCAAGGGTCATCAGGAGCCGAGCGACGCCATCAAATATCGCGAAGGCGATCGCGCCCGGTTTTTCCTGCATGCCGAGACGACCGACCGTCTGATGGCCTTTGCGACCGACGGCCGCTTCTTCACGCTCGATTGCGCCAGGCTGCCCGGCGGCCGCGGCATGGGCGAGGCGATCCGCAGCTTCATCGATCTGCCGCCCGAGGCCGATCTCGTCTCGGTGTTCGTGCATCGCGACGGCCGCAAGCTGCTGCTCACGGCGACGTCCGGCCATGGCTTCGTCACGCGTGAAGACGATGCCGTGGCCCTCAAACGCTCCGGCAAGCAGGTGATGAATGTGCCGACGGGTGTCGAAGCCAATGTCTGCAGCTTCGTCGACGGCGATCATGTCGCGGTGATCGGCGAGAACCGCAAATTGCTGCTGTTCCCGCTCGACGAGGTGCCCGAACTGGCGCGGGGACGCGGCGTTATCCTGCAACGCTACAAGGACGGGCGTCTGCTCGATGCGCGCACCTTCACCTGGAAACAGGGACTGCGCGACGCCAATGGCCGCACCTGGCCGCCGGCCGAATTGAAGGATTGGAAAGCCGCCCGCGCCCAGGCCGGCCGCCTGCCGCCGAAAGGCTTTCCGAAATCGGGACGGCTGGGCTGAGAGATATTTCCGTCCCTCCTTGGCCGGTCGGTCCCCCGTCCGGCGTCAGTTTGAACACGGTGCCGCAGCCGAAATTTTCCTCCCCCGCCGCCAGGTGGGGGAGGTGGATCGCACGGACATCAGTCCGTGCGAGACGGAGGGGGCACGATGCCGGCAGCAGGCCCCTTCCGTCACGCAACGCTGACGCATTGCGCGCCACCTTCCCCACGCGTCCCGCGCGGGGCAGGAAGAGAAGCGATTGCGCGATCGTGCGCCTCCTCCCCCGTTCGCGAAGCGAATGGCGGGAGGTGGATCGCACGGACTTCAGTCCGTGCGAGACGGAGGGGGCAGTGTTGCCAGCAAGAGGCCCCTTCCGTCACGCAACGCTGACGCGTTGCGCGCCACCTTCCCCACGCGTCCCGCGCGGGGCAGGAAGAGAAGCTATCGCGCGTTCGTGCGCTTCCTCCCCCGTTCGCGAAGCAACGCCTATCCTCTGGCGCCTCGCCCCTGCACCGCCCCGGCACCGCCCGCCTGAGAAAAGGCGCTATCGCGCCCTGTTGTCCGGGCGCAAATCCTGTAGCTTCACGCCAGCAAGAAGAGGTTGGGCCCATGTTCCTGTTTCACAATGCGCGGCTGTTCGATGGCGAGACGGGGCATCTGCGCGAGGATGCGAGCGTGCTGGTCGAAGGCACGCGCATCCGCGAGGTCTCCGAGCGCGCCATCACCGGCACCTCCGCCGAGCGCATCGATCTCAGCGGACGCACGCTGATGCCCGGTCTGATCGACGCGCATTTCCACGCCTATGCGACCGAACTCGATCTCGGCAAGGCCGAACAGACGCCGCGTTCGCTGCATGCGCTGGAGGCGCATATCCTGCTCGAGAACGCGCTCCAGCGCGGCTTCACCACTGTGCGCGATGCGGCGGGCGCCGATTACGGCCTGGCGCGCGCCACCGAACGCGGCCTGATCAAGGGCCCGCGCCTTTTCTATGCCGGACGCGCCATCACCCAGACGGGCGGCCATGGCGACAGCCGCAGTCCGGCGATGGAGCCCTGCGCCTGCGCGTCCAACGCCATGTCGCATGTGGCCGATGGCCCCGACGAGGTGCGCAAAGCCGCGCGCGAGGAGCTGCGCAAAGGTGCAGACCAGATCAAGATCTTCGTCTCAGGCGGCATTTCCTCGCCATCGGACCCGGTGTGGATGCCGCAATTCACCGATGACGAGATCCGCGCCGCGGTGGCGGAAGCCGCGTCGCGGCGCACCTATGTGATGGCGCACGCCTATACGGCAGAGTCTATCGCGCGCTCGGTGAAGTGCGGCGTGCGCTCTATCGAGCACGGCAATCTGATCGACCGCGCAGCGGCCGAAGTGGTGAAGGCGCACAACGCCTTCGTGGTGCCCACGCTCGTCACCTATGATGCATTCCACAAATTCGGCGCGGAAGGCGGCGCGCCGGATTATCTGTTGCAAAAGCTGGAAGACGTGCGCATCGCGGGGCTTTCCGCGCTCGCATTGTTGCAGGAGGTGGGCGTGCAGACCGGCTTCGGCACCGATCTGCTCGGCGAACTGCATGTGCACCAGTCGCAGGAATTCCTCATCCGCGCCGAAGTGATGCAGCCCGCCGACATTTTGCGCTCCGCCACCAGCGTGAATGCCCGTCTCCTCAACCGCGAAGGCGAACTGGGCGTGGTGAAAGCCGGCGCGCTGGCCGACCTGATCGTGGTCGACGGCGACCCGCTGAAAGATCTCGCCCTCCTCACGCATCAGGGCGCGCATCTGCCACTGATCATGAAAAACGGCGTGATGATGAAGCGGGAGATGAGGTAGCGCGATTGTCGGTCAGGACCACGGCTTCGCGAAGACCTTTGCCCATCCCTCAATAACGTAAGACAGGAGCCAGACTTGACCGAAGCGACTCTCGGCAGCCAAGTCGTTATCCCTGCTCCAACCGCGCCGACCTGGAGGCGGAGCGCGGCAGTCGAATTGAATTCGTCAAGACTGGAGATGGCTGGTTGCTGAAGCCCGCGAATCTTCCCGAAACCGCGCTCAAAGGTGTCCTTCGCAAGCGAAGAAGCCGGTGTCCGCGGAAAAGTTGAGCAGGGCGTCCCGACGACGGGCAGACAGTTGATACGCAGATGAATTTCTCGAAACCGACGGGTTCGGTATGGCGTTATCCTGCTGCATGAATTTCACTGACAAGGCGCGAAAATCCATGACCAAAGGCAACGCTTCCGAACCCGCTATGCCCGCGATTGTCGATCGCGCTGCCTTCGAAGCGGAACTCGAGATTTTGCGGGTGCGCGAAAAGGTCCACACGCATGAAGGTGACAGAATCGCGGCGCAGCGGCGGCGGCTTCCCATGGTGGAAATGGACCGCGCGATTGCGCTGATCGGCCCGCACGGCCCGACGACGCTGCTGGATGCCTTCGAAGGCCGCACATTGTTGATTGCCTATTATTTCATGTGGCACCCCGGAAAGCCGGCCGCGCAGCAATGCGAGGGCTGCACCTGGGTGACCTCCCATATGCATGAGCTTTCCTATCTCCACTCCCGCGACACCACCTTTGCCGTGTTCGCCCAGGGACCGTTCGAAGAAAGCCATCACTATCGCGACTTCATGGGCTGGACGATGCCCTGGTATGCGCCGCCGCCTGCCTCGCTCGAAAACCTGCTGGTCGGCCGCAAGGTGGGGATGATGCATCTCGTCTGTTATCTGCGGCGCGGGTCGCAGGTGTTCGAGACCTATTGGACCACGCGGCGCGGCGCCGAAGTGATGGACAACAGCTTCCATCTGCTCGATCTGACCGTCTACGGACGGCAGGAGGCATGGGAAGATTCGCCGCCGGGATGGCTGCAGCCTTTCGAAGGCAAGCAGACCATGCGCATCGGCGACCGGCCGATTGCGCAATGGCCGCGCGTGAAAGCCGGCCATTCCGACGCTTTGTAAGCTGCGGACCATGCCGCCGCCGCGGCGCGACGAGTTAGGGGCTTGTTCCAGCTTGCAAAATTTCATTCCTTACGATATGAGGAAACGTAAGGAGACTCCCCATGTCTGTATCGACCTTGACCAGCAAGGGCCAGATGACTCTTCCCAAAGACATCCGGGAAGGTCTTGGTCTGAAGCCCCGCGACCAGTTGCATATGACCCTGCTCGCCGACGGCACAGTCATCATGCGCGCGCGCAGGCGGAGCGTTGCTGAGCTGCGCGGTCTGCTGCACAAGCCTGGCCGCAAGCCAGTGCCGCTTGCGAAGATGAACCCCTGGCGCTGAGCCGTGCGCGGGCTCGACACGAATGTGCTGATCCGCTTCCTGCTGGCAGACGACCCGGCACAAACCCGCGCGGCGACGAAAATCATCCAGGATGCAGTTGCAGCCGGGGAGGTACTGCTCGTTTCGCTTCTCACCGTGCTTGAACTCGAATGGGTGCTCCGCGCCAGTGTGGGCATGGACAAGAATGCCATACTGCGCACGTTCAAGATGCTGCTCGAAGCCCGCGAGCTTCTCTTCGATCAGGAAGCCGTGCTGGAACAGGCGCTCTACGATTTCGAACATTTCACAGCGGATTTCGCGGATTGCCTGATGCTCGCATCCTATCGCGCGGCGCGATGCGAAACGATGCTGACATTCGACATAAAGGCTGCAAAGCTTCCGGGCGCGGAGCTTGTGCGGACATAGCCCTCCTGCGGCATACCGGCCCGGAATGAAGATTTTCGCGACAAGACCGCTGGGCGAGATCCCCGCCTGGACGTGGCCCTCGCGATAGACGGCGCGTCGCCTGTCAGGCGTTGTAAGCGAGCTTCAGACCCGGCTTGGGCCAATCGACCGCGAGAAGTTTCCCTGTCCCGGATGCGGTGATGTAGGCCGTTTTCATCGCCTTGCCGCCCCAGCAGATGTTGGTGACCAGCGGATCGGAGATCGCAAAATGTTTCACCTTCTTCGTGCCCGGATAAAATGTGGTGATGCCGCCGGCCAGGAGGGTCGCCACGCACACCCCGCCATCGGCCTGCACGCCCAGCGAATCGAAATAGGCAAGTCCCGGATAGGCATTCACGAATGCGCCGGGCGTGAAGCCCTCGACCTTGCCCGCTTTGCCGGGCGCAGCGATGGGCAGACTCCACAATCGGCCGGTGAAGGTCTCGGCATAGTAGACGGTCTTGCCGTCAGGCGAGAGGCCGACGCCATTGGGCGTGATCAGCTCGCGCAGGATCTGTGTGATCTTCGCGCCGTCGGCCTTCGCGTAATAGAGCGCACCATGCGTGCGCTGTTCATGCGTGGTGGCGCCATGATCGGTGAACCAGAAACCGCCTGCTATGTCGAAGACCAGGTCGTTGGGTGCGATCAGGGGCGTGCCGTCGCAGCTGTCGTACAATATTTCGACCGTGCCGCGCGCCAGATCGACACGCTCGATGCGGCCGCCTGTGTGCACGGACGGCGCGTGGCCTGGAATGAGGAGACCAGCGCACTTGTGAAACTGGAAGCTTCCGCCATTGTTGCAGACATAGAGCGCGCCATCGGGGCCAACCGCGAGGCCGTTCGGCCCGCCGCCAGGCGTGGCGATGGTTTGCTTCTTGCCGTCCGGTTTGACGCGCGTGATCTTGCCGGCGGCGATCTCGACCACCAGCACCGAACCGTCGGCCATCGCCACCGGCCCTTCGGGAAATTTCAATCCTGTCGCGATCTCGCGCATGGCGCACACCCCTTTTGGCCCAGGCTTCCGCTGTGGCGCCAAGGCTAACGCTCAATCCGCGTCCACGCCAAGCGCCGACACCCGTTCCAGCGTGATGAAGGCGTAGCGCAACCCGTCCGGCGTCGCGTGCTCTTCGCGCACGGTTTCATGCCAGGCCTTGAGATCCAGCGGCGGAAAGTGCGCGTCGCCTGCGAAATCCGCATGCACTTCGGTGAGGTAGATCACCGCCGCCAGCGGCAGCGCTTCGGCGAAAACTGCGGTGCCACCAATGACCGCCACTTCGGGCGCGCCGGCAGAAGCGGCACTGTCGAGCGCCGCGGCGAAGGAATGGACGACCATCGCACCTGGCGCCGCGAAATCCGGTGCATGCGTCAGAACGATATTTGGGCGATCGGGCAGCGGTTTCCTGGGCAGGCTTTCCCAGGTCCTGCGGCCCATGATGCAGGGTTTGCCGAGCGTGAGGCGCTTGAAGTGACGCATGTCTTCGGGGATCCGCCAGGGGATGCGGCCGGCGACGCCGATGACGCCATTGGCGGCGCGCGCGACCACGAGCGCGATGCGGCTCATCGTTGCGCCAAATCTGCGAGCGCATCGCCCGCCAGACCATAGATGTCCCAGCCTTCGTTGCGTTCGGCGCGCAGGCTTTCATAGAACGCGATGGAGGGCGCGTTCCATTTGAGCACGGCCCATTCGATGTGCACGGCGCCCTCGCGCAGCGCCCGCTTCGCCAGATGGGCCAGAAGCGCCTTGCCAAGCCCGCGGCCGCGCAGGCTGTCGCGGACATAGAGGTCCTCCAGATAGAAGCTGGCGGCGGCCGCGAAGCTCGAATAGGTGCGGTACCAGGTCATCACTCCGGCGGGCTGGTCCCCCAGAAACCCAAGCTCGCAGAAGCACAAGGGTGCCGGGCCGAAGAAATCGCGGGCGATCAGCGCCGGGGTGAGGCGAAAGCGGTCGGTCAGTTTCTCATAGGCGGCGAGTTCGCCGAGCAGCGACAGAATGGTCGCCTCGTCGCCGGGGCCGGCCGCCCGAATGTGGAAATCCGCCATTTTCCGCCCAATCCTTTCCCCGGCAGACGATAGGAAGCCGCGCCTCTGTGGTAAACTATCGGAACAAATCGGCGTCCTGCCGGTTTGAACCCTACAACCTTGGGGAAGAGGCCATGAAGCTTTTCGCGTCAGTCACGCTTGCTCTGGGAGTCGCGGCGGCGCCTGCGGCTTTCGCCCAGGCCAATCATCACGGGTCCGCGCCCCATGGCACGCCGCATCCGGCCATGCATGCACCAAGTGTACATGCTCGCGTGAGCGTGCACACCAGGCCGGGCCACCATGTGATCATGCATCATCCCGTCCATGTCATGCATCACCATGTCGTCCATCACACGGTGATGCACCATGTGGTGCATCATCTGGGGGTGACGACCCACCGCGCCGGAGTAAGCGTGCGCGCCCATGTCGATCTCGGCAAATTCCGCCATGCCTTCAATGCCCCGAAGCATTTCCATGCGGGCGCCTATCGCGAACCGCCGGGCTATCACTACCGCCGCTGGGGACTGGGCGAGCGTCTGCCGGGCGCGTTCTTTGCCCGCGACTACTGGCTCGTCGATTTCGGCATGTACGACTTGCTCGCGCCGCCGGACGGTTACGTCTGGGTGCGGTATGGGCCCGATGCGCTGCTCATCGATGAGGATACCGGCGAGGTGATTTCGGTCGAATACGGCCTCTTCCTCTAACCGGCACGGCTTACCCTTCAGGCTCACACCGCAACATCGGCCTTGATGTGCGGGTGAGCCTGATAGTTTTCCAGCGTAAAATCCTCGAAGCCGAAGCTGAAAAGGTCCGTGATTTCCGGATTGAGCCGCATCCGTGGCAAGGGATGTGGTGCGCGCGAAAGCTGTTCGCGCGCCTGGTCGCGGTGATTCAAATAGAGATGGGCATCGCCCAGCGTGTGCACGAAATCGCCGGGCGCCAGACCCGTGACCTGCGCCACCATCATCGTCAGCAACGCATAGGATGCGATGTTGAACGGGACGCCCAGGAAGATGTCGGCGGAGCGCTGATAAAGCTGACACGACAGTCGCCCCTCGGCCACATAGAACTGAAACAGGCAGTGACAGGGCGGCAGCGCCATCCTGGCGATTTCCGCCGGATTCCACGCGGTGACGATCAGCCGGCGTGAATCCGGATTGGCCCGGATGTCGCGTACCACCTGCGCGATCTGATCGAGCGTGCCGCCATCCGGCAATGGCCAGGAACGCCATTGCGAGCCATAGACCGGGCCAAGTTCGCCTTCCGCGTCGGCCCACTCGTTCCAGATCGTCACGCCATGCGCATTCAGCCAGCGCACATTGGTGTCGCCGCGCAGGAACCAGAGCAATTCGTAGACAATCGATTTGAGATGCAGCTTCTTGGTGGTGACGAGCGGAAATCCTGCCGCAAGATCGAATCGCATCTGGTGGCCGAAGAGCGACAGCGTCCCGGTCCCGGTCCGGTCACGCTTCTCCACGCCCTCGGCCAGCACCTTGCGCATCAGATCGAGATAGGGACGCATGCGCTATGTCTCGGGGCGTTACGGTTGGGAAACAATGGAATCGCTCCCAATCGTAGCAGGATACGCAAATCAGAACACGGGAAGTTTCCGCGGACACTCCGTCCGACCGTGGTATTGTCATTCTTTCCGAATTGGCCCAGTTATATGACTAGTTTACAGCGGACAAGAAATTTGAAAATCTGGCCCGTTCACGATGCGAAGGCCCGATTCAGCGAAATGCTGGAGACCTGTCTGAATGAGGGGCCGCAAATCGTGACGCGGCGAGGGACCGAAGCTGCCATTCTTGTACCAATGAAGGACTGGCAAAGGCTGAAGTCTTCCGCGAAGCCGACTCTCAAGGAGCTGCTGCTAAGCGATTCTGCGCGCGGCGTGTTGCATGTTCGCGCACGGGGCGGAAGCCACCGGCGTTCATCGCGCGAACGCTAGTGTATCTCCTCGACACCAACGTGGTTTCGGAACTGCGCCGCCTCCGTCCGCATGGCGCAGTTCTGGCATGGCTCAAATCCGCCAAGGACGACGAACTGCACCTGTCTGCGGTGACGATCGGTGAAATTCAGGCCGGCATCGAGATTGCGCGCGAGACGGATCGCGATAGGGCCGCCGAAATTGAACGCTGGCTTGAGCAGATTGCCGCGACATACAATGTCCTGAGTATGGACGCGCGCACGTTCGTGCCTGGGCGCAATTGATGCATCGCCGGTCGGAATCGCTGATCGAGGATGCGATGATCGCTGCCACTGCGAAGGTCCACGGCCTGACTGTCGTCACCCGCAATGTCCGAGACTTCGGAACGTTCGGTGTTTCGACCTTCAATCCGTTTGCAGCGACGCACGTTGGTCCAAAGGCGGACTGAACCCGCATTTCCGGCTGTCATGCTGCTCCTTCGCCGTCAATGCCGTCCGGCTTCAGCTTCATGCGCTAGCCTACAATCTCGCCAACGTCATGCGGACGCTGGCATTGCGGGAAACCGCCAAGCACTGGTCGCTGACCAGCCTGCGGGAGAAGCTTGTGAAGATCGGCGCAAAGATCGTCACGCATGCGCGCTACGTGACCTTCCAGATGACGGAGGTCGCCGTGCCAAGCCAATAGTTCGCTAAGATTCTGCGGCTGATCGACGGACTGCGACCGCGAACGGTCCGGGCCTAAACGCGCAGGCCGTCCCATGTGTCGTCATGACGGGAGGAGTGTGTCCGAATGCCAAGAAAACCGAGCCAAAATAGCCTCCTGGATAGTTTCTTGCCCGAACACGTGCGCTGGCCGCAACGACAACAACCTCCCCGGCTTCCGGATGCCTCGGAGAAGGGGTGTTATGTGCCCCAACCCGGCATCATCCGGGGATGTCGGTTTAGTTCGCCTGGCGTGCTGTAATTTGCGCGTTGATTGGCTTATCACCGCAAGACGCCGCGCCGCGCATCAGCGAGTGATCGCCGTAGGGGAGACAAGAGATGAAACCTTTTTCAGCCGTTCTGTTTGCTGGCGCGGTCGTCTGGACGTGGACCATTGGCACCTCCGAATCCATCGCCTCTGCCTGGACGGAAAAAGTCGTCTGGTCGTTCGGCGGAGGAACCGATGGCAGTCGGCCGCAGGCCGGCCTGATCGATATTGGCGGCATCTTCTATGGCACGACAGCTTTTGGCGGAGCCAGTAGCGGGGGCGCCGTCTTCTCTTTCGATCCGAATACCGATGCGGAAAAAGTGCTCTACTCTTTTTGCAATCTTCAAAATTGTGCGGATGGCAGCTCACCAGAGGCCGATGTGACCGACGTAAATGGAACGCTGTTCGGCACAACATTCGTGGGGGGGGTATTTTGGTCAGGGCACCGTGTATATGCTCGACCCGGACACGGGCTCCGAGACCGTACTCGAGAGTCTTGAGTGCCTGGGAGGGTCTAATCCACAAGCCACTCTGATATACCTGAACGGAATATTATACGGCACGGCGGCGTCCGGCGGCCGTTGCAAACACCGCATCTTTGGAGGTGTGTTGGCTGCTTACTACCCGAACGGCAGGCAAACACTTCATTCCTTTGGCGATCACGGAAGGAGGGACGATGGCTTTTCACCCGAAGCAGGTGTCATTGAACTGAACAACGTACTATACGGCACGACAACTATAGGCGGGTCTCATGATGGAGGCGGAACTGCGTTTGCTTACGATTTGAGTGCCCACCAATACCAGGTGATCCATTCTTTTGGCCGTGGCGCCGACGGCTCGGCTCCTGCAGCAAGTCTGACACATGCACATGGAGCGCTTTATGGCACGACAACAGCGGGAGGCGCACACAACGTCGGCACGGTGTTCTCGATAGACCCGACGACCGGCAAAGAGAAAGTGCTTTATTCCTTTTGCGAGGAGAAGAATTGCGCGGATGGCAAGGACCCGATGGCAAAGCTCCTGGGCGCGGACGATATGCTATTCGGCACGACCTATGACGGCGGAGCCGGCAGCGATCCGGAAGGAACGGTGTTCTCGATCGATATGACGAGTGGAACGGTGGCGGTGCTCCATTCCTTCGGCAGCGGTAGTGATGGAGCGAATCCCCGGGCGGGGCTGATCAATGTGGATGGTACATTCTACGGCACTACGGAGTTTGGTGGCGCTCACGGGCTCGGTACGGTGTTCGAGCTGGAGAAGACGCGCTAAATGTCACATGCAAAGAATTCAGATCGCGGTAGGGACGCGTATTTCTACGCGCCCCCCGCACAGAAGCGTACGTGCGGCTTTCCCGCATACGGCTCCCGCCTTGGACGCCTGACGATAAAGCGCTGACTGGGCCACGGGTGAAGGATGCGCGGCTTGGGAGCCATTCGTCCTGCAACTTCGTCATCCGGCCCCAGACTGTGCGATCTTTCTGGCTGCGTCGCGTGAGCGTCCGGTTTTCCGAGCCCGCGCTCTTTGCGTCGTTCCGCTGCGAAGCGGCCGAACGCGATCAAGCGGGTCTTTTCCGGATTGAGCGCAAGGGCGAACTCCTCGAACCTTGCTTTCAACGCATCGAGGAAGCGCACGGCTTCCTCTTCATGCTCGAAGCCGACAATGAAATCGTCGGCATAGCGAACGACGATCATGTCGCCCTTGGCTTCGCGCCGTCTGTAGCACTCCGCCCAGAGATCGAGCACGTAGTCCAGGTAGATGTTGGCAAGCAGCGGTGAGATCACCGATCCCTGCCCCGTCCCCCTGCCGGTTCGGTCGGAACGGTGGTATATGGGCCGGAATTTGCCAGTCGGGGTAGCTGTCGAGCACGACCGTCGCGCGCTGTCCGGCGTGCAGGCGGGCGATCAGGCTCTCGTTCACATCGACATCGGCTTCAAGCGAGGGCCTGTCGACGATGGTGGCCTTCTCTTCTTAACCCGCAACCCCTATATTGGGGATGTCCGGGTTCGCCCGGACTATGGCGATAAACGGCTGCGTAATAAGCGGACCGGACCCGGGGGCGGTACCCGGCGCCTCCACCAGAAGGATTTCCGGCCTAGCCGGCAATCCCTGCGGCGGGGGCGAAACAGGATCGACGGACGTGTAAAGGCTGACCTTTTGCTCGGTATGGTATCCGCCGTTATCGGGCTGATCGTACAGGTGCCAACGACAACGAAATGGCCCTCGCTGCCTAATAGGTAAGCGCGGTTCGGGGAGCACCGGGCAACAGAAGCTCCCCACTTCTCTCCAGCTTCCGAATTGGCGGTCAGGATTCGACGACGGATCGGCGACCACAAAATCATTCCCCAAGCCAGAGTTCTCGGCCGAACCAGGCGTGGCGCTGGGCAGCAGCAGTCCAAAACATATTTTCGAAACACCCTTCGCGAATTCCAGCCACCGGCGCCACACGCGAAGGCGTGGTCGGCGCTCGGGAATCGTGCTTGCGATCCCGCCGAACAGCTATCACCACCGGTACGATGAGAACCAGCGACGAAGACCATCCTGGGCCAATCGGCAAGACGATGAGGCACACAACCGTTCTCGCATCAAAAACCCGCGAAGGTGGACGGCGCCTGTGAGACGGGTCCTGACGCGGCATGTTTGCAAAGCCGCGGAAAAATACGCAATGCCGCGGATTGACTCGGGCTTCCGCCCGCTTAGTCTCAGCCCGACCCCGGCAGCGGTACACATGACGAAGGATTTTATAGGCTATAAGGCATTCACGGACGCCGCCCTGCGCGGCGTGGTGCGCGACGCGCTTAAGCATGTCGAGCAGCATGGCCTTGTCGGCGCACATCATTTTCGCCTGAGTTTCCGCACGCATTTTCCCGGTGTGGAAATTCCCGACTTCCTCCTCGAGCAATATCCCGAGGAAATGACCATCATCCTGCAGCACCAGTTCTGGGGGTTGAAGGTCAAGGAAAACCATTTCGAGGTCACGCTGTCGTTCCGCAAATTGCCGGCGACACTGGCAATCCCGTTCGGCGCGCTGACCGCTTTCGTCGATCCGGGTGTCCAGTTCGGTCTGAGTTTCCAGTCGGAGCCGGAAGGCGACACGGCGCAGCGCAACCGTGCTTCATTGCAAAAGCCGCAGGCTGCAGTCGCGCCGGAAAGCAAAGAACCCGTGCGCGGCGATCCGCCGGTGCCGGGCGAAGTGGTCAGTCTCGATTCCTTCCGCAAGAAATAAGCGAAACATTTTCCATGACAGCGACACGCATCGAAACCGACACGTTCGGTCCCATTGAAGTTCCCGCCGACCGTTATTGGGGCGCACAGACCCAGCGCTCGCTGCAGAATTTCCGGATCGGCGGCGAACGCATGCCCGCGCCGGTAGTGCACGCGCTGGGGATGGTGAAGCGGGCGGCGGTGCTCGCCAATGTGGCGCTGGGCGAAATCGACAGTGACCTTGGCGCCACCATCGCTGCGGCAGCTGACGAAGTCGTTCACGGGCAGCTCGACGAGCATTTCCCGCTCGTTGTCTGGCAGACGGGCTCGGGCACGCAATCGAACATGAATGCCAATGAGGTGATCGCAAACCGCGCGATCGAAATGCTGGGGGGCGAGATGGGCTCGAAAAAGCCCGTGCATCCCAACGATCACGTCAACCGCAGCCAGTCTTCGAACGACAGTTTCCCCACGGCGATGCATATCGCCGCCGTGCTGGAGGTCCATCGCCTGCTCTTGCCCGCGCTGGAAAGGCTCAAGACGGCGCTGGACGCCAAATCCACGGAATTCTCCGACATCGTCAAGATCGGACGCACGCATTTGCAGGATGCGACGCCGGTCACTCTGGGCCAGGAATTTTCCGGCTATGCGACGCAGGTTGCCTATGGCATCGCGCGGATCGAGGCCGCACTACCCCGGCTTCTGATGCTGGCGCAAGGCGGCACAGCCGTGGGCACCGGGCTCAATTGTCCGCCGGGTTTCGCGGAACGCTTCGCTGCCGAAGTCGCGAAGATGACAAAACTTCCCTTTGTCACCGCGCCCAACAAATTCGAAGCTCTCGCGGCCCATGATGCGGTCGTCGAAATGTCGGGCGCGCTCAACACCGTCGCGGCATCGCTGTTCAAGATCGCGCAGGATATCAGGCTGCTCGGCTCAGGTCCGCGTTCGGGCCTGGGGGAGTTGTCTCTGCCGGAAAATGAGCCGGGCTCGTCGATCATGCCGGGAAAGGTCAATCCCACGCAGTGCGAGGCGCTGACCATGGTCGCCACGCAGGTGATGGGCAATCATGTCACCATCACCATCGCCGGCAGCCAGGGCAATTTCGAACTCAACGTCTTCAAGCCAGTGCTGATCTACAATCTGTTGCAATCGATCAGGCTGGTGGGCGACTCCGCGAACAGCTTCACGGAGCATTGCGTAGTCGGCATCGAAGCCAATCGGGCTCGCATCGGCGATCTGCTGCAGCGATCGCTGATGCTGGTTACGGCACTTGCGCCCACCATCGGCTACGACAAGGCGGCGAAGGTCGCAAAGACTGCGCACAAGAACGGCACGACACTTCGCGAGGAGGCGGTGACTCTTGGCTTCGTCTCGGCCGAGGACTTCGACAGGCTGGTGCGGGCCGAAGAGATGATCCACCCCAAGGCAGGCGCCGGCGGTGGCGGATAATATCCGCCAGTCGCTCAAGAAGCGGTCCTTCACGATCGCCGGACATCGCACGAGCGTGGCGCTGGAGCCGGAATTCTGGTCCGTGCTGGAGGCCGAAGCGGTTCGTGCCGGGCAAGCCCTTTCCGCTTTCGTGGCTGGAATCGATGCGGCGCGGGGACTGCGCCCGCTGGCAAGCGCACTGCGTCTCGCGGCCCTCGATTCCTCCCTTCAGCGCGAGCGCGAACCGGGTTAGCCTCGACGCATGGGAGAGATCGTCAATTTGAGACGCGCCAGAAAGGCCCGCAACCGGATGGCGGAGGAAACGTCCGCGGCCACCAATCGAGCCAAGCACGGCACGCCCAGGGCTTTGCGTGAGGCAGCAGAGACCGAAAAGCGGCACAACGCGCACACGCTCGACGCACACCGCCTTGCGCCGGACGCCGATCCCGTCAAACCCGACTGAATGGCGTCGTCACGCCGCGATTCCGGCAAGTTCGGCGGAGGCATCCCAAAGGCGCTTCGCATCGGCGTCGTTTTGCGCCTCACGCGTCGGCGTGGCTGGTTTGCATTTGACGAAATAGCGCCCTGAGACCTCGCCGATATCCGGCGACGACGCCAGATGGATGATCGTCTCTGCGCCCTGTTCCGGGGTCAGCGCGAAATTCTTTGCCGCGCGAATGGCGAAGGACAGAATCCCTCCCGAACGGTCGCCGAAGCGCGACGCGACAAAGCCGGGATGCAGGCAGTTGGCCGTGACGCCCGTGCCTTCCATCCGGCGCGCCAGTTCGCGCGTGAACAGGATGTTGCAAAGCTTCGAACGGCCATAGACGGCAAAGCCGCCATAGTGTCGTGACGATTGCAGATCCGCGAAATCGAGCGTCGCGCCCTTATGCGCATCCGATGCGGTCGAAACGACACGCGAGCCTTCGGCAAGTCGCGGCCTGAGGAGCTGCGTGATCACGAAATAGGACATATGATTGAGCGCAAAGGTCTTCTCCAGGCCGTCTTCGGTGACCTGGCGCCGGTTGAACAGCGCGCCGGCATTGTTGATCAGCACATCGATGACGGGCTCGGCCTCGGCAATCTCCGAGGCGACGCGCTTCATGTCGGACAGGCGCGAGAGATCGCCGTAATGGGCGCGATGCGCCAGCCCCGGCGCGATGGCATGCAGATGAGCAAGCGTCTCCTCTCCGCGCGCCGAATCCCGAGCCACGAAGACGATACGCGCATCCTTGGCAGCCAGCCGGTCGGCCGCGACTTCGCCGATGCCCGAAGTAGCACCCGTGATGACGACGACTTTTTCCGCCATGGCCGGCCTGCCCCGGTGAATTTCAGCCCACGATATCGAGCTCGCAGAAGAAGAAACGGATTTCGTGCATCGCGGTTTCGGCCGCGTCGGAGCCATGCACGGAGTTGGCTTCGATCGATTCCGCGAATTCCTTGCGGATCGTGCCGGGAGCTGCCTTCGCGGGATCCGTCGCGCCCATGATTTCGCGATTGCGCGCCACTGCGTTCTCGCCTTCGAGCACCTGAACCACGACAGGACCCGACGTCATGAATTCCACGAGGCTGCGGAAAAAGAGTCGTTCCTTGTGGACGTTGTAGAACGCCTCCGCGTCGGCGAGCGAAAGCTGCATGCGCCGCTGGGCCACAACCCGCAATCCGGCCTCTTCGAACTTCGCCACGACACGACCGGTGAGGTTTCGCCGTGTCGCATCCGGCTTTATGATCGACAGCGTGCGTTCCATCGCCATGGCAAAGCTCCGTTTCCTAAAATCCGGGCGCTTATAGAAGCCGCTTGGCTCTGCCGCAAGCCGTGCATTACAAACCGCCGTCGCCCGTTCCCGCCTGGGGCTGCGATCAGGGCCGAAACCGCTGCAAAGAACTGCACAATTGTCGCACTGAGATGCTGATCATCGACAACCTGACCTGCCGGATCGCGGGCCGCGATATTTTGAGCTGCGCGAATGCCAATTTGCCGGCCGGTCGCCGGATTGGGCTTGTGGGCCGCAACGGAGCGGGCAAATCGACGCTTCTGAAGCTGATCCTGAACGAGCTGGCGCCCGATATCGGCGATATCAGCTGGCCGTCGGCGTGGCGCGTTGGCAGCGTAGCGCAGGAAGCTCCCGGCGGCCCCATCAGCCTGATCGATACGGTGCTGGCCGCGGATACGGAACGCATTCAGCTGTTGTCGGAGAGCGAAACCGAATCCGACCCCCATCGCGTGAGCGAAATCCATGCGCGCCTCGACGCGATCGGTGCGTACTCCGCACCGGCGCGCGCTGCGTCGATTCTGGCCGGTCTCGGCTTTTCGGCGCAGCAACAGGTGCTGCCCTGCAGCGATTTCTCTGGCGGCTGGCGCATGCGCGTCGCGCTCGCCGCAATTCTCTTCGCCGCGCCCGATCTGCTGCTGCTGGACGAGCCGACAAACTATCTCGATCTGGAAGGCGTCCTCTGGCTGGAGAATTATCTGAGGCGGTATCGCGGAACGGTGATCATCGTCAGCCATGATCGCGACCTGCTCGACGCCCTTGCGGAATTCATCCTGCATCTCGAACACGGCAGGCTCACGCTTTACACGGGCAATTACGAGACCTTCGTCGAAACGCGCGCAGCCCGGCGTGCGCTGGATGCGGCGCTCGTCAAGAAGCAGGAAGCGGCCCGCAAGCACATGCAGGCCTTTGTCGATCGCTTTCGTTACAAGCAGAGCAAGGCGCGCCAGGCCCAAAGCCGCCTCAAGATGATCGAGAAGCTGAAGCCGATCGAGTTCCTGCTCGACGAGCATGTCGCGCCGATCCGCCTGCCGCAACCCGCACAAGCGAGCCCGCCACTCCTGACGCTGGAGCATGTCGACGTCGGCTATATCGCGGGAAAACCGGTCCTGAGCGACGTTTCGCTAAGGCTTGACCCCGACGATCGGGTGGCGCTTCTCGGGCAGAATGGCAACGGCAAATCGACGCTGGCCAAACTGCTGGTCGGCAAACTCGATCCATTCGCCGGAGATATCGTGCGTGCGCGGAAATTGTCTCCGGGCTATTTTGCACAGCATCAGCTGGACGAACTCGATGGTGCCCTGACGCCGGTCGAAACGCTCGGACATTTGCGCCCGCTTCTCTCGGAACGCGAATTGCGCACGCAATTGGGAGTCTTTGGGCTGACTGCGGACAAGGCGCTGACACCGGTCGGGCAACTTTCGGGCGGCGAGCGCGCGCGCCTGACGCTCGCATTGGCTACGCTCGACCGGCCAAATCTGCTGATCCTCGATGAACCCACCAACCATCTCGATATCGACGCCCGCGAACAGCTGCTTGCAGCGCTCAACGATTTCGAGGGAGCGGTGGTGCTCGTCAGCCATGATCGCCGCCTGATCGAGGCAACTGTCGATCGTCTGTTTCTTGTTGCAGATGGCGGCGTCCACGCCTTTGACGGAGACGTCGAAGATTATCGTCGGATGATTCTGTCGGGCCCGGAAAAGACGCGCGAGCGTGACAAGGGCGCCGGGAAAGCCGAAACGCGGCGGCAGGCTGCGGATCGGCGCAAGGAACTGAAGCCGCTCAAGGATCGCGCCGACGCTGCGGAGCAGGACATTGCGCGTTTGACCCTCGTGCTCGCCAATCTCGACGCGGCCCTCGCCGCTCCTGAGACCTTTTCGCGCGAACCGGCGAAAGGTGCGACACTTGCCAAAGACCGCGCCGCCGCGATCCGTCGTATTGCAGATGCAGAGGAGCGCTGGCTCGCGGCGTCACAGGCTTACGAAGACGCACTGGCTGAAGGTTAACTTTCCACGTCGCCGGGCGGTGTGCGTGCAAGGTGGCGTCGTGCCCAGCGAAAGCCCATCAAGCCCAGGAATCCCCAAATCATGATGCCGCCGACCCCGAATGCCGCGCGGCCCACGGCAGGTCCGAGAAAAGCACCCGAACCCGAGAAATGTCGCTCGCCTGGACCGAACGCGACCCAGGCAATCACGACTCCGAGGCTGACCGTGATCGCGAGCCCAAGTGCGCCGTAGATGATGCGTACGGCGGCGGGCGTGGCAGGAGGAAGATCGCTTTGTTGCTCGTTTCCCGGCGCGAAGATCGCCTTGATGATGACCGCCGCACCACCCGCGAGAAAGATGAACCCGCAAAGGCCACCGAGCCATGCGGGGTCTCTGCCGTTGCCTTGCGGCGGCCCAAAGGCGCCAGCCCAGGCCAGCAGGATCGCCGCCCCCATCGCCGCAGTGATCAGGCCCACAATCAATGTGACGATCGACGACCGCTGCATCCGTCGTTTCCTGGCGTTCGAACGCGGAATGATGGCAGCAATTCGTTAAGGATCGGCGCAGCGACGCGGCTGGTGAGCGGGGCTTATCGCCCCGGCTTGCGCTCGAACATCACGACCGGCGAATCCTTGTAATCGGTTTCACCCCATTGCCGGTAGCCGGATTTCTCGGCCACGCGCAACGACGGCACGTTGTCCGGCGAAATGATGCAGACGGTTCGCGACGAACCGAATTTCGCATCGCCCCAGGCCGTGACGGCCCGCGCAGCCTCGGTCGCGTAGCCCCTGCCCTGCGCCCAGGGCATGAAGACCCAGCCGATCTCCGGCGCGCCGTCAAATGACGGTTCGATATCGCGTTCGAAATTCGCAAAGCCGATCTCTCCGGCAAAGCGTCCGCTTGCTTTTTCAATCACTGCCCAAAAGCCGAATCCGAGCAAATCCCAATGGCCGGCATAGCGGAGCAGGCGCGCCCAGCATTCCTCGCGCGTGAATGGGCGGCCGCCCAGATAGCGCATGACGTCGCTGTCGCTCCACATCGCCTGACAATCGCCGAAATCGGATCGCCTATGACGGCGCAGGGCGAGACGATCGGTCTCGAGCGCGTTTGCAGGACGTCCGATCAGCTTACGAAAGCCCGACAATGCAGCCATTCTTTTCCACTTTGATCCCTTCTGCCGATGGCTGCCGCGGCAGCCCGGGCATCGTCATGATTTCTCCGCAGATGGCAACGATGAATTCTGCGCCGGCCGAAAGGCGCACCTCGCGCACGGGCAATACGTGTCCCGTTGGCGCGCCAAAAAGATCCGGCTCCGCGGAATTGGAATACTGCGTCTTGGCGATGCAGACGGGCAGATGGCCGAAGCCCAGCCGCTCAATCTCGGCAAGCTTGTCGAGCGCCTGCTTCGACGGCGCGACTTCGCCGGCGCGGTAGATCTGGAACGCGATAGTTTCGATTTTCTGCAGCAGCTTCATTTCGTCGGGGTACAGTGTGTGGAAATTGGCGCCGCCCTGCTCGATCATAGAGACGACCGCCCGCGCCAGTGCCTCCGTGCCCGCGCTTCCCTCCGCCCAATGCTTGCAGACAATGGCCTCAACGCCGAGTTTGCGGCATCCTTCCAGAATCGTCTCGTGTTCATCCGCGGAATCGGTCGCGAAATGATTGATGGCAACCACGGGGGGAACACCGAATTTCCTCAGATTCTCGATATGTCGTTCGAGATTGACGAGGCCACGTTCCACCGCCGCGACATTCGTGGGACCCAGTTCCTTGCGGCCGACACCGCCGTGAAACTTCAGCGCGCGGACCGTCGCCACCACCACCGCCAGTGCGGGAGAAAGGCCCGCTTTGCGGCATTTGATGTCGAAGAACTTCTCCGCGCCCAGATCGGCACCAAATCCGGCTTCCGTCACCACATAATCGGCCAGCTTGAGCCCGAGCTTCGTCGCCAGCACGGAGTTGCAACCATGGGCGATATTGGCGAACGGGCCGCCATGCACGAAGACGGGATTGTTTTCCAGCGTCTGAACGAGATTGGGCTTGATCGCATCCTTGAGGATCGCGGTCATGGCGCCCGGGGCCTTCAGGTCGCGCGCATGCACGGGCGCGCGATCGCGCGTCGATGCCACAATAATGTTGGCAAGCCGCCGTTCGAGATCTTCGAGAGACGTCGAAAGGCAGAGGATCGCCATCACCTCTGACGCCACAGTGATGTCGAATCCATCTTCTCGCGGATAGCCGTTCGCGACACCGCCAAGCGAGGAAACGATGGCGCGAAGCGCCCTGTCGTTCATGTCGAGGCAGCGCCGCCAGGTGATCCGACGCGGATCGATGCCGAGTGCGTTGCCCCAATAGACGTGATTGTCGACCATGGCAGCCAGAAGATTGTTGGCCGTGCCGATGGCGTGAAAATCACCGGTGAAATGCAGATTGAGTTCGTCCATCGGCACGACCTGCGCATATCCGCCGCCGGCCGCGCCGCCCTTCATGCCGAAACACGGCCCAAGGCTCGGTTCCCGCAGGCAGATCGCGGTCTTCTTGCCGATGCGGTTCAGCGCGTCGCCAAGGCCGACGGTCGTCGTCGTCTTGCCCTCGCCGGCCGGCGTCGGATTGATGGCGGTCACCAGGATCAACTTGCCATCGGGTCGCTCTGCAAAGGCGCGCTCGACGAAGTCCATCGCGACCTTGGCCTTGTAATGCCCAAACGGCTCGATGCTCTCGGAAGGGATGCCAAGCCTGTCGGCAATCTGTTGAATGGGCAGGAGCGTCGCCTCCTGCGCAATTTCCCAATCGGTGCGTGTACGGACGGTCTTGGTCGTGTCGTTCATGAGAAGCGTCTCCCCGGGCGCGCGAGACTACGCGATGGCGGCGAGATTGCACCAGCCACGTTGCTCAGGGTTTTGCGCGGAATTCCCGGCGCCGTTTTTCCGTGATGATGGTGGCGAGGGGAATGTCATGCGGCTGCGGATAGATCGAGTCCAGACAGGAAAATTCGAATCCGACGCCGATGGTGACGGGATCATGCGCAAACGATGCCAGCGTTGCATCGTAATAACCGGCGCCATAGCCAAGACGAAATCCTGCCGGATCGAACCCGACAAGCGGGATCACGAGTGCCGCGGGAAAAACCGGCTCCCCTTCCGCCGGGTGGAGGATATTCCAGGGACCGGCTTCCATGCGGGTGGATTCCGTCCACAGGCGAAAGATCAGTGGCTCATTTCGCTTCACCACGACCGGCAACGCGACCTGCCCCCCTGCGGCCAGCACGGCGCGCAGATACGGCAAGCAGTCAAATTCGCGGCGGAACGGCCAATAGCCTCCGACCAGTGTCTGCCGGTTCGATGGCAGTCGTTCCTCCAACTGTCGCATGATTTCGGCCGTCGCGGCCTGATAGTCATCGAGCGGCATCGCGCGCCGCGCCGCAATCAGGCGTGCGCGCTCCGCCTTGCGCCACGCATAGAGGTCTTCCGGATCATCCGCTTGCACATGCATCTCCGGTGTGGCGCGAGGCGGCGAGATCGCCCCAGGAAACGATGCGGGCCATGCGGATCGCAATAATTGGTGAAAGAACCATCCCGTCATATTGCGCATAGCGGGCTCGCAGCAATGCAGTCGCGCGCTCCGCTTCCGGCCCTTCCAACAATATTTCGGCGTCGCCGCGGATCAGGACCCAGCCGAGCCGCGTCCAGTCCTCATCGTAGTGGTCGAAAACGATGGCGACCGCAGAGCGGCTGGCGATGTTGCGCAGCCTGGCGAGCGGTCGCTTTCCTTTGGGCTTTTCATCGATCGCCGTGTAGAGCGTATCACCATCCAGTGCGAAGCAGACCGGCACGACGGAGGGGGCGCCTTCGCCATCGGATGTCGCCAGGTGACCGATGCGGCACGCTTCGATGAACATGCGTTCGCGTGAAGCCAGCTGAACCATATCATCGCCGCAGATTGCGTTCGGCGATTTTTCGCCACTCGCGTTCGCGGGCACGGCTATAGCTCGGCGCGTGCTTTTGGGAGTCCACGATTTCCCGGAAAAGCTGTTGCGCCCTTTCGTCCCGGCCTATTTCCGCCAGGAGAAGCGCATAGCGACACCGCGCTTCCTGACCCGGATACACCGGAAGGAGCGCCTCGAATTCCCGCGACGCTTCCTCGGACTTGTGTTGCAACGTCAGGGCGCGCGCATAGTCGAGACGGGCGTCGACCGTAAAATCGGCGGGCGATACCGCCTTCAACGATTCGAAGGCTGCTTGCGACCCGGGTCCATCGCCTGCCAGCAATTTGGCGCGGGCGAGCCCGTGGAGAAGTGCTGGATCTTCCATATGCGCGCCATCCATGGCGCTGGCATAGAGCGCGACAGCCTCGTCATAACGCCCGCGCCGTATGCATTCCTCGGCAAACACGCGCTTGGACTGCGCCGATCCGATGGTCTCGACGTCACGCTTCTTGCGGCTGTAGCTCGTGCCCGGATCGGTAATGGTCGCTGCGCTATCCGCGATGCGGTGCATGCGGCCGCCGCGCAATGCATCCGGCAGAACAGAGGCAATCAGATACGCGGCACAGCCGAACCAGGGCAGAAAAATAATGGGCACAATCCAGAGATAGGATCGGTCGGTGCGCACGACATGGGCTGCACAGGCAAACTGCACCAGCAGCGTGATCAATCCCAACCCGTACAGAGGCATCGACTTTTTCTACAGGCCTTTAAGCCTGCTTCTCCCATTTGCCGCCCGCCGACTGCTTCCAATAGGTGACCTCATGGCCAGCGGCCTTTGCGTCCGCCCATGCCTGCCGGGCACCGGAAAGGGCGTGGCCGTCGCGGCCATCGAACAGAAGCACGATACGCCTAAAGTCGGCCACGTTCCCTTCCCAGGAGGACAGCGTTGCGCCACCAACGAGGAAAAGCACGTCCGGGCGATTGGCCCAGGTCTCTTCCACCGCGATCAGAACCGGTTGCTCCGCCGGATCGCCCTCGCCCAATTGCGCATGCGGCAGAAAGCTCTCCTCGTCATAGGCCCACAGCAAGGCGTCGATCGCGCCGGCGCGTTCGGCGGACTCCGTGCGAATGACCGCGCGCCAGCCGCGCGCCATGGTCCGCTCGATCAGGCCGGGCAGAACATTTTCCAGAGTTCGCGTCTCGAGATGATAAAATAGAGCTTCGCTCATCGGACGGAAATTCCGCGGAACGTGGCCAGGTCGCGGCTAATTCCGCTTTTTCTTCCCCGTTTGCTTGTGATCGCTTTCGTAGCTGTCAGCGATGACCCGGTTCAGAACCCGCACGCCCCATCCAGTGGCCCAGGAAGGCGCGAGCACTTTGTGCTCACCGTCCTGCCAGGCAACACCTGCGATGTCGAGATGCGCCCAGGGAGTCTTGTCGATGAAACGCTGCAGGAACTGGGCCGCGGTGATGGAACCGGCAGTCGGACCACCGATGTTTTTCATGTCCGCAATCTTCGATTTGAGCGCCTTGTCATAGGCATCGTTGAGAGGCAGGCGCCAAACCGGCTCGCCCTCGGCCCGACCGGCAGCGATCAGATTCTCCGCCAGGGCATCGTCATTGGAAAACAGCCCCGCATGTTCATTGCCAAGCGCAATCAGTATGGCGCCCGTCAGGGTGGCGAGATCGATGACGCACCGGGGCTTGAACTGGGACTGCGCATACCAAAGCGCATCGGCGAGGACGAGGCGCCCTTCTGCATCCGTATTGAGAACTTCGATCGTCTGCCCCGACATGGACTTCACGACATCGTCGGGACGCTGAGCCGCGCCGCTCGGCATGTTTTCCACAAGGCCAATGATCCCCACCACGTTGACCCGCGCCTTGCGCGTGGCCAGCGCATGCAGCGTGCCGGTAACGGCCGCAGCTCCGCCCATGTCGCCCTTCATTCCCATCATGCCCGCGCCCGTCTTGAGCGAAAGGCCGCCGGAGTCGAAGCAGACACCCTTCCCTACCAGCGCGACCGGCGCGTCCTTGCTGCGGCCGCCCTTCCATTCCATCACGACAAGCTGGCTCTCCCTCTCGCTCCCCTGCCCCACGCCGAGGAGCGCGCCCATTCCGAGCCGGCGCATCTCCGCTTCACCCAGCACGCTGACGCGAACGTCGAGTTTCGCAAGAGCCCGGGCGCGCTTGGCAAATGCCTCCGGGGAAAGCACGTTCGGCGGTTCGTTGACGAGGTCGCGCGCGAGAAAAATTCCTTCCGCGACCGCGTCCAGGGAAGAGAAAGCGCGCTTCGCGGCTTGCGGATCGGCCGCCGCCACGCGGATTTCCTCCAGCGTCGGTTCGTGCTCTTCGCGATTCTTGGTGCGGTAGTGATTGAAGGTGTAGCCGCGAAGCTTCGCCCCCATCGCGATATGGGCGGCCAGCGTGGCAGGTGCGAGCTTGCTGCCTTTGGGCGTCTCCACCTCGAATACGATGGCCTTTTCGCCACTCGTGAACAGGCGCCCTACCACTTCGGCCGCGAGCCGCTCGGCCGCCGGCCCATCGAAGCGCTCGGCCTTTCCCTGCCCGACCAGAAGCAGACGCGAGGCCTTGAACACTGCCGGCGCTACGAGCTCCAGAATCTGCCCCGATTTGCCGGTGAAGCGGCTTGAGGCCAAAGCCCGGGTGAGCGCACCGCCCGTCGTACGGTCTGCCTCGGCCGCGACCCCCTGAAGCGTTCCGCCCTCGCTCATTGCGACGACATGGGCTGCCGAGCCCGCGAGCGAGAATGGAACGAAAGAGATTTGCATGGATGGCCTCGTTGATGGTCTAAGCTTGGAAACTGGCGGCGGGGCAGTGCTAGTCTAGGTCATATTTGCTAGCTGGCGAAGGGGTTTCCGCCCCTGCGCCGACAGGTTTTTTTGATGCCACGGTTGTCAGCCTATGTCTTGCGCCAGATCGTGGGTCCGATTGCCCTGTTCACGTTCCTGCTGACAAGCGTGATCTGGCTGTCACAGTCGCTGCGGCTTCTTGACCTCGTCATCAATCGTGGACAGTCCGCACCGACGTTTCTGTATCTGACCTTCCTGATGCTGCCGAGCCTGCTCGTCGTCATCCTGCCCATCGCCTTTTTTGCCGGGACGCTCTACGGACTTCACAAGCTCAATGCCGACAGTGAGCTTGTCGTGATGGCGGCAGCCGGGTTCAGCCGGGCCCAGCTTCTGGCGCCCGTCTTCGCCGCGGCGGCGACGGTCATGATCATGACTTACGCGTGCAGCCTCTATCTCATGCCGCTCGGCCAAAGGCTGATGCGGGACAAAGAGGTGGATATTCGTGCCGATATCGGCGCGGCGATCCTGACCGAGGGCCAGTTCAACACGCCGGCCAGCGGGCTCACGGTTTTCATGCGTGAACTATCACCCGACGGCACGATCCACGGCATTCTGGTGCATGACGAGCGCGATCCGTTTCGTCCGACAACCTATCTCGCCCAAAGCGGAATTCTGGCGCAAACGCCCGCCGGTGCGCGTCTGATCATGCTGGACGGCACGATCGAGCAGAGCAGCGTTCCGGGCGCCTGCCGCGCGGGTCGGCATGGCGCGGCCCCGACAGGACGTTCGCACAGCGCGCCTCCCAAATGCGCCGCGGGCCTTCGCACCGCCACGCCCGAATTGTCGGTTCTCAAATTCCAGCGTTATGTGTTCGACCTCGATCAGTTTGCAACACACCAGCAGGAAGTCGAACTCGGTACCAGCGAGCGCTTTCTGAACGAGCTGCTCTGGCCCCACTTCACCAAGCCGGTTCGACCCGAAACGCTCAATGCCTATTTTGCCGAGGCCAATAACCGCCTTGCGGCGCCCCTCTATTGCCCTGCATTCGCGCTGATTGCCTTTGCCGCGGTGGCAGTCAGCCGGCGTGCCCGTGGCGCCTATGCGCTGCGGCTGTCCTTCGCATCGGTCGCGGCAGCGGGCTTGCGCATCGCAGGCTATGGCGTACAGGGACTCGCCGCCCATCATCCCGTCTTCTGTGCGCTGTTTTACCTGATTCCGCTCGCCGGGGGATTGCTGGCGCTTCTCGATATTCAGGGCATCGACCTTGCCAATCTGGCAGGTACAAGGCGGGCGCTGGAGCCTGTCGCATGAGTTGGTCGTGGACGCTGCATCAGTATCTGGCGCGCCAGTTCATGGCCGGCGTTGGCGGCGTGTTCGGGGCACTGTGCTTCCTGACATTCTCGATCGACATCGTCGATCTCCTGAACCGAACGGCACAGAGGCATGTGCCGACGCCGGCAGTCGTCGCCATGGGGCTGCTGCAATTGCCGGACCTGGCATTGAAGCTTCTGCCTTTCGCCGTATTGTTGGGTGGGATATTCTCGTTTGTCCGGCTCTCGCGCAGCCATGAGCTGCTCGCGATCCGCGCCGCCGGAATTTCCGCCTGGAATCTTTTGATCGCCCCGCTCACGGTGGCACTCGGGCTCGGCCTTTTTGCCGTCTTGATTTTCACGCCTTTTTCGGCGCGGATGCTGGTGGAATTCTCGCAAATGGAAGCCAGACTGATCCGCGGCCAGGCTTCGCAACTCGCCATATCGACGAACGGGCTGTGGTTGCGCCAAGGCGATCAGGACGCCCAATCCGTTATCCATGCCCAGCGTGTTGCTGACCAGGGCGTGCGGCTGGAAGACGTGAATGTCTTCCTCTATGACCCCGGCGACAGCTTCGCAGGCAGGATCGATGCCCGCTCCGCGGTTCTCGGCCGGGGAGCATGGCTGCTGAATGACGCCTGGGTTAGCGGCGCTTCGGGCGGCCTCAGGCATGTGACGCAATATGCGCTCAAGACCCGCCTGACACCGACCAGGATTCAGGAAAGCTTCGCGCCTCCGGATACGCTGTCCTTTTGGGCGTTGCCCGGCTTCATCGATACCGCACGGCAAGCCGGGTTCTCGGCCACGCGCTATCTTCTCTATTTCGATTCCTTGCTGATGCTTCCTGCCATGTTCGCGGCAATGGTGCTGATGGCGGCGAGCTTTTCGCTGCGGCTGGCGCGCCTGGGTGGCCTGGGGCGAATCGTCGTTTGGGGAGCGCTCGCAGGCTTCGGTGTCTATTTCGTAAGCGCCATAACGCGGGCTTTGGGTGAAACCGGCATTCTGCCCATTCCTCTCGCGGCGGCCGCCCCCGCCATCGCCGCGATCCTGCTCGGAATGACACTCGTCTTTCATCACGAGGACGGCTGAACATGCGCGGCAAGGGTGTCGTGGGGCTTGCCAGTCTGTTGCTCGCGACCGCGTGCGCGAGCGGCGTCGTGCTCGGGCAATCGGGTGCGCCGGGACGTCCGACCTATTCGAGCCGTACCGTGCTCGGCAACACGCCCGGCAAGATGGTCCTGAAGGCCGATCACGTCGATTACGATCTCGATACCTCCGTGTCGTCTGCCGAAGGTCACGTCGAGATCGATTACAACGACCGCATCCTCCAGGCCGACCGCGTCGTCTACGACGAGAACAAGGACAGCGTCACCGCGAGCGGCCACGTCATTCTCATGGCGCCGGACGGCAATGTCGTCTTTGCGCAGCAAATGCGTCTAGAAAATCAAATGCGCAACGGAGCCATCGAGAGTTTCGCCGCCCTGATCGGCGATAACGGCCGTTTCGTTGCGGCGAGGGCAACGCGCGTGGGTGGCGTACGTACGGTCGCTGCAAACGCCGTCTACACGCCCTGCAAGATCTGCAACAAGCCTGGTCAACGGACGCCGGACTGGGCGGTGAAGGCCGCGCATGTCGTCTATGACGAGTTGCATCATCGCATCTCTTACCGCGACGCTGTCATCGAGTTCGAAGGCATTCCGGTTCTTTACACGCCTTACTTCAGTCACTCCGATCCGACGGTAAAGCACGCTTCCGGCTTTCTCATGCCCGACGTCGGATCCAAGTCCACGCTTGGCTATTTTGCCCGCGTACCCTTTTATGTCGCCCTCAGCGATTCGCAGGACATGACTTTTGCGCCCCTCGTGTCGCTCAAAGGCGGGGAGCAGCTTCAGACCGAATACCGCCAGCGTTGGGACGATGGGGGAATGTGGCTTCAGGCGAGCGTCGCCGACGATCCGCACGCCGGTCTTACGGAAAACGTCAGCCAGGTCTACGGTTCGGTATTCGGCGGCGGGAACTTCGCGCTCAACAATGTCTGGCGGACGGGCTACGATGCCCAACTCACATCGTATGCCACCTATCTGCAACGCTACGGCATCAGCACCGCCGATCGTCTGACCAACGACGTCTATCTCGAAGGTCTCAGCGGTCGCAGCCGATTTGCCATTACGGGATATTTCTTTCAGGGACTGCGTGAGACGGACGACAACAATCTTTTTCCGGTCGTGCTTCCGCTCATCGAATACAACTACATTCCTCGAACCACCGTGCTCGGCGGCGACTATCGTTTCGACCTCGTCACCTCTGCCATCTCCCGACGCATCGGCGAGGACGACCAGCACGTAAAGGCCGATATGCGCTGGCGTATGCCGTTTGTCGCCTCCGATGGCGAACTCGTGACGATCCAGGCCGATGCCCGCGGCGACGTCTATCATACAAGCGATGTCAATGCGGTCGCGATCACCGGACTGCCGAACAGCCAATATGTGACTCGCGGAGCACCCAGCGTTGCGCTTGATTGGCGATGGCCCTTCGTTTCGCCGGGCGCTTTCGGCATGACAGGATTCGTCGTGCAACCGATCGCGCAGGCCATCTACGCACCCTATGGCGACAATCCGTCGAGCATTCCCAATGAGACCGGCTATTCGGTATTGCCGGCAAATGCTTCCGTCGCCGATTTTCAGCTCGACAGCACCAATATTTTCGATCTCGACCAATTCTCCAATCATGACCTCGTCGAAAGCGGCCCACACGCCAATGTGGGCGTCAGCGGTCAGGCGCTGTTCCCCACAGGGTCGATCGAAGCCGATGTGGGCGAATCTTACCGGCTCAAGCCGGACCCGGTCTTCGCTCCGGATTCCGGCTATGACGGAAAGGATTCCGATCTTGTTGGAGGCATTACTGTAAACTTCCCGCATCTGAGCCTGAGCGACCGCATCGACATCGATGCATCCGCGGACTCCGTGGAGCGCAACGAAGCATCGCTCGACGCCGAGTATGGCCGGTCCTCGATCGAACTCGGCTATGTGCGCCTGCCCTCCCAGGAAGTCGTCGCCGGGCTCGGCTCGCGCGAAGAGGTGAAGGCGCAGGCACTCATAGGATTGTGGGGCAACTGGGTGGCCTACATGGCCGGACAACGCGACCTGGCTGCAAGCAAGATGATCTCCGACCAGTTCGGCTTTGGCTATGATGACGAATGTCTGGGCTTCTCGCTGTCCTATGAGCGGCAGTTCACGGAATTTCGCGAACTCCAGCCCGCGACGTCGATCGTCTTCAGGTTTACGCTCAAGACAAGCGAGGTTCCCGTGCAGCGCTCCGGAATATTCCCCCAATATCTTTACCCGGCGACGCCGCTTTGACGCGGAAGCGGAAATGCTTATGCTCCGCGAAAATCGCTCCGCCGCGAAGCGCTTTGTGCGTATTTGCGGGCGGGCGCCAAGCGCCAAAGATGCTTCATTGACCAGACGATTCGGCAAGGCCATCTTCTTCTGCTCTTCGTTCGCGCTCGCCATTGTGGCCGCGTCCGGAGCGGGTGATGCCGCACCGGCCGGGCAGACACGCGGGCAGAAAGTCGCGTCGACCGGGCCGGACGCAAAAGCGGCGCCTAGCGCTGCCGATCTCGCCGGCTCCGTGGTCCACCATGGTGATGGCGTGGCCGCGGTGGTCAACGATTCGGTCATTTCCGATTATGATCTGCGCCAGCGCATGGCGCTGTTCATTGCCACTTCCGGTGTGCGGCCCAACGAGAACTCGCTGAATGAAATCCGTCAGCAGATCCTGAAGCAACTCGAGACCGAGCGACTTCAGCTTCTCGAAGCACAAAAGAACAACATCTCGGTGTCCGCCATCGATGTCGACAAGGCAATCGATGACATCGTGAAAGGCAACCATCTTTCGATGGATCAGCTGAAGAATGTCCTTTCGCAGGGAGGCGTCGACATGGCGACCCTGCGGGCGCAGATCAGCACGCAAATTGCCTGGTCCAAGCTCGTTCAGGACCAACTCGGCGACCGGGTGCATGTATCGCCCGAAGATGTGGACGCCGAGTTGGCACGCATCAAGCAGGGTGCCAACAGACCGCGCTATCTCGTCGCCGAAATCTTTCAGGCCGTAGATTCACCCGAACAGGACGCCAAGGTCCTGAAAGACATGACTGACGTCGATACCCAGATCGGATCGGGGGCGCCGTTCTCGGCCGTTGCGCGCCAGTTCAGCCAGAATCCCACGGCTGCCCAGGGCGGCGATCTGGGTTGGGTTCAGGAAGGACAGCTGCCTGCCGAGCTCGACCAAAAAATCAAGACCATGAGCGTGGGGGATGTCACCCCGCCCATTCGCGCTACCGGGGGCTACTATATTCTGCAACTCAGGGACAAGCAGGAACCGGCCGGCACCAAACTGCCAATAGTCCAGGCCGCTGCGGACACGCCCGCCGGCACATTGCCGCTCCAGCGCATCTTGCTGCCCATCGGTCCCAAGCCCGCCAAGGATCTTGTCGAGCGCGGCATGCAGGCGGCTGCGATGATACGCGGACACGTCAGAGGATGCGAACGCCTCCACGATCTGGTGAGCAAGGTCCCAGGCACCATGCTCATGAATTTGGGGACAATGCGGGTCGCCGATTTGAGCTCCGAAATGCAGGATGCGCTCAAGAAGACGGAGCCAGGCGGTGTAACCGAACCGATGGTTTCCGCCGCCGGGATCGAGTTGCTGGTTCGTTGCGACAAGGCCGTCCAGCAGGAAACCGCCATTGTGATACCGACCCGCGACCAGGTCGAACAGCAGCTCTACGAAGAGCAGATCACCGTGCTCGCGCGCCGCTATCTGCGCGATCTGCGCCGCGAAGCCGATGTCGAGACGCGCTGACGAACATGCGCGCGCGCCCATCCTCATCACCATGGGCGAACCGGCAGGTATAGGACCGGAAATCGCGGTCAAGGCGTGGTTGGCGCTCGAAGGCCATATCGGTCCCTATGATCTGCACCTTGTGGGCGATCCGGACGTTTTTCAGGCGCAACCCGGGGCGACGCGAATCCCCGGAAACGTACTGTGCCCCGGCGAAGAACGCGCCGACCGGAACAGTTTGGGTGCGGCCAATGCGCGGGCCGTGATCGAGGCGATCGACAAAGCGGTGCATGCAGCGCTCGCCGGCAGAGCCTCCGCCGTCGTGACGGCCCCGATTCAAAAGGCGTTTCTTCTCGAAGCCGGCTTCGCCTTTGCCGGGCATACCGAATATCTCGCTGCGCTCACCGGCGCGCGCCGCGCCGTCATGATGCTCGCCGGCGCCGGCCTGCGCGTTGTCCCGCAGACGATCCACCTTCCGGTGGCAGATGTCGCGGCGGCACTCGGCACAGAGGCGATCGTCGAAACTGCGGAGATCGTTCTTGGCGCATTGGCGCGCGACTTTCAGGTGAACAACCCGTGCCTTGCGATGGCCGGTTTCAATCCGCATGCCGGCGAAAGGGGACGTCTTGGGCGTGAAGAAATCGAGATCATAACGCCTGCCATCGACATTTTGCGCGCCGCGGGTCATCGCGTTCTGGGACCCTTGCCCGCCGACACCATGTTCCATGCCGAAGCGCGCGCCCGCTATGATGCAGCGCTCTGCATGTACCACGATCAGGCACTGATTCCGCTGAAGACTCTGGCCTTCTGGGAGGGGGTGAATATCACGCTCGGCCTGCCGATCATCCGCACCTCGCCGGACCACGGCACCGGCCTCGACATTGCAGGACAAGACCGTGCCGACACACGGAGCATGATCGCCGCCATACGAATTGCTGCGTCCATGGCCGATGCCCGAATCGCCGCCTGATCCGCTGCCGGCGCTGCGCGAGGTCATCGCAGCACACGGACTTTCTGCCAAGCGCTCGCTCGGTCAGAACTTTCTGCTCGATTTGAATCTGACGCGCCGCATCGCGCGCGCCGCGGGGCCCCTCGCGAATACGACGTTCTATGAGGTCGGCCCCGGTCCCGGGGGATTGACGCGCGCCCTGCTGGCGGAAGGTGCAAGCCGGGTCATAGCGGTGGAGCGCGACCGGCGATGTCTTCCCGCGCTTGCCGAGATCGCAGCGATTCATCGCGGCCGTCTCGACATTGTCGAATCCGACGCGCTCGAAATCGATGAAATCGCGCTGTTCGGGCAGAAAGAGGTCGCGGGCGAAATTCGCGTCGCCGCCAATCTGCCCTACAATCTGGCTACGGCGCTGCTGGTGAAGTGGCTATCGCCGAAATGCTGGCCACCGTTCTGGCTGAGCCTGACGCTCATGTTTCAGCGCGAGGTTGCGGAACGGCTCGTGGGCGCTCCAGGAAGCGCAAGTTACGGCCGCCTGTCGGTGTTCGCGCAATGGCGAAGCCAGGTGCGTATTCTCTTCGACGTCGATCGGCGTGCCTTCACGCCGGCACCCAAGGTGACGTCCTCGCTGGTGCGATTCGAGCCGCTCGCCGCACCTGTCGCGAATGCGCGGATCGAGGATCTTGAGGCAGTCACGGCTGCCGCATTCGGTCAGCGCCGAAAAATGCTGCGCCAAAGTCTGAAGCGGCTCAGTACAGCCCCGGAAGGGTTACTGAGCGCCGCGGGCATTGATCCAACCGCGCGCGCGCAACAGCTCACCCTCGCCGATTTTGCGGCACTCGCCCGCGCCTATCGCGCGATGGTTGAGAGCGCCAAACCGGCGTGCGACAATCGCCCTCGATAGAGATACTTCGGAGAAACGATCGATGATTTCCCAATCGATCCTGAATTTCGGTGCGCCACTTCAGGAAATGCAATCTCCTACGCCCGAGCCGGCCGGCACCGAGGTCCTGCTTGCAACCCGGCATGCCGGCGTGTGCCATAGCGATGTTCACATCCATGATGGCTATTTCGATCTGGGTGGCGGGACCAGACTCGGGTTGGGTGCGCTCAAATTTCCTCACACGCTTGGTCACGAAATCGAGGGCGAAGTGGTCGCGATCGGACCCGAAGTCTCGGGCATTGCGATCGGCAAGCGTTACGCGGCGTTTCCGTGGATCGGTTGCGGCGAATGCGCTGCCTGTCGCCGCGGCGAAGAAAACCTCTGCAGCCGGCCGCGCCAGCTGGGTTGTTCTCCCGGCATACAGGGCGGCTATGCCACGCATGTGATGATTCCGCATCCGAGATACCTCCTGGACTATGGCGAAGCCTCCCCTGCACTTGCAGCCGCCAGCATGTGCTCGGGGCTGACAGCCTTCGGAGCGCTGAAGAAGATTGGAAGGCTGGGGCCCGACGACCAGTTGCTTATTCTGGGTTGCGGCGGTGTCGGCATGATGGGTGTGCAATTCGCCAGGGCGATGTTCGGCCGGGGACCGATGGCCGCCGACATCAACGATGCCCATCTCGCGGCGGCGCGGCAGGCGGGCGCCGTTGCGACCTACAACACGAGCGAGGCCGGAGAGGCAAAGCGCCTTGTCTCCGACACCGGGGGCGGCGCCTATGCCGTTGTGGATTTTGTCGGTTCGGAATCGTCGTTTGCATTCGCCAATGCCGCCGTGCGCAAAGGGGGCAGGATCGTTCTTGTGGGGCTGTTCGGCGGCGCCATGGAAATGCCGCTTCCCATGTTTCCGCTGCGTGCCCTGACGATCGGCGGTTCCTTCGTCGGCTCGCTTTCCGAGGCCGAAGAGATGATGGGGCTCGTGCGTGCCGGAAAGGTCGATCCCATTCCGCTCGAAATGCGCCCGCTCGCAGACGCGGGCAGGACGCTCGACGATTTGCGCAACGGCCGCATCACCGGCCGGGTGGTGCTTACGCCCTGAATATTATCGTCACTGCTCGCGCAACAGATTGCGGACGAAGTCCGAGAGACCCGTCTGGCGGGTACGCTTCAGCCGCTCGGCGGCAAGGATCAGAACGATTTCGTTGAGCGCCCGATCTACATCGTCGTTGATGATGACGTAGTCGTACTCCGCCCAATGGCTGATTTCGCCAGCGGCCTTGGCCATTCGCGCGGCGACGACATCGTCGGGATCCTGCGCCCGGCTCCTGAGCCGGCGCTCGAGTTCGGCCTGCGACGGCGGCAGCACGAAGATGCTGACAAGGTCGTCGCCGGCGCGTTCTCTGACCTGTTGGGTTCCCTGCCAGTCGATGTCGAACAGTACATCCCGACCTTCCGCAAGCGCCGCCAGGGCGGCAGCGCGCGGGGTGCCATACAGATTGTCGAAGACCACGGCATGCTCCAGAAACGCGTCCCGGGCGACGGCGGCCTCGAAGGCTTCGCGAGTGACGAACTGGTAGTCGATGCCTTCGCGCTCATCGCCGCGCCGCTTGCGCGTGGTCATCGAGATCGACAGCCTGAGATTGGGATCGTGTTCGAGCAACCGTCGTGACAGGGTCGTCTTGCCGGCACCCGACGGCGACGACAGCACAAGCATGAGGCCGCGGCGCGCAACGCCGCTCATGAAATTCCCTGCCGGATCATTCGACGTTCTGTGCCTGCTCCCGAAACTGATCGATCGCAGCCTTGATCGCGAGTCCCAATCGGGTCAGCGCAATATCGGACGATTTCGAACAGAGCGTATTGGCTTCGCGATTGAGTTCTTGCGACAGGAAATCGAGCTTTCGCCCCACTGCCTCCGTCGACGTCATGAGACGGTGCGCTTCCTGGGTATGGGCGTGCAGCCTGTCCAACTCCTCGCGAATGTCGGCCCTGGCGGCCAGCAAAGCGATTTCCTGGGCAATCCGGTCCTCACTGGGCGCGTTGCCTTCGAGGAGATCCTTGAGTTGTGCCTGCAGCCGGTCGCGGAGCGCGGCCGGCTGCATCGCCGCCAATCGCTCGGCATCTTTCGTCAGGCACTCGATTTCGTCGGCCGTGCGCCCGAGCACGGCGGCGAGTTTTGCCCCTTCCGAAGCGCGCGCGCGGGCAAGTGCATCGAGCGCAAAGGCAAGTGTCTCGAGTACGGCTGCATCGCGTGCCGCCCTTGCGGCACTGTCCACAGGCACTGTCTCGTCCTGTACGATGACACCCTTGAGCGCAAGCAGACCATCGACGCGCGCCGGCTGAAGCCCCGTCTCGGCAGAGATCTGCTGCGCCAGCTGAATTGCCGACGCGAGAGCGGCCGTATCGATCTTCAGGCCGCGCGCCGACTCCTGGGGCTCGAGTGTCAGCGTTGCCAGAATGTTGCCCCGGCGGAAGCGGTCAGCCGCCAGCATGCGCGCGGCGGGCTCGATACCTTCGAACCCGGGCGGAACGCGCAGACGCACATCCAGCCCCTTTCCGTTTACGCTTTTCGCCTCCCAGCGCCAGCGCACGCCGGCAAGCGCGCCCTGCGCATCGGCGAAACCCGTCATACTGGTGAGCGCCATGGGATCGTCCAGAATCTCAATGCTTCAGCATAGGCCCGGCCGGCAATGGCGCAAGCTGCCGCGCTCTATCGCCCCGCATGCACGCGCGCAAGCGCGTTCTCGATTTGTCGCCAGCGCGCGACGTTTCTGTCGTGTTCACTCTTGGTGGCAGCAAACGCGTGACCGCCGGTGCCGTCCGCTACGAAATAAAGATCGGCCGATGTTTCGGGATTGAGGACGGCTTCGATGGAATCACGCCCCGGGTTGCAGATCGGCGTCGGCGGTAGGCCGGCGACGGCATAGGTATTGTACGGCGTCGGTGTCTGCAGCTCGCTTTCGCGGATGCCACGCCCGAGAGGGTAGCCTCTGCTGATACCGTAGATCACCGTCGGATCGGATTCGAGTTTCATGCCGAGTTTGAGACGATTGAGAAACACGGCTGCGATGTGGCGCCGCTCGGCCGGAATCGCGGATTCCTTTTCGACGATCGATGCGAGGATAACCGCATCCTGGGGCGACGAAAACGGCAGGCCTGGCGCGCGAAGGTCCCAGTCGCGGACCAGCAGCTTTTGCTGCGCCACGCGCATCTCGTCGATGATCTGCGCGCGCGTCGTCCCGCGCGTGAACAGATAGGTCTCCGGCAGCAGCGTTCCCTCCTGAGGCACGGGCTGCACGTCGCCGACGAGTTCGGGATCGCCATTGACGATATCGACGATCATCTGGCTCGTCAGGCCCTCTGCCGCGGTCACCTTGTGGGAAACGGATTTGCCGGAAATCAGAATGGCGGCGATGTCGTCCATGCTGGCGCGCGACGGCAGGGCATATTCGCCGGCTTTGAGCAGGCCGCCTTCATTGCGCAGCCGAACGCCCACCTCGAACAGGCGCGCGTGATAGACCACGCCGGCCGATTCCAACGCTCGCGCAATTCCCCAGACGCGATCGCCGGTGCGGATGACCACGACCGATTCGGCGGCGCCATTGCGGGCGGCTGGGCCCGGTGCGATGAAATCGTAGCGCTCCCACTGCCAGCCCGCCACGAGCAGCATTGCAAGCACAACGGCAAAGGCCAGAAAGCGCAGCATGCGACGTATTCCTCATGCGCGGTCCCGGCCCCGGATGTGCGACCCCTCGCACACACCCGCAGGCTCAGACCGCCGAGAAGATCAGCGACGCATTGGTACCGCCAAAGCCGAAGGAATTCGACAGCACTGCCGCGACAGAGCGCCTTTTGGGCGTATGCGGCACGAGGTCGATTTCGGTTTCGACGGAGGGATTGTCCAAATTGAGAGTGGCGGGAACGATCTGATCGCGCATGGCGAGAATGCAGAAGATGGCTTCGACGGCCCCGGCGGCGCCGAGCAGATGTCCGATGGAAGATTTGGTCGACGACATCGAAATCGTGCGACACGCTGCGCCGAAGAGGCGGCTCACGGCGCCCACTTCGATTTCGTCGCCGAGTGGCGTCGACGTGCCGTGGGCATTCACATAGTCGATGTCCGCAGGCGTCATTTGCGCCCGCTTGAGCGCCATCACCATGGCACGATACCCGCCATCGCCATCATCGGCCGGCGCCGTAATGTGATGGGCATCGCCCGAAAGGCCATAGCCTTTCACTTCCGCGTAAATCTTCGCGCCGCGGGCTTTGGCGTGCTCCAATTCCTCGAGCATCACCATCCCCGCCCCCTCGCCCATCACGAAACCATCGCGGTCGCGATCGTAGGGGCGGGATGCTTTCTGCGGCTGATCGTTGAATCCGGTCGACAGCGCGCGGCAGGCGGCGAATCCCGCCATGCCGAGCCGGCACACAGCGGCTTCGGCGCCACCTGCCAGCATGACATCGGCATCGTCGAGCGCGATCATCCGCGCGGCATCACCAATGGCATGCGCGCCTGTCGCGCAGGCGGTGACGACGGCGTGGTTCGGACCCTTGTAGCCGAAACGGATCGAGGCATATCCCGACACGAGATTGATCAGCCGCCCGGGAATGAAAAAAGGGCTGAGCCTACGCGGGCCTTTCTCATGCACCAGGATCGCCGCGTCCTCGATGCCAGGGAGGCCGCCAATGCCTGAGCCGATCAGCACACCGGTTCGGCAGCGCTCGTCCTCATCCTTCGGCACAAAGCCGGAATCGGTCACGGCCTGCTGGGCTGCCGCGAGACCGAACGTGATGAAATCGTCGATCCGCCGCTGTTCCTTGGAATCGACCCAGGCGTCAATGTTGAACGTCCCGTCCGATCCGTCGCCCCGCGGTACATCGCAGGCGATTCGGGCGGGAAGGTCGTCCACCTTGAATTTGGTGATGGGCCGCGCGCCCGACTTGCCGGCAAGCAGGCGCGACCACGAATCTTCGACACCGCAGGCCAGCGGCGTGACAAGCCCCAAACCCGTGACGACGACTCTTCGCATTCCGGAGGCCTTCGCCCCACCCACTTAAGTCTGGGACTTCTCGATATATTTGACGGCGTCGCCCACCGTGACGATCGACTCTGCGGCGTCGTCGGGGATCTCGATACCGAACTCTTCCTCGAAGGCCATGACGAGCTCGACGGTGTCGAGGCTGTCCGCCCCCAGGTCTTCGATGAAGGACGCGTTGTCGGTGACCTTGTCGGCATCCACATTGAGATGCTCGACCACGATCTTCTTCACGCGTTCGCCAATATCGCTCATTGTATCTCCAAAACCTCTGCTTCGTTCTCGTTCGCCGCGCTTCGTCCAGGAGCCGCGCGGCCCAGCCTCATTGGTCCAACCCGTGACCCCGGGCCTTAAGATTGCCGCTTGGTAACACAAAGCCAGAGGCCGTGCTACAGCCGCCTATCTCATTGATATGACGCCTAAATCATCGCCATCCCGCCATTGACATGCAAGGTCTGGCCGCTGACATAGGCCGCCTCCTGGCTCGCCAGATACACCACCGCGGCGGCCACGTCTTCGGGCGTCCCCATCCGGCCGGCCGGAATTCGTCCCAGTAGGGCCGTTTTGTGGGCGTCGGCAAGCACGCCGGTCATGGCCGTTTCGATGAAGCCGGGAGCCACGCAATTGACGGTGATATTGCGGCTCGCGACTTCGGCCGCGAGCGATTTCGTCATGCCCACAAGACCCGCCTTGGCGGCGGCGTAATTTCCCTGGCCGGGATTGCCGGTCGTGCCGACTACGGAGGTGATCGAAATGATTCGTCCCCAGCGCTTCTTCATCATCCCGCGCAGCACGGCGCGCGACAGGCGAAACGCCGAAGTGAGATCGACCGCGAGCACCTGATCCCATTCCTCGTCTTTCATGCGAAGAAACAGATTGTCGCGCGTGATGCCCGCATTGTTGACGAGAATATCGATCGAGCCGCCGACCTCGGCATCCGCCGCTTTGATCAGCGCCTCGACAGCGACCGCATCGCCCAGATTGCAGACCGCGACATGCACGCGTGCGCCGAGTTCGGCCTTCAATTCTTCGAGTGCTTCGACCCGCGTGCCGGACAGAACCACGGTCGCGCCCCGGGCGTGAAGCGCGCGCGCGATGGCGCCACCGATTCCGCCGCTCGCGCCCGTCACAAGCGCCGATTTGTCAGACAGGTCGAACATCACAATGTCTTCGCGAACGCTTCGATATCGGCAGGCTTGTCGAGCGCGATGATGGAAAGCTCGGGATCGATGCGCTTGACCATGCCCGTGAGCACCTTGTTGCCGCCAGCCTCCACGGTTGTAGCGATTCCCAGCCCGCGGAGCGAGAGCACGCTTTCGCGCCAGCGCACGCGGTGGGTCACCTGTTCGACGAGAAGCCTGCGAATCGATTCGGGCTCGGCGGTTTCCGTCGCCGTGACATTGGCGAGAAGCGGCACCGCCGGCGGACGGATCGTCACCCGGGCGAGTGCTTCCCGCATCCTGTCGGCGGCCGGCCGCATCAGCGCACAATGGAAGGGAGCGCTTACCGCGAGCTTCATCGCGCGTTTGGCGCCTTTGCGTTTGGCGATTTCCCCCGCACGGTCGACCGTAGCGGCCGTTCCGGAGATGACGACCTGGCCCGGGGCATTGTCGTTGGCGACGACGCAGACGCCGCCCTGTTCGGCGGCTTCGGCCGCCGCCGCTTCGGCGTCGGCGATCTCGATTCCGAGGAGCGCACTCATGGCGCCCTCGCCGACCGGCACCGCGTCCTGCATGGCACGGCCGCGCGTCTTCAGGAGGCGCGCCGCATCCGGCAGCGTCAGCGCGCCGGCCGCCGCAAGCGCGCTGTATTCGCCAAGCGAATGGCCGGCAACGAGGCGTGCATGCCGTGCAAGCTCAAGCCCGCCTTCGCGTTCGAGCACCCGGATGATCGCCAGGCTTGCCGCCATGATCGCAGGCTGGGCATTTTCGGTGAGGATCAGATCGGCTTCGGGGCCTTCCCACATCAGGCGCGAGAGCTTCTGCTGGAGGGCTTCGTCGACCTCTTCGAAGACCTCGCGGGCGGCCGCGAACGCCTCGGCCAGTTCGCGCCCCATGCCGACGACCTGGCTGCCCTGACCGGGGAATAGAAAAGCGCGCATCATTGGGTGGCGAGACAAATCAATGGCGACGGGGGAAGTCAAGCCGCGACGGGAGATCGAGCGGCAGGGCAATTTCGGCCCCCAACGAGTCGTCCGCCATTTTCGTGCTGGATCCGTTTTCCTGACGGACAGGACGCCGGCGTCAGCCCTCCTAACGCCCGCATGGCCGTGCGGGTGATTTGAAAAAGGCGACCCAGCCTATAGGTTGGGCGCGATTGTGTCCGCTTTGGGATGGGGCATGGAATTCATCGCCGAGTTGCAGCGCCGCAATGTCGTGCGCATGGGCGGCCTCTACCTCGTCGCGGCCTGGCTCATAACCCAGGTCGCCACCACGCTTTCGCCGATTTTCGATGCGCCCGCATGGCTGCCGCGCACCGTGGTGGTCCTACTGGCGGTGGGACTGCTTCCGGTGCTGATTTTCACCTGGGTGTTCGAATGGACACCGCAGGGGCTGAAACGCGAAAGCCAGGTCGACCACGCCCGTTCGGTCAAGCCCCACACCGGCAAGCTTGTCGATCGTCTCCTGCTCGCCATTCTCACGCTGGCCGTGGCCTATTTTGCCTTCGACAAATTTGTTCTGGCGCCCGCGCGCGTAGCGGCGCTGGAGCACCAAAAGGTCCAGGCCGTGGCCGAAGCGCGCAAGGAAGGGGGCGTCGACGCGCTGATCCGATCCTATGGCGACCACTCGATCGCTGTCCTGCCCTTCGTCAACATGAGTTCCGACAAGGAGCAGGAGTATTTTTCCGACGGCATTGCCGAGGAACTCATCAATCAGCTCGCCAGGATTCCGGAACTGCGCGTCATCGCCCGCACGTCGTCCTTCGTTTACAAGGGCAAGACCGCGACGGTGGCGCAAATCGCCAAACAACTGAGCGTCGCTCACGTGCTGGAAGGCAGCGTGCGCAAGGCGGGCAACCGCATTCGCCTCACCGCCCAGCTGATCCGCACCTCGGACAGCAGCGAATTGTGGTCGGACTCCTACGACCGCGATCTGAGCGACATTTTCGCCGTGCAGGACGAAATTTCGCTGGGCGTGGTGCGCCAGCTCAAGATCCAGCTGCTGGGTGCGGCGCCGCGCGCGCGCGTTACGGATCCGCGCGTGTTCACGCTCTATCAGCAGGGGCGGCAGTTCGCACGCCTGAATACGGCGGACGGCTATCGCCATGTCATCGATCTCTATCAGCAGGCGCTCAAAATCGATCCGAACTATGCCCCCGCCTGGGTCGGGTTGGGGCAGACCTATCTGGTGCAGGTGAATTACGGCGCGCGGCCAGTCGAGGACGCCATCCGCCTGGCAAAGGAAGCGGCCGCCAAAGCCCTGGCGATCGACCCCAATCAGGGACAGGCCTACGGCTTGCTCGGCAAAATCTCGCGTTCTTATGACGGCGACTTCAAGGCTGCGGCGCAATATCTCTCGCGTGCCCTCGCGCTGGCGCCGCAGGACCCGGATGTTCTGCGCCAGGCGGCCGTTCTGGCGCGTGGACTGGATCGTGTCCCGCTGGCGGCAAAGGTCGGCGAAGCGCTGGTTGCCAAGGATCCGGCGCAGGCCGTCAATTATGCGGACCTCGCCCTCACCTATCTCTGCGACCATCGTCCCGATGCAGCCCTCGCCGCCATGCGCCAGACGCTGGCGAGAAGCTCCGCCTACCTTTCGGGTCAATTCCAGGTCGGTCTGGCACTCCTGCAAAAAGGCCAGGCGCAGGCGGCCTTGGCGGCGATGCAGCAGGAAGAGGACGAGGGCTGGCGCATGATCGGATTGCCGATGGCGCTCTATGCGGTCGGAAGAAAAGCGGACTCCGATGCGGCATTGGCCAATCTGATCCGCAAATACAGCGCGGATTCCGCCTACAACATCGCCTATGTCTATGCCTTTCGCAACGAACCCGATCAGGCGTTCGACTGGCTCGAAAAGGCGGTCGCGACCAGGGACGCCGGCCTCTCCACCATTGCGGCGGAGCCATTGTTCGACCCCATTCGCAAGGACAGGCGCTGGCTCCCGTTCCTCACGAAGCTCGGCAAATCGCCGGCACAACTGGCCGCAACCAAATTCGACGTAAAAATATAAAACGCCCTGCCGGGCATCAGCGACGCGACGCGGCGCTCAGATTCCCCAATGCTCTACATGCGGCAACCCGAACTCGCTCATCAGCCCGTGCGGATCGTGAACGAAAGCGAGCAACTGGGTGTGATAGGCGGGCAAATCTCCATGGACGGACGCGGGCGCTACATGGACAACATCTTCATCGAACGGCTGTGGCGCAGCCTGAAGCACGAGGACGTCTGTCTGAAGCATTACAGCGATGGTCGCGAGGCGCGCGAAGGCATTGCCTCCTGGATTGCCTTCTACAACGGCCGCCGTCCGCTGGCCACGGCACGCTTTGTGGCCGATCTCGAACGCGTCCTCGGCCGTCCCATCGCGCGACGCGCGCCCGGCAGAAAACCGGGGCTCCCCGATTCTGCCCGGCCGTGGCTGCTGTAATATGTATGACGTCCCGGGATTTCGGGATTTCGTGACGGCCGTCACGGTCCGACCGTCCCGTTGGACAGTATGATCTCGGGATTTCGGGGCTTATTCGATGGCGACGCAGTGGCCCGATGTGTTGTCGACAAATTCGCGTTACACTGTTAAGTATGTATCTCAAATCGCACTGGGAAGGCGGCATCCAATGGATCAACTCGCTTTAGTCTCGTCGGTATTGTCAATATCGCTGGCGACCCTGATAGCGCCGGCCTCGGCGACCGTAACAGTCTCGAACCAGGTCAATCAGAATATACGATGTTCTGGAAATGTATGCGTTCCGACCGCAAAGGACGCCAATTTGAACGTCAAGAAACTCGAAAAGATGCTTGCAACCTCGGACGTCAAAATCTCGACCGGCTCGGGAAAGGTGGCAAGCAAGACAAGGGATATTGTGATCGACGCGCCGTTAAGGTGGTCGAGCCCAACGCTACTCGTTCTGGATTGCTACCGCTCGACGGTGGTTGACCAGATAATCTCCGTTTCCGGCACTGGTGCGCTGACGGTAATCGACAATGATGGCGGGATTGACGGTGGTTTATCGTTCGGAAGCGGCGGAGCAGCACAATTTTCAAATCTTTCGAGCGCTCTGACGATCAATGGAGTCGCCTACGCACTCGTGAGCAATATCGGCTCGCTTGCTAGTGCTGTCGCTGCAAATCCGGACGGAAGTTACGCACTCGCCAACAATTATGATGCGTCCGGAGATGGAGCGTACGTAGTCGCAGCCGTCCCCACCACGCTGGCGGGAAATTTTGAGGGACTGGGAAACAGAATTTTCAACCTGTCCATCACCGATTCCGACAGCGCGGTCGACTACGTCGGCATGTTCAGCCAGATATCTTCCAGAGCTGTTGTGGAAAACATCAATCTCGTTGGGATGAACGTCAACTGGCTGACGGCCTACGCTGGCGGGCTTGCAGGTTACAATGCGGGCCATCTCAGCGGCGTATCGGTTTCGGGCTCCATCTCCGGAAACGCGAACGGACCGGAGGGCGGTCTCGTCGGCGAGAACGCCGGACGCATTGAGCAAACCTATTCGGCGATGCAGGTGACGGATGGAACCATTGCTGGCGGTCTCGTCGGAATCAACGATCAGAACGCGCTCGTGCTCAGTTCGGCGGCCACCGGACAAGTAAGCAACGCCTACGAAACAGGCGGCCTCGCGGGTTCGAATGCCGGGACGGTCCAATATTCATATTCCACCGGAAACGTATCGGCGGCGGATAACTCCGATGTCGGTGGTCTGATCGGTGTGAATAGCGGCATGGTGGAGCAGAGCTTCGCGAGCGGAACCATTTCCGGCGGCGACGCTCCTATCGGCGGGTTTGCTGGCGTTAATTACGGCGGTACGCTGCTGGGATGCTATGCGCTCGGATCTGTGAATGGCCAAGACGGCGCATCGGCAGGGGGCTTCCTAGGTTCGAACAGCAACAATGGCAAAATCAGCGAAGCCTACTCAATCGGGAACGTAAGCAATGCTGGGGGCGGCTACACGGGTGGCTTCCTGGGCTTTGACGATACGTCCGCCGGCAATATCCACTCGGCGTATTGGGACACTGACACGAGCGGAATAAACAACCAGGACCAGGGCGCCGGCAACATTCCGAACGATCCGGGAATAACAGGACTGACATCCGCGCAGCTTCAGACCGGCCTGCCGAGGGGCTTCAAGAAAAAGGTTTGGTCCGAAGATGTAAACATCAACGACGGGTTTCCATACCTCCTAGCGTTGCCACCAAATTAACAGGCCCCCGTGGGCGCAAATTGGAGGGTCGGTAAATGCGTATATCGTCCCTCCATTCTGCTCCTGCCGCATGGATTGGCGGACGCCGTGGCGCTGTTCACCGGGCCGCTCCAGTTTTCCGATCGCCTCCGCGCGAGCCGGCCGACATTGCACCGCTGAACCGGGCGCCCGGCGCCATCTGTCTCGTTGCCGCGCCGTCCGGATTATATATCGGCAGCCATTACGAACCGCGCTCGATTCACGTCGAACAATATTTCCAGGCCGATGAATAGCGGCACGCCATACATAAAACTCTCATTTCTTGTCAGTGATGCGCGTTGCGTTGTGCCGCGCGAGGAAGAGGGGTTCGCCCGCGCAATCGGCGAAGCGCATCGTCGCTACACGAATTTCATCAACGCGCGCGGGCGATGGACCGGGCATCTCTTCCAGAACCGGTTCGCCTCCGTGCCGATGGACGACCCCCATTTCGCGACAGCCATACGCTATGTATCACTCAATCCTGTTCGTGCCCGTCTTGTGGCCAGGGCCGAGGAGTGGCCGTGGTCAGGCGTGCGCGCGCACCTTGCCGGGAAGGACGATGGACTTGTCAGCGTCAGGCCCGTCCTCGAGCGCGTTGCCGGCTTTGCCAGATTGCTCGCGCCAGATGCTGCCGATGAGGAACGCTTCGCCACCGTTCGCCGCGCGGAGTTGACGGGCCGTCCGCTGGCCACGGCACGCTTTGTGGCCGATCTCGAACGCCTCCTCGGCCGTCCCGTCGCGCGACGCGCGCCCGGCAGAAAACCGGCACTCCCCGACTCTGCCCGGCCACGTCTGCTGTAATATGTATGACGTCCCGGAATTTCCAGCCGGGATTCGCGACGCGGCGCTCAGATTCCCCAATGCTCTACGTGCGGCAACCCGAACTCGCTCGTCAGCCCGTGCGGATCGTGACCGAAAGCGAGCAACTGGGTATGATAGGCGGGCCATTGTTGGTGGCCGGCCTCACGGTTTCTGGCATCGTCGGGATGGGTTCCCGCATGCACAAGATGCGCAAATGGCGTGACATGGTGATGGGACCGCATCATTTCTCCGGGAAGGGGAAGGGAATGGCCGCCCCTGTGATGCGGAATGGTGCCGTTCCATTTGACCTTCAAATTGCCCAAAGCGATCTGATAGCCCGTCGGCAACTGTCCGTAGACGCAGGTGTTTCCATATGAACCGACGTTTAACAGCGTGAAGCTGACAGCACTGATATTTCGAAAATCCGACTTTCGTCCAAGCGAAACGAAATCCACCATCGACGTGGACTGGCTCGCATAAAAAATGTCCGAAGCCTTGAGCGTCATGACGCCGTGCCGGTAGACATAGCTGTTGGCCTGCCATTCGGCATTCGAGTTCCATGCCGACGCTGCGACCATCGATTTCAGGGAAAACGTCTCCTGGAGATTGTCCGACTCGAATGCGGCGGACGACCAAATCCAGCCTATTGCTGAAGCGCCCGTCGCCATGGCCATGTTGACGTAGCCGTTGTAACACCACGGCTCGCGATTGATGAGTGCGGTGTTCATGTACAGCATTTCGCCGGAATAATCGAAACCGCCATAGCCGTTTGCAACTGCGCCGTAGTAACCGCTGAACCCGGTGAAGTTCAGTTTTTCCTTCGCATGCGTTTCGGTATCGCCCACGGGCTTTTCCTCAGGAAAGCGCGCTCTCAATACTGATAGTGTCGGAGCAGCTTCGCAAGCGCCACAGGTGAACGAGATCTCCATACCTCCACTTGGCGAGGTCCGTCCTGGTCTGAACGCCTGACCGCACGCAAGCCGATCAGATCATTCGCTTTCACCTTCCCGCTCCGGTTTACGGGCATGACCTGCGCGCAGATCAAAACCACGCATTCGAGGTTGCTCCGGACGCTATCGAGTCGCATAGTTTCGCCACCCCCACCCTTGAGGGTGCTGGGCTTCAGGACGGGCCCGCCCGCCGGGCCGGTTGGCCTGCGAGACACAGCTCCAGGCCGTGACGTGGAGGGCGTCGCCCAGGCGACGCCCTTCGTCCTTTTCCGGCGTCCTTTTCCGGCGTCCTTTTCCGGCGTCCTTTTCCGGCGTCCTTTTCCGGCGTCCTTTTCCGGCGTCCTTTTCCGGCGTCCTTTTCCGGCGTCCTTTTCCGGCGTCCTTTTCCGGCGTCCTTTTC